>JAGZJZ010000091.1 GCA_018365455.1 Clostridiales bacterium
GATGAAATCCTTTCTGGTCTTGTGAATGTTGATGGTTGGTACTTACAGTATTCACAGAAAAAAGGAGGTCATTGCTTTTTTTTATAAAAAAGTGGTGAATCCTTTGAAAATATAAGGTTTTTTATAAAAACAGGAGTGTCAAACTTGACACTACCGGCATCGCCCAGGAGGAAAGACTATGATATTAGCTGTTTTACGTCTGGCCGCAGCAATTGTTCTGGCATTTGCTGCCGGCAAATTAGTTTCTAAAATTAAACTGCCTGCTATTTTGGGCTGGCTCATTGCAGGTATGATTCTGGGCCCCCATGCCCTGCAGCTATTGAATCAATCTGTTCTGGATATGAAGTGGTATCAGACTTCCAATCATATACTGGAGTGTGCAGTGGGGCTGATGATTGGAACAGAAATTATCTGGAAAAATATAAAACGTTCCGGCAATCAGATTATTGTAACGACAATTGCCGAATCTCTGGTGACTTTTGCAGTAGTTACCCTTACTTTTGGCGCAATCTTTTACTTTCTTAACATTCCGCTCTATCTTGCTGCCATTATGGGAAGTATTGCTCTTGCAACTGCACCTGCCCCGTCCCTGTCCATTGTCAGGGAATTCCATACAAATGGTCCTGTAACAAAGACGTTGATCCCCCTAGCTGCAATTGATGATATTATCGGAGTTGTCATCTTTTTTACAATTATATCTGTGGTCTCCGCACAGGTATCCGCATCTTCCATGCCCATTTATATGATCGTCCTTACTCCGGTACTTCCTGTGATTATCGGTGCAGTGATCGGCATACCCGCAGGCTTCCTGTTTAAAAAGACGGCTTCCGCTAGCCTCTGTCTCCTGGAATTATGTGCATTTATACTATTGGCATCCATCTGCGGATTTTTATTTAATACCTATATACTGCCGGAACCTGTTTTGAATTTCATGCTGATTGGTATGGCATTTTCCGCTGCATTTTCCAATATGATCCCGGAAGAACAGCTTCAGGTTATTATGAAGAAATTCAATCCAATTCTGGGATTTGCTTTGATTGCAGTGATCCTGAATCTGGGGGCACCTCTGGATTACCACCTGATTATGGGTGCCGGTATATTCACGGCAATCTATATTTTATCCAGAGCTGTGGGCAAATACACCGGTGCATATTTGGGCGCCCAACTTTCTCATTCACCGGATGTGATCCGAAAATACCTGGGCTTTACCCTGCTTCCCCATTCCGGGGTATCACTGGTATTTACAGGTATTGCTGTTGCTGCCCTGGAAGGACCCGCACCGGATTCAGCCAAAATCATACAGGGTACCATTGCAGCCGCTGCTGTTATAAACGAAATTATAGCGGTTGTTCTGGCTCAAAAGGCATTTAAATGGGCGGGTGAAATTCCGGATGGGGCGGAATGTGACAGCGCTGCTTAGGTTCGTCATTTTCTGATAATCATAATACAAACAGGCGCCAGATATGATCTGACGCCCTTGTTAGTTATTAACCTCATTTTACTTTCATCTAACACCGCCTTTAGGCACCGGCCGTCAGGTCATATCATCCCGAAGTGCATCAATGATATTTTCTTTTCTGATCTTACTCACGGCATAAAGCATTGTAATAAATATTATAGAAAATACACCAAGCATACTGAGTATGATGCTTCCCCACGGGAGTGTAAAATCAATGTCTGCTCCGCCGGCCACCATCCCCTTATAAATCAGCCATGAAAATATGACTGATATGGGCAGTCCAAACACCAGCGTCCATCCACCATATAAGATACACTCAAAACGCATCATCTTATTAAAATCCCGGTCGGACATTCCCACCGAACGAAGCATGGCAAGCTCACGCCTGCGCAGCTTGATATTGGTTGCAATCGTATTGAATACATTTGCTACTGCGATCAGTGAAATCATGATAATAAAAACAACGGTAAACAGATTTACAATGAATAAAACGTTGCGGTTTAACTCCATCATTGCATGGACATTGTATAACGTATAGCTGGAGGTAATACCCGATCCTTCAATCAGCGCCTGCATCTTCGCTGTTGACTTCGAAGGATTATCTGACTGAAACGTAAGGCCTTTGACCCTGACATCTGCAGCGGTATCGGTGAGGGCGAGTTTCTCCCTGAGGGACCAGGGTGCCATGATCTGAAAGAAGTATGGCTTCTGCTGGACGGTTCCCGTTATTGGCGGGGTATCTGGCGGCACAATGTCCACACTGGTAATCATTATATTTTTCCCCTGCTCTAATTGGGGCTTGCCATTTACTTCAGGCATAACCGTAACACTGGAAGAAGAACTTTTGAATAAATCTGCAAGCTGGCTGACATCCCCTGCCTGACCACTGTTATCCTCCATTTTGGCAACCGCGATCAGTCTTGCATTTACCCCGGTATATTCCTCAGCAGGCAAACCCAAACCATTGATAATTTCATGATAGGTGTCATCGTCCAAAAATTGAATTTCCATGGGCAGATTTACCGTTTCTTCCGTTAATTGTTCATCTGCTGATTGCCGGTAAGCATCCGACAGACTGCCTGACTGAACAGCACAGGAATACTTCTGAATGATCTGACAGGAACTTTGGGTAACGCCTTCCACAGCCTTCAGCTTGTCATAAAGCCCAAGCATTTCGCTGTCATCCATGTCCTGTGTCCCCAATCCGATGTCATAGTCGGTAACCACTTTTGTCTGCTGTGCTGTCTGATTTAAATCTGATCGAAAGGCACTGGCAGCTACAAACAGCACAACACTTAAAGTAAGCGATAGGATAATGCTGCGATAACGCCGCTTGTTCCTCTTAAAGTTTTTTAATGCAAGCATTTCTTCCAAACCATAAATGCGCCATGTAAATTTCGAAGTTTTGATGGCTTTTGCCTCAACCTTGATTTCATTTGTCTGACGGATACACTCCATAACCGGTATGCCAGCCGCTTTCTTTGCCGGAATATACGCCGAAATCAAGATAGTGACCATGCTGATCACTACTGCCGCCGCCAGAGCAGGAACAGATACTTTTAACGTCAGAGGTACATTGTCATAAAGCACATTGGCGAAATTCTTAGCTACAAGGGCAAGTACGAGTTTGATGCTGGGTATACTAATTAATATACCAATGGGAATCCCCACAGCTCCGATACAAAGTCCCTCAAACAACACAGAATTTTTCAGCTGTTTCTCCGTAGCCCCCACCGACATGAGAATTCCAAACTGATGGGTACGTTCATTCAGGGAGATATGAAATGAGTTGTAAATCAGAAATACCGAACCCAGCATAATAAGTACAACCAGTACACCGCCAATGGAATAGAGCAGGGTATTGAATATCAGATCATCGGATATTCCCATGAACCGCAGTACGTCGTCGTTCAGAACATACGCGCCGTCCCCGGCAGCCTGGTCTGCATACAAGCGAACCTTTGCCGGATTTTTCAGAGTAACAAATGCACTGAAACTCTCCGCTTTGTCTGTGGTATCCGCTTTTGTGATAAACGTGTAGCCCGGAGCAGATCGTTCCTCAAATGCAGGCCTCTGGCATATACCTACGACCGTATAAGTTTTGTTTTCCTGTGCTGTAAATGTTTCCTCTCCTGAACGGAACGGATTATGCTGGCTTAGTGTCTCCTCTCCGGCATGGCGGATGCCAACAGGGAGAGTAATGGTATCCCCAACTGATATCTTTACACCGCCGTTTGACGATACATGAGCCGGGGCAACAATCTCATTGCTGTTTTCCGGCAGTCTGCCTGAAAGCAGATCAATCGGCAGAGCATCAAAGGTGTCCTTGTTAAAACCGGCTATAAATAGATATGGTTTGTCAGGGTTTTCTCCGCCTTCAAGCATTGCCCAGCCAACATTTTCAAAAGATGCAACGCTGGAAACTCTGCTGTCCTGGGATTGTTCCTGTATAAAAACGGAATCTTCATAGGGAAATGCAACGTGCCAGCCGCCGTATTTCATGATTGCCCCATTTACCATATAGGTTTGCAGGGAAACGGCAAATGAAGCGACTGCTGTAATTAAGGCGGCAGACAGAACAACTCCGATGATCGTTATAAACGTTCTCGCCCGGTTCTTAATCAACCCCTGCAGAGCAACCTTATTGAATATATTCATGACCAGGCCACCTGCCTTTCATCCCGCACCACCTTTCCGTCTGCAATGGTAATAATGCGGTCTGCCTGCAAAGCGATATTTTCATCGTGGGTTACGATAATCAGAGTCTGGTGGTATTTACGGTGGCTTTCTTTCAGCAGATGGATGATTTCCTGTCCGTTTTGACTGTCCAGGCTTCCGGTAGGTTCATCTGCAAGCATTACCGCAGGCGCATTCATTAGGGCGCGTCCGATAGCGACCCGTTGCTGCTGTCCGCCGGAAAGCTGGTTAGGCAAATGTGTTTTTCGTTCCTGCAGACCAAGCAGATCCAGCATATCATTCAGCCTTTCTCTGTTGACTTTCCGTTTGTCCATCAAAATTGGCAGTGTAATGTTTTCCACTACATTCAGTGTGGGAATGAGGTTGTGAAATTGATAAATCAGTCCCACCTGCCGTCTGCGGAAAATAGCAAGTTTCTCATTGCTCTGGGCATATACATCCTGCCCGTCCAAAAATACCTGGCCGCTTGTGGGCACATCAACGCCTGCAATAGCATGAAGCAAGGTGGATTTACCGGAACCTGAGGAACCGATAATCGCGGTAAAATCCCCTTTTTTAATGGTAAGTGACACATGGTCAAGTGCTGTAACCTGGTTTTCACCCTTACCGTAAACTTTACATAAATCATGAACTCTTAAAAACTCCATTATGTGAGCCTCCTTTTACTTGTGCTATACCCATAATAGAACTTTGCACTTACATTTTTGTGACTTTTATGTGAGAGATCCGTCACTTTTCAAGCATTGAATCCTCATTTTGAAAATCGGATTGAAAAAACGGCTCCTCCCTGAGGATGGTTATTTACGCTAATCGTTCCTTTCTGACGAGTGATAATCATCTTACAAAGTGCCAATCCAATCCCGTATCCTGTGGCTCCTGAATTTTTCCCACGGTAGAATCGGTCAAACAAATGGGGCAAATCTTCTTTTTCAAAACCCGGACCGCTGTCACGAATCATAATCTTCGTATACAGCAGGGTAGCTTCACAGGATATTTTGATCCTGCCATTGTCACCTGCACTTTCCATACAATTTTTCAGGATATTTTTGATTGCTTCTGAAAGCCAGCCTGCATCTCCTGAAATCACGATTCCTTTGGGTATTTCTGTTTCGATCTGCACATTGTGCAGTTCCATTGAAATCAGAAATGGATGAAGTGATGAGTTAATCAGACGCTCCACGTTGATCTGTTCTTCCTGGAAAGCCACAATACCTGCATCCAAACGGGATATTTTCAGTAATGAGGTAATCAGCCAGTCCATTTGTATAAACAATTCCTCTGTTTCACGAAGCAGTTCCTTTTGTTCTTTTTCCTCCGGATTATTTTGCAGCAGAGTCAAAATCAGATTTGCAGAGGTAAGCGGGGTACGAAGCTGATGGGCTATATCGGCAAGAGAATCTGCAAGATGGTGCTTCTCTTTTTTCAGTGCGTCATTTTGCTCCCGGATACGCAGCATCATTTTCGTGATCTCACTTTGCAAAATAGATAGTTCACCCTCATCCAGTTCGGTAATATACAGGTGGTCATCGTTATGCAGTACGATGTCGATCTGGTTTGCCAGTTGTTCCAGGCTTTGGTAACGGGATTTGGTAAAAGCCAGAAATGCGGCTCCCAGAGCTGCGGCGAAAATAAGGACCAGTATTCCCGACTCAGGATGAATATCAAATCCCACCACAGGAGCTACAGCTGTTATCAGGGCAAACAAGACCGTAAACTTCCGAATCTCTCTATTCCGAAACATAGCTGCCTCCCAATCGGTACCCTGTTCCGTGAACAGTCAGGATGATCTTCGGATTAGCAGGATCGTCCTCAATTTTCTCCCGGAGACGCTTGATGTATACCGTTAATGTATTGTTGTTGACGAACTCACCCGCCGCGTCCCACAGTTCGTCTAACAGCCTGTTCCGTGTAATAATACTTTTCGGGTTGTTGATAAAGATCAGCAGCAGGCGGTATTCTAACGCCGACAAGAAAACTTCCCTGTCGTCTTTTTTCACCAATCCGTTTACGGTATCAACCTGAAGCCCGAATAATTCAAATGCAGATGGAGAACGACCGTATTTCCTTAGAGCGGTGCCAATCCTGGCGATCAATTCCCGGGGACGAAAAGGTTTGGTAATATAGTCATCTGCCCCCATATTCAGCCCAGTAACAACACTGGCTTCATCCCCGGAAGCAGTAAGAAAGATCACGGGAATATCCTGGGTCTGCCTGATCTCCGTACATACGGTAAAACCATTTCCGTCAGGCAGGGAAATATCCACCAGTGCCAGGTCAAATTTATATTCTGTAAGCATTGCAACAGCCTCTTTCTGCGTGGGGGCATGGGTAACGGTAAATCCTTCCGAACGAAGCAGGCGCCCAAGGTTTTTTGCAATTTCTTTGTCGTCTTCTACTAAAAATATCTGTTTCATCTATATTCACCATCCTTTCCTGTAGAGCGTATTTTAAAATTGCTTTCTGGCAGCTGTGCGTCACAGTTTGTGGGAGATTTGTCCCGAATTCAGGTCACGTAGCGGGCTACGTAACCTGAATTCGGGCAAATATGCCGCAAAGTGGGGCGTGCAGCTGGCGGGAATGAATTTTCAAACACGCTCTTGGGCTTATTATATTTCTTTTTTCTGAAATATACAAGACGAAGCCAGCAATGCATTAGGATTACCAGGCATTTCCGGAGATGCAAAAAGCCGCAGAAACATAATATTCCTGCGACTTTGTTGCGGCATTTTTTCAATCAACTTTTTTGTGCGGTAGTCAGATCATTCTTCCGTTTCTACTATTTTTTAATCCTGATCTTTTCTGTTCTGCCAAAAGAACCATACACTTTCTTTCCGGCAGAGTCCGTTTTGTAAGCGCGCACTTTTACATAGTATGTTCTGCCTTTTTTCAGGTTCTTAATTGTCTTGCCTGTACTTCTTGTGGTTACTGTAATTTTTCCTTTTGTCATTTTAGCATTGCTGGCATATACCAGTTGATAACCGCTAACAGATTTTACTTTCTTCCAGTTCACTGTCATTCTGCCGGCTTTCTTATTCTGTAATTTACTGATTGGAGCTTTATCTACCTTAATTTTCTCCCACTTCGCATATACATGCACATCTTTCCTGACAGATGCCGGAATGCTTGTGATTTGTTTCTTCCATTTTTTATCAGTATACCAACCTTTAAATGCATAACCTTTTCTGGACGGAGCCTTTAATTTTACGTTTGCCCTGTAACAGCTTGCGGGGTTGGATTTGCTGTTGGTTCCTTTATTCAGATGGTAGTTGATTTTATATCCTGACGTTACCTTACAGGATGCAAATGTTCCGCTTCCGTCTGCTGCCTGTACTTTGATGGTGGCAGTTCCGTATCCCTTTGCCGTAACTCTGCCCGTCTGGTCTACCGATACTGCTCTCTCGTTACTGGAAGACCATATAATGTTTTTATTCAAAGCATGAGATGGTGATACGGATGGTTTTAGCGTAAAGGATGTACCTTTTGTTACTTCTTTTTTTGTTTCATTCAATGTAATTTTTTCTACATAGCTTCCTACCGTTACTTTACAATCGGCATATTTTCCGCTTCCGTCCGCTGCCTGTACTTTGATGGTGGCAGTTCCATATCCTGTTGCGGTAACTTTACCGGATTGGTCCACGGCTGCGACTTTCCCATTGCTGGTGGACCATATGATCTTTTTATTTGAAGCATTGGACGGTGATATAGCAGGCTTCAGCAGGAAGCTTGTTCCTCTCACCACTGTTTTGGCGGTTTCACTCAGCGTAATTTTATCTACCTTAACTTCCGGATCCGGTGTGGGCTCGGATGATTTCCTTATCCGTATTTCTGCCGCTGCCTTTTTATCTGAATGATTTACGGTTCCTTCCACAAATATCACACCTGGTTCAGCTACCATATCCAGCGTAATATTATCCCAGTTTACCGCTTCTGCTTTTGTAGTAAGATCACTGTAAACTGCAGTAACGTTCTCCGGCATTTTGGGAATAACTCCTGTAGTCGTTTCTGCATACACCGGCTGATATCCCGCAATTATATTTTTCTGGTTATCTGGTGCGCATAATACCTTTAATTCCGCCAGTCCACGTTCACTTCCTGCCTGATGGTATTTTCCATCAGGGTCAATCGTAAATTTCATGCTGTAAGCTTTTACCGGCTGTTCCAGTTCAACAAGATTATCCTGGGATTCTTCCCATTTCATCTCCTGGACTAATTTTTCGAACACTTTCGTTCCTGTTTGATCATAGAATTCCAGTAAACCTTCTCTTATTGCGTTTACTTCATGACCGCGCTCATTCAATATTACTTTTTCTATGGATCTTTCTTCTCCAAAATCCAGTTTGATCCATGGAGAATGATCTGCCTGTTTTGCAGCCCAATGGGTTGCCACATTTCCATCTACTGCTTTTTCGGCTAAATACCGTTCGTCTGCGTCATTACCATCCGGTGCTCCGGAACGGGAACGTACGGAAGAGACACTTATTTCTGCTTCCGGTGCAATATTACTTCCAGCCGCCTCCAATGTTATGGGATTACTCACTGCTGTTACACCGTCAAGTGTTACTTTTACGCTTACTTTCACCTTCTGCCCGGCTGGTATTTCCTGCGGCATGTAAATAATGTCAGCGCCTTCCAGCTTCTTAAGAGGGGATCCTTCACTGAAGATATATTCTATCTGAGCGTCAGCAAGTCCGGCGGGTTTATTTGTATTTAACATGCCCTGTATCCGAACGGATGCGGGATGATTCACACTGACCTTCTGCGTATCTGCAGTCAATATGACCTTCTCCAGGTAATCGCCAAAGAAAATATGCCCATTTTTATCTACATCGGCAAACAATGAAGTCTCCGCCAATGCTCCGTCTGCTACAGCAGTTACCTTGATCCGGGCCTTGCCTTCAGATATAGCTGTTAGTTTAAAATTGTCATGTACAGAAATAATCTCCGGATTGCTGCTCTCTACAGAAATATCTGCTCCGCTTAAATCCATTGCTGCACCTGTTCCATCATATCCGTTTATCACAAGTTTTGCATCAGTATCTGTTAGTTTCTCACCTTTTGCTGTAAGTTTTGACAGACGGCCCGCCATAGATTCCCCGTTCAGCGAAACTTCCAGAATGTCTACTGTATTACCGTTACTGCCTTTTGGAAAGTTCAGTCTCAGATATTTTGCTGTAACCGGTTCTATATTGTAGATATCGGAAAATCCAAAATATGCTTCCTGTCCTGTTGTTGGAGGATTCACACTTTCTACTGTGCTCCATGCCTCGCCGTCATCACTGATTTGAATTTCCATCTCCTTTGGCGTGTTATAGTATTTCTGATTTCGGGAATTGTAATGTATTTCCACATTTTCCACTTTTGCCGGGTTCATCAGTTCAAAAGATAGGGAAGATTCTCCTTTTCCGGACGCGGACCATTTGGATTCATCCAGATCTGCACCTGTAATCAGTCTGCCATCCAATACCCGCTCTGGTCCATATTCACCAACCTGACCGCTAGCTGTAACTTTTGCACCCGTCACTACTGACTCATAAGGCTGAATATCCAGATATACCCTGTTTGTGGTAAATGTTTTGCCATCCAGCTGCACTTCTGCCCATACGGCAGCACGGGTTGTTTCTTCAACAGACTTGGCAAATAATTTCCCGTCTTTAAAAGATATGAGATCACTGTCTTCAATCACTACGGGGGTATATTTATCCCCTCCATCCAGGTCTACAATTCCGCATTTCATCGTTACCTGTGCAGCGTTTAAACCAATCGCACCACCCTTTTCCGAACGTCCCTCCAGATAATACGGATATCCCTCCAGGTTGTGAAAGTTTCCATAAGCTTCTTTTTGGTCAACCCACAAAGACGCACTTATCATATTTTCTCCAACATATACTTTACCATCTGCTGACTTCACTTTTAACGTATCTTCTTTTGTAACTCCCTCATAGGTTCCGGTTACCGTTATATCTGCTTCACCATTGCCTTTTGGGGTTACGAGTCCATTTTCATCTACGGATACCACCGACGGGTCAGAGCTTATGAAAGTCACTTGCTCCAGATCTGCTTTTAATGCCTGGTACGTCATGTAACCTTCTGCTTTTACCTGTAAACGGTCATCTGCAAGCTGTTTACCTTCGGCAGTCACATTTGTCAGTTGATAGCTGCGTTTCGTATTATCTGTTACAATCTTGATAATTGTGTCTACCTGGTCTTCCGTAACCCCAGTCATATCGATACTCACCAAATCTCCTTCCTGAGTAAAGGAAAGCTCTTTGTCTTCATTGAGCCAGATAACTTTCTGAACGCGATCCCTGATTGGATCTGCCACCAGCGTCTGTTCGGATATTGCATCAAATCCAATTCTACTATCCGGACCTTTCATAATATGCAGATAAAAATTATTATCGCGGGACATTGCATATCCCCATTTAGGTCCATGTCCATCTTCAAAATGATCAATATTCCCTGCTCCATCATCCGTACACTGGCAATTCGATCCATTCAAAAAGTAAGGTTGAGTTCCCGTGGTAGATTCATGACGCTCTGGCTTTCCTTCCGGTGCAAACCATGCCGCCAGTCCTTCCCTTGCATCCACAAATTCCTGGACGGATTTTGGATATCTCTGTGCTACATCTTGGGGTGAATCCCAGTTGGTACCTCTGCTCATTAAAGGCATCTGGTCATTGTTATCCACCATCCCTCTTCCGGCATTCATCACCATCTCCTGAGAGACAAGCCGGTAATCGTCCCTTCTTGCATAGTATGGGGTATAATTATTTTTTGTATGAAGGGATTTCCAAGGTTCCATAATTGTACGCTTCGTCAGTTTTGATCCCCGCTCATGTCCGTAGATACCGCTGCATTCCCCGGTTCGCAAATCCGGATCTCCATATTCCGAATCCCAGGCATTGGCATCAATTATAATTTCATCACTATAGTTTCGTACATTGCTATACATAACATCGTAATTTGCACCTTTCATTGCCTGAGGGCCGTCAAAATACAGATATGCCGGATCGTAACGTAATATTAAGTCCTCCACATTCTGCACAAATACATCGGTAGAATAATGCTGCAGTCCGCCTCCCTCTGTTGCATAATACAATCCAAATTTCATTCCATAGCGTTTTACTGCTTCCTCAAACTGCTTTAACCCATCCACTACATTTCCGTTCTCATCCTTGGGCATATATTTATTTCTGTCGTGATTGGGATCTGCAAAACGGGACGGCCAGTAGTAATTCTGCTGCAATGCCTCAATTGATACCAGGGAATGCCCCTGTCTGCTGGCACGCTCCGCCCACACATCTGCCGAAAAATTCGGGTCTACAAAATATTGGTAGACAGGAATGCAGTGGCTTAATGCACTGACACGGCCTTCCTCAAACCATTTATTCGGTCGTTCTTTAACCGTCAGTGTATATGACTGCTGTGCAGCAGATCCGTCCCTGTCCGTCACCTGAACGGTGAAACTGTAATCTCCGGCATCTGCTTCTATTATTCCCCCTATGGTTCCGTCACTCTTAAGTTCCAATCCATCCGGAAGCGCTCCTTCTGTAATTTGCCAAGTATAACCCGGTTTTCCTCCATTAGCCATAAATTGGAAAGGGGATGCTTCCAGGTTAAACTGATCCCGATTATACTGAGATTCATTCCATACATAGGGCCACTCTGTATATCCCATAGGCAATACGTTCTGGGGCAGGCCTCTTCCCGGCTTTCCATCCTGTACCACATCATCAGCAGAAAGTCCAGCTGTGGTGATGGACAAATCGCTGTCTGTCCCTGTTACAGAATAGCTTATACCTTCCGGCGCATTTCCTTCCTGATCTGTGATCCTGCCATAAAATCCAAGATAATAAACATCATTATCTTTTGCGATTGGTACTCCATTGGCATTTTTATCATCTGTATAGGTATGCCTGATCTGAAGCAGAATCTTATTCCATCCTTCTTTTAGCTGAATGTCCTTTATTACCATATCCTTTTGAACCTCAGACGGCTTGGATGGACCTGTCACTGCAATATCATTTACATACAAACGATGCTCACCACTGCTGCCAAACCGGAACTGGACTTCCTGTTCCGTATCACTATATACATATGTATGAGCGTACACATATTTATTTTTAGTATCAACACCCTTCTTTACACCATAATAGCCGTATAAGTCCTGATAATCATCATAGGTACGGTTCCAGATACGGTCATCAAAATACTCCCATTTCTGTCCGCCAGGTGTCATGCTTTCTCCCAGCTTCGGAACAATTGTCTCCATTGCTGCTGCTTCCGTTACTTCTTCCGTTGCTGCCATTGCGGTTGCTTCTTCATTTACCGCATCCTCTCCATTGGTCTCAGCCATTGTATCAGAAATGCTTTTTACAGCTGATTTCTCATTAGTAAATGGATATTGATAAACTTCTATTTCACTGATTCCAGTTATACCAGGATATGGATCCAGTCCGTCATCCACGATTACCTGCAGAGATTTCACATTTTCTAATGGAATTTCCGGCTGGTATACTGTGGGATAATCAGCGCTTTGGCAGGTACTTTCTATTCGGATGGGATCACTCTTGGTGTCATCAACATAAGTAAAAACAAGATCGTACCATTGGTTTCGATGACGCCCGTCATTCCAGAGTGTGATCCCTATGCTTCCAGCCGTAATCGGCTCACTCCAATCCAATTGTGCCCAGCTGGGAATTTCTGCCCCTTCTGTCACCCATTGGTTTCTGGTAGAGCCATCGTTTAGAAACTCAGGTGGATTTGAACTAAGCGTAGCCGACGATGCCGAAGCTGCTGCCTGCATAGCTAAATTTGGATTGTCAGGTATCTCCGTACCGTAAATTTCATCGGCAACGGGTGTTTCATAAGGCCCTGCCACCAACCAAGAATTTATGAATGGTGCTGTTCCTTTTACATGCTGCGCATTTACTATTAATGGATTCCAAGACCCTGCTGCCATTATGGCGGCCATTGAAAGTGCTGTGGTGCGCTTCCACAGATTTTTAGAAACTCTTTTTTTCATCTATAACCCTCCTGTTTTAGAATGAAGATACTTTATCACACATTTCACTGTTTTTAGACAATAAAAAGTACCGTTTTTATTGAAAATACCTATTTCTATTACTTCTTTTTTTAACAAAATCTCTTATTTTTATAGTTTTTAGTCTGAATCCTTAAAAAAACTATATAATTTTATACATAAAACCACCATTTATCCCTCAAACATAAGACAATACAAAAGCCGCTTCCAGACAAACTCCGGAAGCGGCTCATTTGACCCATTTTATTCATAAGAACTTTTCTTTTTTATATTCATCTTACTTTTTAATTTTTATTCTTTCTACTTTACTATATGTCCCGTATACCTTCTTTCCGGCAGAATCTTTTTTGAATCCCCTCACTTTTACATAATATGTTCTGCCTTTTTTTAATTTCTTAATCGTCTTGCCGGTACCTTTTGTTTCTAATACCTTTTTTCCTTTTGTCATTCTGGAATTATTTCCATAAATGATTTCATATCCGCCTGCATTCTTTACCTTTTTCCAGTTTACTGCCATGCTTCCGGCTTTTTTGCTCTGTACTTTGCCGATGGATGTCTTACCTATCTTGATTTTCTCCCATTTCGCATAAACACTGATGTTTTTCCTGGATGTTGACGAGATACTGGTAATTCTCTTTTTCATTTTCTTATCGGTATACCATCCCTTGAAAGTATAGCCTTTTCTGGACGGTGCCTTTAAAGTCACCTTTGTCTTATAAAAGCTTGTCGGATTCAACCTGCTGTTTGTTCCTTTATTTAAGTGATAGTTGATTTTATAACCTACCGTCACTTTACAGGTTCCATATTTTCCGCTGCCATCTGCTGCCTGCGCTTTGATGGTCGCCGTTCCATAGCCTTTTGCAGTTACTTTACCGGTCTGGTCGACGGTTGCTGCTTTTGCATTGCTGGTTGACCATACTATGTTTTTATTTACTGCATCTGCTGGAGATACCGCCGCTTTCAAAGTGAAACTCTTTCCTTTTAATACTGTTTTTTTCGTTTCGTTCAGCGTTACTTTATTTACCTTTATTTCCGGTTTTGGATCTTCTTTCCCAGGCAATACGGTTACTACGGCTTTTGCATTTAATGCTGTACCATCCACGGAACCCAATACCATAAATTTACCGGGTACTGCTACCTGCTGATCTGTAACAGGCTCCCATTGTACTGCAGCCATGGCTGTTGTTCCATTATTATAGGACGCCTTCACCGTCTGGGGCAGCTTCGGAATTATTCCCTGGATTGTATCAATCTGTACTTCTTCCAATGCTGTAATTTCCGGCTTGTGTGTTTTTATGACATAGGTTTTTTCCACTACTTCACTGTAGAGAGAGTCACCTCTGATGGCAACACATTTTAAGGTTACCGGCTTATCATTTTCGGGCAGTACAAAGCTTCCCTCATAGTAGATACCATGTTCCGGGTCTTTGGGGTCACTTCCGTCCAGCGTGTAGAATATCTGGTCCTTTTTGGATGCAGGTGTGATTTTAACTTCAATCGGCTTCTCATAGGTTCCGGAATCCGGTTCTATACCCGGCTCAGGCGTCTGGACTTTCGTCACTTTCATATCGTCGATATCGTATTCTCCGCCAAGGGCATTAAATCCGATTCCCCCGGACTGCAAGTTGCCATCCACTACCGTCCCTATCAGATTTCCGTCAATATAACTGCTGATCTTATCACCATCTGCCACAATCTTTAAATCATACCATCTTCCGGCAAACGGAGGATTCAAAGGCTCCATTCCCACCTCTTCCGGTGTTTTGGTGAAGAAATCCTTATCACCGGAGGACCGCATATAGAATTTTAATTTACCTGACTTCTCCATCTTTAATGTATAGCGGTGTGGATTTGATTTACTGTTGGGATCTTCTTCAAAGCGGACGCCTGCACAAAACACATCATATGCTCCGCCAAGGGGGCCGTCCCCGGTCCAGCGATTCAAACGCACCTTTGCTTCCAGCACATAGTTCTTCCATTCGCTGCCGCCTGTATAATAGAAGGTATTATCCTGAGAATTAATACGAAGATACTGATTATTATCTTCCCTGATTAATTCTTTTACCATTTTTCCGCCGCCTACCCCTTTCCAGTCGGGCAGTAAATCTGTTGCAGCCATGGCTGCTGGAGCCGGTTCTTCCATAGCCTGGGATCCCTTGTTTTGCTCTTCATCTGAAGCTATATTGATCATTTGATCTCTTGGCTCCGGTTCTTCTGTTATTGGTTCATCTGTCACTGATACTTCTGTAATCGGTACTTCTGTATTCGGTACTTCTGTATTCAGTACTTCTGTATTCAGTACTTCTGTATTCGGTACTTCTGTATTCAGTACTTCTGTATTCGATACTTCTGTTTTCGATACTTCTGCCACCGCTTCTTCTGTCTCCGCTTTTTCCGTTACCGATTCCTCTGCCACCGCTGCTTCCGTTACCCCTGCTTCCGTTTTCATCTCAGTAGCATCCTGGGATTTCAAACTATCATTTGCAATATCATTTTGTTGTAATATGCTTTGCTGTATTGCATCCTCTCCATGGCTTTGGTTACCGGCATCCTCTGTGATCATCTCATAACTTTCAAAGTCCTCTTCATAAAGTATCTTATCTTCCGGCTCTGCAGGCGGTTTAGGAAGCGGCAGTTCACCGGCTGGCGGTGCTTCTACGCCGCCATAAATCATAGCTTCATCGTAATACACGATGCCTTTTCCGGCATCACTTCCAATATCCAGGGTATCAAACCCGCTGCTGTTTACCTCCTTCACCAGCGTGTCGTCTATATACATCTGTAATGTACCGGGCGTACTGTAATCGAACTTCAGCTCATGCCATCCAAAAAGCCGCGGAACATTCGTTGGGATCTTTTCACCGTTTATGTTCATATAATAGCAGTCCCATTTCCCCCACTCAATGCCCAGGCCATACATTTCCTCTTTTGTTCCGGTACTTACATAAGAAAGCGCATTTGCAGAATTTTGGACGCCGGAGTCATATCCTGCCATATTTCTGGTCTGGCGGTCAAACATTTTAACGGTAACGGTTTTATTTAACTGATCCTGAAACGTTCTGGATAATACACTGTTCTGGTTCACGATGAGACCCTGTTTTCCCACAAACGGGTCTTCCGACATCCATTCTGTAGTAATCTCCGGCTGTGCATTTCGAAACGTCCATTTGCGTTTTTGGATACCCTTTTCAAAATCATCTTCAAAATAAATATCATCCGGCTTTTCACTGGTTTGCTTCTCATCCATATATTCGATTGGAAAGCCCTCTGTTAAACCAATCTTATCATACTCCATTTTGGAATCATCAAATTCAGCCAGATGATTTACCATGGTTCCATAATCGATATTTACATTATCAAAAAGGATATCATCTTTATACTGCAGTATGGTATTGACTTCAATGTTAAAGTTCATAGGATTAACGGATTTCACATTGTGAAGTTCAAATCCGGAACACCCCATATCCAGATTCATATTGTTGGGGCTTAAATCCTTCATGGTGGGATTAGCTCCTGTGCTGTCGATCACCATCTGGTTGATGATATTTGGTTTCCCTTTTCCGTCTTCATTTCCATGGAACAGCATACAGCCAAAGAATGCGCCGTCATCTCCGCCATCCTGCTGACAGTCATGAATGTAGCAGTATTCATACAGGTTACTATGGGTATATAAGTGCTTCATTGCATCATAGTTTTTGTCTGCACCATTTTTCTCCCTGCTTGTTCCCCCGGTGGTAAAGATCCCTCTTCTGGGTGAATTATAAACCTCAATATTAGAAAAGGTACTATGGCTTACCTGCTGTACCGTTAACCCGGAAGCCTGTCCGATCAATTCTCCTATATCATGGATCAGTACATTTTTCACCATATTGTCCCTGGCATATCCATTTCCGTTTTCATCTCCTGCCAGTCCCGGATAACCCCCGTCCATATTAATACCGCCATGACCGGTATAATCGATCAGGCTGTTTTCGATCAGTGCATTTGTGTTGGCATCGTACATTGCAATGCCAAACATTCCGGAATTTGTCAGATGACAGGCTTCGATCCGAATACCGTCGGTATTTTTCAGGGTAATAACTCCGTAGCGGAAATCATTCTGTTCCCTCTGTTCACAATAAGAAGGCTGGGTACTTCCTTTTGATTCGTTTGGCCAGAATCCCAGTGCTGCCCCGGTATCCTTTGCATTCCAGCCATAGGCATACCAGTCTGTACTCTCCGTATCCTTCATTTCTATTCCCCGGAATGTCAGATTGCTGACTTTTGCATCTCTGCCTTTCCCCTCTGCACGGATTACCTCTTTTACCAGAGGGATAATTACCTGCTGGTCTTCTATATTACCTGTGGGATAATAATAGAGATCCCCGGTTGTCTTGTTGTAGTAGTACTCTCCCTCCTGATCCAGCAATGCCAGATTCCCCTGCAGAAAATATCTGGCATTGTTGCCGGTGGTATATTTGGGGCGGTACCGGGCAGAACCATCCAAATCGATCTCTTCATCTTTATAATGAAGCCTGCGCTGCGCCGGATCGATTCCTTTTAGGGGAATGGTATCTGTCATCCAGTCCCAGTAGCCTCCGTCCCACATATATATGGACGCATCCAGATCCCCTCTTGCCGCTGCGTTTGACAGTCCGTCAATCACCTGCTGCGGCAGATCCCCTTCTTTCCATTGAAGATCATGCATTCCGCCCCCTGCCGTAAACAAATATGGAGTCAGTGCCGCTGTAAATCCGGGATACTGGTCCAGATTAGGGTAACGTGCCTGGGTTGCCCTTCTGTCATTGACGTACAGTGTATTAAAGCTCTGCTCTGTCCCAACATTCATTTTATAGACATGGCCTCTAGCCTCCGCCGGGAGATCGGCGTCGTTAGCTCCTTCACTCTGCACCAGTTCCCAATTACTGTTATCCAAGGGTCTGCCACCAATTAATTTTGCGCTGGCAACCCCATCCTGGCTGGCATAAATTATCTGATGACCATTGGTACCGGAATCTTCCGGTCCAAATTCCACCGTTTTATCCATGTAATATTCCCCGCCATCCAGATACACATAAATATCACCTGTCATATCCGAATTGATTTTCTGCACTTCACTTTTGGCTTTTTCCAGGGAGGCATATGGCTTTTCCTGACTCCCATCCCCGGCAGCATCATCTCCTGCAGGAGAAATATAAATTTCTTTTTGTATCCCGGAAGCCTCTGCCGTCACGGAATAGGGTGCCGACATGCCCAGGGTGCCGGTCAGCATGGCTGCCGAAAGCAAAACCGCAAGCTGCTTTTTCATCTTATACATATCTCTTCTCCTTTTTATCTGGATCATCACTGATCCCATTATAAGTTTTGGTAACCGGCATTTCCTAAAAGCCGGATACAGTTCAGGGTGGAACACGCTCCGGCATAGTCCACCCTGTTAAAATCTAAACCTGTTTATAATACTGTTTTAAACGCTTCCTCTTCCGAAGATTCTTTTGCAGCTATACAGACCTTTGCACTTATAATCCCTTCCCTGAGAGATGTCACTGACTCTGTAGTTTCTCCCAGAATCAGCTGCACAAAATTCCGTGCAAGTTCATAATCTCCCCCGCCATGCCCTGCAGGCGGAGTGCCTATCTTAATCACAGACACCTGATCACTCATATGGTCGTATACCTTGATTTCATCTGTCGTAAAATTAAATTCTAAAGTTCCCTTGTACCCATACAACCTCGCGCCACGCCTTGCTGCTCCTTTTCTTGCGAAAAAGTTTTGTGAATAGACTGCATGCATACCGGATTCATATCGAATCAGCAGACTGCCGCTGTCTTCGTTTCCGGTATCTACTGCATAACAGCAATAATCACTTCTTGGAATATCATTTCTGGTTTTGGTAATATGATAGGTGCTTTCCATGCAGCTGCCGCAGCAATCACATTCACTGCAGCGCAGCCCTGCCTTTTTGTCACCTTTAAAAATCTGCTTGGACTTCATTGCACATACCTGAACCGGTTTTTCTCCCGTCAGATAATTGATAACATCCACATCATGGGTTGCCTTCTGTAAAAACATCCCGTGTGATACAGCCTCATTCCGATACCAGTCATGGAAATAGACAAAGCCGTAAGGAACGTCATTAAATGCCTGGACATGCTCAACTTTTCCAATAACGCCGCTGTCTATGATTCTCTTTGCTTCCCGCACCATCCTGGTTACACGAAGGGGAAAAGACACTACAACAGGAGCATGCGGTTCTCTGTCACAGCATTCCAGCAGCTCTAAGTCTTCTCTTGTGACACCTACGGGTTTTTCCAGAAAGAGTGGAATCCCCCGTTTCATTACCATTTCTGCCATCTGTGCATGGGTATCACAGTTTGTGCCTACCAAAACACCATCCAGTTCTTCCCGGTCCAGCATCTCTTGTGCCGTATCATAAAAGTGTATCGTATCCGGATCCAACTGACATTTTCTCCATAAGCCGTCAATTTTGTCAATTTCCATCTCATGCATGATTTCCCTGGAATCTGCCTTGGTTAAAAGCGCTTTTACACGCTCCGGATTTTTGTCAGCGATTGCTGTAATCTGTACTTTTTCTAATAGGCCCATAAATTCATCTGCCAGCATATCAATGCGGACACCATAACCTATTACACCCAGCTTTACCATCTTTCTCCCCCTATTTAGCCGCTTTCCAGGCATCCATCTGTGCCTGCTTTTCAGCGATGACGTTATCTACGCCTGCTGTTTCCAGTCTCTTTAAGAAGTCAGGAAGAGCCGTTTCGGGATCTACAGATCCTGAGCTTAAAGCCGGAACCATTTCCGTGATTACAGATGTACAGTTCGCCAGCTCCGTCTTAACCGGAGTCGGATCGAATACGAATCCGGTTACCGGTGAAATCTCAGCTGTCTTATCTTCTTCAAATACCATGGTCTGAGATTGTTTCTGCAGATCTCCTGCTTCATTACGGTTATACAATGCACGGGTAAACTCAGGGCTGTAAGACTGTCCGATCTGCCATTCATTGAAGTTAAAGTTATATTTACCTTCCTGCAGAGCATAAGCTCCGTCATCACCATATACGTAATCTACACCTTCTTCACCCTGTGTAATCAGCATATACAGCTCGTCATTTGTGTTCAGAAGTTCTATCAATTCAACTGCTTTTTCAATATTTTCAGACTGAGCATTTACTGCAACAGCAGCCGTAGGTCCTGCAGCAGCCGGAATCACGGTTCTGGTCGTGGA
>JAGZJZ010000092.1 GCA_018365455.1 Clostridiales bacterium
TCTTAATCAGGGTGTCCAGGGTTCGAGCCCCTGAAGGCGCACTAAACACTAGCTTTTTGGACGTATGAGCCTTGGGGCTGGTGTTTTTTATTGCCTGAAATGAAATAGATCAGAGGGAAAGCATTTCCCTCAGTCCGTTAATAACGGGGTGATTAGCCGGCAGCCATTCTACGGTATCCAGATGATCTTTATCCAGCCATTTTGCACCATTATGCTCCAGGAGCGTAATGGTGCCTTTTTTTATACTGCATAGATAGCAGTGCATAGTCAGATGAAAATCAGGATAGTCGTATTCTGTTGTCATAAACAGTTTTTCAGGAATTACTTCCACGGCTAATTCCTCCTGCAGTTCCCGGATCAGTGCGTCTTCGGTGGTTTCGCCGGACTCAATTTTCCCGCCGGGAAACTCCCACAGATTTATAAACTGCCCGTAACCTCTGCGGGTAGTCAGAATTTTGTGATCCTTCATTATAATAGCAGTTGCGATTTCAACCTGTTTCATAAGCACCTCCGAGAAATTATTATTTTCAATTATATCATGAGTTTTTTGGGGATGCAATGAATGCTGCATTCTCAAACGCAAGTACCAAGTACGATAACAGAAATAGAGCAATACGCAACATTTTCCTTCAAGTGAATATGGCGAAAAAGGTCACTTTATGGTATAGTGAAAGAAAACAGATGAAAAGGAGACTGCCATGCAAAAAGTTTTAATGATGATTTTAAAAGACTGTCCGCATTGCCATAAGGCACTGGCACTTATGGAGGAACTGAAAACAGAGCACCCTGAGTATGGGAAGACCGAGGTCAGAATCGCAGATGAATCCGTGGAAACAGAGCTTGCAGAATCTTTGGATTACTGGTATGTTCCCACCTTTTATGTGGGGGATAGCATGAAGGCGTTCCAACCAAAGAAAAGGTGGAAAAAGTATTTAAAGAAGCGTTGACGGGGTTATGATGAAAAAAATACAGGTAAAAAAAATATTAGATAAACTGGATGATTTGTATGGAGTGGATAAGGATGGATTTCTTCACAGAGAGCCCTGGCAGCTGCTTCTGGCAATTATGATGAGCGCCCAGAGTACTGATGCCCAGGTAGATTTGGTACTTCCGTCACTTTATGACAGATATCAGAAAGTGGAAGAGATGGCTGAGGCTGAGATTGAGGAGCTGGAAGGAATGATTAAGACCATCGGGCTTTACCACAGTAAGGCTAAAAATATGAAAAAATGCTGTCAGCAGCTGGTGGCAGAGTACAACGGACAGGTTCCGGACAACCGTGAGGAATTAATGAAGCTGGCAGGGGTAGGAAGAAAGACCGCCAATCTTTTTATGTCAGATGCCTATGGTGTTCCAGAGATTACGGTGGATACCCATGTGAACCGGATATCAAACAAACTGGGCTGGGCGCATCATTCGGATCCGCTGAAAGTGGAACTGGAATTACAGGAAGTACTGCCAAAGGATCACTGGATCAGGATCAATATACAGCTTATCCGTCATGGGCGCGCGGTATGTAAAGCC
Organism: Clostridiales bacterium; assembly: GCA_018365455.1. Taxonomy (GTDB): domain Bacteria; phylum Bacillota; class Clostridia; order Lachnospirales; family Lachnospiraceae; genus Robinsoniella. Next base: position 1,525 of record JAGZJZ010000092.1, read on the forward strand.
AGGAAGCCTATGTGTGGGAATTGTGCACTATCAGAATGGTGTGAATTCCATTTGGCTGAAAATCAATTAAACAAAAGTAATAAATCAAAAGCAGTGTAATAAAAGTAAGAGGTGTAAGGATGAAAATAATCGCAATTCAGGATATCATAGACTGCAATCAAATGCTGAAAGAAAAGGAATTGGCATTCAAAGTACATATAAGGGATGCCTGCGGCAAACAGTCCTTTTGGATAGAACCACTTGGAAATAAAAGCGGGGAACTGCAGTATAAGGATATGTATCAGGCTTTGGATGCTTTTTTCGGGGAAAGAGGATGTAAGATATCATTTAGTGAAGACAAGATTAATTTTTGGGTGGGCTGAAGAATTTTTTTGCATTTTTCTGTCATCTTTGGTATTATGGATGAGGTAAATTGTTAGTTGTTATGAGATAGGAGTATGTATAATGATAAAAATGGCTTTGATAGATGATGAACAATCTGTTCTTGAATGGCTTGAGAAGTCATTGCCCTGGGAACAGTGTGGAGTCAATCTTGTTGGAACAGCAGAAAATGGAAAACAAGGCCTGGATATCATCCAAAAAGAATTGCCGGATATTGTAATTACCAGCATAGACATGCCCATAATGGATGGGTTGGAAATGATGGAAAAAGCGGTCGGTATGGGAATAGATACGAAGTTTATTGTTTTAAGCGGATATAATGAATTTGAGAATGCCCAGGAAGCGATCCGCTATGGAGTAAAGGAATATCTTCCAAAGCCGGTAACGGAAGAGCAGATACTGGAAGCTGTGAAACGGGTATCCTGCCGGATTGAAGAGAGCAAACGACGTATGGAATGGGTAAAGGAAATGTGCCAGGAACCGCACCAGGATCAGGATATGCTGACCATCGGGCTTTTTCAGCATCTGATTATGCAGATCCCTGTCCAGGATAAAGTCATACAGGATTACCGGAAGCTGACGGGGCATGGCGAGCGCACAAAATACCAGGTGATTTTAATTCGGGTAGAGGAGCAGGAAGCCCTGTCATACCCCATTGTTCATATGATAGAAGAGTGTTTTCGGAAATATCATTTCGATGCAGCAGCGGTGAATTATCTCCCGGGGGAAATTATGCTGGTGATCAGTTATCTTGCAGATAACCTTTTGTATATTATCTTAAATGAAAATATGAAAAAAGTGACAAAGATGGTTTCAGACCGTCTGGAGAAGGAGTACCAGTTGTCCTGTACCATTGGCATCAGTGAGATACAAAAAGGACTGGAAAGTGTATATGGCTGTGCAAACCAGGCAAAGAATGCATTGGTTTTTACAACTTTAGAGGAAAATCATAATATCGTGTCTATCAGTAATCTGATGTTTGAGGATGAACAATACCATTCTCCCATAAAACGGGAACGCCAGCTTCTGAATGCACTGAAATCCGGGAATGCAGACGAGGCGGAAAGCGTATTGGATTTGATCTATGAGGAATTTTCCGAACAAAAGAAAAATTCATTGTCCATAAATAAAAAGATATGTACCGAATTGATTGTGGTGTGTATCAAGGGGATTTATCCACTTGGCATGTGCCTGAACGAACTGTTCCAGACAGAAGATGATCCGATCTATCTGATACATGATCAGAAAAGTATTACGGATGTTAAGAATATCGTGTACCGGGCAGTTCGACAGATGGCGGAGTGTATTGGAGATAAAAAATGTGAAGTACCGGATAGTGATGCCGGAAATAAATAACACCATAGGATTAGCACCGTATCTTCTATGAAAAATGGAAGATACGGTGTTTTTACAGATACAGTCAAGTATTCGGTCAGGAGAGAATAAACCGCCGGGAAGTGGATGAGCAGGCTGCGGGGAAAACACCAGGAGAGTCCCGCTTAGAATTGTAAAAATTTACTATAGACAGAATGGAAAATAAAGGGTATCATAAACATGAAAACAAAAAACTACAAATGTAATATTTGAGCGTACCCCAAATGGTAATCCACCCATCATACTATTATTTTATTACTATCAGGGGACATGCATCTGACGAGGAGGAACGTTATGAAAAAAATACACAGATATCTTGTAAAATACCTGATTGTGTTGTCCCTTACATGTCTGCTGCCGCTGCCGGCAAAGGCGGCTGTATCCAATATCAGGGGGATTGACGTATCCAGGTATAACGGAAACGTAAACTGGAACAGTGTTAAGCAGCAGGGCTATTCATTTGCTATGCTGAAGACAGGAGACGGTGCGCAGACAGGTACTTACGAAGAGGATCTGGATCAGCAGTTTGAGGCAAATTACTATGGTGCCGGAAATGCAGGAATCAAGCGCGGCGTCTATCACTTTTGCTGTACCACCACCGTGGCGGGGGCAAAAAAAGAAGCAGAATACTGCCTGAAGATTTTAAGAGGGAGGAAGCTTGAGTATCCGGTAGTCTATGATATAGAACAAAACGGTACGTTTAAGAAGGGGAAAAAGAATACCACTGCAATTGCAAAAGCTTTCTGTGATATAATCAGAAAGGCAGGATATACGCCAATGATCTATTCCTCTGATTACCGTTTAACCAATGATTTTGACTGGTCCAAGCTTTCCGGGATTAAAATATGGGTAGGCAGTTATGGGATTAAAAAGCCGGCATTTTCCGGATCATATGATATGTGGCAGTATACAGACAAAGGAAAAGTGCCGGGAGCAAATACAGACAGAGGTTATTGTGATCTGAATTATTCATTTATGGAAGCAGAGCAGATACGTCTGAATACGTCGGAGATAACTCTGGGTGTAAAAGAGACTTATAAGCTGAAAACTACTGTAAAACCCAGTGGTTGTACGGATTCCAAGAGATACACCACATCCAATAAAAGAGTGGCAACGGTGAACTCATCCGGTAAAATTACTGCAAAGAAATCCGGCAGTGCAACGATTACCGTAACCACAGGCAGTGGGAAGACAGCCCAATGTACCGTGAAAGTAAAAAAAGCGCCGGCAAAAATAAAGTTAAATAAAAAGTCCGTTAGGCTGAGGAGAGGCAAAACATACCAGATTAAACCAATCTTAGCTACAAAGTCCCAAAGTAATAAGATTACATATTCCTCAGAGCGCAGGGCGGTGGCATCCGTGACAGGAAAAGGTCTGGTACGGGCAAAGAAAAAGGGTATCACTCATATAACAGTGGAGACTTATAATAAGAAAAGTACCAGACTAAAAGTAACAGTAATTTAATGTCACATTATGAATAAAATATGAATAAAATGTTTTCAGAGTTTTCATAGAACGTTCAATAGTTCATCATTGAAAGTACACATTTAGAAGTTATGATATAAACATAACAAACAAAGAATTGTTATATAAACTTTTTCATAACTCCTTCCTTTTTAGCCCTGCAGTCGTGAAGCAGGGCTTTTTAATGCCCAAAATTTCTACAGCATGTCCGGTATGAGTGAAGCAAGCTTTTTAGCCAGAAGCATATGGCTGCTCTGATCCAGATGCATGTGGTCCTTTGGATGCATACGGATTCCCGGTATGGTGGATGCATCCAGAAAATAGATGCCCAGCCGTTTGGCGATGTCCTCATAATAAGCAGCCAGTGCCCGGGATTTTTCCACACAGCCTTTTCCCATTTCATCAGCTATAAAAGTATTTTCATAACCCTCTTCTATGGGAGCTGGGGCAATTATTAAGATCCTGGGATCATGATGCCAGGCATCCGTGACGGACATGGCTTTTCTGGTCAGGCGCTCCATGCCTTTTGCGATGTTCTCAGCGTTAGAGCTGAAACGTTCCTTCGTATCGTTTGTTCCCAGCATAAGAATGAGAAGATCTACAGGTTCGTGGGTCATAAGGCTTTGAAAAATTGATGACAGACCGTTTAACCCTTCAAACAGAGGATCTTCAAAGACCGTCGTTCTTCCGCTCAGTCCTTCCTCGCAGATCAGATAATCATCTCCTAGATAGCTGCCCAAAAGGCATGTCCACCGTTCGTCTTCGGAAAAGCGTCCGTTTGTCCCGGTGCAATAGCCATGAGTGTTGGAGTCTCCGAAGCATACAATATGTTTTTTCATTATAATACCTCCTCGTAATAAATTTAGATAGAATACCAAAACGTATATAAATAGAATAATACAAATAAATGTAAATAGGACAACTAAAACATATGTAAATAGGATAACATAAACATATGTAATAGAATAACCAAAACATATGTAAATAGGATAACATATACGTATGTAAATAGAATAACCAAAACATATGTAAATAGGATAACATATACGTATGTAAATAGGATAGCCAAAACATATGTTAATAGAATAATCAGAGTGTATCATGGGGCGTTTTTTAATACAATAGAATAATCGGGACAAAAGAGCCATAATGCAGAGAAGTTTTACTTCCATGTATATGGCTCTTTTCCTTTATGAGCTGCCAGAAAGCAGTTTTTAATATATACTGACAGGGTTTGCCGCTGAAATCCTGAATTTGGGGATTACCAGCATTTTGTCTCTTCTACAGCTGCTCGGATATCTTCGTACAGCTTTCTGATCTCAGGGTCTTTTTCATCTACCGGAAGGAATGGCAGGCGTGGGTCGCCGATGTTCACACCATCCATTCGGATGATCGTTTTACAAGCTCCATACATGGAGGGGAAGGAGCACAGGCGGTAAATGAACATGGTTACCATTACCTGCAGTTTCTGGGCAGCAGCAATATCCCCACGGCGGATGAGTTCATCCAATTTTAAATATAATTCCGGCATAGCCCCATAGGTGCCGCCAATGGCTGCATCTGCGCCCATCAGTCTGCCGGCTAAAAACTGCTCATCCGGTCCGTTAAATACGATAAAATCTTCCCCGCCTGCCTGTTTAAACCTTAAAATATCGTGGCAGGGATCGGAAGAACACTTGACTCCGGCAACCCGTTCATTTTCAAGCATCCGGTGGAATAGGCCCATGGACAGGTTAAATCCGGTGAGCTGGGGAATGTTATAAATAAAGAAAGGAAGGTCGGCAGCTTCTGTGATTGCGGTCCAGTGGCGGTAGACGCTTTCTTCACTGACATGATAGTAGACGCTTGGTACGGCGGAAGTACCGTCAGCCCCTGCCTCTTCGGCATGTTTTGCAAGTTCTTGAGAATGACGGGTATCCGCACAGCCTACATGTACGATAACAGTCATTTCATCACCGGCCTCCTGGGTTACGGCCTCCACAACTTTTTTTCTTTCATCGCTGTCCAGCAGAAAGCCTTCTCCGGTGCTGCCGCATACATACAAACTCTTAACACCCTTCTGAATATAGTAGCGGGTCAGTTTTTTTGCAGCATCCAGGTCGATATCGCCGGAAGCGTTAAAAGGAGTGTTTAAAGCAACAGTTACATTTTTGAAACGTGATACATCGTATTTTGACATGATTATCCCTCTCTTTGTCGAATATTGTTGAATTATGATAGCAGTTACTTCTTTTATATGCTGATTATATCATTGTTGAACAAAAAAAACAACGGAAAAAGAAAAAATTTTTTTTCTAAAAAATATATTGAAAAATTTACCCGCATATGATATAGTCTATTTATTGGACAGAACAACAAAGTTTAGAATTAAGATCCGCTCATTTGGGAGCGGAGGGAAAGGAGGATATGGATGACCAAGAAGGAGATAATGGACCAGATCCAGGGAGGGCTTATCGTATCCTGTCAGGCATTAAAGGAAGAACCTCTTTATAGTTCGTATATCATGTCTCGCATGGCATATGCGGCGATGCTGGGAGGTGCATCCGGAATCCGGGCAAACACAGTGGAAGATATCACAGAGATTAAGAAGCTGGTAAATCTTCCTATTATAGGAATCATCAAACAGGACTATGAAGCGTGCGATATCTACATAACGCCTACTATGAAAGAGGTAGATGCACTGGTAGCATGTCAAGCCGAAATAATAGCGGCAGATGCAACCGGAAGGCTCAGGCCGGACGGTATGACGCTGGATGAGTTTTTTAAAGAGGTGCGGTTAAAGTATCCGGATCAGCTGTTTATGGCTGATTGCTCCAGTATAGAAGAAGGTCTTCATGCAGCAGAAATCGGATTTGATTTCATTGGAACAACAATGAGCGGTTATACACCATATACGGAAGGAACGCAGCTTCCAAATTATGAAATGATGGAAACACTGGCAAGGGAAAGCAAAAAGCCTGTTATCGCAGAAGGCGGGATCTGGTGCCCGGAAGAATTAAAAAAGGCATTGGAAACCGGGGCATTTGCAGCCGTTGTCGGAACAGCAATCACAAGACCGATGGATATTACAAAACGGTATGTGGAAGCAATTAACCTGAAATAATTAACAGGACGTTAATTATCATAAACGAAAACTAAACTATCTTAAGGAGGAAAAGAAAAATATGAAAAGGAAAGCAATAGCACTTTTACTGGCTTGTACTATGGCACTTTCACTTGCAGCCTGCGGAGGAGGATCTTCCAGTTCAGGAACGACAGAGGCGAAGACGGAAGCGAAGACAGACGCAGCTACCGAAGCAAAATCAGAAGCAGCAGCAACTGAGGCAAAAGCAGATGAGACACAGGCAGCAGATGCGGAAACGAAAGAGGCTTCAGCCGGTGGTACAACGGAGATTACATGGTGGGCATTCCCTACATTTACACAGGAAAATGCTGGTGATGCATTTGGATCATATGAACAGAAAATTATCGATGCTTTCGAAGAAGCCAACCCGGATATCAAGGTGAAACTGGAGACAATTGACTTTACATCAGGACCGGAAAAGATTGTTACGGCAATTGAAGGCGGGACAATCTGTGATGTGTTATTCGATGCTCCGGGACGTATCATTGACTATGGTAAGAGCGGCAAGCTGGCAGAATTAAATGATATGTTTACCGATGACTTCGTAAAAGATGTTGGAAACGATCAGCTTCTTCAGGCATGTAAAGCCGGAGATACTGCTTATATGTACCCAATCAGCTCCGCACCTTTTTATATGGCATTTAACAAACAGATGGCAGAAGATGCAGGCGTTGCTGATTTAATCAAAGATGGCTGGACAACAGATGATTTTACAACTGTTATAACCGCTTTACATGACAAAGGATATAATCCGGGTTCTGTATTCTGCAGTGGACAGGGCGGCGACCAGGGAACACGTGCATTTGTGGCAAACCTCTACAGCAGTTCTATTACAGATGATGCTGTTACAAAATACACCATTAACGATGCAAATGGTGTAAAAGCCCTTGAGTTTATCAAAAAAGCAGTGGATGACGGTACTTTAATGAATGGTTCCGCATACAACGGCGGTGATGATATCCAGAACTTTGCAAACGGACAGACATCCTTCACACTTTTATGGTCTCCTGCACAGCCCGAAACCCAGAAAGAGCTGTTAGAATCCAGTAAAGTAGAGTATATCGAAGCTCCATTCCCATCCGATGACGGAGTTCCTGAATTAGAGTATCTGGTAAATGGTTTCTGCGTATTTAATAACGGTGACGATGCCAAGATCGAAGCTTCTAAGAAATTCATCCAGTTCGTATGCGATGACAGTGAATGGGGACCAAAAGATGTAATCAGAACAGGTTCTTTCCCGGTTCGCCAGTCCTTTGGAGATCTGTACAACAATGAAAGAATGACAACTCTGGCAGGCTGGACCAAATATTATTCACCATATTACAACACCATCGACGGATTTGCTGAAATGAGAACTTTATGGTTCCCAATGCTTCAGGCAGTCATGAATGGAGATAAAGACCCACAGGCGGCAGCAGATGAATTCGTACAGCAGGCAGATGCTTCCATTACAAATGCGGCAGCAACAGCGAAATAAGGATTCAGAGTAAAACTACAGAGGGCGCTGCAATCGGATATTAGCACCATAATTGCAGCGCCTGATCTGTAACATCATCTATTTATTACACTTATGGGATTTGGAGGGAAAACATGAAAAAAGTAAATAAGCTAAGAATGAGAGAAACAATAGTATCTTATTGTTTTCTGGCTCCAGCGTTACTCTTTTTTTTGATATTTGTATTAATACCTATGATAATGGGGGTATTTACCAGCTTTTTCCGCTATACAATGAAAGAATTTACTTTTGTGGGATTAAATAATTACATCACAATGATTCAGGATTCGACGTTTCAGAAATCACTGGTCAACACACTTATTATCGTAATCGGCTCCGTTCCGATTGTAGTAGCATTTGCGTTATTTGTTTCTTCACAGACATATGAGAGAAAGGCATTTGCAAGATCCTTTTTCAGATGTGTATTTTTCCTTCCGGTTGTTACTGGTACGGTTGCCGTAACAGTAGTCTGGAGATGGATATATGATCCGCTTTCCGGTATTTTAAACTACACCTTAAAGGCTGGTCATGTGATAAGTCAGAATATTATGTGGCTGGGAGATAAGAAGTATGCCCTTGGGGCAATTATTATCATCCTGTTGACAACCGCGGTTGGACAGCCAATTATTTTATATATTGCTGCAATGGGGAATATTGACAAATCCTTGGTGGAAGCAGCAGAGGTTGACGGTGCCAATAAGTTCCAGGTGTTCTGGAAAATCAAATGGCCGAGCCTGCTTCCCACAACACTTTACATAGTAGTAATTACAACCATTAACTCTTTCCAGTGTTTCTCGCTCATCCAGTTATTGACTTCCGGCGGGCCTAACTTCGCAACCACGACGATTATGTATTACCTGTACGAAAAAGCATTTAAGCTGTCCGAGTATGGATATGCCAATGCAATGGGTGTATTTTTAACCGTGGTAATCGGTATCATCAGTCTGCTTCAGTTTAAATTCCTGGGCAGCGATGTAGAATATTAGGAGGGAGGGCATAAAGATGAACAAAAAATCCACACCATTTACCATTGTTTCAACTGTTATTCTGAGCATATTGACTGTCATCTTTGTTTTTCCTTTTTACTGGATCATGACAGGTGCATTCAAGTCACAGGGGGATGCAGTGAAGATTCCGCCACAATGGTGGCCCGCCAATCCGACGATTGAGCAGTTTCAAAGGCTGCTGGTGCAAAATCCGGCAGCAAGATGGCTGTTAAATAGTGTTCTGATTGCGCTGATTACCATGCTGGCTGTCTGCCTCACATCGGCACTTGCCGGATACGTTTTAGCAAAAAAACGCTTTTATGGACAGAAGATTTTATTTACAATTTTTATCGGTGCAATGGCACTTCCAAAGCAGGTTATCCTGGTACCGCTGGTTAATATGATCAGCTGGATGGGAATCCATGACACAATGGCTGCGGTTATCCTGCCGTTAATTGGCTGGCCCTTCGGTGTATTCCTGATGAAGCAGTTCAGTGAAAACATTCCAACGGAACTGCTGGAATCAGCAAAAATAGACGGTTGTACCGAACTGCGTACTTTTACCAGCATTGCATTTCCAATTGTGAAGCCGGGATTTGCCGCATTGGCGATCTTTACCTTCATTAATACCTGGAACGATTACTTTATGCAGTTAGTTATGCTGTCTTCCAGAAAGAACCTGACGATTCCCCTTGGCGTAGCTACCATGCAGGCAGAACTTTCAACGAATTACGGACTGATTATGGCAGGTGCAGCTCTGGCAGCAATCCCCATTGTTGCGGTATTCCTGATTTTCCAGAAATACTTTACACAGGGTATTACCATGGGGGCAGTAAAAGGTTAATGATCTTTTGTGAATAATATAAAAGCAATACCAGCTTTGTGGCAGTAAACTGAATCTCGGAAAGTTGGGCGTGGAAAACTGGTATGGGCGGAGGAAGCGTAGAGCAGAGCTGACGGAGTCCATACCAGTTTTTTACGCCCATCTTTTGTACACTACCTACTGATACAAAGCGTATTACTCAGCAAAACCCCAATATCATGCATTTAATAAACCACAAATAAAGTGTTCTCTCAAACACGGATTGATGAAATGTCATTGTGTGAAAGAGAGTGACACTTACTTACAGATCAGAAAGGATCTAAAAGATGATATATGATAATTTAGAAAATATACAGCGTTATCGCGGTATAAGCAAATACCTGGACTTAGCAGTTGATTTCCTGGCTGCCAATGATCTGCGTTTATTACCCCTGGGAAGGACAGAAATTATGGGGGAAGATGTTTTTGTAAACGTAATGGAAGCCCAGGCTCAGGAGGAGTCAATAGGCAAGTTTGAGATTCACAGAAAATATATGGATATTCAGATCGATATAGAAGGAACAGAAATGATACAAATTGGCTTAGGTGAGGCGGAGACTTTGGACTGCTTCAATGAGCAGACAGATTTTGGGACAGTTTCCTGCTCCAGGTCTGCTTCCTGCGTTATGGGACCGGGGCGATTTATCATTTGTATGGGTGAGGAACCCCATAAGCCTGGAATTGTGGTAAGTGAGGAGCGTTTTCTGAAAAAATGTGTAATAAAGGTCGCAGTTAGATAAATTGTTTGATGGTAAAAGAGAGGAATCGGTATGAAAATAGCAGTGCTTGACATCGGTGGAACATCTATAAAATCAGGAGAGTTTACCGAGGGGCGTTTATACAATATAAGGGAAACTGACACAAATGCGCAAAAGGGCGGTGCCTGGGTAATGGAAAGAGCAATGGAGATACTGGATCAATACCAGGGGTTTGACCGGATCGGAATCAGCACGGCAGGGCAGGTGGATTCTTCAAAAGGCAGTATCCGTTATGCCAACTCTAACATACCCGGTTATACGGGGATGGAAGTGAAGCGGATGATGGAAGAACGATTTCATGTACCTGCAGCAGTTGAGAACGATGTAAATGCCGCTGCTCTGGGAGAGGCAAACTTTGGTGCCGGCCGGGAATTCTCTGATTTCTTGTGCCTGACTTATGGTACCGGCGTAGGCGGGGCAATTGTAATTGACCATAAAATCTATAAGGGCAGCAATTTTTCAGCAGGAGAGTTCGGCGGTATCGTCATACATCCCCAGGACCGGAACGCGTCACAGGATATTTTCAGCGGATGCTATGAGCGCTATGCGTCTACCACAGCTTTGGTCCAGAATGCAATGCTGCTGGATGAAAGCCTTTGCAATGGAAGAAAGATATTTGAAAGGCGGGGAGAAGATAAAGTGGCAGAGATTATTGACGCATGGATTGAAGAAATTGTACTGGGACTGGTGTCTCTTACACACATTTTTAATCCTTCCTGCATAATTTTAGGCGGAGGGGTTATGAAACAAAAATACATACTGGATAAAATCTGTAACATTCTGTATAATAATGTCATGGAGAGCTATCGTGACGTAAATATTAGACAGGCACAGTTAGGGAATACAGCCGGATTATTGGGGGCTGTACAGATAGCCTTGGATTTAAAGGGAGATTGAGAGTAAATACCAAGGAGGTGAACAGGTGGATAACACAAACATCATTTTAGAGATTCAGTCATCTTACAATCAATTTACAAAAGCGGAGAAAAAGGTGGCGGATTACGTAATCAAGAATCAGAGTAAGGTTTTGTACATGTCGATAACGGATCTGGCAGATGCCTGTAAGGTAGGCGATACCAGTGTATATCGGTTCTGCAGAACAATGAAACTGCAGGGATACCAGGAATTCAAAATGCGGTTGTCACTCAGTCAGGGAGCTACTTCCAGCAGCAGTACTAAGACGGTACTGGAAAGCCGGCGTTTTGACGACAGCCTGGGAGAGATGGCAGAAAAAGTTCTGCAATTACATTTAGCTGCAATCAAAGAGACTTATATGCTGCTGAGCAGGGATAACTTTGACAAAATACTGGATATGTTTGACCAGGCAAAGAGGGTTTTCTTCTTTGGGATTGGAGATAGCCTTCTGACTGCAGAAGAAGCAAGGAATAAATTTTTAAGAATTACCAATAAGGTAATCTGCATTACGGATCCTCATATGCAGGCCATGGCAGCGTCTATGACAACCGAAGAGGATCTGATTGTAATTATATCTTACTCAGGAGCAACAAAAGACAATATACATGTAGCAAAAGTGGCGAAGTCCGCGGGAGCAAAGATTGCATGTATTACGCATTTCCAGAAATCACCGCTGACATCATATTCGGATGCCATATTATTATGCGGTTCCAGTGAAGGCCCGTTAGAGGGCGGCTCCATGACGGCAAAGCTGAGTCAGTTGTATTTAATAGATTTGTTATATCAGGAATTTTATGAGAAAAATTATGAAAGCTGCAAGTACAATAATGAAGGAACATCACGGGCAGTAGTAGAAAAATTATTCTAAAAATGACATGCTGTCTGGTCAGAAACAGATTTCTGTCAGGCGGCATATTTTTATAGCTCTTCATTCATTGCTCATCATAATAAAATTCAGATGAACTATGAGATAGAAACAATTCTTGCCAAATGAAATATTTTATGATATGATTTTCTAAGTTTTAACTTCATAGAATGCTTTTAAAGCTATATGTTTGCCTGTTTCTGAATTAAATAGGAAAATATATGGCTTTTTCTTTGTGATTATCGTTATACGTAAAATGGAATTTGACTGAATGAGGAGGAAGAACAAGTTATGGCAGTTAATCAAGATAAAATGAAAACAAGGGCTATTTTTCCGCTGCTGATGTCTATGGCAGTGCCTATGATGCTTTCTATGCTGATGCAGTCACTTTATAATATAGTAGACAGTATCTTTGTCGCGAGGCTTGGACCGGAGGCGCTGACAGCAGTCTCGCTGGTCTATCCACTGCAGAATATTGTTGTTTCCGTAGCCGTGGGAATTGGTGTTGGAATCAGTTCCGCCATATCCATCAGTATAGGTGGAAAAGATTTTGAGAAGGCAAATAAAACAGCTTCTATCGGGATGCTGCTTACCGTGATTCATGCAGTACTGTTTTGTGCAGTTGGTGTCATCGTTACAAAGCCATTCCTAAGTATGTTCACGGAAAATGAAAAGATTTTACAATGGGGCTGTGAGTATTCTTATATTGTGCTCTGTCTGGCATTTGGCTGTCTGCTTCAGATCAGCATGGAGAAGATCTTTCAGGCAGTGGGGGATATGGTAACCACGATGGCACTTTTAGCCAGCGGATGTATCATAAATATTATATTAGACCCCATTATGATTTTCGGGCTCCTGGGCTTTCCAGCACTTGGGGTAAAGGGAGCAGCAATTGCAACGGTTATCGGTCAGATCTGCGCGTTCCTGCTGTACGTGCTGGTATACAGTAAAAAAGATATCGGAATTAAAATATCGCTCCGCTATGTGAGCTTTGATAAGAGAATTATAAAACAGATCTACGCTGTTGGAATCCCCTCCACGATTATGATGGCGCTTCCGTCTCTGCTGGTAAGCATATTAAACGGTATTTTGTCTAAATTTTCAGATCTCCATGTGGCTGTACTGGGGATTTATTTTAAGCTGCAAACTTTTATTTACATGCCTGCAAATGGTGTGGTCCAGGGGATGCGTCCCATCATTGGCTTTAACTACGGCGCAGGTGAGAAGAAGCGGATGAAGCAGACGGTACGTCTAAGCCTGCTGGTGGTTCTCTGTGTCATGCTGATTGGGACGATTGGAGCTATTGTCTTCCCAAGGCAGATTCTGATGTTATTCGATGCCACGGATGACATGATGAAGATAGGGACAGAAGCGCTGCGGGTAATCAGTCTGGGCTTTCTGGTATCTTCACTTGGAATTGTAAATTCCGGAACTTTTGAGGCGCTGGGAAGAGGGAAAGAATCCCTGATCGTTTCCCTGCTGAGGCAATTTGTTGTTACGGTTCCCCTTGGCTATATTCTGTCAAGGTCCATGGGAGCACTGGGAATATGGATTGCATTTCCCGTTGCAGAGGTATTGGCAGCTGTTGTAGCGCATATATTATTAAAACGGATTTACCGGAAAATCTCCTGTAATTAGCAGGTGTTGCCAAGAACATTCAGATGGCGGGAATGTATTTTTAAATACGCTCCGGGAACCGGTGATGGACTTGATTTGTTTATAATATTTTAACAGAATGTTTAAATTTACACGCGGCTTCAAGGTATACAATTGTAGATAAGTGGGCTATAATGGAAGAAATATAGTAATTATGTCAGGAGGCATTGTAATGGATCATTATATGGAGATTTTAAAACAGTTTGGGGTCGTTATGACGGTAGCTGGTGTAATCATTGGCATTATTATGTCGTTTGTAGTATTTTTTGTTTTCATGTCAAAGAAAAATGTAAACCGTTTTCATGGATTCTTTGGCTGGCTTTATGATTATCTGCAATTTAAGAATTTTATTATTGAAGGGTTGTTAAAGTTTTTCTATGTACTTGGTGCATGTGTCTGCACAACGGTGGGTGTTTTTAATATTCTCTGTCTTCAGATGGTACTGGGATTTGCGGTATTGATTTTTGGAAATCTGGTGCTTCGTATTTTGTATGAATTTGCATTGATGATCGTGGTTATCTGCAGAAATGTAAGCGAGATTAATAAAAAAATGGGCGGCGGTGTGGATCACAGAACGCAGTTTAAGGAGTGTGAGATTCCTCCTATGCCAAAAAAAGAAGATTTTGTAATGAGAGATCCGCAAAAAGATGCTATGCGTGAAACAGCCGCCACTCAGAGCCGGCAAGTATATCAAAACACCAGTGTTATGCAGCCTCAGGCAGCATTGATGCAAGCGGCAGTACCGGAAAATGATGGGGTGTCTCATGGGGTAAATGAAGTATCCCCAGCATCAGTTACTTCCCCGGCAGCAACAGAGACGTTATCAACAGAAAAAACAGAAAATGTGGATAACTCTAAGAAAATCTGTCCTTCATGTGGAAATGAGGGCGGAGCACAAGATGCTTTTTGCAGCAGGTGTGGAAGAAAGTATTAGTATGTGTTTGAAAATTGTCAGAAAAAGTTAAGAACCATATTCTTGACATGAAAAATACGGTATGTTATATTGAACATACATAAAAGGGAGTAGACTAACCGAAAGGTGATTCGAAATCGTCAATACGATATTTTATATCCGTATCGAATGAAATGTGCAAGACTTTTATTGTAGCGAAGATTGCTGCGATAAGAGTCTTTTTATTTTTACTCTTTATAGCCGGCAGTCTTCACGGTAACCAGACAACAGTAAAGAATCAGAGAGGAGAAAGATTATGTACGATGTAGAGAGAAATAACAGGGAAATTGAGGAAGCGCTGGCTGCGGGAAGAGCAGCGTTAGACAGCCTGAACCGTGTAAACCAGTCACTGTCCAGTGCAAAAAATTTTGGGATTTGGGATATGCTTGGAGGCGGTTTTATCAGTGGTATGCTTAAGCATTCCAGAATTGACAGTGCCGGTGCAGAGATGGAAAATGCGAAAATGCTGCTTGGAAAATTCCAAAGGGAATTGAAGGATGTGAGCATGCATCCGGATATGCAGATTGATATTGGGAGTTTTGCAGTATTTGCTGACTTCTTTTTGGACAATATAGTATCAGACTGGTATGTGCAGTCAAAAATCAACCAGAGTAAAGAACAGGTTGAGGAGGCTATTGTACATGTGGAAAATGCACTTTATGACCTGGAAAGAATGAGGTAGTAAAGATGATCGATGTAAGTACAGGAGAAACAAATAATATAGAAAAGCAGAAATATAGGAGGATTGGATATGGGATGTTTAGGTAATATTTTGTGGTTTATTTTTGGAGGATTTATTTCAGGGTTAAGCTGGCTTCTCATCGGCTGTCTCTGGTGTATCACCATTGTGGGTATTCCGGTTGGAACCCAGTGTTTTAAGTTTGCGGGATTGTGTTTCTTTCCGTTTGGAAAAGAGGTGGAGTATGGCGGAGGTGTTGGCTCGTTATTGTTAAATGTAGTTTGGCTGATCCTTTCCGGTATTCCACTGGCAATCGAATCTGCAGTCATCGGAGCAGTTTTATGCATTACTATCGTAGGAATACCATTTGGATTACAGCAGTTTAAAATTGCGAAACTGGCATTAATGCCATTTGGTGCCAGAGTAGTTTAGGAAGAAACCGGTAGAGCTAATTGACGGGCCTGCCGGTTTTTTTGCTGGATACAATATATAGTAGAAAAACAGTTATAAAGAGTTTATAATGGGGGTAACGAATTTATCAAGGAGGTACTTTAGATGAAAGTTTCAATATTATATGATTCACAAACCGGCAATACAAAAATGTTAGCAGATACAATAAATAATTCCATCAGAGATCTTGTGGAAGTAATATTCTATGGGAATGCGGCGGATGCAGGGGACAATGAAATTGCAGACTCTGAAGTTATATTTCTTGGATTCTGGACAGATAAAGGGCAGTGCTCAGATAAGTTAAAAGAGGTGTTGCCAAAGCTTTGCGGGAAAAAGATTTTTCTTTTTGGAACAGCAGGATTTGAAGGTTCTAAAGAATATTTCCAGAAGATTATATCCGTTGTAAAGTCTGCTCTGCCCCAGGACTGCCAGGTGGCTGGAACTTATATGTGTACGGGACAGATGCCGATGTCTGTACGTAAGCGTTACGAGGGAATGAAGGAAAAAGGTATGCCCCAGGCAGATGCATTAATCAGGAATTTTGACCAGGCTTTGGGACATCCCGATGTCAAGGACCTGGATGATGTGCAAAAATTTGCATTGTGTATGATTCAGGGATGAAAAGGATAAAACGGAATAAGGTACATTCCAGGACGCACTGCGGACAGAAAGCAATTTTAAAACAGGTTCAAGGTACAGATTAAAAATTACAGAATGAATTACCGATGATAAGGAGATGATTATGAAAATTATAATATCTCCTGCAAAGAAAATGGTGCAGGATGACAATTCTATGTTAGTGAGCGGTTTTCCTTCTTTCGCAAAACAGGCGGAGGAATTACATAGAATATTAAAGAAGCTTTCTTTTGAAGAGCTAAAAGGAATATTGAAATGTAATGACAAATTAGCGGAGTTAAATTTCCGGCGTTACCGGAATATGAAGCGGTTAGATGAACAGGACGGGTATACGGACATGACGCCGGCACTTCTGACCTATGAAGGTATTCAGTATCAATATATGGCACCCCGGGTATTTTCCGATCACCAGTGGGATTACGTTCAGAAAAATCTGCGTATTCTCTCCGGGTTTTATGGAATCCTGAAGCCTTTGGATGCGGTATGCCCTTATCGGCTGGAGATGCAGGCAGTTCTGGCAGCAGGTGAAGCGAAAAACCTTTATCAGTACTGGGGGGAGCGCATTTACCGGGAATTGGTGCAGGATGATAAGGTAATCTTAAATCTGGCATCCAAAGAATACAGTAAGGCAGTTGAACCATATCTGGATCCGGACGTCAGGTTTGTTACCTGCATATTCGGGGAAGCGGTGGAGAATGAACAGAACCGCAGGTTCCGGGTAAAAGCTACTCAGGCTAAGATGGCGAGAGGAGAAATGGTGCGGTGGCTTGCAGAAAAACAGGTTGAGGATGTGGCAGACATCAAAGAATTTGATCGTTTGGGCTACACATTTTCACCCCAGGATTCAGGCGATGACACATTCGTATTTGTAAAAGCAGCAAGCCAAATACCCAGCAGCAAGCTGGGAGGCATTTGATGCTCGGTTTCGTATGGAAAGAAAGTATGTTATCTGGTGCCGCCCGGCACCGGGCTTGCAAGCGGGAAAGGAGCGCGTATGAGAAATCATGAAGTTACGGAAAGTCAACCACTTTTAAAAAAGGATGGAAGCCTTACGGAGCCGGGGTGGTCCAGAAGCCTGGTTCAAATCTATGACAGAACGAAGATAAAGGCACCGAAATTCCGAATTAAAGAATGGGATTATTATCTGATATTGAATCAGGATTTTGCCGCGGCATTTACACTTTCAGATGATGGGTATATTGGGCTTGAGTCGGCGTCCATATTGGATTTTACCAGACCATGGGAGCATACGGAGACGATTTTGAAGCCGTTTACCATGGGAAGAATGCACCTGCCTTCTAGTTCCGTGGAAGGAAGTACCAGTTACCATGATAAAAAGATGCATATGCGCTTTGAGGTACAGAATGGAAAGCGTAGAATCCGCTGTAAGTGGCCTCGCTTTTTTGAAGGCAAAGAATTTTCCTGTGATATTATATTAGAAGAAACTCAGCGGGACTCTATGGTTATTGCTACGCCATGGAAGGAAAAGAAAACGGCTTTTTATTATAACCAGAAGATTAACTGCATGCGGGCAAAGGGCAGGATGCGCCTGGGAGACCGGGATTTTTACTTTTCCCCGGATACTGACTTTGGAACCCTGGACTGGGGGCGGGGCGTATGGACCTATGATAATAAATGGTATTGGGGATCTGGAAATGGAATTGTTGGCGGCAAACCATTTGGATTTAATATTGGTTATGGGTTCGGTGATACCGGTGCGGCGTCGGAGAATATTCTTTTTTACAACGGAACCGGACATAAGCTGGATGATGTTACTTTCCATATTCCATCCGACAGTTATATGAGGACCTGGACGTTTACTTCCAGTGATGGACGATTTGAAATGGAATTTGAGCCAGTGATTGACCGGGCGGCAAAAATGGATGTACTTCTGGTAGGAACTGACCAGCATCAAGTCTTTGGAAAAATGAAGGGACGGGCGGTTTTGGATGATGGTTCTGCACTTGAGATTAAAGATTTCATGTGTTTTGCAGAGTATGTGCACAACCGGTACTAGAGCGTGTTTGAAAATTCATTCCCGTCATCTGCACGCCCCACTTTGCGGTATATTTGCCCCGAATTCAGGTTACGTAGCCCGCTACGCGCCCTTC
>JAGZJZ010000025.1 GCA_018365455.1 Clostridiales bacterium
GGTTTTTAAATAATAAAAAAAATTATAAAATATATATTATATTTAAAAAGTATTATTGTTCTGAAGGTAAGAGGGGGGATGATAATGGTATCTAATAAATCTAAGTCTGTATTAAATTTGAGTGATATTAATCACATAGAAATAGAAATAAATACTAATTGTAATTGGAGATGTGATTATTGTCCTGTTAAATTTAATGCGCCAAAAACTAAATATATGTCTATGGATTTATTTGATAAAATTTTAGATAAAGTAAAAAATTTGCCGAAATTGAAGTATATATCTCTTAATTTTTATAATGAGCCAACGCTAGATAAATTTTTTGTTGATAGAATTGAAAAGATTAGAGCTATACAGAAAAGATTGATATTATTTACTAATGCAAGTATGTTAAATTACCAAAAAATAAATTTATTAGAAGATTCTAAAATAGTAGAAATAATAAAAATAAATCTACCTAGTATTGAAGAAAAAGAGTTTATACGAATAACTGGATCAACTACTTTTCATCAAACTTTAAAAAATATTAAAGAAATTATATTAAGAGGTTTTGTAGTAGAAATTCTAGTTAATGGTACAATGGATGAAATAAAAAAAAATTACCCAATAATAGAAAAATATTTTGATAAATTTAAGAATGTAAAAGTTTTGAAAGTTTTAACAACAGACAGAGCCGGATTATTAAATAATAAATATGCTATGAATTATATGTATAGAAGTAAATTAAATGGATGCATACAAATAAGGAGATTATGTATTGATATAAACGGTGATTTTTTATTATGTAGTATGGATTATAATAAGAAGTATATATTAGGAAACATAAATGATGGAAGGATGAAGGAAATTATATATTCTGAAAAAGCTCAACATATATATAATCAAGTTTATGGAAAAGAGCAGGTTACGGATGATTTTATATGCAAAAAATGCTTTGCTGCAACTTTTTCCAAAATTTTCAACAAAGCTAATGAAATATAGATTAATATAAGAATATCTTAATTGTATACTTAATGTGATTTAATTAATTTATTTAATATACTAAAGATAAGGAGATGAAGTAATATGAATGATTTTTATTATGAACCAGCATCTAGAATAAGGGAATTAAGAGAATGTAACAGATTTACTAGAGAGCAGTTAGCTGAACTGGCAGATATATCTCCCAAATTCTTATATGAAATTGAAACAGGTAAAAAAGGATTTACTGCAGATACTCTTTTTAGAATATCTCAGGCATTATCAGTTAGTAGTGAGTATATATTAACAGGTAAGAATAAAAGCTTTAGTGAAGATTTGCAAAAAGCTCTTTCTAATTTTAAAAGAGATCAAATTTCTGATATTATTAATTTGTTAAGGATTATTGATAATATAATATCTAATAAATAAAAAGTAATTAATATATGAAGATGAAAGGCGTTATTATGAATATTCTTTATCAAGAAGACATTAAAAAAATTCTTCCCCATCGAGAGCCTATGCTTTTAGTGGATGAGATCTTGCTTTGTGATACAGAAAAAGTAGTAGGAACATATCAAGTTACCGGACAGGAATTTTTTTTGAAAGGACATTTTCCAGGAAATCCAATTGTTCCTGGTGTAATAATATGCGAAATTATGGCACAAGTTAGTTGCGGATTATTTATTAATGAACAGAAAAAGTCAACTCCTTACTTGACCTCAATATCAGATGTAAAATTCAGACAAATTATAAGAGCAGGTGAAAGAATTATTATTCATGCGGTAAATTTATCAGGTAATAGTATTATGAAAAGAATTTATTGTGAAGCATTTGTAAATAATAAATTATGTGCGCAAGGAAAAATTCATTATATCTTTAAATGAAATATAGTAATTCATCTATTCTTATGAGATGTACCAGGGAGGTTTACAAATGGGCTATAAAGGATTAATTAGTGACATCTCTTGTAATGCGCATCCTTTTCTAATCGCTGGACCTTGTTCAATTGAGAGCCATAGCATGATGGAAATAATAATTAGGCAGCTTCAAAGAAAGGGAATCACAGTATTTCGGGCAGGAACGTTCAAACCACGTACATCACCATATGACTTTCAGGGATTAGGAATGGAAGGACTTTTTATTTTAAATAGTTTAAGAAAGAAATATAAAGTAAAAATTGTTACAGAAGTAATTGACGTCAGGCATATCGAAATAATGAGTAATATGGTTGACATTTTGCAAGTTGGAACCAGAAATATGTTTAATTATGAATTGTTAAAAGAGTTGGGAAATGTAAATATACCAATATTATTGAAAAGGGGTATGTGTGCTACTATTAATGAATACATAAACGCTGCTCAATATATCTTACAGAGTGGTAATGATAAGATTATATTGTGTGAGAGAGGCATAAGGTCATTTGATACCAGTACACGTAATTTATTAGATTTATCTTCCGTTGCAATAATAAAAGAAGAAACTAATTTTCCAATTATAGTTGATATTAGCCATTCTTTAGGGAGAAAAGATATTATATTGCCAATGGCTAGGGCTTCCTTTGCAGCAGGAGCTGATGGCTTAATGATAGAGGTTCATAATAATCCTAACAATGCATTATCTGATGCTTCTCAACAATTAAACTTGGAAGAGTTTGAATTATTTATAGAAAAGCTAAACCGCAGTATTGATTAAGAAAATAAATATAAATGAGTTCACAGTAAATGATCGGGGTACAAAAGGGATGGTGGGTCTTTTATGGTAAAAAATTTAAGAAATTATTGGTATTTTTGGGTGTTAACATCGGTTATATTTTTTTGTTATAATAGATATAGAAAAAGAAGGCATTATATATTAGTTTCAAAAAAGGTTTTAGAAAGGACAACTTAAATGAGGATAGCATTAATCAATCCAAAAGGAACTATATTTAGTAATAATAAAGAAATGTCTACTTTTCTTGAGAAAACAATTTCTATGGACAGTTTTCGTCATTTCTGGTCAGCTCCATGCTTAGGGCTATTAACAATTGCTGCTTATTTTCCTGATAATTGGGATGTTGATTATATTGATGAAGTATACAGGGAGATAGATTTTAATTTACATTATGATTTCATATGTATTAGCGCAATGACTATTCAAGCTAATAGAGCATATCAGATAGCAGAAAAGTTTAGGAAAAAAAGTGTTTTAACAGTTATAGGCGGAATACATTGTACTTTACTGCCAAATGAAGCTGGAAAGTATGTAGATGTAGTTTTGGCAGGAGAGGGAGAAGTACTTTTTCCAAAATTTCTTGAAGACTACCGGAAAGGGAGGGTTAAAAAGTTATACCAAAGCACCAGTAAGGATCCATTTGATCTGAAAAACTGTATTATGCCCAGATATGATTTAATCAAATACTATGATTATCCTATAGTTAATGTTTACACTACTAGAGGATGTCCAAGAAAGTGCAATTTTTGTTGTGCATCGAATGTATATGGTGTTAAATATAGAAGAAAATCTAATGAACAGATTTTAAAAGAAATAGACGAAATTGTTAAACTCTATCCAGATAAATTAATATTATTTGCAGATGATAATTTTTTTGTTCTAAGAAATGAAACTAAGTTATTTTTAAATGAATTAAGAGAAAAAAATATAAGATGGATAGCTCAAACGGATATAACCATATCTAACGATGAATCATTATTAAAGTTAATGTATCAGTCAGGATGCCAGTGGATAGTTATTGGACTGGAAAGTATTTCAGAAAAGAGTTTACAAACTATAGAAGCTATTAATTTTAAGCAAAAACACTTAAATAAGTATAAGGAGGATATACAAAAGATACAATCCTATGGAATTAATATTTATGGAACGTTTATTGTGGGATTAGATGAAGACGGTTCCGATATATTTGAACATACAGCTCAATTTATATTGGATGCCAAGTTGTACGGTGTAAATATAACGGTTCCAACACCCCTCCCGGGGACGAAGTTAAGACAGCAGATGGAGGCAGAGAAACGCATTATTAGTTATGATTGGTCAGATTATACTCTATGGGACGTGGTTATTAGACCGAAACATATGAATAAATCAGAACTAGAAATTGGTTTGCTGAATTTATATAAGAAGATCTCAAATAAGCACAATTCTGATAAGCGTCTGAAAAGTTTATTGAATGATATCAGACAGAGAAAGAAATTGGAGAAAGGAGTAGATTAATAATTTGAAATATGGATGGTGTGCGGCTTTTCCTGGTAGAGAAGCAGTTTTAAAAGGATTGGATAAATCTTTTTATCGTGATTTTACACTGGTGAGAAACATCTTTGAGGAAGCAGACGAGATATTGAAAGTAAAATTAGAAAAATTTTGTTATACAAATGAAAAAATAGAATTTACCTGGCAGACAATCTGTTTAGTTACGCATTGCTACGCTATTTACAAGGTCATGGAAGTTATTTACGGTAAACCTAATGCTTTTGCTGGTTATAGCCAGGGAGAATTTACAGCTTTTGCAGCGTCTGATATTATAAAATTTTCAGAAATATTACTCCTTATAAAATCCCTGGAAAATATTCTTTATGAGGAAAAGGTAATTGGGGAATGTATGTATAGAATTGTAAATGTCGATATACTAGAATTACTGAAAGCATGTAGAATAGTGGATAATTCTGGTAATAAAGTTAGTGTAAGTTCTTATATCTCGGATAAACAAAATATTATTTCTGGCTTAAGAAACAATGTTATGGAAGTAATTCAGATATTAAAGAGGCAAAAAAATATTTGGGCGATTGATTTGCATTCTGATAGAGCATATCATAGTCCAATGTGTAATCAAATAGCTGAAAAATCAAAGTCGCTTTTTAATAAAGTTCAGTTTTATACTCCCAGTATTCCAGTCTTTAATTGCTATGATGGATTAAAAAATCAAGATAAAAATCTTCTCAAAGAAAAACTTTCAAAGCAAATTAATCATCCGATTCGTTGGAATAAGATAATTAAAGGCTTGGTGGAGAGCAATATTTTCAATTTAGTAGAAATTGGACCAGGATGCACAGTCAGTGGTAATTCAAGAATTGCACATGAAAGAATAAATTGCAGTTGGATAGGGAGTACAGATAATCTATGGTAATTAAAATATTATATTTTTGTTCTTTTGTGCCATACCGAATGTTAAGCAAAAATGGTTTAGAAATGATCAGTATCTTTGATACAAAATTTGGAGAGAATGAGCTTCCTTTTATATCGGGAAATCCATGCTGCTTTATTGATAAATGCGGTAAGATAGACTTTACGAAATATGATGGAATCATATTTACCAACTGTTGTAATAGCACACAGCGATTTTATGATTATTTAAAATATAAGTATCCTGATATGTTTACATATATATTAGAAATCCCCCGCAACCGATATGACACTGCTTTGGAAATTTGTGATCTCTGTGATAAGTTAAAAATGCATTTTAACATAGAAATAAATACAAAAGAGGTTAAAGATTGTTATGTTAATTATTTATCATCTAATAAACATATATTAATTATAACGAGTTCACTAAGTAAAAAATATGTAAATGAACTGGAAATCTTATTTAAGCCGTATCAGGTTTACGTCGAGTCTTGCTGGTCTGAAGCAAGAGGGGATTTATTTTTATTGAATAAAAAGACAGCTTGTATGAGAATGTCTGATTATTATGAATACATAATAGAAAGAATAAAACTCTATAAAGCAGTTATTTTTATAACGATAGAAAGATGCGATTATTGTATGTTTACTTACCCTGTTATTAAGCAGATATGTGAAGATTTGAAGATTAGATATCTGCATTTGGAAGAAGACTATGTGGACTCTATTTCAGAAAGAAGTAGATTAAGATACGACGCCTTTATAGAATGTCTAAGAATAGAAAGTGGTGATTAGTTGAATGAATTTCTTCAAAAGGTTAAGTTTGCCGATAAATTAACTCAGTTTATGGAACTTGAGGCAGCAAAGATGGTCGTTAATAATCAGATCAATATTTTTAATAATATCATGCAGACAGATAATGATAGAATTGTATGGAGTAATATGGTGATGCCTACAGAATTAATTTTTGCTTTTAATCTTATCCCATTGCAGACTGAACTTGTTTCAGGTTGGTTATCCACACTTAATCTGTCAAAAAAATATATACATACAGCTCATTCTAAAAAATATAATATAAATGTCTGTTCTTATCATAAAGCTATTATTGGATGCCTGGAAGAAGGAATATTAAAACCGCCTATAATTGCTGTTTTTTCTTCACATATATGTGATGGCGGAAGTATGATGGGGACTTATTTAAAAAAAAGATTTAATACGAAAGTCAAATTAATACAAGTTCCTTATTCAGTAACGGTACAAAATAGACAGTTCCTAGAAAGTCAATTGACTGAATTAAAAGAATGGATGGAAGCATATGTTGGATATCGTTTAACTAATGAAAATTTAAAAAGCACAATTGAGTTTTCTAATAAAGCAAGAGAATATTTTATAAAAGCAAATAACATCAGAAAATCTAAGACAGTATTTATGGGAAATCTATCTATTAGAAATATGTATGGTGCAACTTTCTTAATGGGTTCTGAATTAGGAGTTAAAGTTGCCAAAAAATATTATTGGCAACTTAAGAATAAACAAAAAGTTGAATGCAAGAAAAGAATACTTTGGGTACATTTTGCTCCTTTACATAATGGTCAAATAATGAAGTTTTTTGAAGAAGAACTAGGATGTGTTATAGTATTTGATATTACTAGCTTTATTTATTGGGATAAGTTAGATGAAAATGGCTCTATAGAAATACTCTCACAGAAAATATTGTCTCATTACTATTTAGGGGAGGCCAAAAAGAGAATTAATCTATATTTAAATATTGTTGAGCAATATAATGTGGATGGCATTGTGATTTTCATGCATAATGGTTGTAAAGCGATTCCATGTTCGGCTTGGGAATTAAAAGAAGTTTCCAAATTGACAAATAAGCCACTATTAGAATTATATGGTGATTGTATAAATCCTGAAGGTATCTCAACAGAACAAATGAAATTAAGAATGGAAGCATTTAAAGAAGGATTGGAGAGAGAGTAATGTATATCGGAATAGATATAGGATCAAGATCAACAAATGCTGTATTATTGGATAAAAATAAAGATATGGTTAATTATTCTATTTTGCCAACTGGATTTGATCAAAAACAGACAAGTAAATTAATTATTGATGATATTTGTAAAAGATCTGGAATAGACAAGGATGAAATAAAAAAGATTGTTGGTACTGGTTATGGGCGAAGAAATATACAAAATGTTAATAAAGTGGTAACAGAAATAACTTGTCATGCTTTAGGTGCTCAGTATTTTTTTCAAAATGCTGAAGTCATTATCGATATTGGGGGGCAGGATAGTAAAGTCATAAAGTTGTCAAAAAATGGGTTTGTTGAAGAGTTTGAAATGAATGACAAATGTTCAGCAGGAACTGGCCGTTTCTTAGAAGTTATGGCAGGCGTAATGAATATGGATATGAATGAATTTTCTCAAAGTGGTCTAAATGCAAGTAAGATATATAAGATAAGCAGTACTTGCACAGTCTTTGCAGAATCAGAAGTAATATCAGGGATATCAAAAGGGATTAAACGGGAAGAAATTATTGCAGGTATATATCAATCTATTGCCTATAGAATTTTTGTTTTAGCGAAAAATATTAATTGTGACGGACAAGTTGTTTTAACTGGTGGTGTAGCAAAAAATAAAGGAGTTATTGAATTTATAAGAAAAAAAATTAAAAATATTTCTGTTCCAGTGGAACCTCAAATTGTAGGTGCTATGGGAGCTGCTCTAATAGGATATTATGGAAAATAATTTTATAATGAAATTAGATTTGTTGTCACGATTTTTAAAATATTCTCATAATAAATTTTTGAAAACCTATATTGATTCGCAAAAACATACTATTGAATTGATTATATCTGGAAAACCATATATTTTATGTACGTATTATTTCCCATCGGAAATAATTTCTTGTTTTGATATTGAATGCCTTTATATCGAAAGAATTGTTGGACTGGCGATTGGATGTCACATTTTATCGAATAAAGAGAATTCAGAAATTGATTTTAATGGTTGTTCCTATCATAAAGCGTTTCTAGAGTTGATAAATTTGAAGATAATTCCCCTGCCTGAAAAAATTATTGCCGTAACGTATCCTTGTAATGATGCCGTTAATTTATGTAAACATCTAGAGATAAAATACGGGATTCCAACTTGCTACGTGTCGATTAATAATATGGAATGCCAGTTGCAAAAAATCTATGACTTATTAAAGAATAATTATTCAGTTAAAAAAAGTATTTCAGAAGTAGTTAATTTATCTAATGAGGCTATAATCATAAAAAAGAAAATAGATGTTTTAAGAATGTGTTGTCCGGGAATTATTGCTAGTAATGATTGCCTAAAGATTTTTACTGTAGAGAATGATTTTGGTAATGAAACAGCTGTAACTGTTTTAAAAAATATGTTTGATGTAATAAGCCAGAACAAAAAAGGTTTTAATAATCCAAGTGGAATCAAAATATTTTGGATGGGACTAATACCTTTATATAATAATAATATTTTATCTACTATTGAACGTCTATTACCATGTAGTTTTGTTTATGAAGAGATGTGGAATTTTGGTGATTATAAGTTAACTAAATCTAAATTTTTTGCAGATCTTGAAAATAAGATAAAACGCAGTTTATTCTATGATACAGAATCCAGAATAAATAAATTGGTTGAAGTGGTTTTAAACATGGAAATAGATATTGTTATTAATTTTACCCATGTCTCTTGTTCATTTCTTCCTAGAAAATTAAAGATTATTATGGAAAAATTAAAAAAGAAAGGTATAAAGATGTATAATGTAACCGGTAATGCGATCTATAATAACTTTGATCGAGAAATCTTAGAAGAAAATATAAAAAATATTATATGTGGAGTAAAAGAATAATGATTCATTTATACAGAGAAGGTAAATTAGTAGTTATTGAGTTTTCAAAATATCCAATCAATTCTATGGATCTACAGTTTCTAAAAGAGTTTTATTATTTACTATTAAAAATAGATCAAAATCCTAATATTTTTGGTGTAGTTTTAAGAAGCAAAATTAATAATATTTTTTCTTCAGGTCTTGATTTAAGAAGTATTAACAGTAGTTATATACAAGTTACACGGATTAATCTAGTCAGAACTGTAAGAATGGTTCAAAAGATTGTAAAACTTATCTTAACATCGAATAAAATATTTCTGGCATCAATATCAGGAGCTGTCATTGGCTCTGCGGTATCTATTGTTATGGCATGTGATTTTAGATTTGCGAGTGCTGCAACCTGGTTTTGGATTCCTGATCCACAATATGGCGGCTTGCTTGCAGATGGTGGCCTTGAAGTCATTAAAAAAGTTTGTGGAATAGAAAATGCAAGAAAAATCTGTCTTACAAATGAAAGAATTATCTGTCAAACGGCAAAAGAAATGAATATGATAAGTACAATTTTTCGGGAAGAAGTTCTAAATGAGCATTCATTGAGTTTTTTGCACAAATTATCTACATATTCTAAACAAACATTAGTTAATACAAAAAATCTTATCAATAATTCCATTCATGTGCATTTTAAAATTAAACATATAGTAAAAGTTGTATTTTCTAAAGAAATGACGGAAAGATTGAATAGGTATATCAGGAGTAATTGAACATTCTTTTTTAATTAGTAAAGAGAAAGGTTATGTAAATGTTAATATGTGTTTTAATAATAATTGCAATATATATATTTTATCATATATATATTGGTTATCAATTAGTATATGAGAGCAGTCATCCTAAAAGAAGCGATATTTTATATCAGCCAAATATACCATATAAATATGAAAAATTTAATTTTGAATCAAAAGATAATTTAGTCTTAGTTGGTATTGTTTATTTACCTTTAAAAGAATCGAAAGGAACTATCATCGCTTCTCATTATTTAGGAGGCAGTAAATTTTCTATATATAATAGTATCGAACCTCTGTTAGACGAAGGATTTACGGTAGTATCTTATGACTACCCTAATCATGGAGAAAGCCAAGACAGACGTGGGAATAAATATACACTTGAGGATGATATGAAAAGGTTTATCTGTGAAATAAAGAAACAGGGAGTAAAGGGACCATTTGGGACTTATGGTTTCTCTATGGGAGCCACTGTTGCAATTAGTGCAATTGACAATCTTGATGGAATTAAAGCAATTGTATTAGACAGCGGTCCGTTGATCTATGTTCATGACTATTTTAAATATATATTAAAAATAAAAAATATCTATAATGTCATTACCAAATATGTTTTTTTAAAATATTATTTAGATATTATAGGTTTTGTTAAAATGAGAAGAAGAATGATCCGGAGATGTAAAAGTATGAGGAACTATAATATATTAATGTTTCATTGCAAAAATGATATTGTTATACCATATATAAATGCAGAATATACAAGAGAATTATTAAATCTTAATAATGTTAAGCTGGTAAGCGTACAAAAAGGATACCATTTGACTAATCGTGTGGTTCTCGGTAAATTATATGATGATTTAGTAGTCACCTTCTTCAGAAAATATCTGAAATAGTATGCATAATAGTCCCAATAACTCTTTTAGATAAATTTAGGGCATTGTAGGTCAAGAATTAATAGATTTATTTTGTTAGAATTGAACAAAAGGAGGAAAAAATATGACAGCATGGGAATCAATTCAAGTTACTTTAAATTATATTGAGGAAAATCCAGGAGAAGACATATCTATAAAGAATTTGGCAAAATTAGCAAATTTGTCTGTTTTTTACTATCAAAGGCTATTCAAGAGGCTTGTTAACAAAACAGTTATGGAGTATATTAAGCTTAGGCGATTAGCGAAAGCATCTCAATATATGTCGGAATCACATGATCGAATTATTGATGTTGCGTTGCGTTTTGGATTCGAAAATCACGAAACATTTACTCGGGCGTTTAAGTCCGCATATGGATTAACGCCTGAGGAGTACAAGCGTTCTCCGATTCGACTCAATCAATTCCAAAAGCCAGAATTATTATTAAATTATGTAATGATTGATGAAAATGTTCCATTAGTGTCTGATGGGATTGTACTAGAGATTAAATCAAAAAAACTTGAGCAACCGGAAATATACTTTGGTAGAAGTCGTCAGGTATCTCTGGATCAACTGCCTATTGGAGAGGCCACGGGTGTGGACATACCTGGACAATTATGGGAAGATTTTCATAAGAAAAAATCTTCCATTCTTGGCTTGGACTCTAATGGGGTTGAATTGGGAGCTTCTTACTTTTTGGCAGATAATGAAGAAGAAGAAGGGTTTTTCAATTATTTTGTTGGGGGAAAAGCTTCTGTAGAAGCACAGAAAAATGAAAAAGATGCCATTTGGGAATTGCCTGTCGGAGAATATATTGTTTGTTGCCTGGAGGCGGAAACATTTGAGCAACTTGTGACAGTAACATTGGATATAGCCAATAGATATCTTTTTGATACATGGTTAAAAAGACATAAACTGACTACTATGCCATTTTCTGCAGAAAAATATTACAAAAATGTTTCTGATAATGCGTATATGGAAATTTGGGTAATGCCAATACCTTCCGTTGATATTAATTCAAATTTTTGATTATTGTATTAAAGTAGATATGTTTTTTAAACATAAGTAAACAGATATATTAATGAGGTTTTTAGGGAGTGTAAGAGTGTGTAAGTTCGGAACGAACTTCACACTCTGTTTTAAAATAAAGTATGGCAAACTAATCAGAAGAACTGCACTGATACAAGCTATCATAAATGAATACCAGCCAGAAATCGTAGAGTTTACTTATTTTACTTGAAAAACCTGGTTTTTTCATAAATAACTGTTTACTTATGGTAATAAATATAGTCCTAAATCTATATAATAATATTTGTTAAATATGACAAATTCAACTTTAACCCGCCCTTTTCTTTTGTTAATACTTTTTATAGATCCTTCTTTTCCACAAAGAGGTCCACTTACTATTTTCAACACTTGATTTTCTATATGCCCTTTTGAAATATCTATAATACCATCTTCATTAATTAATTCTAAAATATATTTTATCTCTTCTTTTTGTATCTCGCAAAATAAGTTATCAAACTGTAAAATATTTATCACTTTAGGCAGATTCCATAATTTATTCTTAAATCTAATAATATCAGAGGTTTGAAGCAAGATATACCCCGGAAACATATATCTAATTACTTCACTGGTTATTCCCTGTTTCTTTTCTGAAATTTTCCTCTTAGGTACTAGTAGTTTGTAATCTAAATCTTTTAAATCCTCTGCTTTTAATTTTTTTAAATAATGAACCAGATTTTCTTCTTGACCTATACTTGTAAAAATTGCATACCATTTCATAATCCACCTCATATTTTAGTCATTTATCACCTACTTATTTTGATTATAATTTTACATTTATAACAAAATAATAAAACCATCAAAAGATCTATTTCTGTATATTTTTAGCACTATTAGGAGTATATCTTCCATAAAAGTAGCGCAGATAATTTTTCGTTTCATAGTCTGGACGGATAATTCAAAGAATCGCTGAAATATTCATACCTATGATTACTGATTTTAAGTACTATTGGAGGTTTTAAGAAGCGATATCTTCATGTAGGATAGCATAAAGAGTTGATTATAGAATTGCAAGACCTAAAGGAAGGTGATAATCAGTACGAAAGTAATTTATATTTCAAATATTAGAAGTTTAACAGAGAAAAGAGGATATTAGAATATGGAAAATGAATATTTATTTACTTCAGAATCAGTTACAATTGGTCATCCTGATAAAATGTGTGATGCGATATCAGACGCAATATTAGATGCCTACTTAGAAAAAGATCCTGAATCAAGGGTGGCATGTGAAGTAACAGCAGCCAAAGGTATAATTACAGTGATGGGTGAGATAACATCAAAGGCTAAGATAGACATTCAAAATGTGGTCCGGAGCACAGTGGACAGAATTGGATACAACAGCGAAGCGTGCGGTTTCAAAAGTGATACTTGTGGAGTAGTTATTTCTTTAAATAGTCAGTCAAAGGATATTTCTATAGGCGTTGACTCATATGAAAATCATGAATCCGGTGCTGGTGATCAGGGAATGATGTTTGGATATGCATGCGATGAGACAGATGAATTTATGCCTGCACCTATATATTATGCTCATAAATTATGCAAACAATTAGATAAAGTGAGAGCGGAAGGAGTAATTCCTTATCTGGGACCAGATGGAAAATCTATGGTTACTTTTCGTTATCAGTCAAATAGACCTGTAAAAATAGAAACTATAGTTGTTTCTTCCCAGCATACACTAGATATCGATCATTCTGTCATTACAAAAGATATAACTGATCATGTTATAAGACCTTTAATTGTCAAAGAACTACTGCAGGATTGTAAGATTCTTATAAACCCTACCGGACGTTTTTTAACTGGTGGTCCATGTGCCGATACTGGGTTGACAGGCAGAAAAATTATTGTCGACACCTACGGTGGAGCTGGAAGGCATGGCGGAGGTGCTTTTTCTGGAAAGGATCCATCTAAGGTGGATAGAACAGGAGCATATGCTGCGAGATATATCGCAAAACATATTGTAGCATTAAAATTAGCACAAAAATGCGAGGTCCAAATATCTTATGCAATTGGAGTTGCGGAGCCGGTATCTGTTTATGTAGATATGTTTGGAACTGGAAACATTCGGGAGGAAGCAGTTACCAATATGATAAAAGAAATATTCGATCTAAGACCTGCAAATCTGATCGATCAATTTGATTTAAAATCACCAATTTATAGTAATATTTCTGCTTACGGTCATTTTGGTAGAAACGATTTAGATTTACCATGGGAAAGGCTTGATAAACTTCAAGAAATTAAAGATTTTCTTATAAAAAGCAGGTGACGCATGAATAATATTTTAGTTACCGGATTAGGTGCAGTTTCTACAGCAGGTTTTACACTAGATAGTATATGGCGGACTTTATATGAAGGAAGAATAACCTATGGACCTATTCCGGAGCTTTTAGACCGTTCAGACTTTCGAATTAAAATAGGTGCCAAAATTGATAAAAATGATTGGGCAGAAAATGTCAGTGATAAAATTTTGAAAAAGTATGGTAAAACGGCCTGCTATAGTGTGAGTGCTGCTTTGAGAGCTATTAATGATGCCGAAATAGATCTTAGTAAAATAGACAAAAAAAGAGTAAGTGTAGTAATCGGAACAACAATGGGTGAAATTGAGGCAGAGGAAAAAATAACAGAAAGTTTAGCAAAACAAGATGTAATCTCAGATAAATTATACCGTCAGGTAAGAACGGTCAATATTATAAATGCAGTAGCGGAAGCTACTGGTATACAAGGTTATATGTATACTATTCCAAGTGCGTGCGCAGCAGGTAATTATGCAGTGGCAATAGGAAAACAGCTTTTAGAATGGAATTATTCGGATGTTGTTTTAGCAGGAGGAGCAGATTCCTTTTCAAAAGTATCTTTTGCTGGTTTCCAAAGGTTGTTATCTTTGACACCTGACTTTTGCCGGCCTTTTGATAAAGACAGAAAGGGATTGGTTATTGGTGAAGGAGCCGGAATAGTTGTAATGGAAAGAGCCGGAATAAGAAACAACCAGAAAAATTATGGTTCCGTATTAGGATGCGGCCTGGCTTCTAATGCATATCATATGACATCACCCCACAAAGATGGTCAAGGAGAATTAGAAGCAATGGAAAAGGCGGTCAGGAGCTCGGGTCTGGCTTTAGAAGATATTGATTATATTTCTGCACATGGAACTGGGACTAGAGCCAATGATAGAATTGAGACACTTGCTATTAAAAGATTATATGGTAATATTGCCACGCCTCCGGTTAGCTCTATAAAATCTGTTCTGGGGCATTCTATGGGAGCAGCAAGTATATTAGAACTAATCGCAAGTTTTTTAATGATTCAAAATCAAACAATTTTACCTACTATGAATTGTATAACAAAAGATAGTGATTGCAGTGTAGATATAGTGCAAAATAATCCAAGAAAGTGTAACCTCCGATATATTATGTCTAATTCATTTGCATTTGGAGGACAGACAAGCAGTGTAATTATTGGATCATAATCATATACAGGGATAGACTGAGGTAGACAGCGGAGGGAAATATGGATAATAGAGTATTTATACATGGAAGTATTTTTTTTTCTAAGGAATCTTCGGAAGAAATCCGAAGTAGTGGCATGAATATCAGTTCCTTATGCATAGAGGCCATAAAACGACTGATGCATAATAATCCAACCTTAGAAATAAAAGCACCTATTTTTTTTGGGACAGCATATAGTAGTTTGAGAAATTTACATAATTTTAATACTGTATATGAAAAATCAGGAGCACTTTGGGTAAATCCCAGCTTATTTCCAAATACAGTATTAAATTCCCCTTCCTGTATGGCAAGCATCCATTTTAAAATCAAAGAACCAATATATAATATCTCTAATGGTAAGTTGTCAGGGCTGGATGCACTGGGCTTTGCATATTTAAATATCAAACACAATCAAACGGATAGGGCAATTGTATGTGCAGCTGATGAGTGTACCGATATTGCATTTCGGGCTGGGAGGGAATGGTTTGATGATTTTAGCAGTGCTTTATATCTATCCAATGAACCAAGTAATCTGGAGATTATAGCTTATCGGAAATTAAGTTTAGAGGATTATATTAAGGAAGGGAAGAAAAAACCAGTAGATGAAAGGAATAACATTCTGTGTAATATCAATCATTTCGTAAATGAAGAAAAAATATTTCATAAGAAGTTTTTCGCTTGTGCAGAGGACAATTATGTAGTTGAAATATGCATTAAAAGAGAAGAGATACAAAATGAGAAAAGCGAAATATAAAAATGCACCAGTCTTTTTTAATGGAATAGGAATTATATCTCCAGCTGGAGATAGTCCCGATGAATTTTTCCAAAGCCTTAACAGATCGGAAAGAAAAAATTCTTATTTTTTTTATAATGACCAAGAGATATCTGCACAAATATATAATTTTGACAGTTATAAAAGTAATCCGGAAAATTATTTTTTAGATGTTTGCTGTAAAGCTATATATGCTGCTATAGATGACAGCGGTGTTGACCTAATGGAAGAAGAAAGCTGTGTTGTTTTAGGAACAGGTATGGGAATATCGGATATGTTGTTAAGAAATCTGGTTGACGGTGATTTTATGTCAGAGTTGTCGAATAAAATACAATGCCGGTTACAAAATGATTTGGGATTGATATTAAAGGTATTTATCATGTCGAATGCATGTTGTGCAAGTGCACAGGCAATAGGCTTTGCTAAAGATTTACTTAATACGAATCAATATAATTATGTAATAGCTGGAGGCATAGAGATATTTTCATACCTGACATATAGCGGTTTTAAACGCCTAAATTCATTGGATATAGAAGGATGCCGGCCTTTTGATCGTGAAAGAAGAGGTATTAGCGTAGGTGACGGAGCGGTTTTTTTTGTAATGTCCAGAGAATGTATGGGAAAAACAAAATGTTTTTTAGCAGGTTATGCAGTTACAAATGATGCTTTTCATATAGTTCGGTCAAATGTGGATGGAATGTGTATCGGTATAGCTATAAAAAAAGCAATAAGACGTGCTGCAATCAGACCTTCGGATATTAAGGGGGTCATCGCACATGGCACTGGAACATTACTCAATGATTCGGTTGAGTCCTCAGTCCTATATCAGTTATTTGGAGAAATTGATGTAACTGCGCCTAAAGGTGTAACCGGGCATACCGGAGGAGCATCAGGTGCCTTTGGAGTTTTAACAGCTATTTATTCATTAAAACACCAATGTCTTCCACCGGTTGCCAACTTGAAAAATATCGACGATAGTATTGGAATAAAGCCGGTTAAAGGAAAAAAAAGAGAAAAGAAAATGGAATATATCCTTGTAAACTCAATTGCATTTGGAGGAACAAACATAGCCTTAGTCTGTGGGAAGAAATATGATTCGTTATGAAGATATTAAAACAGTAAGTGAGATATTTGTAACAAAAAGGGAGTTTGACCAGTCACATGCCCTTTTAAAATATGGCCGCACCATGGATCATTTTACCAGACAGGCCATATATACTGCTGAAAAATTATTAAGATCTACTGGGCTGCATTCATTTAATATAGATTCCGGATTGATAATAGCATCATGTACAGGTCCTTATTCTTCGGTTAAAGAAACTGCTATAGCAGTTAAGGAATCCGGTTACAGAAGTATTAATCCGGGATATTTCCCTAATGTAATGTCAAGTACTGCTTTATCATACATGGCTCAAAGATTTGATATTCAAGGGCCTACATGTTCTATTTTAACAACTATTGATAACATATCAGATGTTTGGGATTATACATCCATTCAAATATTATGCGGACATTGTATAGCAATGGTTGAAATTTATGTAAATGATTATGGATGGTCAAAGGGAAAATATGTAATCGGTAGAATTAATGAATAGTCCATGAGGAGTTCGTTTTGACCGAAAGTTAGTTATGAGGTGATTAATATTTTAAACATTAACGAAATAAGAGCAGAAAACAGGGAGAGGGTAGGAGAAAAAGCTTATAACATCAGCCGGCTTCTTAACTTTGGGTATAGGGTTTGTAGTGGCTATATTCTATCTGTTGATTATTTTACACATTTTGTTAAATACAATAATATAAATGAAAAACATATAACTTCATTATCAGATCAAATTATGAGTGGATCTTTTTCAACAGATCAATTAACTGAGCT
Source organism: Clostridiales bacterium (assembly GCA_018365455.1). Lineage (GTDB taxonomy): Bacteria > Bacillota > Clostridia > Lachnospirales > Lachnospiraceae > Robinsoniella. Next base: position 17,803 of record JAGZJZ010000025.1, read on the forward strand.
GAAATGGATATATACTGAATTACTCAATGGTTCAGACAGGTTAATTGCTCGGTCTTCAGCGACTGATGAGGATGGATTTGAAAAAACATATGCAGGTATATTCAAAAGTATTACGGATATATGTACATTTGAAGAATTAATAATAGCTATAAAAAAAATATGGTGTTCAGCCTTTGCCAGCAAAGCAATGAATTATTCTGGAAATATTCGAAGTTCTTCTGGAATGGCGGTCTTAATCCAACAAATGCTTGACTGTGATAAATCCGGAGTAATCTTTACAATAAATCCTGTTTCGTATAAACAGGAAATAGTTCTTGAAGCAGTTAAAAAGAATAACTTTAAAATGATAGCTAATAAAGAAATAGCGCAAAGATATTACATTGATAAACACAGTGATGATATCTCTTATATAAAGGATAATTCTTTGCTGAATGAAATTGAAATTAAAGATCTTTACAAATTGTCAATAAAGGCAGAAAAAGATTTTGGATTTCCCTGTGATATTGAGTGGGGAATGATTAACGGAGAAATATATGTATTTCAGATTCGACCTGTTGTGAGAGTTTATAAACCGGATCAGTATTTTAAATCAGTAATTAAGGACACAGACTGCATTTTATTAGATAGATTCGCAGAACCAGCATCAGTATGCTATTTGTCATTTTTAGATAAATGGCAGGAAATGGTATACCTTAGTTATTTTAATGAAAAACCTGGTAATCAGTTTAACGAAAAACCTTTGTGTTTTATCAATAACAGGGTGTATTGGAATGTTAAATATCAAAAAAAATATTTTGAGGCAGATACTTCCAATAACCATCACAAAAAAAATCTGCTGAAAGAACTTATAAGACAAAGTTATAAGAATTGGTATACGCGCTTAGATGAATATGATAGAAATATTATCAGATTTAAAAGGCAATTAAAAACGCAATCCCATTCAGAAAATTTGATAGCATTACTTGATCAAGTTGTTTATAACTTTTGTTATTTTATTGGAATAGATCATTATAGATTTTTAGGGTTTGCGCAGATTATGTATAAAGAAACGCAAAAAAGACTTTCTAAAAATAAATTGAATAAAGAAGCTGCCGATAAACTAATGGGTATGCAGTCCAATATAAATTATACAATTAACGCTAACAAAGAGTTGCTGGCCATTGTACGGCAGATACAGAATAATAGTCGGTACTTTTGGCTGATTAATGAAAAAGACAGTGATTATATCTTAGAACAAATCTTTTGTAATGAAAAATATAGCTATTTGAAAGGAGCAATAGCTGAGTTTTTAATTAAACATGGGCATAGAAGTACATACTGTGATGATATTTATTATCCTCATTGGGAAGAAAATCCCACGCAAGTAATCGATCTGTTAAAACAATTAATCAAAGTTAAGGATCATTTAGATAAAAAATTGGAAAAAGAAGAGCAACAAGATATTCTAACCATATATGATCAGGGAAATATCAGCAGTATAGAAGCTATGAGTTTAGAAGAAGTTATCTATTTAACTGGAAAATATATGAAATTGCGTGAAGATCAACGTTATTATTTTGATAAAAGCTGGATTTTAATAAGACAAATTCTTCTTAAAATAGCAAAAAATTTGGTTGATCTAAAGAAGTTGGAAGAACGTCAGGACATATTCCATATGACAATTGATGAGATAAATGAAGCAATATTCTATACCTCACAAAGTATTCCACAGGATGTTATCAATATGCGAAAGGAATTATTTAAGAAGGCGAAAAAGGAAAAGCCTGAATATATAATAAAAGGTTCTGATCCTGTTCCGGTTCAAAAAGAAGGCAGCTACTTAAGTTATAAAGTGATGGGTATTGCCCCGGGAGTTGCTACTGGTAAAATTGTAATCATTAACAGTTTAAATGATCTTAGCAAAATTGTTCCAGGCACAATAGGTGTGGTAAGAACTTTTCATCCCAGTTGGACTCCGGTATTAGAGATTACATCGGGTTTGATTATGAGTTATGGAAATATGTTGTCACATGGTGCTGTTGTTGCACGCGAATATGGTATACCTGTTGTTGTATTTAATGATGATGCAACCGCCGTGTTTAATGAAGGAGATACGGTTCAGATCAGTGGAACAAATGGTAGAATAAATATACTGGGGTGAATATATTTCATTCTTATAGCTAAATATGGCAGCCCCAAGGTATGTGGTTGGAAGAAAATAAAGTAGAAAGGCTGCTCAAATAATATATTCTTTCAACTTACTATAAAAGTATTTAAAGAGCAATATTGCAGGAATGGCAGCAATGTAGGGTATTAAGATGATAAAAACGGCTTTGATTGTTCCTAAGGGATCGAAGTATGGAAAAAATACTTATTTAAAGACTTTTTTGGAGCAGAACGATATTGTATCAAAATTTTATGGAGCGTGGGAAACGCCAAATTTGAGTCTTTTGACGATTGCAGGGCTGTTTCCTGATGATTATGAATTACATTTTATAGATGAAGATCATGGTGAAAGAATTCCATTTGAGGAGCATTTTGATTTAGTATTGGTTACGGGTATGACACAGCAGATAAACAGAGCTTATGAAATCGTTAAAGCATTCCGTTTAAATCAATGCTATACGGTTATTGGAGGCATTCACGCTACCATATATCCGGAAGAGGCATCGAAGTATGCTGATACTGTGATTATTGGTGAAGCCGAGCCTGTTTTTGATCAATTTTTAAATGATTTTTCAAATATGGCGGCAAGAAAAATATATAAGGCAGAGTGTTTTGCTGATATAAGGAAATCTCCGGTACCAAGATATGACCTAGTTAATAAATCACTATATAGCTCCTATAGTATCCAGACAACGAGGGGGTGTCCGCGAACATGCAGCTACTGTACCCTTCCGGTTATGTACGGATCAGTTTACAGATGTAAATCAGTGGAGCAGGTGATGAGTGAGATTCGGGCTATAAAGCGTATCGAACCAAATCCATTCATCTTTTTTGCTGATGATAATATGTTCGTTAACAGGGAAAATTCTAAAAAATTAATTAGAGCTATAGAAAAGGAAGGTATCATATGGGGAACGCAAACGGATCTTTCAGTAGCAGAAGATTTGGAGATACTTCAATTGTTAAAATCCAGTGGATGCAGATGGCTCTTTATCGGTTTTGAAAATATATCCCGGTCAGGGCTGGAACTTTTAGATGCCAGGAAGTGGAAAGCAAATTTAGTTGACAGGTACCAAAAGTTAATAGATCAAATTAACCGGTCAGGTATTTATATATGGGGCTCCTTTATGTTTGGATCTGATCATGATGATTCCGGCGTATTCGAAAATACTTTAAAGTTTGCAATTGATAATGGAATATATTCGGGCAGCTTCACGATAATGACACCGCTGCCTGGTACAGAATTATTTAAACAAATGGAGAAAAATGACAGGATTATTGACTATGACTGGAGCCGGTACACCTTTTGGGATGTTGTGTATAAGCCAAAGTTATTGACGGAGGAGGAACTGGCAAAGGGTGTTGCATATTTATATCATCATTTCTATTCTATAGATAATACTAGAAAAAGAATGGGTAACATTAAAAAATTATTAAAAAAACATGGACAGGATGAATAGTGTGAAAGAAAGTCGTGGACAGCCAGAAAATGGCGCACTTAAACAAGCTATCCAAGAATAGCGAAAAAATATTCAAAGAATTATGTTCATTTTAAGAAGCTTCTAACGATTCGGGAATGATTCCCTCGCCTATAAGAAGTTTCAATGCTTGCTTGATTGCCTTTGCTTTTTGTTTTTCTTTCAAAGGTTCAGGCATATTGATTTTGTATAAGTCAGTAGGATTCCAGACTTCACCAGTTTTTAGCATTTGGTAAATTGCAGTAAGAATCATTCTGGCAATTGCAATGATGGCTCGTTTCTTACCTCTTCGCTTCATAATGCGTTCGTACTTTTGCTTGTAGTAAGGAGATTTGTCAGATTTCACGGCTGCATGAGCACATTGTACTAATGCAGGTTTGAGGTAGACGCCGGCACGTGTAATTCTGACGGATTTTTTCTTACCAGCAGAGTCATTGCTGCCCGGAGTTAGTCCGGCCCAGGCACATATACGTTTGGAAGAAGAAAACTGAGTCATATCAGTACCAATTTCGGAAATGATAGTGATTGCACTATTACGTTTAATCCCCGGAATGGTACTCAGTAACTGGATTGCATTTTCATAGGGAGCAACTAATTCATCAAGCTTAGTGTCTATATCAATTACAGTAGATGTGATATAATCTATGTGTGCGCGGACGAGGCGCATCCGATCTTTTTGGGAGTCAGTCATCTGATACCCTTCGATGGATTCAAAGACACTGTCAGACTTCTTCTTAAGTGAAAGGAGGAGTCTGGAAGAAATTTCTTCATGGTTGATGGAATTGTCGGATTGCTCGATTAGGTAGTCAAGAACAGAGGTAGCTGACTTCCCAAAGACATCGGAAACAACAGAATCTAATGCGATATTACAAACAGTAAGAGCATTCTGATACCGATTCTTTTCGCTGGAGCGGCAGGAAACGAGCTTGTAGCGATATCTAGTGAATTCACGCAAAATGCGAATATCCCGGAAAGGGATATAACTACCCGGAACGAAACCTAATCGAAATAAATCCCCAATCCATTTGGAATCTTTAGTGTCATCCTTATTACCTTTGACAGCCTTCACCCATTTGGGATTGGCGATGGTGACGTTAATATCGTCTTCCAAGAGGTTAAAAACAGGGACCCAGTATTTACCGGTAGATTCCATGCAAAGATCGAAACACTGATTATCAAGCAGCCATTGCTTGAATTCTAAGATTGAATTGTTGAAGGTGGAGAAACGCTTCTTATGATAAGAAGGTTGAACTCCAGAGGTAGTTTTGATAATCGTGGCAACGAGAAACGATTTATGGACATCGACACCACAACAGGTTTGATAAACAACTTTCATGGTCAAAAACTCCTTTCTAAATAGGATGAAGAAGCCATTGACTGCACCATCACACAATTTAACAAAGAGTTAAAACAATTCTTAGTGTTCGGTCTTATAGAGCCACTTATTTGTGCTTGAAAAGATGATGCTTACACTGAATAAAATGCGGTCTAAAACGAAGAGAGTTTTTACGACTCCTCCTCCCGTGCTTTGTAGTATAGCTTCTTAAATCTATTGTATCAAAAACTGGAGGGGATTCAAAAACTTTCATTACTATTTGTGCCGCGCCCGAAGGCGCGCGGAATGGAGATTAATATGAAAATAGCTCTGATATCACCTAAAGGAGTTGGCATGGGAACCAATGCAGAAAATAAGAGAACAGCTGAGTTATACAAGCAGCTTTCTGATGTGGATTCATTAAAAGAATTGATGTCTTGCCCAAACTCTCCATTGCTTACAATTGCTGCTCTGGCGACTCCTTATTTTGAAGAAGTAGTTTATATTGATGAAGAAATAGAAGAAATTAATTTTACGGATGATTATGATTTAGTTGCAATGTCATTCATGACTCAGCAGGCATCAAGGGCATATGAGCTTGCAATAAAGTTCAGGGAGCTTGGGGTGTATACAATATGTGGAGGAATGCATCCTACAAATGTGCCGGAACAGACAGCACAGTATTTTGATACGGTTTTTATTGGTGAAGGAGAATTGACGTTCAAATTATTTGCAGAGGATTTTAAATCAGGAAATCCGAAAAAATTTTATAAAAATAATTCTGTCATCGACATGAAAAATACGGTAATTCCCAGGTATGACTTATTAAAAATAGATAAGTATCGCACCATACCGGTTCAAATATCGAGAGGGTGTCCTCATAATTGTGTATTTTGTGCATCTACAAAAGTATATGGTGCAAAATACAGGCATAAGGATGTAGAGCAGGTTATTAATGAAATAAATTGTATTAAAAAGCTAAAAAATAAGCCTCATATTTATTTTACTGATGATAACATGCTGGTACAAAGTGATTTTTCAATAAATCTGTTAAAAAAGTTACAGGATACCGGTATCAGATGGATGTCACATACGGATGTTGAGGTTGCCAAGAACAGAAAAGTTCTGGAACTACTGTATGCATCAGGGTGCAGGAAGCTGGTAATTGGTTTTGAAAGTATTATTCCAAATTCTTTGAAAAATATGGAAGAGTGGAAGTTCAAACGACTGGATTTCTATGAAGAAGCTATAAAAACGATACAATCTTATGGGATTGGTGTTTGGGGAACATTTATTGTAGGACTGGATCAGGATGATACATCCGTTTTTCAAAGAGTGGTTGATTTTACTTTGAAAACTCACTTATACGGCGCTATGATTTCAGTTCCAACTCCTTATCCTGGTTCTGTTTTGTATGATAATCTTGATAAAGAGAACAGAATATTAACAAAACACTGGGGTAGTTATACACTTTGGAATGTTGTAGTGCAGCCAAAAAGAATGACGGCGAAAGAATTGGAAGATGGGTTTGAATATGTACTTAAAAGTATCTATTCCAAAGAGGCTACGTTAGAGCGCAGAGATTATTTTAAAAAGCTTTTTGCAGAAAAGAGAAGATGAATATGAAATCAATATTATTAACAGTTCCTAAAATGAATGGGCCAAACGGTGATTTTATATTAAACACTCATTGGGACAGGGAGTTTAATAATTTGCTGCAACAGAAAAGCTGGAATGTCGTAACACCTTCTATATTATTATTGGCGGCAATTGCTCAGGAAGAGGGATATGAGGTAAGTATCGCGGATGAATTTTTTAGAGAAATTGATACATCTGTTAACTATGATATTGTTTGTTTTTATACTGTAACGCCCAATGTAAAAAGAGCCTATTCCTACGCACGAATTTTTAAAGAAAAAGGCAGCTTTATTGCAATGGGGGGAGTACATACAACATTTTGCCGGGAAGAGGCTAAAGATTACTGTGATACCATACTCATTGGTGAGGGCGAAGTTATATTCCGGGAATTTTTGCAGGATTATGCTTCGGGGCAAGCTAAATCCAGATATATACAGGTAAATTCAGGAAAGTGTCTGGAAGAATCTCCGACCCCTCTTTTCGGTTTGCTGAATAAAAAAGAAAGGCGTCTTATACCGATGCAGACTGCACGGGGGTGTTCTCATAATTGTAAATTCTGTAATGTGAGAAGTTTGTACGGAAATATATTTCGCAGCAAGAATTTAATGCAGATTGATAAAGAGCTGGACGTAATAAGCAGTTTGGATCATGTTGGAAATTTGTATCTTACAGATGATAATATTTTAAGCGATACTGATCATTTTTATAACCTACTTGATCTGTTGGGGAATAATACTTTTAAATGGTATGCTAATGCAGATATATCTTTTGGACAGAACAGCAACAGTATTCGTGCAGCATATAGGTCAGGTCTACGTCAGGTATTAATTGGATTAGAGAGTATTTCCCGTGGAAATTTAAAAGGAATTGATAAAGATAATTTTAAATACAGGTATCTCCCTAAATATAAGGAAAACATTCAAAGAATACAATCTCATGGGATCGGTATTACCGGAAGCTTCATTGTAGGACAAGAAGGAGATACGGAAGAAACATTTAAATATCTGGAGGAATTTATATATGATACGAAATTATTTGGGGCAAATATTACTATTTATACCCCCTATCCGGGTACAGCTCTCTATCAACAATTGGACCGCCATAAGAAAATCGAGACTTATAATTGGGATTATTACACTATATTTCAACCGGTAATAAAGATGAGATATTTATCTTCACGGCATTTGAATGAAAAGTATAAAGAATTAATAACGATAATTAATTCAAAAGAATTTATCCAAAATAAGCTAAATTATTTTGCTCATATATATAAAGAAAAGAGTAAGTAATATGATTAAATAGTATAATAATTTTATAGAAAAATGAATATAAGGATTAATGATATGGATCTGATATTAAAGAATGGAATACTTGTTACGTCAGAAGAAATGTATCAAGCTGATATAGGGATTAGTGGTGAGAAAATAGCAGCAATTGGAACAGATTTACAGGATAATACTTCTAAAATTATTGATGTAACAGGAAAATTTATACTCCCTGGTGCCATTGATGCACATACCCATATGGCTATGCCTTTTGGAGGAACTGTCTCATCTGATGGTTATTTATCAGGAACAAAAGCGGCGGCGTGCGGTGGTGTCACAACGATTATAGACTATGCAATGCAAAGATCTGGCAAGGGAATTATGGAAACAATAGAAGAAAGAAAAAGTATCGCCCAAGCAGAAGTATGTGTAGACTACGGTTTTCATTGTATTATAACAGATTTAAATAATGATGCTATATTAGATGAATTTGAATCTGCTGTTCAAGCTGGTATAACAAGCTTTAAGTGCTTTTTTGTATATAAAAAAGAAAAGATGATGGTTGACGATGGAACATTTCTTAAGGTTTTGTTGGAAGCGGATAAAGTTGGAGCTATTGTTAACATCCATGCAGAAAATTCGGATGCGATTGACCTGAATATAGAAAGATTGTTAAGAAATGGTAAAACCAGTGCATGGTATCATTATGTAAGCAGGCCTGAATGCGTGGAGTCAGAGGCTGTTAAGCGGGCGGTTCACTGGGCTGTTTCCTTTAATAAACCTTTATATATTGTACATATGGCAGACAAAGAAGGCATAGAAGCCGTAACTTTGGCAAAGGATTCTGGATACAGGATTTACGCAGAGACTTGTCCCCAATACCTGGAATTCACCTGTGATGTTTACAAAAGAGAAGATGGCAGGAATTTCGTTTGCTCACCGCCTATGAAAGGCAAGGATAGTAAAATAGCACTTTGGGATGCTTTGAAAAGGGGAGATATAGATACGATAGCGACAGATCATTGTCCGTTTTATAAAGAACAGAAGGATTGGGGAATTAATGATTTTACAAAAATACCAAATGGTTGCGGAGGAATTGAATTTCTCTATCCGTATATATTAAATGCTGCCAATGCAGGAGTGATAAGTTTTTCGAAAGCAGTAGAAGTATGCTCTTTTAATCCTGCAAAAATTTTTGGATGCCATGAGAAAGGATCTTTATCAATTGGAAAAGATGCTGATATTGTGGTTTATGATCCAGATAAAGATTATACGGTCTCTGCAAAACATATGCATTCCAAATGTGACCATACAATCTGGGAAGGAAAAAGCTTTCACGGGTTTCCTGTATTGACTTTTGTCAGAGGTAAATTGGTGTATGACAACGGAAAGTTTATGGGCGTGCCAGGTTTTGGAAAGTTTATTAAACGGAAGGCAAAAAAGACTCAGGTTACTTCCGTTTAATAATTTTTAATTTGAACTCAATATAAAGGAAGGTGAATGCCATGATAACATGCGATAAAGAAAGGTTAAACTATAAAATACAAGAATTTAGTAAATATGGATCTTCCGAAAATGGAGGCATTACGCGTCTATCATTGTCTGTGGAAGATCTTGAAGCACGAGATGCATTCTGTAGAAAATGTTTAGTTATGGGTATGGAAATCAGAACAGATGATCTGGCAAATATCTATGCAACTATGCCTGGCAGTGAAGATCTTCCAGCAATTATGATAGGTTCACATTTAGATTCTGTGATTAAAGGTGGTAATTATGATGGTGTGTTGGGTGTTTTAGCAGCGTTAGAAGCAGTAGAGACAATTTATAAAGAAAAGATAAAGCATAGACATCCCATAACAATTGTGGTTTGGACAAATGAAGAGGGTGTTAGATTTGAACCGGCTATGATGGCATCGGGGGTTATATGTGAGAAGTTTAACCTTTCTACAATGATGGCAGTAAAAGACTGCGATGGAATTACATTTGAGGAAGCTCTTGACAGGAGCGGATATAGAGGAAAGATAGAAAACAGGCTGAATGCCGTAACAGGACAGGCTGCATTGGTTGAGCTTCATATTGAACAGGGACCGGTATTGGAGAAAGAAAAAAAAGAAATAGGGATCGTTGAAGGGGTAGTTGGGATGCTTAACTATGAGTTTTCGTTCATAGGACAGGCGGATCATGCAGGTGCTACTCCTATGAATCAGCGAAAGGATGCCCTGGCTGCCGCTGTAGAAGTGATTCATTATCTGAAGTTTCAGTTATCTAAGCTAGATGAGAATCTGGTATATACTATAGGCAGGTTTCTCGTATCTCCAAATGTACATACCGTTATCCCTGATCAGGTGCATTTTACTTTAGATGCCAGACATAGAGATGCTAAAGTCTTAGCAAAGGCAGTAAATATTATTAACCGTACACCGGAGAAAATAAATAAGTGCAAAGTGTATATAAGAGAATTATGGTCCAGGAAAACAGTAGAATTTAATAAGGAATTAGTAAATTATGTTGAAAGAAGTGCAAGAGATTTTGGCTATTCTACTTTAAGAATGTTTAGCGGACCAGGCCATGATGCACAATATATTTCAGAAATTTTACCAACAGCAATGATTTTTGTACCCAGTAAAAATGGTCTGAGCCATTGTGAAAATGAGTTCACAGCATTAGACAATTGTTGGATGGGGGCTAATGTCTTGCTGCAGACTGTTTTAAAAATTGATAGTAAATTAGTGTAAGTTTCGAACATATATAAAGAGGGCACATTACTTAATATAGCAGGAACTATAAGTATATAAAAACGGTACAACAGTATGTGTTCAATCTAAGCTGATATTATTAAAATATATAGAAAGTGCTTTACGAAGATAGAATTTTCATATTGTTGCGGCAAGTGAAGATTCAAAATAAATATGAACCTTTAAATGCGGACTTGGATTCGTAATGGCGAAGCACGCCCATAATAGTATTGGAGAAACAATAAATGCAAGTGAAGAAAATTAAAATATTTCTATTTATTTTTGTTTTGTTAATTATTTCTGTTTTTCTCTTTGCCTTGCCGGTGAGGGCACAAAGCAATAAAAAAGATTTGTTAGAATTATATATCGATCAAATTTACAATGATACTAAGTTTCCTGGACTTTCTATAGCTATTGTAGATCAAAATGAAAGCATTATCATCTCAAAAGGCATGAATGAATTGGACAAGGAAGGTAAAATAGCAGAGGATACATTATTCGAATTAGGGTCTGTCAGCAAAATGTTTACAGCAATCGGTATTATATATCTGGAGAAAGAGAAGCTGCTCAATACGAATGACCCCATAACAAAATATATTCCGTGGTTGTATATTCAAGATAGCATAGATACTGACAGAAATAGTGCCAATAAGATAAAAATAAAAGATTTGTTAAATCATACAAGCGGAATACCCTACTCAGCTATGCTGGCAATTAAACCGGAAATTGGCGGGGATGCACTAAGAAACGTGGGAGTGCTTTTAAAGGATTTCCGACTGGAATTCGAACCTGGTGAAGCATATGCTTATTCTTCAGTTAATTACGACTTATTAGGGCTTTTGATAGAAATAGTAACAGGAGAATCATTTCAGAAATTTATGACTGATAATATTTTGAAGCCTTTGGGATTATTTCATACTTTCATTTTGGAGAATAACTATAATACCCTAGATAATATGGCTTCTGGGCACAGATTCTCTTTCATGACAGTAAATGAGTATGAAGCACCTTTCTATAGAGGCAATACTCCATCTGCCTATTTTATTTCTAATGCTGAAGATATGCTTAGATGGATGCAAATTCAAATGGGCATATACAATGTACCAGATATTTATCAAGAGCTGATAAGTAAATCTCATGTATATGACACCAGCAATTCTTCGAAACGAAAAAGCAATTATGCATTTGGTTGGCAAGTGGATCAATCTGGTAAATTATTAACAAGCATAGGACTCAATCCCAATTATACCGCCGGATTGTATATGGATTTGGAACAGGATTTTGGCATTTGCGTTATGACTAATGTAAGTACTGGACTTGTCCAGGATTTACTTAGCAATATTAATCAACTATATCATAATAATGAACCTGCTGATCTGTCAATGGACAGTATAAAGCTTTTAGATATGTTAATGACGATCTTTTCACTTATACTAGGAATTTTGCTAATAATTTTAGGTTTATTAATTAGACGAAGAATCGTCTATATCCGAATGCATGGCCTTATCTGTGCTAAAAGAAAGATGAGTAAGATTATAATTATTATAAGTTGTTTTTGTGTCTTTTTTCTTATTGGGCAAATATTTTTTTTACCAGGATATATTAGTGAAGGTCTGACATGGAATACAATTAGCGTATGGGTACCGCAAAGTATGATATTATGCATAATGCTGTTCTTGCTTCTGATAATCCTTGTATGGCTATATGCAATCATATTACGATGCTTCAATAAAAATAAAACAGATATGGATAATACATAGGTGAATATATGGAAAAATTAGTCTATATAGAAAAATGCAGCCAATATAATAATCAAGAAATGGAACAAAAAATTTATAAAAGTATCGATTCGGTTCTTCCAGCAAAAGAAAATTTAAGGGACAAAAAAATCCTGGTAAAGGTAAATCTTTTAATGAAAAGTAAGCCAGAGGAGGCTATCACGACACATCCTCTGATTGTCCGGAATGTGGTTAATTATTTTCTGGGATTAGGATGTAAAGTAATTATCGGTGATAGTCCGGGAGGCCCATACACGAAATCTATGCTGCAAAGTGTATATAAGGAAACGGGAATGGAAGCCGTCGCAAATGCTACAGGATGTGAATTAAATTACGATACATCAGTTATAAATGTAAAGATTAAAGGTGGTAAAGTATTACATAATGTTGATTTAATTAAAATAGTTAAGGACGTTGATTATATAGTGTCCGTACCCAAATTAAAAACACATGCAATGATGACATATACGGGTGCAGTTAAAAATAATTTCGGAGTAATCGCAGGCCTGATGAAAAGAGCGTGTCATTTCAATATGAAAAATACAGAAAATTTTTCTGATTTATTAGTGGATATCTGCCAATATATCAAACCACTGGTTACAGTTATGGATGCTATAGAATGTATGGAAGGCGATGGGCCCTCAGGCGGTAAAATACGTCATGCAGGCTTAATTTTGACATCTACAGATCCCTATGCTCTTGATACATTAGCATCACATATAATAGGATTGAATCCGTTAAGTGTTCCGACAATCAAGACTGCTTGTGAACGTGGACTGGATAGTGGAAGGATAGAAGATATACAAATTAAAGGAGAGAAACTAAGCGGTATAAACATACGGCCTTTTCTATTGCCGAATACGGTAGGAGTAAACTCATTAGGAACTTTCATTCCGGATAGTATAAAGGATTATCTAGTAAAAAAATTCCGCGCTACACCTAACATAATTCATAAAAAATGCAAAAAATGTAAAAAATGTGTGAACGTATGTCCTGCTCAGGTTATGAAAGTCAAAGACGGTAAAGTTACCATACAGAGGGATACGTGCATTTGCTGCTATTGTTGTCATGAACTTTGTCCAGAAAATGCCATACAGATAAAAAAGAGCTGGATCCGAAAGCTACTGATAGGCTGAAAAAAATAAAATGGGAGGAATACAGAGATGTACAGTGATATTAAAGATTTAGAACAACGAGTTTATGATGTTTTGACAGAGGCAATGAAAATAAAAATAAGGCCAGAGGATTATAGTGTTGAAACGAAATTATTAGATCTGGGATTTAATTCCATAAGTTTTGTGAGGCTGGGAGTTCTTCTGGAAGAGGAGTTTGATATTCGATTTTTACTTAAAGAATTAAACTTTAATAATAAAAGTTTTCAATCAATACAATCGCTGATTGATACTATACAACAAAAAATGAAAAAATGTAATAGATAATTAATAAAAATAGGGAAGGAATACAATATTGTCACAAATATGTAATTACCACATAAAGAAAGCTGTTTTAGGGATAGAAATAGGAAAATATGATTCATATTGCTGTATTTTGGTTGATGGGCAGGTTATCTCCTGCCTGCGGGAAGCATACTTCTGCTCCTATAGTATGTATTCGGTGCCAATAAATGCGATAAAAGCGTGCCTGAAAGAATCATCCATCCATATCAATGAAATAGACCAAATCGTATTGTGCCTGGAGCTAAAGTCAAATAATACAATTCCTGGAACAGATATGAAATACAAAGATATAGAGCGAAACTTTCGCCTTAAATTTCATTATTACGGTCCAATTATGCATTTTGACAAAAGTATATTGACAGCAAAAATTTCTTTTTATTATTCCCGTTATTCAAAATCTGATATTCTAATACTTCACAGGGATCATGTCTATATGAATATTGGTTTTGGATACGGGGAGAACCAAAAAGTCAACCATTATGAAAATAAATATTACATACACCCATTTGCAATAGTTTATGAGCTAATTAAAATTTATACTGGTTATGATAAAAGCTTGCCAGATCACGACTTTTTAAGATTGGGAAGAAATGGAAAAAGTATATATTTAACTCAGATAAGAGATATCTATTCAGAAGTGGAGTATTGGATAGCTCATGATCCAGATACAGTCCCGACAAACAACTTTTATGATAACTTTAAAAAGAGATTGCAAGAAATCTTAGGATTTATGTCAGGGAACAAGTGGAATAATATGGAACAATGTTATATAAATCTGATTAATTCTTTGGCCGTCTTTAAGGAAGAATATATAGAGTCAAAAATTAACCTGCTTTTATCACACAGTAAAACGGGAAGCATATGCTTAGGCGGTAATTTGCTGTTTAATGAAAATAATGCTCACATAGTTAATAAATATTATCATAGATTCTATATGATTTCAAATGTTGATCATTACATCTGCGCATTTGGAGCTGCAATTTTAGGTAGTCTACAGATTGGTTTATATAAGTTGCCATTATACGGTAAATGGAAAGAATCTTCTGCTTTGTCAAATAATAAAAAGAAAATCCTTCATATAATGGAGCAGACAGATCTCACTTATCATGATTTTGCAGGAAAAGATGAAGAATATTTTAAGCTAATAACTTCTGCACTTAAAAAGGGGAAGTTAGTCGGATGGTTTCAGGGAAGTTTTCAAAGAGAAGAAGCGTATTCAATGGGACGAATGATTCTTGGAAATCCGCAAACAAATAATTTATTTAATGCTCTGCATAAAGTTTTAAAAAGAAATGCATATGCAATACCTACTATTTATTTATCAGCATCCTGTAAGAAAGAAGGGGTTCATTTTATATCTGAGGAAAGGTTTCCTGTATTACATAAACTGTTGATAAACTGCAGTAAAAATATTGGATGTGAGATACTGGCTGCAGTGCCTCTGTTCCCAAAGAAATTTTTTAATCAAGACGAATTGTATCATGCAATTAAAGAATTTATTATATGTAAGCTGTATCTTTTAATAGTAGATGATATTATTTTAATGGAGAATGAAAATAAAAAACCGTCTATATCATGGCTTAGAATACAAATGAATGAGATGGAAAAAACAACAAAGTTTGAAAATAGTCTGGAGGAAATCAAATGAGGATGCTTTCTGGAATTAGGCCTACAGGTGCACTGCATCTGGGACATTTTATAGGTGCGTTGAAAGAGTATATTAATTTACAGGAAAAAAAAGAAAATTATTTTATTTTATCTGATTTGCATATGTTGACTACAAGATGTACAAAAATAGATATAAAAAGGATAAGGGAACATGCCAGAGAGATTATTTTGGACTGTATTGCAGCAGGTATAAATCCTGATACAACAAATTTTTATCTGCAGTCAAATGTACCTGAAATGAATAGTCTTTATATGTTACTACATAACTTTGTAACTATATCCAGGTTAAAAGTTAATCCTGGCCTGCTGGATATGGTAGAAAAATCCAGTATGGATGAGATTCCAATGGGACTTCTGGCATATCCGTTGATGGAAGCCTGTGATATTATTGCTTTGGATGCAGATATTGTACCGGTAGGTTTGGATAATAAGGATCATTTAAAAGTGACCTGGGAAATAATAGATCGTGTAAATAGTGCTTATGATGCAAATATAAAGAAACCGAAATGCATAATCGGTTACAATCATAGTCTGGTTGGTACGGACGGAGCAAATAAAATGAGCAAGAGCCGTAACAACAGTATTTATTTGAAAGATACTGCAAAAGAGATTGAATACAAAATTCAGGCTATGCCCTGGATTCCTTCGGGCAGGGAAACAGTATATGACAAAAATCCGATCATAGAATATCTGAAAATATTTGAACCGGACGACGGTTTAGTTGAAATGTATATACGTAAATTCAAAAAGGGAGAAAATATAGAAGAAGCTAGCAGAAAGCAGTTGCAGATCACTTTGGAATATATTTTAAAACCAATCAGGATCCGCAGGAAAGAATATGAAGGAGATTATAAATATATTGATCAATTGTTGATTAAGGGTACACATAATGCAAGAAAAATAGCTGGTTTCACTTTAGATAAAGTAAAAGAGAAAATGGAGATGTATCGGTTAGAATAAAAACAGGAGAAAATCAATATGGGATCAGACAAGCAAATAGGTATATGGAAAATAAGAGAGAACAGAAAGTCTGAAATATTTATAAGGGATCCGGCAAGATACAGGGAATACAGTCACTGGGCATGGACATTATCTTTTTCATTAAATAAAGAGCACAGACGTGTGGTTTACATTGGTGATTCCGTTGGTATGGGTCATTATTACCGTCCACACTTCTCTCCAGCAATAGTTCTGGAGAAAATGATGGAAGATAATTTTGGAAAAACAGAGGTCATTGATTTATCTAAAGATAATCTTATGTATCACACACTCATTGAGCTTGTTTTGTCTTCACTTAAGTTGAATCCGGATCTAATCATACTTTTTTTAGGAGATATACTGTGGAAGGATGATGTAATATTTACAGAGGCTGAGAAACAAGCTATCTTTGCAGATATGTCAGAAAGCAAAAATATAGAAAAAATCCAGACTATGATATTACATAAAGTAAATCCTCTTCTGGAAAATCTTATGAAGGTTTTGGGAAATATAAAGCGTGATTATAAAATTCCAGTTTTATTTATCCTTCCAGAACAAAATCTCAAGAATTGGGATTATGCGGTGAGCAATCCTTTCAAAGGATTTTATGGGAAAAAGGCAGAGACATGGGAGGAGTATTCAGAGAAAGCTAAATTACTGCTTCAATATAAAAATTATTCAGAAGCAAAAGCAACTTTAAAAAAAATGACAGCAATGAATAGCATCAACCCATACCCGTATGAAATGCTTGCTGAAATATATAGAGCAGAAAGAAACTATGACAAGGAAATGAGAAGTTTAAAAAAAATTGCCGTTTTGGATCTTCTGTCGGGAGGAAATACACATTTATCATGTCCCAATATACGTATGATTGTGCGTAGACTTGCAAAGAAGTTTGATGTAGATATCTTAGATATACGAAAAATATTTTTCTCCTATAGCAAAGATAAAATATTTGGTAAAGAATTTTTTTTAAATGCATATCATTTGAATGATTATGGAATTAAATGTGTAATGGGTGGAATCTTAGATTATATATTAGATAAAAGGCTTATTCAGGCTGAAAGAAAAAAAAGGAAAGATTTAGATTCTTTGGATGAAAATCGTATGGTATTAGGCAGAGCATATTTACTGTCAGCAATTGATTCTGGACAAAAATGGAATCAGCCATATGAAAGGCTCTTAGAACAATGTGTTTTGTCGGTTAATTATTGGCCAAAAGCATTAAGGGCTTTTCAATTATATATTGAAATAGCAACATCAGGAATACCATGGTATTTACATAAACATTATACGGAGCTTACAAAATTTGATTTATGGCCGGCATTTCCTGAGAGTTCAATGAACAATAAAAATGTTGCCTTAGATATAATAAAAGCAATGGATCAAGTTATCAGACAGAAAGATAAAGGTAATCACATTGAGCTTGCAGATTTATGGATGGCAGGATACGGATCAGTAGATGGAAAACTAGATTTACTGCAACAATCATACCGAACACAGGTTTATGGAAATAACAGAGCATTTTTTATGTGTACAGAAAATAATATAGGGTATATGGAAGCTTTCAGCCCGGAAACGGAATTTTATTTATTTGCTGATAGTAATAATGACATAAGTGTAGATCTGACAATCAGTTCCCCAATTGCAAAAAAACTGGAAGTAAAAGCCTGTATTCTTTTAAATAATAAATGCATAGGTCAACCTGTTCTAACAGAACAGTGGAGCCATTATAGCTTCAAAATATCCAGAGAGATATTGCATGATGGAGCGGTACAGCGGTTAAAGCTTAAATGGCCTATTGTAGAATTTAAACATATTTATGGCAGGGAAATAAGTGTATATGGAAGAATTTTTGAATGTTTGGTATCAATATGATGAGAAAGGGGGATGTATGGCCTGAATGCCATGCGAAAAATATCATGTTTATTACTATGGTTTTAGAATATATATGGCGTTCTGTTTCGGATGAATATAAGAGCAAAATGTTGGAGGCAGATCAGCTTTCGAATGAGGAAATCGAAAACAGCATTATTGATAAATTTAATGTGCATGAAAATGGACCTATTTCAGAATGGCTGAATATGACCAGTTTATTCACTAGCGGATGCCCGCACAAAATAAATAAGGGAAATTTTTCCGGGTGCAGTATGTGTAACTATTTTAAGGAAGACTTAGAAAGCCTTGTTCTGATAAATCTGTTAAAAGAAAGAGATCCGGTTCGCTATGGAAATGTCATTAAATATAGTTTTGATCTTTTGAGAGGCAAAAAGAAAATGCCTAATTTATTTGAGTATGTAAATGGTCATGACAGTCTTAGTCCAGATGAGCTTCCAGATCCTGTTTTTCAGCAGATCTTCCTAAAGGAACAGTTATTTTCGTCGAAGCCATACCGCTTAATACTGGAAACCAGAGCAAATAATGTATCTGCAGCCAGAATTAGAGAATGTAAGAAAAAAAGTGCAAAAACAATTGAGATTGCGTTTGGAGTAGAAGTATATGATGATTGGATCCGTAACCATTGGTTAAATAAAGATATAGGAAACAGAGATATAATCAATGCGATTCGGACAATAAAAGAATGTGGCTGTATTTCCAGGGGAAATCTTTTAATTGGGATACCTGGCTTAAATGAAAAGCAATCATTATTAATTTTAAAAAAATCCGTTGACTGGTTATTGGATCTACAAATTGACCGAATTACAGTATCTCCTTTAAATAATAAAGAGAATACTTTACAAAATTTCATTTACAACCATTTTGAACAGACAGAGGAGTCAAAAAACAGAGCAGTTATAGGAAGCATGGAAGATGGAAATCCTTCTGTCTTTTTTTTATTTGATGCGATTTATATGTTAATGGAAAATCAGAAGCTATTAGATATAATCGTATTTGCACCAATAAACTTTATTAAATATTTTGATATGAAACTAAAGTATCATAAATTTAAAGGGCTAAAAGATATTTGTTCTTATATAAGCAATGCTATGATTGAGTTTGATAAGACCAGGGATTCGGCTATATTAGAACGTGTAAAAGAGCAGTTATGTAATGAGGCACAATATCAGGCTTATAAAAAAGAAAATGAAAGACTCCCTGGTCTTGACGGAGTCTATGATACTCTCCGTTGGACAGGGAAAATGCTTTCTAAAAGTATTTGGGGAAATAGGTGGAAAGAAAAAACAGAAGTCTTGGATGAAGAGTTAAATCATTTGAACACAAAATTTACAGAAAGGTAAAGATAAAATGTATATAATACAAGAAATCATGCAGCAAATATCCAAACCGATTTCGAAATCATATAATTCTGCTTTTAAAGATGCGATGGATAGAAGTGCTAAGGAGTTATTTGAAGGTATAAGAAATGCAGAAATGGCCATTATTCCTTATCCAAAGCCGTATCCGCAGATGAACCTATTATTAACTACCGGCTGTGAACATAAAATTAAAAAAGGAAATATATCTGGCTGCTCCATGTGTAATGACAACATGTCAAATATGGTTAAGGAATATGCTATGATTCGGGCACTTAGAGAAAAAGATGTAAATCTCTATGCAGAATTTGTCCGCTTAAGTTTTCTAAACAAACGGGGGTTTGTTACAGAGCAAATGGGAAATGAAGTAGTTACCGGATGTGATTCCCTGGATGAAACAGAGTTTCCTGAACAGGTATTCGATCGCTTGTTTGGAATGGAAGGAGTTTATAAAACCCGGCCATTTCGTTATTCATTTGAAGTCCGGGCCGAAAGCATAACTAAGGAAAAGCTTCAAATGATGAAAAGATACTTGGGAAAAGGTAGAACATTTCTGGAAATAGGAGTTGAAGTAACAAATGAGTGGCTTCGCAATCATTGGATTAATAAAAGTCTGTCAGATTCCAAATTAGAAAATGCTATAGGGATGTTACACGAAGAAGGATTTAAAGTAAATACTAATATATTATTGGGAATTCCCTGCCTTACCGAAGAACAATCAATTATGCTGTTTCGGGAATCAGTAATAAAATTAATGAATTTAAAATCAGATCGTATAACATTCCATCCGCTGACAAGAAAGCCATATACCATCAATCATTATTTGTTTGAACATCTAAAAGATAATCCCTTCCTAAAAAACATTGGGATAGCAGATGGAGAACATACGGGTTTGCCCTGGATGTTTTCTATTATTGAAGCAATGGCGGGAATATTTGAGGAATTTCCTAAACTCAGCAGAAATTTTGGAGTAGGACAATTTAATATCTTTGAAGACAGTGATATTCTCGTCTATAACGCCGACCGGAGCTGTTCCTGCAATAAAGATCTGTTTAAAGCGGTAGACAGGGCCATGAAAACATTACACACTTCGGAAATATCAGAAATTAGAAAGAATATGAAAAAAGACCCCTGCTATAAAGCATATGAAGAGGTGCTAGAAAGGCAAAAGAATGCGGGTGATATCCGGGAAACATTAGGTATTGTGGGAAAAGAAATGATTGCATCGTTATGGGATACTGAGAAAGAGATTAAAACGGAAAAGTTTCTTAAGGAACTTGATTCCATGTAAACTTTTCTTAGAAAGGATTTGAGATGAAACACTTGATTCATGGCCTAAAGAACCAATTGGGCAGACATTGCTATTATTCTTCTATAACTAACTTATTAAAATTCAGCGGATATGATATTTGTGAGGGTGAAGTTTTTATATTATTTGGCGGTCTGGAAATGAGCTACGATCAAACTATTGGAATTCTGGATCTTACAGTAAAAGACAAATTGCCAATTGATCAGTATGACAATATTACTTTTGAATTAAAGTATACTGAATTTAAGAAAAGTAAGATGTATATGAATAAAATTTTGAATACTATTTTAGATGACCGTATTGTAATCATTGCAATTAAGAACAAATACTTGAATTATAATCATGTTTATCAAGAGAGCGGAGAATATCTTCATTTTATTCTTATGTATGGATTTGATGAAGAAAACGATCTGGCTTATGTGGCAGATACTTTTATGCTGGATAGTTCCGGAGATTCATCTATGTACATGGGTCCCATGCCATTAAAAAATATAACAGAAGGACTTGGTGCATATGGCTATTTGCAGGATGCGAAGAATATACGGTTTGATCGAAATAAGATTTTTTGCAGCTTAAAAGAAGAATTTAACAAATTTCTCTTGACCGGGATGGAGTGCAGCCGGGACTTTACATATTATCGTGGTAATCATGCTATTTCTATGTACAGTAAGAGAATTTTTTATGAGTATACCAAACATTGTAACCTGGAAGAAGCATGTTTCAATACTATCTATGATTTGAAATTTGGAGTAATGTTGCCACTGATAGATTATTTTATTGAAATAATGGAAATTTACAATATTTTTAATAAAAATTTGCTTAAAAATGATCTGTTATTGTTGAAGCAAAAGTGGCATGACTATTTTATTTTGTTATTGAAAATCGGATTTGCAAAAGATAATGCTAAGATAATGAATAATGCTAGACTGCATATAGAAGATCTGTTGGTATTACAAAATACAGTTTTTAGTAAAATAAAGTTATGTATGGAATGCGAAACAGTAAAGGAGAGAAATTATGTATAGAGTAATGTATAAATCTAAAATACATGGTGCAGTGGTAACGGATGCTGATCTAAATTATAAAGGATCAATCACAATTGATAAAAAATTAATGGAACTCTCGGATATACTGGTTCATGAAAAGGTTCTTGTGGTAAATCTCAATACTGGCGGCAGATTTGAGACTTATGCGATTGAAGGAGAATATGGATCTGGGGTAATCTGTCTGAATGGGGCGGCAGCAAGACTTGCACAACCGGGGGATACAATTATTATTATTTCCTTTGGGATATTCAACGATCAGGAAAGCCGTGATTTAGATCCTATTAAATTATTACTGTCCCATACAGAAGAACATGTAAATATACCGGTCACAGATTAGAATGAAACTGACGGAGATAGGACGGAAAGATTATGGATAATGGAAATGGATATAAAAAAGATGATCTTCTGAAATGGATGAAAGGTGAAAAGAGAGGGTATCCATCTGTAACTATATGTGATGGATGGTACAAAAGCTTAAAAGAAAATTATGATGAAATTGCAATAAGAGGCATAGACAGGCAAATTACGTATCAGGAATTAGAGGAAAGAAGTAATATCATAGCGTTAAAGTTAAAGGAGCAGGGTATAAAAAAAGCTGATGTTGTAGCTATCATTCTTGGATGTCCAAAAAACAGTATAGCAGCCCAGTTAGCTGTATTAAAATTAAATGGTGTATGTTTAAACATAGAGAAAAATCATCCTCGTACCAGGCTTGAATATATGCTGAATGACAGCAATACCAAAGCTGTTATCTGTGATGACGAAAGTGAATTACCAGACGGGTATAATGGCATTCTTATAAACTATAGTACCATTCGTTTTTGTGGCAATATTAAGAAATTCGTCGTGGACGACTCATATGAATTGAGTCCTGCATATTTGATTTACACTTCAGGAACAACCGGAAGACCAAAAGGTACGGTTCTGAGTAATAAAGGCATCATGAATCATCTTTATACAAAGATAAGGGTTCTTGGGCTTGGAAAAGGGGTTGTGGTAAGCCGTAATTTCAGCGTAAATTCTGTTGCTGCCGTCTGGCAGACCTTTGTTCCGCTTCTGATAGGCGGAACAATTGCTGTCCATAATCATGATACAGTTTTGGATGGATATAAACTTTTTACAGAGGCAGAAAAATTAGGTGTAAACATTATTTCTATGGTACCGTCTCAATTGAGTTCATTTATTGGACAATTGGAAGCTGGAAGAGACAGGCTGCTTTTGAATTCCCTTAAAATGCTTGTACTGACCGGAGAGAAAACCGAGCCTGGGTTAGTTAAAAGATTTTATAAGTTCTATCATATACAATTATGGAATGCCTATGGGCAGAGTGAGTGTTCGGATGATACTTTGCATTACAAAATAAAAAGAGACTGTGATTTAGAGGTTATACCAATTGGAAAGCCTTCCGATAATACATGTGTATATATAATGGATAAAAATTTAAATATACAGCCGGTTGGAGTGGAAGGGGAAATATGCATCTCTGGAGATGGTGTTGCCTTGGGATATCTGCATAGTGTGTCTGATAATAAGTTTATAGAAAATCCGTATGACCGTGGTACCTCCATGTATAAGACAGGAGATATAGGTAGGTGGAATTTTGATGGGGATGTAGAATATATCGGTAGAATTGACCGGCAGGTAGAATTAAGAGGGTTCCGCGTGGAATTGGAGGAAATTGAAGCTTGTATCGCAGAGGTTCCAGGGATCACAGGATCGGTTGTTGTTACCAAAGGTAATCATAAAGAATATCTCTATGCGTATGTGCTGTCATGTGAAAAGATAGCTGAAAATGAGCTGAAAAAAGCTCTTAAAGAAAAATTACCAGAACACATGTTACCTGCAAGAATAATACAATTAGATAAATTTCCCATGACAAGTACAGGTAAAGTGGATTTGCTGTTTTTGGAAAGCAGGGAGGACCAGGAGGAGCAGGATTATCATTCTTTACCCCGTAATAAAATGGACCGTTATTTATGCAGTATGTGGAGGGAGTTGCTAAAGAGGGATTTTGTAGGAATAGATGACGACTTTTTTTCTTTGGGAGGAAATTCTTTAAAAGCCACATCTTTGATTTATAAATTAAATACTTCCTTTGGTACAGAATTAAATTTAGGAGATTTGTTCCATCATCCAACAGTACGCTGGTTATCAGACCACTTAATATTGGAGAAAGATAAAAATTATAAAGTAATTACCAGAGAAGAAGATCAAAAGTATTATCCGCTGTCATTATCCCAGAACAGAATATTCATATTGAATGAGGTGGAAAAGGAAGGTACACAATATAACATCAGCGGTGCATACTTATTTAAAGAAAAAATTGACTTGGAAAAATTATCTGTGATATGGAGTAGTATTATTCAAAGGCATGAAGCATTCCGAACAAGATTTGAGGTTGTGAAAGGTGTTCCAATGCAATGTATTGAGGATACGGCGCCGTTTAAAATAGTGAAGAAAATCTTGCCGCCTGGGTTAGATGACAGTGCTGTTAATCTGGAATTACAGAACTTTATAAAGCCATTTGATTTAACCGCTGCACCTCTCTTGAGGGTAGGTATATTTGAGCTTGATGAAAAAAGATCCATTATGATTTATGATATGCATCATATTATTGCGGATGGAGCTTCATTAACCATTATTTATGAAGAATTTTTAGCGCTGTATCGAAATATGCCTTTAGATAAATTAACTGCCAGATACCGAGATTTTATTTTGTGGCAGCAGAAGTTTATTTCATCAGCCAGAATGGAGGGGCAAAAGGAGTATTGGCTTTCTCAATTGTCGGGAGGGATAACGGCATTAGATTTGCCATTTGATAAGCAGAGGCCTCTGCAACAGAGCTTCAGGGGAGCTACTATCAGAACAAGGATAAATAAAGAAGAGGTATCTTTGATAAAACGGACGGTAAAAGAAGAAGGTATCACTCTTTTTACATTTTTACTTTCTTCATTGAACATACTGCTGTATAAGTATACAAAAGATCAGGATATTATTATTGGTACTCCTGTTTTGGGCAGATATAATGAAGAAACAAAATCAATCGTTGGGATGTTTGTTAATACAATTGCTTTAAAATGCCATATCGATCCTGAGGATACCCTTAATTCATTTTTCCGCAAGGTAATGTGCACAGTTGTAGAAGGCTATGATAACCAGGATTATCCTTTTGATGAATTGGTGAATCAATTGAAAATACCAAGAGACCGTAGCAGGAATCCTATTTTTGATATCATGCTGTTGCTTCATGAAGCGGATGATATCGGTGAGGATAAAAGTGTATTAAATATTGAGAAATATCCTTTGAAAAAGCAAGCTGCCCAATTTGATCTGACATTTGAGATTACGGAAGATGGATCTGGTTTATACGTAGATATTAATTATTGTGCAGATATTTTTAATGAAGCAACCATTCGTGCTATATCAGGGAGATTCATACGGCTTATGCAAATTATGGCTGCAGATAGAGACTTAACAATAAGTCAAATTTGTATTTCTACCAGAAAAGAACAACAATGGGTTTTAGAAAAAGGCAAAGGAGAAATATTTACAGGAATCAAGGGGCTGGCAATATGCCAAATGCTGCAGAATCAAGCAGAAAATGCGCCAAACGATATTGCGCTGGCGGCAAATGGG
The DNA here is from genome assembly GCA_018365455.1 of Clostridiales bacterium. Classification (GTDB taxonomy): domain Bacteria; phylum Bacillota; class Clostridia; order Lachnospirales; family Lachnospiraceae; genus Robinsoniella. The sequence continues at coordinate 43,505 of JAGZJZ010000025.1, forward strand.
ATACAGGTAAGTTATGCTAAACTCTGGGAGAGGATCGAAGAGTTAAAAGCCATGTACAGAAAAGAGGGAATGGAGACAGGGCAAGTTGTAGTTATTCAGATGACATCTTCCATAGAGTTAATACTTTCTATATTAAGCGTTCTTAGTTATGGTGCAATCTGTCTTCCGATTGACGTTAAATGTCCCAAACAGCGAAAAAAATATATGATAGAAGATAGCTGCGCTGACTGGGTGATCACTTACGAACGAGAAAATATATTACTGGAAAGGAATCAACGCACAAGTCAGGAATGCATAAAAAAACTCAATATTACGAATGTAGATAATCAGGCAGCTTATATTATTTATACTTCTGGATCAACAGGTTTGCCAAAAGGAGTCATATTAAGTGAAAAAGGAATTTTAAATCACGCATTTACAAAAGTAAGATTTTTAAACATGAGGAGAGATGATGTTGTATACCATAATTTTAGTATAAATTTTGTTGCTTCCATATGGCAGTATCTTGCACCTTTAATAACAGGAGCCAGAGTAGTAATCCAGACCAAAAAAATATCTGCAGATGCGTATCAAATGCTGGAGGAAGCAATCCGGGAAAAGGTCAGTATCCTTTCATTAGTTCCTTCGCAGCTGGATGCTTATTTAGACCAGATTGATATGGGAAGAGAAGCTTTAAAATTAAATACTATTAAATGTGTCATTTTAACAGGAGAAAAAACAGATGAGAATCTGGTTCGAAGATTTTACAGTAGGTACAAAATACCTCTTATAAATGCATACGGGCTCAGTGAATGTTCTGATGATGTGCTTCATTATCGTATACCTTTTCATTTTGCCTGCAGCGTTATACCTATTGGAAGCCCTGCAATAAATACACAAATTTATATACTAGGGGATAACTTTGAAATTCTGCCTGCCGGGGTACAGGGTGAAATATATATTGGGGGGGATAGTCTGGCACTGGGATATATCAGAGATTCGGCTGATTATGCCAGCAAGTTTATAAAGGTTTTGAATATATCTGAAAAAATATTATTTCGGACAGGTGATATAGGTAGATGGAATGAAGATGGGTATGTAGAGTACCTGGGAAGAAAAGACAGGCAGGTTAAGATCAGGGGACACCGGATAGAATTAGAAGAAATTGGATCATGTCTGAAACAAAACTTTCCGATTGAAAAAACAGCAACAGTAATACAAGGTAAAGAAAATAATGAATATATATGTTGTTATGTCATTTGTAAAGAGGACATATCTGAATTGGATATGAAGGATAAGCTGCGGGAATATCTTCCGGAGTATATGATACCTAACAGAATAATCAAAGTAGACGCCTTTCCAACAACCATATCGGGAAAAATAAACTATGGATTGTTGGAAAATTACCAGGAGGAAAAGTTGAAAGAAGAATTTCACCCTCCGCAGAACGAACTGGAAGAGAAACTTTGTGAACTGTGGATGGACCTTCTAACAATAGATAGAGTAAGCATAACGGATGATTTTTTCGAATTAGGCGGAAACTCATTAAAATGTTCTACCCTTCTTTATATGATAAATGATACATACCATTCAGATCTCGAACTGGATGAAATCTTTATGCATCCTACGGTCAAATGGTTGGCAGAGCGTATTCAAAAAAGCAAGTTTATGGTATACGAGCCAATTATCAGGTCAGAATTTCAGGATGTATATCCGTTATCTTTGAGCCAAAAAAGAATTTATATACTGGATTCTTTGGTATCGAATAACGATGGGATAATAAAATCCTCTGTGACGCCATATAACATAAGTTACGCTTTTACTGTCTATGGGGAGTTAGAGGTTGACAAACTGCAGGAGGCATGTCAGGAGCTTGTAAACAGGCATGATGTATTGAGAACCCGTTTTTCTTTTTTGAATGAAGAGCCTGTACAGATTGTGATTGATAGAGTAAAAATGGAAATGGCAGTACTCTCAGCAAATAACGGGGATGAGCAGGCGCTCCAGGAGATATTACGTGATTTTATACATCCCTTTGACTTGAAAAAACCGCCTTTGATAAGAATTGGACTGATATCTTTCAATGCCAGCAAACATATCCTTGTTTTTGATATGCATCATATTATATCAGATGGATTTTCCTTACGGATTATATTCCAGGATTTATTAAGTATATATTCAGGGGATACAATGTACCCGCAAAAGGTACAATATCATGATTTTGTCCTGTGGCAGCAAAAGCAGATTCAAAGGCAGGGGCTGGAATCCCAAAAAAGATATTGGGTTCACAGATTCCGGGATAGTATACCTGTTTTGCATCTTCTAGAGGATCAAAAAAGACCTTTGGAACAAAGTTTTAAAGGGGAACTTCTGGAAATAATGCTGAATAAGGAAAAGACTTCTTGTATCAAAAATGCAGCCAGGAGGGAAAGGGTGACGGTCTTTACCTTATTGCTGTCCGGATTATATATCTTATTACACAAATATTCCGGAGACACTGATATAGTGGTTGGCAGTGCGGTATCAGGAAGATTGCAGCAGGAAACAAAGTCTATGGTTGGTATGTTTGTCAATACCATTGCCTTAAGAAACCAGATACAGCCTAATGATTCATTTACTGATTTTCTCCAGGCAGTAAAATTAACCGTAGCTGAAGGATATACAAATCAGGCATACCCTTTTGAAGAGCTTGTAGAAGAATTAAATATACCGAGAAATAGAAGCAGAAACCCCATATTTGACGTTATGATGCTATTTCACGAAGCATCTGAATATGACACAAAAGGGTTTCAGATAGAACCTTATCACATACAAAGAGATTCCTCTCAATTTGATTTAACGTTTGAGGTAACCGAGACAGAGGCAGGTTTAAAAGTTGGTATTAATTATTGCACGGATATTTTTAACAAAGAATCTGTAAAATTAATGATGGATAGATTTATTGAAATATTAATAGCAGTATCTCTTCATAGAGATGTCAGAATAAGGGATCTGTCAATCGTAAGTACAGAGGCAAGGCAATGGATTATTGAAAAGGAACAGGGAGAAGAGGTCTGGGAGTATCTAAATCAGTCTATAGACGGACTTATTGAGAAACAAGTGCAGGAAAATGCTGATAAAACTGCTCTCATTTCAGGTGAAATCCGGATGTCCTATCTGGAATTCTGGAATAAAGTCTTAAAATTATCAGAAATGTTGGTAAACAACGGGATTAAAAATAATGATGTAGTCATCATACAAATTAAAAGTTCTATAGAGTTGTTTATTGCCATTACTGCAGTTCTTAAATCAAATGGAGTTTGTCTGCCGATAGAGGCAGATTGTCCTCAGATACGTTTTGATTATATTAGGAAAAACAGCAGTGCGGTTGGTGTACTTTTATATACAGACCATCGTTTTAATTTTGAAAAAATAACTGGAAATGGTAAATCAATACGAAGCGTTCTTAAAGACAAGGAAAGTAAACCGGCATATATTATTTATACATCTGGCACTTCAGGAAATCCAAAAGGGGTACTGTTAAGCCACCAGGGAATTGTTAATCATCTAATCGGGAAAATAAAAGAAACAAAGCTGAGTGAGAACGACATTATAAGCCAAAGTTTTGGTATCCGGTTTGTAGCATCTATCTGGCAGTTTGCAGCGCCTCTATGCTGTGGAAGTGCAATACTGGTGCATTCGGATGAAGTAAAAATGAGTCCTTATAAATTATTGGAAGAGGCACAAGAAAGGAAAGCCAGTATTATTTCAATGGTGCCGTTCCAGCTTAAAATGTATCTGGATATGATAGCAAACGGGAAAAGTAAATTATTACTGGAGAGTATCAGATTAATCATATTGACAGGAGAAAAGACAGACTGTAAATTAGTAGAAAAATTTAATCAGGAATACAAGATTCCCTTACTCAATGCTTATGGTCAATCGGAATGTTCAGATGATACGCTGCATTTCCACATACCACATGATTTAAACGGAAATTGTGTTCCTATTGGAAAGCCGGCAATAAATACACAGGTCTATATTCTGGATGAGGCATTCTGCAGGCAGCCTGTAGGAATTCCAGGTGAGATATATATCGCCGGAAAAGGACTTGCTATGGGGTATATCAATAATAATGAACTGAATAGTCAGAAGTTTTTAAAAAATCCATTTCTCTCTAATAGCTACATGTACCGTACAGGAGATTATGGTAGATGGAATAAAGATGGTAATGTGGAGTACCTGGGAAGAAAAGACAGACAGATAAAGATAAGGGGAATTCGATTAGAGCCAGAAGAGATTGAACATTGTATTGAAAAGTTTCCTGGAATAGAAAGAGCTGTTGTTGTAGAAAAAAGAGAAGACGATAACCGAGTATTTTTATGTGCGTATGTATTATCAAAAAATGCATTTTCTGAAACAAAGCTTCTGGATTCCTTAAGGGATCAATTACCGGAATATATGATTCCTCATAGAATCATACGGTTAGAAAGTTTTCCTCAAACATCCAGCGGTAAAACTGATTTAAGAGAATTAGAAGACAGAAAAGAAGAATACCGAAGGGAGGTATTTACGGCTCCGAAGAATGCGGTAGAGAAAAATATCTGTAATATTGTGGAAAAAATACTCCATGTAAATGAGATTAGTATTGATGATAATTTTTTTGATTTGGGTGGTAATTCATTAACTGCGGTTCAATTATCTGTTTTATTAGAGGAACAATATAGGAATTTAAGACCATCTTATATATTAAGCCATCCAACAGTCCGTTCACTGGCAGCTTTCATCAATAAGGAAACGGTAAAAAATAATGACAACCCGATTAGTAATTACTGTGAAGACAAAAAAGATACGGTTTTAATCGAAAATATTAAGCCTTTTGGAGATTTATTTTATAAAAACTGTTTTTATAATTCTCTCTTTCCTGTACTGTATCATTTTAAAAGGGATATTATGCAGGTTTTATTATATGATTCAATTATTTACAACTTTAACCTACAAAAGAACCAATTGATTAATTATAAAAACCATTTATCGACAGATCATATTTTGATAGAGATGAATGTAAAATACGAAATGAAATCTGATGTGGATGAAGTTGTGGAAACAATTATATATGCTTTGGGCAAACACCATCCGGTTATTTTATGGATTGATTGCTATAAGATCTCAGTCTGTAAACAGGAATATAGGAAAAAACATGTTCCCCATACGATATTATTATATGGATATAATAATAATAGTAAGACTTTTTATATTATAGATCATATTAATGAGGAAAGTAATTATTATAAAATGCAGGAAATCCCATATCACGATGTGAAAGAAGCATACAACGAATATCAAGTTAATTTTAATCAACATGGATATCATTCTTTTTACGAATTTTATCAGGATGAAACCAGGCAGGATACTTCAATAGAATTTCGTGAAGAAGAACAACGAAAACTGTTCTATCGGGTTTTTAATGAAGACAGGGATCAAATAAAAACTGGATTTGAGGATATTAACAAATTTAAGCAATATTTCATTCAATGTGTAAAAAATAAACAACATTTTAGCAGCAGTTTCGATAATCTGATCGGGATGATGAACGATGCAGTTAATAGTAAAAAAGCAGAGTTATTCCGGAATCAAAGAATATTTCAAGGATATAAAACACCTGGCGATTTATCGGAAACAATTCTTGAGCAGTGGATACTGGTCAGAACAGTAATTCTTAAACAAAAATATTCTGATAATAAAATAATAAGCAGTGATTTAGAACTTTGTCTTAGATCAATGGATAGAATCTATCAGTTAGAATCTCTGAATTACGATATTATATCAGAGTATGAAAATAGTTTGGGTTTTATATAAAGCCGATTATTAAGCCGTAATAGAAAGGAGGTGACAAGTATTGATATCGGATAAAATGAAGGAATATGTAGCAAGTAATTTTGCAGTAAACGCTCTCTTTGAAGAAAGCAAAAATATGAAAGATCTCTACGGAGAAGATAATGTATATGATTTTAGCCTCGGTAATCCCAAAGTAGAAACACCTGAACAAGTTAAAACAGCTTTATTAGAAATTCTTGATAAAGAAAGAACCGTCGATATACATGGCTATATGAGCAATTCCGGATATGAAAGTGTCCGTGAGAAAATAGCAGTAAGTATCAATGACAGGGAAACAACATCCTTTACTTCCAAAAATATTGTTATGACCGCAGGTGCAGCTGGGGGATTGAATGTGATATTTAAGATTTTATTGAACCCTGGTGATGAAGTAATTGTCTTTGCTCCTTATTTTCCGGATTACAAGAGTTATGTAGATAATTATAATGGGAATTTTATAAGTATTATGCCGCAATCAGAAAATTTTGAACCAGATTTAGAAGAGTTTGAAAAAACTCTTTCTAGTAAAACAAAAGCAGTAATCATAAATTCGCCAAATAATCCAACCGGTATTATATATAGTCTGGATACGATAATGAACTTGACTGCAATATTACAAAAGAAACAAAAAGAGTATGGTACAGATATATATTTGATTTCGGATGAGCCATACAGGGAGATTGTGTACAATAAAGCAGATATCCCATATTTAACAAAATATTACAGTAATACGATTGTCGTTTATTCTTTTAGTAAATCGCTGTGTCTCCCAGGAGAAAGGATTGGATATTTAGTGATTCCGTCCGAACTGGCGCATAGCAAAGAGATGATATGTGCCGCTAAAATTGCCAATCAGATATTAGGCTTTGTGAATGCTCCTTCGCTTTTTCAAAGAGTAGTTGCCGAATGCCTCAATTCGAGTGTTGATACTGGCTATTATAAAAGAAACAGAGATACATTAATTAAAGCGATACGAAAGGCAGGATTTCAATGTAAAAATCCGGAAGGGGGTTTTTATCTTTTTATGAAATCCCCGATTGAGGATGATAAGGCTTTTTGTGAATCGGCTAAAAAATACCGGATTCTGATTTCACCAGGAAGATATTTTGGATATGGGGGATATGTCAGAATATCATTCTGTGTATTATATGAAACAATCCTAAATTCTTTACCAGGTTTTTTTCTGCTGTCTGAAGAATACTTGTAACAGAATGTGAACCAATTCATTTCATGGTATATAAAGCAGTACATAAGAATAATGAAAGGAGTAGTTTTATGGAAAGATGGAGTATTGAGAAAATATATAATCTTAAATGGAAAAAACCTTGGAGAGACGGTTACGCACATTTCGGATTCCATGACAAGGAGGGCAGGCAGATTATCATTAATACAGAATTTAATTGGGTAGGCTGCATTGGTGAAGGGGAAGAACTGGAATGGACAGCTGGTCATCAGGCAGTGCCAGAAAGCAAATACCATATAATGCTGGATCTGGATGTCCCTAATTCTGGCAGTTGTGATCCGGATGGAAACATTTTATTTAGCAGTGAAGCTAATAATAAAATTTATAAGATTGAACCGGAAACAAAAAAAGGATATGTTTTTTTTGATGCCGCAAAAAGAGATTTTGGTTACATTGGAAGCTGTGAGTTTGATCTTGAAGGAAATATATGGGTTATAGAACTTAATGGATTCCGTGTGTGGAAATTAGACAAAAATGGAAATATTCTCTTGACACTTGGAGATGGGATTGAAGGTTTTCAAACGGGTACAGTATCGTTTGATGAAGTAAGGTTCAGTCTGATATCCTGTATTAAATGCGGCAAGGATGGGAATCTGTATCTTGTGGACAGTGGAAACTTTGCGGTGCGTATGATTAATCCATATGAAAAGACGGTTACGACAATTGTCGGAACAGGAAAACCGGGATATTCCGGTGATGGGGGTCCCGCTAAATTGGCCAAATTAGGAAGAGGAGATTACCACATCAGCTTTTATGAAGGACCATGGTATCTTTCGGTAGATGATAAGTGTAACATTTACATTGCAGATACAGGTAATAATGTGGTAAGAAAAGTTGAGCGTAAAAGTAATATTATTACTACGATAGCGGGCAGGCATAAGGTTGACAGGACGAAGCATTTAATCGTAGGTGAAACGGATCCTATGAATATGAATTTACCCTATCTGATCAGTGTAGAATATTATAAGAATAGATTATATGTATCAGATTGGAGAGGAGATCTGGCTATATTAAGGCCAATAAAATAAAACAGAAATTAATAAAAAATAAGTTAAGGGAGATTGTATCATGAATATAGAAAAAAAATTTAGAGAGCTTTTGAATGAATATGCAATTGTGTCAACACCTGCAGATGAGATTAATTTAGATGAGAAGGTTGAGAATGTTTTTGTAAACTCTATATTATTTATTAAAATAGTAGTTGCTTTGGAAACGGAGTTTGAATTTGAATTTGAAGAAGAGGATCTGGATACAGAAGGTTACTCAACTTTACGCGACGTGATTACATACATAGAAAAAAGGCTGATGCAAAAGGAAGAAGAAAAGAATGAGCAGCAAGCGTAGTTATAAAGTATTGCTTTTGGCTGTATATAACAAGAATATGTGGTTGAATCAAGAGGAAATGGGTATTTCATATATTGCATCTTATCTCAGGGAAAAAGGATACGAAGCAGTATTAAAAACTTTTTTTAGTGAGAATCCCAATTACGAAAAAATTAAACTGGAACAGCCTGATATGATTGGGATTCCTGTATATGATATAAATAAGAAGGATATTTACAGTTTTTGCAAACACATACGCACAATGCTTCCAGACGTTAAAATCTGTGCAGGAGGTAGTGTACCGACTTATTCTGGAAGCCAGGTGTTGAAAGAATGCAGAGATATTGACTATGCAATTGCCGGGGAAGGGGAAGTACCTTTTCACAAACTTGTATGTGCATTAGACAATAGGATGGACGTAACTCAAATACACAATCTGATCTTCCGAAAGGAGAAAAAAGTTTTTCAAAACCCACTTGGGCCTGGTTTAAAGGACATGGACAGTATACCGTTTCCGGCGAGAGATATGCTTAAAGAGATGAATATTAAAGTTGCCCAATTGTCGACTTCAAGAGGATGTCTGGCAAACTGCAGCTTTTGTGTCACAAAATTATACCATAAGGCATGGAGGGGAAGAAGTGCTGTCCGTATGGTTGATGAAATAGAAGACCTGAAAAAAAGGTATGGGATCAGGGCTTTTAATATTATTGACTGTAGTTTCGAAGATCCGCAGATCAGTGGTGAACGTTTAAAAGAATTCTCCAGTGAAATACTTAGAAGAAATTTAGTCATTTCATATTACGTTCATCTGAGAGCGGAATCTTTGAAAGATGTAGATATTAATTTACTAAAACTGCTTAAGAAATCTGGATTAGTGACTGCATGTATTGGTTTGGAGTCTGGTAATGAAGAGGACTTAAAACTCTACCATAAAAGAGCTTCTTTGTCAGATGTAATGAATGCCATTGATATTTGTAAGAAGCTGGACATCCATATAGATCCTGGATTCATCAATTTTAATCCGTATACTACTATACAGAAATTGGATCAAAACATAAATTTTTTAAAGAAGTACGGATATGCATCTAATCCGGATTATTTATTGAAAAGTACATTTCTTTATAAGGGAACGCAGCTGTATGAATTAGCAAAGAAAGATAATCTTATGTTAAGAAAAATAGAAAAGGGCAGATGTTTCCGGTTTATGGAACATGGCATAGTGGACTTATATAATTATGTATATGAATATCTAAAAGAACATGAACAAAATAAATTAAATTATCCTGCAATATGCCACAGTGCAAGCTTTTTGAACGTAGGTATATCGTGTATGAAGCATCTCTTGAGGGAAGATGGGTTTAAGAGTGCTTTGGAAGTTCTATTGGAATACTGCCGGGATGTATTAAAAATAAATAATTCTCTGAATGAGAGAAATAGTGATTGGTTCTCTGCATTAATTGAATTAGGTAAAGAAGGGTGGAATCGGGAAAAAGCAGATAATTTATCAAGGAAGATTTTACCTCAGGAATTTTTATCTGAATCAGCTTTAAAATATTCTTTTTTAAAACAACGGTTGAAGATACAGATGACCAAGTGTAATGTGTCACTGGAACTGGTATATTTAATAAATGCTATTCTATTTTAAGATAATTTAATACTCAGAAAGAGGTGATAAGATGGCATACAAATATGTAGTGGGACCCCAAATTGTAGATATGGTAATTAATGATTTAAAAGATCAAAAGTTTTTAGATATGAATGCTGAGTTTGAACATGGTATTATGGATAATCCAGGCCATAAAGTTTATTATAATGATTATAGTTTTTTAGATGCCCTTGGGCATTACCGGCAAAAAGAAATATTAGAAGATATTATGGATTATTTAAAAAATAAAAATATGATACCCTCAGACGTTAATTATTCCAACATATTACTGGAGATGTATCATCAGATAATAAGATCAAAATTTATAGTTCCCTGGAAGTCTTTTTCTCCATTAATGGATAAATTAGTTTATTTATTGTCATCAATAAAAATGCCCCAAAAATGTATTGCAATAGGAGTTAATTGCGGATATACATTAGGATGTATTGCAGGAGCTTATTGGAAAAAGAATGGAAATGAGCCTCCGGCGGATATCTATGCAATTGATCTAAACAGGTCTAATATCAAAATAGCAGAAAAGAATATATCCGCCCTGGATCTCAATGCATCTTTTCATTTTTTAACTGGAGATGCATATGAATTATTAGATAAGTTTGAAAGTGGTACTTTTGATTTTGCGTTTTTAGATACACGCAGAAACTATAAAATTCTCCCTAAGTTATATGAGAAAATTAGTAATGGAGGATGGTTATTGATGCACAATGCATCTGACAGGCATTTTGTAAAAGAGATGAAACCTTTTTTAGAATTTGTAAGAAACAAAGAACATTTCAAAGAGAGTATACTGTTTCAAATTGATACGAATGGAATGGAACTATCTTTTAAATAAAAAAAACCTACTGCGTAAAAGATTCTATTAGTGGTTGAGGAGGTTTATATGGAATTAGAGATTATTAATCGCGGCACAATTAAAGTAATGGGAAAAGCAGTAAGGACGAGGTTTTGGAAAATGGGACTATCATTAATGTTTCATTTAGCCTGGCTAGATCTTACTAAAATGCATGAAAAAATACCTGATCAGGTTGATGATAATGTATATTACGGAATTAATATTGACTTTTATAAGAAAAAAGGAATCGTATCATATCTATTTGGGGCGGAAGTGTCTACTTATAAAAACACGCCGCCTGGGATGGAAACCAGAACATTGCCTCCAAGCTGCTATGTAAAACTACACCTTGTTCCTAAGGATGAAGAGCTAAAAAAAGCTCTTCATATAAAAGGAAAAGCAAATTATGGAAATATGGCAAAAGCAGGATATCAATATCTTACAGATGAGTGGCTGGCTGATTCCCCTTATGAAAGAGCTGATATGTCAGAAAATTTTGAATTATATTTTCTTGATGAATTAAAAGAAGGTATTTATATCTGTGTTCCAATCCAGAAAAAAATGGCAGGCAGGAGTGAGGAAATTGAGCAGTAAGATTGATTTAGAGAAAATACAGGATATCTTGCCATTGACTCCTTTACAGGAGTCTTTATTATTTGATTATTTGTGTAATCCAGCTGGAAATTTAAATTTTGAGCAGCAGATGTATATATTTAATGGCACTTTTAATCCAAAGCTTATAGAAAATGCCTGGAATATTGTAGCTTCTCAAAATGAAGTTTTACGTACAGTATTCAGGTGGGAAAAAATTATAAAGCCGGTTCAAATTGTTCTAAAAGAAAAGACAATTCCTGTAAAACTATTTGATATCAGCAAAGAATCACAATGGGAATATCTTATTAACAGGATTTTTGAAGACGCATGGAAAAATAAAGTTGACATAAGAAATAATCCGTTTGAAATAATTCTCTGTAAGATATCATCTGTTAAGTCTTATATGATTGTATGCAGTCATCATATGATAATGGATGGATGGAGTAATGCACTTTTATTAGAAGAATTTATATATGTATATAACTGTCTATTAAAAAATTTGCCGGTAAGAAATAAAAAGAGTACTTCTTATAAAAGGTATATTCTGTGGGCTAACGAACAGTATAAAAATGAATACATAAGAAAAAAGTGGTTAAAGTATCTTGAAATGTTTCCTTTTATAGACAGAGATATTGATACTATAGATACTTTTGCTGATAAAGTCCCCAAAGGAGTACATACGTATCATTTTGACATAAAAGATAGAATAAAACTGGAATCTTTTAAAGGAAAAAATAAAATCACTCTTGCCTCTTTGTTTTATAGTGTGTGGGGCATATTACTGTATGAAAAAACCAATAACAGAAATCATCTTTTTGGTATTACTGTTTCGGGAAGAGACATCCCATTGGAGGGAATTGAGAAGCTGGCTGGAGCATGTATCAATACGCTGCCGCTTTGGGTAAAAATAATAGAGGATATGGATCTGAAAAGCTTAGTCAGAACTGTAAGTGATGATCTTGCAAAAATGAAAGAAATACAAAGTGTACGTATGTCAGAAATCATACCATTTCATCATAAAATTTCCAGTGTTGTTGTGATTCAAAACTATCCGGTATCTGTTGATATTCTTTCAGGAGAAGGATACGGAATGTCATTAGATTTAGCTTCTTCACATTATGATATTTCAACAGATCTCGTAGTCAGCATAAAGATGTTTCCAACCGTGATAGAATTGGAATTTAGTTATAATCAACATCTTTACAAGAAGGATTGCATAGAAAATTACTGCCAAAGTTTTATAAGATTATTATATTTTATTATAGATAATATTGATAATAATATTACGTTAAAAGAGGTTAAGAATATTTTAACTCAAAAGTAAATAAGGAGGAATATTATGAAATATTTCAATGTACCTGCTGACTTTAAGAATGCAACAATTGATGAATATTGTAAGCTGAATGAGAAATATTCGGATTCTCAGGTTTATGAAGTTTACGGACAATTGACAGATCAGAATTTCTTGGGCTCAGGAAGGCCCATGGATATGATACCTAAGGTGGATTGGAACAAATTAGAAAAGTATGTTTCTTATGCGAACTCTAAAAACATACAGTTTAACTATACAATGAATGCTACATGTCTGGGAAATTTGGAGTTTACCAGGGAAGGAATTAAGAAAATTAGAAATTTTCTGGAGATGTTATATGAAATGGGGATTCACTCTTTAACAATAGCTATTCCTGCATTAATAGAAATGACAAAACTATCAAAATATGATTTTGAAGTAAAAGCTTCAACACTGTGTGATATTTTAAATGCGAACAAAGCAGTAGGCTATAAAAAACTGGGAGCCGACAGAATTGTTGTGCATGAATCTATTAACAGAGATTTTCAGGCCCTCCGTAGTATCAGAGAAGCCTTTGGACCGAAAGTAGAGTTAATAACAAATGTTATATGCCATAAAAATTGTATTTATCGCCCGTTCCACCAAAATCAGGGATCCCATGATTTGAATGCTGATGAAGCCAGTTCAACTTATTATCCGCACAGGTGCATGATGAACAGGATAGAAGGTCCCGATAATTATCTGAAACTGAATTGGATCAGACCGGAAGATATACATCTATATACAGGTATTGGAATTGAATACTTCAAAATACAGGGCAGGCATACTGTACAGAGAGGTAATCAGACAAAAACAATTGAGTGTTACATGAAAGAACAGTATTCTGGCAATCTCCTGGATCTCTTGGATAATTTTTCTGAAACAACAGCTTATAAAATTAATATAGATAATGATAAGCTGGATAAATTTATAGATCCATTTTATAAAATAGAAGGATTTTGTAAAAATGATTGTAATCATTGCAACTATTGCAAAGATTATGCTAGAGAAAGCATTGATATAGTAAAGACAGAAAAGATTTTTTCTCAGGCAAGAAACTTCTATCACAATTACGATTCTTACAGAGCGTTAATTCATGAAGTATTTTAATGATTGAGAGAAAAGGCTTACAGTAACAGAGAGGAGAAAGAGTGAAAAATAAACCAGATTTTAAGCCGACTTGAACTAAGGGGTATTCCCCCAAAGGAAAAAATATTGAATGAAAGTTATCTATCGTTGCTTTTTATTAACAAAGAAGGATCATATCCTTGTGATTCAAGATAGGCAAAAACATTTTTATCGTTTAGGACTACCTTGGGCTGATTAAAATGCGGATCCATCAATTCCGTATAATCAGTAGGGTTAAACGGAGCTTGTTCTGAAATCATATGGTAAATACAAACCATCATCATTCTGGCAGTGGCGATAATCGCTTTCTTATGAGAACGACGTTTTTTGATGCGTCCATACTTGATTGCAAAATAGGGTTCCTTTTTACTTTTGACAGCAGCAAGTGCACATTGAACCATTAAAGGCTTTAAATAAGCACCTGCTTTTGCAATGCGGACAGATTTCTTTTTGCCGGCGGATTCGTTGTTGGAAGGGGAAAGCCCGCACCAGGAGCAGAGATGCTTTGTATCATCAAAGACATCCATGTTTACACCAATTTCAGCAAGGATAATAGTGGCACTGATTTCAGACATACCCGGTAATGCAGCAATAAGTTCCACGAAGGCCCAGTAAGGTTTGATGCGAACATATAACTCGACTTCTGTTTGAGTAATCATACTTTCCAGGTATATAAGGTGAGCTCTGGCAAGTTCAAGTTTCTTAGCTTGATCTGATTCAATTTGATATCCGGAGATAGCAGCAAAGATTTCATCAGAGTTAGCTTTTGTGTTTTTACGAATCAACTTGCGAACGGCTTTGTCGTTAATCGTGTCAGCAGTATTTTCTAAAAGATACGACATGATTTCAGTAGCAGTTTTGCCGAATGGGTCAGAGAAGATACTTCCAATACCAACATTAGAGACGGTCATACAGTTCTGAATCCGGTTCTTTTCAGAAGATTTCATACAGACAAGTTTAAAACGATAACGAGCCAGTTCGCGGAGTTGCCGAAAGTCTTTCGGAGGAATAAAAGAACTTCTGACCAGGTCAAATTTATAAAGGTCAGCGATCCACCGAGAATCCTTCTTATCTGTCTTTTTACCCTTGATAGCCTTAACATACTTAGGGTGGGTGAGACAAACATTGATGTCAGTCTCCAGGTAATTAAAAATAGGAATCCAATATTTACCGGTGGATTCCATGCAGACATGATAGCAATTATTTTCAATTAACCAGTCGTGAAATTTTTGAATATCCGAGTTGATGGTAGAGAACGACTGTTGTTCATACTCAGATATTCCCTTTGAATCAGTAGTAACGATAGTAGCAACGATAAGATTTTTGTGGACATCAACGCCACAACAGATGGGGTATTGCAGTTTTAACATAATATCACCACCTAACAAGGAAATAGAAATAGCAACAGTGACTGTCAACCAGCGACTAATTAAACATGGTTTAATGCCAATGATAAGAGTCCGGGCTCAATGTCCCACTTGTTTGTGCTTGAAAGGTTGACGGCACATATAAATATGCGGGGTCGAACATAAATTCGCCACTCCTCCTTCCGTGCTCTGTAGTATGTTGCTATTTCATATAACAATAATATAATAACTGGGGAGTGGGCACAACCTTTTTCATTATTTGTTTGTGCCTTGAGCGAAGCGAAAGGAATGTTGAGAAATATGAATAAACTAAATGATAATCTAACTGGAACGCAATACAATAGAGATAGTACAATAGAGATAGTATCAAAAATATGGAAAGAGGTTTTATGTCTCAAAAGTATTGATATCGATGATAACTTTTTTTCATTGGGTGGCAACTCTAAATTGCTACTGGAAACTTTCTTCAGAATCAACAGTTATTTTTCTGATAGTGTTACAATACCTGATCTATTCGCCTATCCTTCTATAAGGAAGTTGTCAGAATTTTTAGATCAAAAGTTAAGCCAGTCTAAAAAAGGTATCAGATGAATATACTTCCATCTCAACTTTATCAGGAGGTAAGATATGAACGAATCAGATGTTAATTTAAATAAAATGACCCAGCAGGATATTGCAGTTGTGGGAATTGGAGCAAGGTTTCCTAATGCTGAGTCAGTAGATGAGTATTGGGAGAATTTAACAAATGGGGTTGACTGTATTGGTGAAGTGCCTCTTAAAAGAAAGGAATTTACTGCAGCATATCTGCGCTCAAAGGATGTTTGTTTCCAAGAAGCAGGATTTCCAAGGGCGGGGTATCTGGAATGTATTGATGAATTTGATTATGAATTTTTTGGAATATCCCCAACAGAGGCTAAATTAATGAATCCTAATCAGCGGATATTTCTGGAGGTTGCCTGGGCTGCTATGGAGGATGCGGGTTATTCACAAGACAAAGTGAAAGGACAAAATATTGGGGTTTATACCGGATTCATTGGAGAAAATAATTATGAAAGATTAATTCAAGATATCTGCCCGGAATTATTGCCTTCGTCAGTTACAGGTAATTGTACACCAATGGTAGCCAGCAGAGTATCCTATCAGTTTGACTTAAAAGGTCCCAATATGATTATAAATACATCCTGTTCTTCTTCCCTGACTGCCATACATCTGGCATGTCAGGGAATAAGAAATGGAGAATGTGAAGCTGCAATAGCAGGCGGGGTACAGGTATATCCTTTAACATACAGAGAATTGCTCATTGGGGTGGAATCACCGGATGGAAGATCAAAACCTTTTGATAATGATGCAAATGGCACTGGGATAGGTGAAGGAGCCGGGGCAGTAGTATTAAAATCCTTATGCCAGGCTCTAAAAGAAGGGGATGTGATTTATGCCGTGATAAAAGGCAGTGCGGTCAACCAGGACGGGACATCCATAGGCATTTCAGCTCCAAACCCATGTGCACAGGCAGAGGTATTACAAAAAGCCTGGGAAACTGCAGGGATCGATCCATTAAATATATCTTATATTGAGGCTCATGGAACAGGTACAAAACTTGGGGATCCAATAGAAATTGATGGTATCAAAAGGGCATTTTCTATATATACAAGCAAAAAAAAGTTCTGTGCAATAGGATCGGTTAAATCTAATATAGGACATTTAGATGGAGCAGCCGGAATTGCCGGGTTTATTAAGGCTGTACTATGCATAAAAAATCATAAAATTCCGCCTACTTTACATTACAAGTCACCAAATCAAAATATAGACTTTGAAGATACACCAGTTTTTATAAATAATAAATTATTAGAATGGGAAAGTAAGGGTTATCCAAATCTTTGTGGAGTAAGTTCATTTGGAATAAGTGGTACGAATTGTCATGTTGTCCTGGAAGAGTTTACAGGGAATGATTTAATGTTTCATGAAACTGAAAACAATACTTCTCAGAATCAAATTTTTACAATTTCTGCAAAAACAGAACAAGCTCTGTTCAGAATAATAGAAAGTTATGTAAAATTTCTTGAAACAAAAGCCACACTGAATGAAATATGTTTTTCCACATATAAAAACAGGAGCCACTATAAAGTAAAATTAGCTATAGCCTGTACAGATAAAAAAATTTTAAAAGAGAAACTTCTTATGTTGCTAGAGCAAGGATTAGGAAATTATCCTGAACAGGATATCTATTATACAAAAGCAAGTCAAATAACTACGAATTGGAATAACGCTAATATACAAGAATATTATTGTCCTAACCTAAGAATACATTTGCCGCCATACTCTTTTGAAAAAAGCAAATGTTGGTTAGATAAGCCACGAAATTTAGGGTTAGTAACAGATAACCATAATTTTGAAATAAATCAAAAGTCAGATAAAAGTTTAACCACAGATATTACTGCTGTAAAGCTTCAAATAACCAATTTATTTACAAATGTTCTTGGTTTTACGGATATTAGTGAAAATGATGACTTCTTTTCTTTTGGTGGAGATTCAATTTCCTCACTATCTGTTATTAATGTTATAAATAGCAAATATAATATTGATATTGACCAGGAAGAATTTTCTGACAATGCTACCATTGAACAATTGACTAATTTGATCTTGAAAAAATTACAAAATATTTCTTTGCTGACATGTTATGAGAAAACAGAACCTCATGAGAAGTATCCGGCTTCCTCAGCTCAAAAAAGAATCTATATTTCTTCTAAATTTAAAAATAACAGTACAGACTATAATATTCTGAGTGCATACATCATTGCTGGTGAATTAAATATAAATAAACTTGAACGTGCATTCAAAAGTGTTATTGACAGACATGAGGCTTTAAGGACTAATTTTGTTATAGAGGAAGATACAATTGTTCAGATCATACATCAAAATATAAATTTTAATCTTGTATATGAGACTAAACCCGATTTTAATCTATTAAAAGAGGCACAGAAATATAATAAGGTATTTAATCTCGAATCCGGACCATTAATAAATGTTAACCTAATACAGTATGAGAAAAAAAAATATTATCTTATAACCAATATACATCATATAGTAACAGATGGAATATCCAATAATATAATTATGGATGAAATAATAAAATTTTATGGTGATTTGCCAATTGAAAATAACTTTCTTAATTATAAAGATTTTTCAGAATGGCAGAATCGCTGTATCCAAGATGGGTTATATAAAAAACATGAAGAATACTGGATAAATAAATTAACACCGTATCTTACATACGCTAAGGAGAAGGAAGATCTAAGAGAAGTAGAAAGCGGCAGTAAAACCTTATTTTTAAAATTAGATACTAAGCTTTATAAAGCTTTGATTGATTATTGCAAAAATTCAAAAATTACTTTATTTATGTTACTGCTATCTGGTTATATGATATTAATACACAGATATATGAGAAAGAATCTGTTAACAGTGGGAATTGTTTTATCGGGAAGAAACAGACCTGAATATGTAGGTACGATAGGGGTATTTGTAAATACTTTGCCCATTGTGGCAACTATATCCGGGAGGGAGACTTTAAAGGATATTTTGATGCAGGTAAAGCAAAATGCCACGGAAGCATATGCTCATCAGGAATATCCGCTGGAAATTTTAGTAGAACAACTTGGATTACAAGGCTCAGAATTTCCTTTATTTGATAATGTGATTGTGCTCCAGAACTATCCAAAAACAAAATTTGATATTGATAAAGCAAAAATAAGTTATTGTGAGTTAGAAGATACTTCATCTAAATACAATCAATTAGTAAATTGCTATGAATGTGACAATTCCATCACGATCAGTTTAAATTACAGTAAAGACATAAATCAGGCAGAAAATATGGAATACTACCTGAAAGACTTCGTATATATATTGGAGCAGATTACCATTTCCCATGACACGAGGGTTGATAACATTAAAATATCCCAACCAAACAGAATTTGTATGAGTAAGAACAGGAAGGTTCCAGATAGAGAGGTGTCAGATTGAAAATTGCTTTAATTGTACCTCAATATGATTTAGTATCGAAAGAAAAACTAGAACTTTATGGCTGGGAAGGTATGAGGGAATATAACGCCAGGAAGAAACTTTGGTCTACGCCTCATCTTGGTTTACTTACGGTTGCAGGTATGCTTCCCAAAGATATTGAGATCACTTATTATGATTTAAATTCCCAAAAGTATATAAATGACAATTGCGATTGGGCATTCTTGTCTCCTTCTACTAGCCAGGCAGTACAGGCATATGAATTGGCGGATCTTCTTCGTGGACAAAATATAAAAATTATGATGGGTGGAGTTCATGTTTCAATACTGCCGGATGAAGCTCTTCATCATGCAGATACCGTAATCATCGGAGAAGCTGAATTAGTAATGGAAGATTTTATATCTGATATGCTCCGTGGAACTACAAGAAGAGTCTATGAGAGTAATGTAAAACCCAGGCTTTATGAAACACCTGTACCCAGGTATGATCTGGTCAGATATCATTCATATGCAAGCTTTCCAATGCAGATCTCCAGGGGCTGCCCCCACCAATGCAGTTTTTGCATTTCTTCCAAAATGTATGGTAAAAAAGTGCGAAGAAAAAAGATCCGGCAGGTTGCAGCAGAAATTGAAAGCATTTTAAATTACAGGAAGAAGCCTGTTCTCTTTTTCACAGATGATAATCTGTTAATTGATGAGAAATTTAGCATAGAATTTCTTAACCTACTCCAAAGCTATCATGTAAGATGGTATGGATTCAGTGATGCAGGAATAGGTTTTAAGAATCATATGCTTGAACGGCTATATGAGTCAGGATGTATGCAATTACTGATCGGTTTTGAAAGTCTGAAGGAGGAAAATCTGTCACAACTTAACCAGTCCAATTGGAAAAAAAATAAGAGAAAAAATTATGAGACCATAATTTCCAATATACAGAGCTACGGGATAGGTGTTGTGGGAAGTTTTGTGATCGGTTTGGGGAATGAAGACCAGGAATATTTTAATCTATTATTTCAATTTATCATGAATACAAATATTTATGCCACTAATATTACAATGCTTACGCCCTTTCCTGGAACTAAGGTATTTGAAATGATGAAGCAGCAAAATAAAATTACTACATATGACTGGAGAAGGTATAACGGATTCGAACTGACATTTAAACCGGAAGCATTGAGTGCAAAAGAGCTTGAGGAGCATTATATAGATTTAAACAAGAAGATTAATTCATCTGAAAGAACTGGCAGATTAACGAATTATTTTCTGGATATTTTTAAGAAGGATACGAATAACCACATAAATTATAGGAAGGAAAAATAATATGCAGAGTGTTGGAGTTGCGTTATGTGAGGGTTACGATTATCAAAGGGTAGAGGAAGTATTACACCATTTAATAGATACAACATCCCAAATCAATGATAAATTATATCCTGGAGCAAAAGTTTTTATTAAAGCCAATTTAGCCAGGCCGGACACTCCAGATAAAGCAGTAACTTGTCACCCCAGTGTTGTAAAGGCCATTGTTACTTATTTTCAATCGAAAGGATGTACAGTAACCATTGGTGACAGCCCCGGAGCACCGCATGGCTTTTCGAAAAAGACATTGGATACCGTTTACAGGGCTACCGGGATGATGCAAATTGCGGCTGAAACACAGTGTGAACTTAATTACGATGTATCTTCCGTAAAAGTTTATAATAAAAAAAACGTTCGAATGAAAGATATTCAGGTAATAAGTGCGATTACAAATGCGGATTTTATTATATCAGCCGCGAAATTGAAAACGCATGCAATGATGAGATTTACCGGAGCCGTTAAAAATCTGTTTGGGGTAATACCTGGCAGATTGAAAATGCAGTACCATTTAGAAATGTCAAAATATATCCACTTTGCACAGACATTAGTAGATATATGTGAATATGTAAATCCAGCACTGTCTATTATTGATGGTATTGTAGGAATGGAGGGTAATGGCCCATCGGCCGGGGATTGCTGCCAATCAAATCTTTTGCTGGTCTCTGATAATCCATATGAGCTAGATGCAATAGCTGCCAAAATTATTGGTATTAATCCGGAAGATATTACTGTTCTCAAAGAGGCTATGAACAGAGATTTGTTAACAAAAGAAATCAAAGAAATTCCTATAAAGGGGTTAGACTTGGACAAAATTAATCTAAGGCCTTTTAAAGCTCCGGACTTTTCTAATCTTAATCAGGAAATAATTGCACTTCCAGAGTTTAATAGTGACCTATGTTCGTTATGTGGGCAGTGCGTCAGAAGCTGCCCTCCACGAGCACTGTATATAGAGGAAAACAGAATAAAATTTAAATCTAATAAGTGTATACGATGCTATTGCTGTCAGGAACTATGTCCCAATAGTGCGATAGAAATAGAAAAATACCAGAGAAATGTAATATTTTAGTTTGGAGGACCGTATGAGTGTCATAGATGGTGATTTGTTTAAGTGTAAAAAATTTGTTATCCCATATAAAAAAACAGTTATCATATGCTTATTATTATTCTTTTTTAATGTGATGGTAGATCTGTTTTATACATTTAAAATAAGAAGCTTAGTAGTTGCTGCATTGGATTCAGATGAAAAGAGACTGGTTTCGCTGATTATCCTATTATGCTTTATTATTTCCGTCGGTATTATAGTAAAGTATATTTCTGTATATACCGCTGGTGTATTAAGTAAAAAAATTGTAAGAGATATAAGACATGATTACTTTCAAAATATATATCATTTAAAAATGTTCTATTTTGAAAAGAATTATGGATCTGAAGTGATAACAAGGTTTAATAGCGGTATTACTTCAATAGAAATGTTTTTGGAAAAAAACTTAAGGGAGATTTTTTATCAGCCGGTATTATTTTTATCGTGTCTTGTCTGGTTGGTCATAATTGACTGGAAACTATTATTAGTAAATATAATTCTGGTTATCGTTATAACGATTATTACCGGAGGAATAATTACTTCTATGGAACGGAAAAATCAGGAGATACTTTCTTTAGAAACAAAAGAGTCATCCATATTTCAGGATATTGTAAATGGCATATTAGTCATTAAAACTTTTGCACTCTATCCCATAATTTCCAAGAAAGTTCATATAATTGAAAGGGAAAAATTAAAAAATGCAATAGCTGTAGAAAAAAATATTGCGGTTCTTGTAGAACTTCAAATGATTATGACAATGCTGGCATTTTCCACATGTTCGGTATATGGAGGGGTATTAGCTGCCAAAGGAAATTTTAAAATTGAAAATCTGATCATTTTTCTTTTTCTTTTGCAATTCATGTTAAAATCAATGAGTTCCTTTCCAAAATTATTAGGAGAAATAAAAACATTCTTTTTGACGACGGACTCAGTAACAGAAACGTTTAACTGGGAAAAGGAACGAATACATGATATAACATCACAAGATAGCGGACTAGAAAAAAATCAGGCGGCCATTCCTGTTCAATTTAAGAATGTGACTTTCGGATATGATGCAGAAGTAAATATTTTACAGGATATAAGCTTCGAAATACCGGGTCAGAAAATGACGGCTATTATTGGTCAAAGCGGTGGTGGAAAAAGTACGTTATTAAAACTGGTGAGCGGTCTGCATGAACCAAATTCAGGTAGTGTATTATTAAATGGAATAGATTTAAAGGATTGGGATCTTGGGAAAGCCAGAAACTTAATATCCATAATACCACAAAAAATATGTTTATTTTCAATGAGTATTGCTCAAAATATTTCATGCGGTAAACCGGGTTATACGATGGACGATATCATAAACGCTGCGGCTTCAGCAAATGCCCATGAATTTATAGAAAAATTACCGGAAGGATACCATACTCTTATTGGAAGCGGTGGCATACAGTTATCCGCGGGACAAGCCCAGAGGTTAGCACTTGCAAGAGCATTATGTAAAGATTCTCCTATTATTTTATTGGACGAACCAACATCATCGATCGATATGAAATCAGAAAAACTTATAAACGAGGCATTAAAAAATATCTGCAAAGATAAAACAGTTATCTTAGTTGCCCACAGGACTTCAACGCTGGCAAATGCAGATAACATTCTAGTGTTGGAAGGCAGACGAATAACAAAAATAAAGACTCAGTAGGAGGAATGGTACATTTATGCAAAAAAAGAAAAATGGGAAAGAACTTAAAAAGATATTGGAATATATAAAACCCAGACTAATTCAATATACATTCGGTATTATTGGAATGGATATAGCAGGTACAGCCACTATTATTTTATTAGCATACTCTTTAAAACTTATGATTGATATGCAGCTAACCCATGTACCGCTTACAATACAATCACCTATATTACAGGTATTTGTTTTTCTGATAATTGCATTCATATTTATACCAATTACATATTTCTTATATCAAAGTAGTTCTAGAAAGGCAATCTTATATATAAAAACAAAAATATTGCAAAAAATACCACGTTTACCACTTGTAATTATAGATAGATATTCCAAAGGGGATTTAAACACCAGATTTATGGCTGACTTGAAATCAATTGAAAAAATATATTCTGAAACTCTTCAAACGCTTAGTGGAACATTATTCCTTGGATTGGGATGTCTGATAACAATGTTGGTTCTGGAATGGAGAGTTTCTACAATCTTGGTTATTTCAAGTATTTTATTCTCATTTATAAGTCAGAAACTCACCTTGAAAATTCTTAAAATGCAAGAAATAATTTCACAAAAAACTGGAGGAATGACGAATAATATTATAGAAATTATTGAGGGTTTTTATACCATTAAATTATTCGGATTCAGACATATTCAACAAAAAGAAGCGGCTGAAGAAAATATGGTATTCCATTGTGGAATTAAAAAAGAAAAATATATAGCAGTGCATGAAAGTATGAATTATATGATGGGATTAATCAATTTTGTCGGAGCTATATGTATCAGTTCATTTCTGCTCATCAAAGATGCAACACAGTTAGGGACTGTTATAGCCATCATAATTTTACAAATGAACATTAGCGAAACATTTCTTAGGCTTGGTCATGGTTTTACAGATTTTAAAACTTCCCTTGCAGGAGTCAGAAGAATAATTGAAATAATGGAATTACCGGAAGAAGATTTAAAAGACAATGAAAAAAAATATATTGAAAACCTAGATTATGTAGAGTGTAAAGACATCTGTTTTCAGTATGATAAGATTAAAGTTCTGGATAGAATAAATTTAATAGCCAATAAAGGTGAAATAACTGTTATAACAGGTCCAAGCGGCTGCGGCAAAAGTACCTTGCTAAAGATACTGATCAGAGCTTATGAAGTAAAATCTGGTATGGTATATCTTCAGGGGATACCAAGTAAAGAAATTGCTTTAAATAAGTTGAGAGATCTGATTGCCTTTGTACCACAAAATAACTATCTGTTTCATGGCACAATTATGGAGAATATAATGTGCGGAAATACGAAAGCCCATAATAATGATTTACTATGGGCCGCAAAAGCTGCTAATGTACATGAATTTGTAGAAAGATTACCCAATGGTTATGATACAGTTGTAGAAGCGTCAGGAAATAATTTGTCGAATGGCCAGTGCCAAAGGATTGCATTGGCAAGGGCACTTATTAAAAGGGCTCCAATATTAATTTTAGATGAATCTACCGCTTACTTGGACCCTTCATGCGAATCAAAAATTTTAAAGGTATTAAAAGATATTGCCCAAAATTCAATTGTTATAATTGTTTCACATAGAATCACTACAATAAAAAATGGTGACAGTATTTATATGATGGGCAGCGGTAATATAATTGCTCACGGCGCTCATGCGGATTTAATCTTAAAAAATGATAACTATAAAGAATATTTTGAAAATCTTGTTAACCATGAAAATCACATATGAAGATTATTATTTATTATTTCCGGATGCTGCAATAATATCTTATCTCAATTAATTTATAGATATCTTCCAATACTTTTTCATTACGAACCTCTATCATTAACCATTTATTATTGCTGCCAGGGCTCGTTTTCGCATAGAGTTCTTTTAGATAATCGGTTAAAGAAGGCAGTGCGTAATGAACTTCATTTGCTTCTTTGTCTCCGATAACTACCATTACCAGAAAGCCGCCTTCTTTTGGATAAACGGTACATAGTGATTTACCGCTCTTTTTAAATTTTACATTCCATCCTCTCATCATGGAACATTTACTATACTCAATAACAAATTTACAATTATAAATTCCTGTTATTTCTGAATAGAAATTTTCAAATAGAGGACTGTTGATATAGTTCTCAATAGTGTTTAAATCTGGTACTTGGGTTTGATCGTTTTTATTCCACATTTTTTTACTCCCTTTCTGATAATCTTTAAAAATTTGACATTTTGAGAATAGTATATTAGTAACAGAAATATTTTACCACAGTACATCAAGACCTACAACTAAAATTAGAAAAAAATGATCTGTCTTGCAGATATTTTACTAACTATTTATTTAATTTATAAATATTTAAGATACGAACTATATTGATTAAGGAGATGAATTATGGAATATTTATTATATGAATTACATTGTATTTTTCTGTGTTATATTTATCCAAAAAGTTCATTGGAATCAAAAATCTGATAGGAATATTTTACACCTAAGGTTATATTATAGCAGAACAATAAATGGTTTTAACATGATATCAGATAAATTATAATCTAAATTATAATTTAAATAATTCTATATATAGTATTCATAGGATTACAGGGAGGACTATTATGAGCCTGAAAAATAAAATTGTTGTTCTTACTGGAGGAACAGGAGGAATTGGCAAAGCTATTATTGAGATTTTAACGAATGAAGAAGCATCTGTTTATTTTACGTATGCCAGTGATCATGTAACTGCAGATAATTTGATAATTAAGTATACACACCCTAATCAAATTTTAGAAGGTTACAGGTTAGATGTAAGAGACTTTCAGGAATCACAAAATTTTATTAAATATGTGATTGATAAGCATGGACACATTGATGTCTTAATAAATAATGCAGGTATTTGTGAAGACAAATCATTGCCTCTCATGGACGAAGTTAGTTGGAGCAGTGTAATAGATACAAATCTGTCCGGTACCTTTAATCTAACAAAGCCAACAGCATATTATATGATTAAAAAAAGGCAGGGCAGAATCATTAATATGAGTTCGGTGAGTGGATTACGCGGTATAAAAGGACAGACAAATTATTCTGCTTCAAAAGCGGGAATTATTGGATTTACCAAAGCTCTTGCGAAAGAAATGGGATCTTATGGAATCACTGTAAATGCAATTGCCCCTGGTGCAGTAGATACAGAGATGCTGAGCAAATTACAGACAGACTATTTGAATGACTGGATTAACTCTGTACCGATAAAACGAATATGTACGACTTGGGAAGTTGCAAAAGTAGTCAGATTTTTAGCAGATGAAGAATTATCACCTGATTATTTGACAGGACAGGTAATTACTCTTGATGGAGGTATGGGGTATTAAGTGGAAGATAATAGGGATAGATTAACACACCTGTATAACAGAGAGTCTGGTATTTCATATATTCAAGAAGTTGTACGAAAGAAAAAATGTCTTACAATTGCAATAATGGATATAGATTTTTTTTCAAATATAAACCAAAAAATAGGGTTTCGGTATGGTAATATAGTTCTTCAGAAAATGGCATGTCTAATGGATAAAGAAAAAGACTTGATAGCTATCAGATACGGAGGAGATGAATTTCTTCTGGTTATTTGTGGATGTGAAGAAGATGAAGCAGCAAATATCATCCAAAACCTAAAGAAAAAAATCAAATCACAAAAACTTATTGATGTTGAGCCGTACCAAAAAGTTCCCATAAAAGTCAGTATAGGAGTTGCTTATTTTAACCCGGATGAGGATAACTGTAACTTACTGATTAAAAAAGCTGAGATTGCATTATCAGAAGCTAAGAAAAAGGGGCGGAATCGAATTGAGTTTATGAAACAACAGGTCTTCCATATCATGAAAGGCCCTGGAATATGTACAACGCTCATAGGTAATGGCATAAGTGGTGACTGTCTGGATGGAGAAGAAGCGTTTACGGCTGGCATAAAAGAACCATATGGTGTTGAAGTGGATCCTGAGCTTGGAATACTGTTTGTGGATCGTTCAAACCATCGGATAAAAACAATAAAAAATGATAAAGTTTATGTTATTGCAGGAAAAGGTACGAATGGTTATTCCGGTGACCAAGATCTTGCAGTTAATGCTGAATTATCTAAACCGAGCGGAGTAACAGTATATAAGCCTAAAGTACTTTACATCGCGGATACGGGAAATCATTGTATAAGAAAGATAGAACATGGAATAATTACAACTTACGCCGGGTGTGGTGTTAGTGGATATTACGGTGATAATGGCCAGGCAGAAAAAGCACTATTAAATCGTCCGGGAGGAGTTGTTGTTGATCATGATGGTAATGTGTATACAAATGATTATGGAAATAATGTAGTCAGAAAGATTGACACGAACGGAATCATTACAACAATTGCAGGTAACGGAGAATATGGCTATGCTGGAGATTCTGGTCCTGCCGTTGATGCCATATTAAATAAGTGTTATGGCCTGTGTGTAGATTCTGTTGGTAAATTATTATATTTAGCTGATTATGATAATCACTGTATAAGGTGTGTTGATTTACATTCAGGGATAATAAATACAATTTGCGGAAACGGCAGAAGGGGATATTCCGGAGACGGTGGATTAGCAGTAAATGCTGAACTGGAAGGACCATTCTGGATGTGCCTGAATCAGAACAGAGATCTATTTATAGTGGATGCTGATGCTAATTGTATAAGAAAAATAAATAATAAAGATAAAATAATCTCTACAGTGGCAGGGAATAAAGAAGCAGGATATATAGATAGTGAAAAAGCTGTTTCGGATATACGTTTTAATATACCAGCTGGTATCGTAAGTGATGGAAACATATTATATATTGCAGATTATGCAAATAATGCAATAAGGAAGGTTGTACTTGATAAAATTTAGTTTACAGTATAAATGATATAATTTATATTGAATTGTGAACTGTTTTATTTGATAGTTAATGCATATGAATCGAAAAAGAATATTAAAAATTACGGCTAATGAAATACTTAGAAACGGTATTAATAAATTCACCTTTCAGAATTTAAGTAATAATACAGGTTTATCGAATCGGATGCTGCATGCATACTTTCCTCTGGGAGAAAAGGAATTAATACTTGATGCAATAGAATATATGGCACAAACCTGGATGGACGATATAGAAAAAAAAATAATATCTGAACCGGAACTGGAACAAAAAATTCAAATACTCATAACGGGATATGCCATGGGAACAGATTTCTTTCCACAATCTCTTTCTACCTATATAGATCTGTGGCATGAGATAAAGAATTCAGAAGATATGTATACCAAGCAAAGGCTGGCATTTATATATTCACTTTATATAAATCATTTTATAGGACTGGTCAGAGATTATTTAAAGCTCACGAATATAACGGAACCAATGCTGAAAGCTTTTGCCACAATCATGACTGGATTAAGTGATGGCATACATATTCAATCATTAATTAGCAAAGAAAATATATCGTTTATTGACCTGCGAAAAGTAATTAACCAAATATCTTTACAGTTTTTATTGGGAGAAAAGCATGAATAAAGTTTTATTGTTATATCCGTCTTTTTTAAATATGGAAGAAAAAATTAAGAAAACGTTGTACACGGATCTGCCTTTATCCATTATCACATTAAGTGCCCAATTGGTCAACCAAGGATATGAAGTGGAAGTAATAGACCAATGCCTTGAAGATTTTGAATATAGGAGCCTGGAGAAAAAATTAAATGGATGTTTTCTTGTTGGAATCAGCGCTATTACTAGTTATCAGATCATAAATGGATTAAAATTTGCGGGAATGATTAAGCAGTATAATAAATCCATAAAAATTGTGTGGGGGGGATGGCATGCCAGCCTTATGCCGGAACAGACAATTCATCATGAGAATGTAGATATTGTAATCAAAGGGCCGGGGGAAGAACAGATTGTAGATGTAGCTGATTGCATTAAGAATCGAAGATCATTAAACTATGTTCCAAATATTTATTTTAAAACCCCAGATGGTGAGATAAAAAAAACACAGGAGAAAATATATGATACATTTCAGCTAAAAAATAATATAACAGATGGATATAAGACTGTAGATGTGGAGCGATATGTACATGCTCAATGGGGAAATCAAAGAGTATTGGGATACGAATCCAGCAGAGGATGCTGCTGTCAGTGTAAGTTTTGTTCCATTGGTTCTTTATATCACGGAAAATGGTATGGTCTTCCGGCAGAGGATGTCTGTCATGATATTTCTTACCTTAAGCGCTGTCACAAAATAGATGCAGTTCATTTCTTCGATAATAATTTTTTTGTTAACAAAAACAGAGCCTTGGAAATTGCAAAGCTATTTAAAGAAAACAAATTGGGAATACGCTGGGATGGCACTATTATTGTCCAGCAATTTCTTTTATACAAGCCTAAGGAAATAGAATTTCTTATTGAGAGCGGTTTATACAGAATTATTGCCGGAATTGAATCAGGCGATCAGGATGTATTAAAGAAGATTAATAAGCACCATAAAAATGAACAGGTTATTGAGTGTGTACGGCGCTGTAAAGAATATGGACTTCTCCCTTCATTTTCATTTATGGTAGGTTTTCCATGGGACCCGGAAGAAGATACAAAGAGAACACTGGAACTGGCAAGTAAATTAAGAAGTATTCATCCGGAAACAGAGATATTGATGTTCATATTCTCCCCTTATTTGGGAACACCTTTGTACGAAACTGCAGTTGCATATGGAATGAGCTTTCCAGATACCCTGGAGGGATGGGCTAAATTTACATATGAAAAAGCAAATACACCCTGGTTATCCAAAAAACTCTGCAAAAAAATTAATCGATATCTCACTTTCTTTGGAACAATTAATCAGTCAGAAAAAGAAAAAGAATTCTTTAATAAATTTCATCAACTTTTATAGACCTAAGAAATATACGTATATTTACTCGAGGAGATAAGATGGAAGAACTATTTGAAATTTCAAATGCACAGAGAAGAATATGGTATTCTCAAAAGAAACATCCTAATTCCTCCTTATATAATATTGGAGGTACGGTAAGAATAAAAGGAATCATTGATATATCTTTTCTTGAAAAAGCAATTAATCAATTTATTTGTGAAAATGATGCTGTAAGATCAGGTTTTTTAGAGCGAGATAATAAGATTTTCATCTATTTCAGAGAATATGAGCCACAGAAAATAGATGTCTTAGATTTTTCTATCGAAAAGGATGCTGAAAAGAATTTTGAATCCTGGATTAACATTTGTATGAATACAGTATTTGAAACGTTTACAGAGCCATTGTATTATTTTGCAATATTTAAAATCAATGAATCTGAAACTGGATATTTTCTGAAGTTTCACCATATTATAGCAGACGGATGGTCTATAAGTATTTTAACGGACCAGATTATCAAAATATATGAATCAAACTTAAATAATGATTCTGAGTATATACCGGATGTATCCAGTTATAAAACTTATATTTCTCAATATGGAACATCCCTCCGTTCAGATAAAATAGTCAAAGCGAGAAAGTTTTGGAAGGATATGTTTAGTACTCTTCCGGAACCATATTTGGATATTGGACAAGAAAGAAAATTAAATGGAAAAAGAAAAAGTTTTCATATTGACAAAATACTGAATCAACAGATAGAAATTTTTCTTGAGAAAAATAACCGTTCTGTAAATGCGCTTTTTATCTGTACTTATTTTATTTACAGGTATAAAAAAAATAGAATTACGGATTCCACGATAGGAATTCCTCTTTTGGGCAGAGATGGAAGAAAACAAAGATCAATATTTGGTAATTTTGTAAATACAATGCCTTACCGATTTTTATTGGATAAACAATTGTCTGTTTTTGAGGTCCTTAAAAAAATATCGGACGATTTGAGAAAATGCTATATTTATCATAATTATCCATTTGATATGTTATGTGAAGAATTGCAAATATATAGACAAGGAGAAACAAAATTATATAATGTATGCATAAATTACTATAATACTAAGCATGAACGGATTATTGATCAAATGCCTATCGTTAACAAAGAATTTTATAATGGTGAGCAGGATTATGAGCTTCAGATTATAATCCGTAATTGGTCTGATGATCGGTACCAGGTAGATTTTGATTATCAAACTGATATTTATACAGAGGAAGAAATAGATGATATGTATAAACGTTTCATCTTGATTATTAAACAGATCATCAAAGATATATCAGTTAGCATACAAGACATACAATTGTTGGATAATAATGAAATAAAGAAGTATGTTTACAATTATCCTAAGCTGGAAGTTACTGCTAATGATGATTCTTACATAAAAATATTCGAAAAAAATGCAGAATTATTTAGGGATCATATAGCGCTGTCAATGGAAAATAAAGTACTCACATATGGAGAGTTAAATAACAGAGCAAATCAATTGTCATATCAATTCAAAAAGCTGGGGTTAAAAAAAGGAAAAGTAGCCGCGGCAGTCTTACCTCATAGAATGGAAAGCGTCATAGCTATATTGGCTATATTAAAATGTGGAGGAGTCTATCTGCCGGTTGATGTATATCTGCCTGAAGACAGAAAAGCGGGCATAATAGTAAATTCAAAAGCTAATTTATTGATTCAATACAACAAAGAGGTCACTGACGGTTTTAATGGTCCAAGATTTTTACTCAATGAATTTACATTCCAAAAAGATACTTTTCCAAATCCGGAACAAAAAATGTCTTTAGATGATATTGTTTATATGATATATACATCAGGCTCTACCGGTGATCCAAAGGGGGTTCTAGTAAGTAATCAAAACCTGATAAATTATTGTCAATGGGCACAGAAAACATATTTGAAAGACAAGAATGATATTTTTGCATTATATTCTTCTTTTGCCTTTGACTTTACCGTAACTGCTCTATTTTTACCATTGCTGTCAGGAGCCCAAATTAGGATATATGACAGGTATAGCGAGCAAAACGTTTTCAAAAAAATTTTTGAGGAAGGGTTGGTTACAATCGTTAAAATAACTCCTTCACAAGTTGCTCTCTTACAGGACATTCATATAAAAAGAATTGCTGTACACACATTTATAGTAGGAGGTGAAAATTTTAATGAGGCTGTCTGCAATAACCTTTATATAAAATATAATAGAAAAATACGGATCTTTAATGAGTATGGACCAACGGAAACTACAGTTGGATGCACGTGTAAACTTTACGTTGCAAGTGAGACATATCTTGAGCCATCGGTACCAATAGGACCACCTATAGATAATACGCAGCTCTTACTCTTAGATCAGGATTTATGCCCTGTTCCAAATTATACAAATGGAGAAATATATATATCTGGGAAAGGTGTAACAAAAGGTTATTTTAAAGACAAAAACTTAACGAAAAAAAGATTTCTGCCCAATCCATATTGGAAAGGTCAGATAATGTATAAAACAGGTGATCTTGCTGTGCGTGATAAAAGTGATAACATATATTTTATAGGCAGAAATGATAGCCAGATTAAATTAAGGGGTTATCGGATATCCACAACAGAAATTGAACAAAAGATTATTGAAAGTCCCTATTCAAACAATGCTGCAGTGGTTATAAATTCGTTTGATAATAATGGGCAGGTGCTAGAAGCTTTTATAGTACCTACAAAAGCATATGCTGAGAATGAACTGAAAATATACTTAAAATCACAATTACCTGAGTATATGGTTCCCTCCATGTATATAGTACTAGAAGAATTACCAGTTACAATCAATGGTAAAATAGATAAAGAAAAGTTATTGTTATCCAGAAGTATACCAAGTGAAACGAAAAATATTAATTATCAAATATCAGATGAGGCTAAATTGCTGATACAGGTAATGAAGCAGGTTCTTCAGTGTGAAAAGTTAAGTCCAGAAGATAATTTCTTTGCTGTTGGCGGAGACTCAATTAAAGCAATACAGATTTCTTCAAGACTGAATGAAAAGGGATATCGCTTAAGCGTACACAGTATGATGAATAATCCGTTTATTGGAGCTATGGCTGATTTCATGGAAATAGCCGGTATAAACAGATATGAGCAGGGGCTGTGCTCCGGCAATATGAAACCAACGCCAATAATAAACTGGTTTCATGACCAGGATGCTAAACGAATGGATGGGTACACGCAATCTGTGGTACTTTATCTGGAAAAAGATATAAAATTAGATGATTTAAATTATATCTTTTATGAACTTATAAAACATCATGATATTCTGCGGGCGAACTTCTCCTTCAAAGAGGAATGTTTGTTTTATAATCAAAGTCATTTAAAGCAGTCTGAAATAGTTCGGTTCATTAATCTACAAAACAGGTCCTTATCTGAAGAGAAGAGACTCTTGCAGCAAATATTTCAGTTAGAAAGTGACTTATTAATTAGAGTATACTTTATACAGGGAAATGACCAAAAAAAGTTATTCATCTGCATACATCACCTGGTTATAGATGGTGTCTCGTGGCGGATATTATTGGAAGATCTAAATTCTCTCATAGGAAAAAAATTAAATCATCAGGAGTTGACTTTACCGGAAAAAACATGTTCTTACCAACTATATGCACAAGAAATTTGGGATTACTCAAAAAAATTAAAAACAGATAGGGACTATTGGAACAATATATTGAACATACAAGATAAATTAATAGATCAAAAACCTGTTTGGAATGAAAAACAGGATGAGTTTCTGAATTTATATGGTAATGTTATTTTAGATTACAGAACATCAACCAGGCTGGACTATCTGCTTCTTGGAGCATTTTTAAAAGCGATTAAAGATATATTGGGATATGAAGAGATGATAATAGAAATAGAAGGACATGGAAGAGATGCCTTGCCGGAAAGGAATATCAATAGAACAGTTGGATGGTTTACTGTCTGGTGTCCGGTATATTTTCGTATAGACTCAAATGAACGGGATTTAATCTTAAACCAGGTTCTAAAAGTGCTTAAGGAGAATGAACGCAGAAAGCATGAATATATGATTATGAAAAACTTAAAAAAAATACCTATGCCAAAGTATAATGTGATACGTTTTAATTACTTGGGCGAATGGAATGACCATCAGTATAATCAATTTAAGTTAGATCAAATTTACTTCGATAATAATAGTACAGCTGGAAATGATAATCAGCTTTTCTTAGAAATTATTATGATAAAAATAAATAATCAGATAAAGACAGCTCTCAGATATTGTGGAAAGGTATTTACCTCTAAGATTTCAGCATTATTGGAAAGTTTTCTGAATGAAATACAGGAATTTAAAACAGTAGGAGATAAACTACAGTATCATACTTATTTACAGGAACATAATTTTGCTGATATTCCATTAAATGACCTAGAATATCTGATAAATAAGGAGGAGTCATCGTGATATGCATCATG
Organism: Clostridiales bacterium; assembly: GCA_018365455.1. GTDB lineage: Bacteria > Bacillota > Clostridia > Lachnospirales > Lachnospiraceae > Robinsoniella. The sequence goes on from JAGZJZ010000025.1 coordinate 78,346, forward strand.
TGTGCTTTACAAAGTGAATATGAAAATATTCAGTCTTATTATCACATAATTCAAAAGAGAAAAATAAATGAAAACAGCTTTTTATCTGTTTGTGAAGAAAATATCATAATTATAAAATCTCAGGTAGGACCAGGCGGTGCAAAGGAGTGTGCAGATTTTGTTGTAAATAATTACCATAAAATTAGTCTTATTATTTCTGCAGGAATGGCTGGGGCCATTTGTCCTGAATTAAAGCTGGGTGACATTGTGCTGTCGGATTATGTTATAAAAATAAAAGGGAGACAACTGGAAACAGAGAAATCCAAAAGCAACATGAAAGTTATACACAATTTTTTAAAAACTTATGATAATACCTTGCAAATTAACAAATGCGGCATTAACCTGTCAAGCGGGAAAATCCTGACTGTTGACAGAATGCTGCGAAATAAGACAGAATCTGATTTATACTATAAAAAATATCATGCAGCTTGTGTTGAAATGGAAAGTTATCCGATTTTGCACATCTGTAACGAAAGGAAGATTGCTTTTGTGTCAGTTAAAACAATAAGTGATTATGCAGATCAAAAATCAATGATCAATATACTAAGGATACAGGACAAGATTTTATTTAATCTGGGAAAATTTTTAGCAGACATGATTTCTTATCTGCGTATGGATTTGCACTATTGTTAAGAATACTCTACATAAAATAGGATATTTTGTTTATTACGATCAAATTATAACAGGAGGATTGCTATGAAAAATAATTTAAAAGAGGAATTAAGAGATATTGTTTGTGAAATAATTGAAACAGAACCGGAGGCTCTTTTACCGGAGGCTTTATTTTATGAAGATCTTGGCATGGATTCATTAAGGGCATTAGAAATACTTGCCGTTATAGAAAACAGATATTCCATAACCATTGACCCGGAGATGCTGACGCAAATGACATCTTTGAATAAGGTTGTAGAAATCACCGAACAGTGTCTGGAAAGAAAAAAATAAGAATTACGTAATGTAGAGAAAGGAGGGGAGGCAGGTTGCATAAAATAGCTTTAATATCACCAAAAAGAAATATGTTTGGTGAGAACAAACATATTCAAAGCCTTTTAGAAAATGCAACAGAATTTAATGAAAAAATGACTTCCCCGTTAAGTCCCAGTATAGATTTATTGTCAATAGCGGCTAGTTTTCCAGCTGGCTATCATATAGAGTATTTTGATGAAAATTATGAAGCAATTCAAATTCAAGAACATTACGATATTATTATTGTGGAGGCAGATACAGCCTTAATTAAGAATGCCCTCAAGATAATTGAATCCTTTTGCTCTGATACACTAAAGGTATTGTTCAGTGTTAATACAATATTTTATGAGATGGAAAAAATGCTTAAAACATTCAATGTACTCTTTATTGGTGAGGCTGAACTTTATATAAAGGAATTTATTGCTGATTTTGAAGCTGGCAGGATAAAATCTATTTACAGGTCAAAGGAAGGGCAATACTTAAATATGAGAGAATGTGTTATGCCAAGATATGATTTATCTCAGAAGTACCGATATCGCTTTATCAATGTACAAACTATGCGTGGATGTTCAAAACACTGTAGTCACTGTGTTGTTCCTGGTATATTAGGAAACAATTTCCGGAGAAAATGTAATCAGAACTTAGAAAAGGAAATAAAGCATGTAATGCAGTGCTTTCCAGATGCTGCCATAGTTTTTACTGATTGTAACGCCGCAGCAATGATAGATGAGTTTATGGAATTTCTACATCTGTTAAAAAAACTTAAAATCAGATGGATTGCATCGGTTGATTTGACAATCATTACTGATGATGTAGCGCTGTCACTAATGAAAAGTGCAGGCTGCAAAAGAATAAATATAAATCTGTACAGTATCACTCATAAAAATCTAAGATCAATTGAAAAATCTTATTTTAAACTGGAATTTCAATCTAAATATGCATATTTCATTGATAAGATTCATTCTTATGGCATGGAGATATCAGGGTTTTTTATATTGGGATTAGACCATGATACAGCCAATTGCTTTGCATATACTGAAAAATTTATTGTTGACAGCAAATTGGATGCAGTTCGAATTGAGACTCCCATTCCACTTCCAGGTACAAGGCTTAGAGAAGATTACAGCAGAAAAGGAAAAATTTTAAACAGTGACTGGTATAGATATGCACCACTGGATGTTGTAATCAGACCTGAAAAGCTTACAACTGTTCAGCTAATAGAAGGTTTGTCATGGGTTTATGTACAACTATTGGAATATTATAGAAAGGAACAGACGGTTTGAGAAAAAGTGTACTTTGTTTTGATTATTACGGTACTTTAGTAAATTTAGAAGGATTCTACACTCATCTGAATTGCATCATGAAGACTTACTTATTGCACCAGGGGATAGAAGTGAATCTGGATAAGTTTTGCCGCAGTTTTGCAAAATATAAAGCTGTGATGGAAAGAGGAGATGTATTTCTAACTGGGATGGAGATTCTTAACCAGAGTCTCCAAAAAACATGTGTGAAATATGGTATTGACTGCTTTGAAGGTGTATTTACAAGTTCGGTTAAGGCGTTTTTTGAAAATGCCCGCGCCTATGAGGACGCCAGGAATGTTATTGGTGAGCTGAGAAACAAGTATTATGTCGGGTTAATTAGTAATGCAGATAATGATATTATTTATTCTTCAATTAAAAAGGAGGGGTTTCAATTTGATTTTATTGTAACATCAGAAGATGCAAGATCAAATAAGCCTGATCAAAAAATTTTTCTCAGGGCTATGCAATTATTAAATAGAAACAATACGGATTTATATATGATAGGCGATTCTCAAACGGATGATATCTGTGGAGCCGGATGGCTGAATATACCTGCCATATGGATTAATAGGAATCATGAAAATCTAAGAGAGGGAAACTGCATCCCGGAACATACAATTCATAGACTTTCAGACTTGTTATCTATATTTAGCTAATATATCAAGGTAAATAATATTTATGAAACGAAAGGTGGCTGATGAGAAAATGGAGATAGAAAAAACAGTATTAGACACACTAAGTAAAAAAACTGTAATTGGTGATGAAATCTATAACACGGATAAAGATGAAAATTTATTGCAAAATGGTATGGATTCTTTTCAAATGATGAATTCTATAGTAGAAATAGAAAAAGAATTAAATTTCATATTCAGTGATGAAGATTTACTCACTGCAAACTTTTCAACGATTAATGCGATTATAGAAACTATAAATAATGTTTTAAGGTCTGATATGGACGAATAAAGGGAGGTTATATCTTGGATCTTTTATTAATTTTCCCGCCTTTGGGAAATCATGAAAATGCACATATTGGGCTTCCGCTTTTAAAGAGCTATGTAGCTGCAAATGGTTACACATCATGTAAAATCAAGGATTATAATGTAGAATTAATGGACAAATTAATACGAAAATTTATGTCTGGAGATACAAGTGTCCTGTTTAATAAAAGAAGTAAAAATATCAATCAGAATTATACCAGAGCCCAAGAAATTCTGAGAGGAAAAAATGAATCTGATAAGTTGAAGACAGGTTGGGCGACAGATATGATATACCGATATTTGTCAATTGCCGGTGATTGTATTGCAAAAATTAGTTTTGACCCTGTTACATTTAAATCTGTTGAAGAAGAATTTCTAAAAAATGAGCGGATGACTTCGGACAATACTATCTATCGTTATATTGAAGATGTAATCGTACCGGATATTCTGTGCAAGAATCCTAAAGTTATTGGATTCTCCATAACTTACGCCAGCCAGGTGCTCTATACCTTACATATATGCAGAGAAATCAGAAGAAAAAAACCAAGTATTAAAATTGCATTTGGCGGAGCTATTTCATCAATTTTCTGGAAGGCATTTTTACATAGCAGTGTCATATCACCATACTTTGATGTAATCATGAGAGGAGAGGGAGAGGTACCGCTGTTAAAACTGTGTGATTGTTGGCTGAAGAATATAGGAACATTGGCTGATGTTCCCAATCTTGTGTATTTAACAGAATCTGGGGAACTGCAAGAGAATGAAGTGGGGAAAAATTGTCCAATGAACGATATACCAATGCCGGATTTTTCTGATATGCCTCTGGAAAAATATGCTTATCCCAAACTCCCGTTTCAAATGACAAGGGGATGTTATTGGGGCAAATGTGCTTTCTGCGGACACCGTGGATGTAACAGCAGCTATATGATGGCCACCAAGGAGAAGGTAGTGCATGACTTATTAACTTTGAAGGAAAAGTATGGTATTAGATTGTTTCACTTTGCAGACGATGCCATATTACCACAATATTTTGTGGATGTAGCCAAGATATTAATAAAAGAGAAAGTCGATATTGTTTATTCAGTTTTCTTGAGAACTGAGAAGGGATTTACAAAAGAGAACTGTGAAATTTTGTTCAAAAGCGGTTTGAGATCCGTATTATTTGGTATTGAGTCTGGTAATGCCAGAATCTTGAATCTTATGGAAAAAGGAATGGATACTGATAATATGAAAAAGGTGTTGAGAAACTTTAAAGAAGCTGGTATCTCCAATCACCTTAGCTGCATTATTGGTTTTCCAACAGAAGAAAAGGAAGAAGCATATGATACGATACGGTTCTTGCTGGATAATAAAGATATCTATCACAAAGCATATATTACTCCGTTCGGACTGTTTTCTGACATGGTTAATCAAATAGAGAAATTTGAAATAGAGGATGTAGATGTGTATAACCCTCTTCGGCATGATAAAAAAGGATATGTAGCTTTTGAATATTCATACACAAGAAAAAAAGGAATGTCTGTAGAAGAATATCTGGAGGTTCTGGATGAAGCAAGAGGTAAAATAGATTCTGTTCCTCCGGGCGCAAACTACTTCAGTAAAAGCTTATAAACAGACGGGAGATTACATGCATTTGTTTTGTGAAAAAGAGATTCAAAAGCTAATAAGGCCAGAACTAAAGCTGCTTAAGATGTATTCTGTAATAATGATTGATTTAGATTATATTATTCGGTTTTCACTACGGATTACGCGGGGTGAAATGGAAAAGATTATAAAGAAAATGCATCAATTTTTTCAAAAGCTATTTCCACCGGAATCGATTATCCTGAAGTCAGAGGGGGATGAATTTTTAGTTTTTATGCCGGAATGGGACAGAGACCATACAATAAGGCTGATAGAGGAAGTAAGGAAGGCTTTTAAAAAAGTTAAATTTGCATCGGAAGGTAGAGATGAATATAAAAATATAACTTTTACTTTCAGCGCCGGAGTTTCCGGCTGCCCTGATGACAGCCTTGTCTTTGAGGAGATCTGCAGACAGGCAACAGTCTGCTTATTCCTTGCTAAAGCATTTAGAAGAAACCGGGTATATGGAATGCCGGATAAAGAATCTTTAGTGATTCCCCCTGAAAGAATATTACTTATGCCGGATGGAAAGATTAGGACCATTCTTGGAAAATATGGTGAGGTAGGACATCTGTATCATCCTGAAAAGGCAACTGAGGTTTTGTTTTGGGAACCCCAGTCTATTGATGTTGATCAACATGGAAATCTCTATATAGTGGATCAGAATAACCATATTATTCTCAAATATGATGGAGAAGAGGTCGTCAGAGTTGCTGGAAATGGAAAGTATGGTTATACAGGTGACAATGGTATGGCTGCTTTTTCTACCTTAAATAAACCCACTGGACTTGCAGTCTGCGATAACATATTGTTTATTACTGATACTGGGAATGACGTTGTACGCAAGGTGGATACAGAGTCGGGAATAATAAGTACTGTTGCCGGAGTAGGGGCGCCTGGCTATGCTGGCGATAACGGACCTGCGAATGTCTCTAAACTGGACAAGCCAGGCGGTGCAGCAACAGATAATAAAGGCAATCTATATATAAATGATATAGCAAATAATGTGATAAGAAAAATTGATAAACAAAATATAATTACAACATTTGCCGGTAGTGGGCAATATGGTTATGGCGGTGATGGAGAAGATGCATCAAATGCCAGCTTCGGGGAAATATATGGAATTGGCATAGACAAAAGCAGGTACCGGTTTCTTTACCTCGCTGATTATTTTAACCATTGCATACGGGCAGTGGACCTGACTGCAAGAAAGATCAGTACAGTTGCCGGTCAGGGAGTTTCCGGTTATAAAGGAGATGGTCAGCATCCATTAACCGCATTACTAAACAGACCTGTGGCAGTCTGTTCGGATATTCATGGAAATATTTTTATTGCAGAATCTGGTAACCATTGTATACGTGTTATCCCGGCAGGCAAAAGTAAAATCTTTACTCTGGTTGGGGATGGAACGTATGGGATAGGCAGGACTGAAGATATAAAAGACTACAAGCTGGCTAACCCGAATGGAATTGCAGCAGATGACAGCTTTCACCTGTATATACTGGATGGAGCTAATAATAGAATCAGTATGATTGACTATAGTGATATGAACAAATAATGGAGGTATTTTATGGAAAAATATTCAGAAACTCAAGAAATTATTAAAAACATAGTAGCCAGCAGGATAAAAGATGAGGAAAAAAAGCGAAATCTGGAATATGAAACACCGCTTTTGGAATTAGGTATAGATTCTATTCTTGCATTATCTATACTGGTAGAGATCGAAGAAGAATTTAATATTGAAATAAATGATGAAGATTTAAATATGGATGCAATTAAGAATATAGCGAAGTTTGCAGAATTGGTAGAATCCTATCGTAAGTGATACATAGGAAGTTAAATCAGGGGAGGTGAATTATGGATACAATTGATCTTAGTGGACAGGTTGCTGTTGTGACTGGAGCGGGAAGAGGATTGGGAAAAGAATATGCGAAGGTTCTTGCAACGAATGGAGCTTTGCTGATCATAAATGATAATGCCTATAATGAAGATGGAACTTCACTGGCTTCTGAGACAGCAAGGGAGATAGAGGATATGGGAGGATGTGCAATTGTTAATACGGACGATATTTCAACCAGAGATGGCTGCAGAAATTTAATTGAAACAGTAGAAAATAACTTTGGTTTTGTGGATATTTTCATACATAATGCGGGCTTTATTCTAGAAAAAGATTTTCTGGATCATGATGATTTTGACTGGAATAAAATGTTAGATATCCATTTAAATGCATCATATTATCTGCTAAAAGGCATTATCCCGTTGATGATGAAGAAAAAATATGGACGAATTGTAATGGTTACCTCTACTGACGGTATGTTTGGTTTAGAAAAGCAAGCGGGTTATGCAGCTGCCAAGATGGGAGTTTTTGGCTTGGTACAGGTTATTAAGCAAGAGTTTCAAGACATGGATATTAAATGCAATTTAATCTCTCCACTGGCAGCAACACAGCAGACAAAAAATGCATTGCAGGGAATATTAGTAGAAAAACTCAGCCCGGAAAAAGCAGCACCCATTATAGGATATCTATGTTCGCCACAATGCAGACATAATGGGAAAGTATTTATAGCGGCAGGTGGATATTTTTCCTGTATAGGATTTTGCCAGGGGGAAGGTGTTTTCATACCAAAGGAACAATTAACAGCACAATCTGTATATAATAAAATTGACCGGATAACAGATTTTACGTATGCAAACCCTATATCTTCATCAAGACAGACAGCAAAAAAAATATTGAAAAAAATTTTCATTTAATAAGGAGAAAAATTTGAGTAAACAAATAAGCAGAAAAATAAATAAAGTTTATGTTGTCGCTGCTTGTAGAACCCCCATCGGAAGAATTGCCGGCAGTTTAAGTAATATGAGTGATGTCAGATTAATGACTTTTGCATTTGAAGAGGCAGTCAGAAGGACCGGTGTACCCTCATTAGATATAGACAGTGTATATGTAGGATGCTGTTTTCCTCAGGAACCATATAACTTGGCCCGAAAGGTTGTATTAGATTCCAGTCTTCCTGATGAAATTCCGGCTACGACTATTAATAGAACTTGTTGTTCCTCTATGGAAGCTTTCATTCAGGGAGTGAGAGAAATTATGGTTGGAGATGCACAAACGGTGCTTGTGGGTGGGACTGAAAATATGAGTAAAACCCCTCATATTATGAGGACCATGATCAAAAAACTTCGTGCGAAAACAAATTCTGTATTACCTGAACTCCATGAGCTGAAAGAAATAAGAGCAGATGAATTGGGGATCTGTGCAGAATTATCTGCAAATGAGCATCACATCACAAGAGAAGAACAAGATGTTTATGCCTATCAATCCTACCTAAAAGCAATGGAAGCAAAAGAAAAGGGTTATTTAAAGAAAGAGATTTTTCCCGTTGAGGACGATAACTTGAATATAATTCTGGCAGAGGATGAAAATATTCCTGACTATATCAGTTACGATATGTTACAGAAAGAAGAGCCAATATATATAAGAAACGGTACTATTACCAAGTTAAATGCCACTTCAATAAATGATGGATCAGCGGCTATGGTGTTAATGTCCGAAAATAAAGTAAAAGAACTTGGTATCCATCCAATGGCAGAATATGTTGACAGTGAATCCGTTGGAACTCCTTACAGAGAATTTGCTATAGCACCTAAAATCGCATTAGAGAACTTAATGAAGAGAAATGATCTTACAATAAACGATTTAGACTTGATCGAATATAATGAAGCTTATGCTGCACAAGCGTTGTTGGCAAATGAGTTAATAAAAAAGCATAGTAAAATCATTAATGTCAATGGAGGAAGTTTGGCAATTGGGCATCCTGTTGGATGTACCGGGCTGAGAATTTGTGTGACGTTATTATTTGCAATGCAAAGATTAAACCTTCGTATTGGAGCAGCAAGCTTGTGCGGCGGCGGTGGAGTAGGACAATGTGTTCTGTTTAGAATGTAATGCAACTATTAAAATAAGGTGAAGAATGTTATAAGGAGGGAAAAGAATTGTTAGAAAAAAAATATAGAGTAGCAATATTAAATTATCCATTAATGAATCCTAATCTTAAGATTCATGATTATGTAAATTACATTTTTACACGACCAAAGGCAGAGCATAATTTTTCTACCCCCTTATATATACATATTCCTTTTTGCAATAAAATTTGCAATTTCTGTGTTTACAGCAGGCAATTTGTTGATAAAAACGATGTATTACTTGATAATTATGTTGAAAGTCTCATTAAAGAAGTTAAGATATATGCAAAGGATTCTTATGTCCAATCTATGAAAATTAATGCTGTATTTTTTGGTGGTGGAACACCAACGAGCTTGTCATCAGGTCAATTAAAGAAAATTATTATGGCTTGTAAAGACTACCTTCCTCTTAATACAAAAGCTGAGATAACTGTAGAATGCGATATAAAAAATACGGATGAAGAAAAAGTGGCTTTCTTAAAAGAATGCGGCGTCTCAAGAATTAGTACAGGAGTTCAGACCTTTAATCCTGAATTTAGAAAATTACTGGGGTTAAATACAACTGCCCAGGAAGCCATTGACTGGATCCGTATGGTTCAAAAATATAAATTTGATGTTTTATCCATAGATTTAATGTATGGGCTGCCGGGCCAGAAGCAGCAGCAATGGAAACATGATTTGGACATTAGTACATCCCTGGACTTAGATCATATGTCTATATACGAATTATGCGTGCTGGCAGGTTCTAAATTTTTTGGTACATTTTCGAATGATGAAATGAGAAAGCTACCGGAACAGGAAGAACTTTATAAGATGTATACTTTGGCAGATACAATACTGAAAGAAAAACACTACAATCATCATATTATTCCAGAATATTACAAACTAGATAAAATCCCTCAGTTTTGGGAGGATACATATGATGGGTATGGGGACAATCTGTCCGTTGGAGCTTCCAGTTATGGATATATTAACGGCGTTAATTATCAAAATTTGGTATCCATTCAAAACTATATGAAACAGACAGAAGAAGGAAAGCTGCCAATTCAGATGGTAAGTAAAAGAGCATCAAAAGAACAAGAAATGGAAAGAAGTATTCTTTTAGGGTTAAGAAGAAAATTTGTGGATAAAAACATATTTTATAATCAATATAACAGAGAAATAGGAGAAGTATTTGGTAACATTATACAAAACCTAATGAAAGAAAAATTGATTATTGAAGAACCTGACCGATTTGTATTGACTCAAACAGGAGAATATTATCAGAGCGATATCAGCAGCTTATTTATGGTATCAACTTTTAAGAATGTTACAACATTTAAAAAGAGACTGTCTATTGGAAACCATATAGCTCCCGAAGCTTTATGATAGTAATAATAATTGGAGTAAATAAAATGGATAAATTAATCCCGCTGCACGAGGAACATAGAAGCTGTCTGGAAGATATTTTAGTATCAATTGCAGTTTTTTTAGAAAAAGAATATGAGATAATGTATACAGAAGCCTGGAACTTTAATTATCTGGAGTGGACGATCCTAAATCCAGGAAATTACGGTACAAGAATTTCTGAAGGTGAAGATAAGACCTTGTATTATTTGAAAGTATATCAAGGAATTGAGATGAAATATAGAAAAGAATTAAATAAATTTTCTGATATAATAATGGAAATTAAAAAGAATGATAATAAGAATAATCCTATAATTGTTTATTTTAACGAATTTTATTGTCCGGTCAGTAAATATTATAACTTAGAGAATCGTTTACAACCATATCTAATTATAGGATTAAATAAAAATCAAGAGTATATTCAGATTTGTAATCCCAATACTAAAAAAATAATACAGAACATATCTTGTAAAGATTTTGAGAAAGCTTACAGATACCATGTAATAGTAGATAGTAATAATTCCTATATTAATAATCCTGATTTTTATAATCTGGTAACGTTATCTGCTCGTAAAATGTTAAATGGTTGTAAGAATAAATTTGACCAAATGAGATTTTTAGCAGATGATTTGAGTGTCGTTTTTGATTTACAACTAGAGGGTACCATTAATATGGATAATACCGTTCAATCAGAAATTTTAAATACTTTTACATATCTCACTAGAAGAAGAGAACAATATTCAATATTTATGAATTATATTAGTAATAAATATGATAAAGGAGCATTAGAGTTTGCTGATTTGATGCATACTGCATCAAAAAACTGGAATATAATTACTAATTCTATGCTGAGAATATTTATAACAAAAGACTGGGATAGTAAAAAGGAATTTGTAGCGAATAAAATCAAATCAGTAGCTGATTTTGAAGAGAATGTGGCTATTAAAATATTGCAATATTTTAAATAAATATATTTTAGATGAAACGGGTCTGGTGAAAAATTAGACAATAATTCTTAGGAGGTTCATGTTATCTTAGATATAAATTCATATATACAAAAATTACTCTTTTTTGATCATACATTATTAAAACATATTATAAACGAAGAGGAAAAGAGGGTAGGTGTAAATCCTTCAATAGGATTAGAAGCTGGAAAATTATTGAGTTTTTTATGTTATACTTTAAATGCAAAAAGAGTATTAGAATTTGGTACATGTTTAGGATTCTCATCTATTTGTATTAGTAATGTACTCAAAAAGACAGGGGGAAAGCTAATATCTGTCGAAAAAAGTAAGGAGATGTATCAGGAAACAAAAAAAAATTTGGATTCTGCAGGAGTATTAGAGATGGTGGAGTTAATAAACGATTCGGCGGAAAATGCCGTTATGTATTTAAAAGAACCATTTGATATTATATTGCAGGATTCATCTAAACAGGCATATATAACGACATTGGAAAGGTGTATTAATTTACTGCGTACAGGAGGAGTATTAGTTGCGGATGATACTTTATTTAAACCAATGGGAATGCCTAAGCAAATGAGTGATCCGGTAGATGAATATAATCAGAGAGTGTTTCATGATAATAGACTATACAGCACGATTTTACCCATCGGTGATGGTATTACCTTAAGCGTAAAATTATAATAGATTTAGGGAGTGAATTCGTTGTCAATAATTTCAATAAAAGAGATTAAGTTACCGGAATATAGTTTTTACTATCCATCTGGTATTTATTTTAGAAGGGATACCGGTGATTTTTATATTGCAGATATGCATAATCATTGCATAGTAAAATGGAATATTAATAATAATAATTTTAATGTATTATCCCGGAACGTAAAAAATGGAGGTCAGATAGGATTACCTTTGGCAATTAGTTATTCTAGACTTTTCGGTATCATCGTAGCAGATGCAAGAAATAATATGGTTTACCAATATGATGATTGCAATAATTATTGGGAACCTGTCTTAGTAAACAATTCAGAACTTATATTACCCACAGGGGTATCATCTGATAAAGAAGGAAATATTTATATAAGTCAGGTATTAGATAATGCAATTATCAGACTGGGAGCGGATAGAAAAATTCTAAAAATTATTAGTAGCAAGCAACATGGATATAAGGATGGTTTGTTGCAGGAAGCCCTAATAGACCGTCCGTTTGGGATATATTACGATTCAGGTAAATTATATATTGCAGATGAACAAAATAGTAAAGTTAGATATATAGAATTGGCAAATAATAAAATATATACATTAAAATATTCAAGTAAGATTGAAATAAGATCACCGATTGCAGTTACAGTATCTTCTAATGGTAATATCATAATTTGTGAAAAGCGCAGAATGTTGGTGTATTCTTGGAAAACAAAAGAGCTGTCAATACTTATTGACAGAACAATTTGGCGAAATTTAAAAAACGACTTCAGCTTAAGTACCAGCTTGTGTTATATTGGCGCAGTAACTTTTGGTATTGATAACCGGGTATTTTGGCTAGATACGATAAAAAATGTATTCTACGAAATGGTAATATCTATATAAAGGATAAACGTAAGAAAAATGAAAAATTATATAGAATTTAAAACTAATTTTTTATACTATATGTCGATAGAAAATAATTTTGATCAAGATTTGTACTATCGATTATTAGCATTTTGCGATAAAGATAAACAAAATCGTATAAATTCTATGCGATTCAATATTGATAAAAAGTTAAGTCTATATTCTGACATTCTTATCAGAAAATTATTATGCAATGCAATCAATATTAAAAATAAGGAATTACAGTTTTATAAAAATAAATACGGAAAACCTTTTGTAAAAAATACTAGTATAAATTATAATATTTCACACACTCATAATGCATTAGTTGTGATATTTTCTGAATCTGAAGTTGGTGTAGATATTGAGGGTATTAAGGATGTGGACATAAAAATAGCAAAAAAATTTTATACAGAGGAAGAGTATAATTATGTAATCTTAAAAAATTCTAATCAACATTTTTATGAGATTTGGACAAAGAAAGAAGCATTTGTAAAATATGTGGGTAATGGTTTAAATATTTCATTTAAATCTTTTAATACTTTATCAGATGACATAAATTGTAATATGACCACATTTTTATTGGATAAATATTTAATTTCTATATATGGAAAGAAAAAGTTTGATCGAAAAAATTTAATAAGACTTAAGGAAGAATTTATGAAAGAAATTTATTTTTAAAACAAATTGTAAAGGAGATTTGAATTAGTGCATAATTATAATGATAAAAAAATTTTAATTCTTGGAGCAGGCCATATAGGTTTGGCAATTAGTGAGAAGATTATACGGAAAAATCCGAAAGAAATAATTGTTTTTAATAGAACTATGGAAAAGGCAGTTTTATCAAGAAAAAAATTAAAAAAAATTAATCCTGATATTCCTGTCAATATATTATATGGTAATGTATTTCGTCCATTTAATATCATGGATAAAAAAACTTTAGAGAGTGTAGACTATTACAATTTGAGACGATTTTATTCCTATGATAAAATTCAAAAATATAAACAGACTGCTTTGTATAATATATGTAAAAATTCAAATCCTGATATAATAATTGATTGTATTAATATGTCAACCGTTTTAGGAAGTAATTTTACTATCTTTGAGAAAAAACAATATAAAGAAAATGAAGAAGAATATCTTAGTATGAAAATAATTCCGGTTTTAATTACCTATGTTGAAAGTTTGAAAAAGTGTTTTGATGACTTCAAAGTTGATAAATATATTAAAATCTCAACTACTTCGTTAGCTGGAATGGGCGTTAATATGCCATATACTCATGGTGATAATAAGAGGGATCTTTTATCTGATAATCTATGGGGAAAAGTAGCTTCAACAGGTATTCTTCATCAATTTTTGTGGAATCTCTCTCAAACTCCCAGCTACGATGTTAGAGTAATTGTTCCTGCAACATGTGTGGGTTGGGGAGAGATTATAGATGATAAACATAATTATTCCAAAGAAGTTTCAAAAGAATGGGTATCTGATGATAATATTGAATCGGTTATTATGGCTGGAGAAAATAAATGTTATTCCTTACAAGAAGTAGCGCTTATGACTGCTGTTGGACAGATGGAATCAATCAGCAAAGAGGAAGTAGCAGATGTAGTTGTAGAAAATATTGATGGTAAATCAACTGGAGATTTATTGTTTATGATGAATCAGGCATTGTTAAAATCCAGTTATTTAGGAAGAAAAAAACGTGATGATATATTAAGCACTATGGCCCATAAGAAGAATGCAATAGTTACAGGGAATTTAGGAGATAAAGTAACGAAAGATCTATGTATAGTCTACTCAGTTTTGTTAAACTATCATTGTAATATCAGCAAAATTTGCGAAGAAGATGTTGAAATATGTGGAAAGGAGATATATTGCAACATATTAAACAATAAAAATCATCTCAACACTTTACAAAATATGCAATTTAATATTATATTATATGACAGTGATTTGAATATTAAATTAACAAATCATTATATACCTAAGGTATTGGATATTGATTTAAGATATGATAATATAATAGTTTATATTGAAAAAATAAAAAGATGTTGTAAAGATTTATATATTGAGAATTTAAATAATATAGATATCTTAACAGGAGAGATTGTTGCATCTATTTACAATAATGAGTTGAGAAGGTAAGAGAAAAAGGATTCATACCAGTGACAGGCATAGAGTTTGTAATTGTAGAGTCAGGTTTTTCCAGTCCAACCTCAAAATTCATATTAGACTGATTAAATTTTTTAAAAAATAGCCTTAAACCCTTGTCCGTTGTTGGCTATGGTAAACGAATTAAATAGAACTTAATTATCTTGATTAGTGAAAAATCAATCGTGTTTATCTTTTTCAACATCATAGGCGAGTAGACATTGGAGAGATTCTATAAAAACTACTACTCACGAGGTATACAATTGTTGTTGAAATTTGATGTGACACTCAGTTGTCTCATTACAAAGATATACTATACAGGGTGATAAAAATGCAGATAAATAGACTATTTGAAATAATTTATATCTTGCTCAACAAAAAAACGATTACAGCAAGAGAATTAAGTGAATATTTTGGGGTATCAAGACGTACAATTTGTCGTGATGTAGATACATTGAGTCTGGCAGGAGTTCCAATTTACACAGAGCGAGGCAGGGGAGGAGGTATCAGCCTTTTGCCTGATTTTGTGCTGAATAAATCCATATTGAATGAACATGAACAAAACGAAATTTTATCCGCACTGCATAGTCTTTCTAATATTAAGACTGATGACACGAGTCAAATATTGCGAAAGCTGTCAACAATATTTAATAAAACCACAATAAACTGGATTGAGGTGGATTATGTTGGATGGAGTCACGAAAATGACTATTTTAATGATTTCAAACTTGCCATTTTAGAACGGCGCATTTCTAAATTTGATTATTACAATAGCCGAGGTGATAAAAGCATCCGCCGCGTTGAGCCAATACAGCTTTGGTTTAAGTCTAAATCCTGGTATCTAAAAGCTTTTTGCCTGACAAAGCAGAGTATGAGATTGTACAAATTATCGAGAATTAAAAATCTTGTGGTGACAGATGAGTATTTTAACGAGAGAGATTCACTTGCCATTTCGTACAACCCAGTACAGGAAAGCTTTCGTGACCAGCAGAAGGAAACAATCATTCTTCACATAGAGGCAGAGATGGCATCCCGCGTGTATGACGATTTTTATGAAAGCATGGTGGATCAGCAGCCGGATGGAAGTTTTATAATAACTGTCGAGTGGCCAGAAGATATTTGGCTGTATAACTTTATATTATCCTTTGGAACATACATAGAGGTTCTAGAGCCAAACCACCTCCGAGGTATCATAAAAGAACAGGCGCACAAAATTTCTCAAAAGTATCTATAGGGTTTGGATTATAGAGTTTGGAAAACTTCTTTGGTTTTTTGTGGTTAGAAGACAGTACAATGGGAATTCGTTCTTACTTTGCTTAGCCCCAGGTTTTATACTGGGGCTAAGTCTAAAGATATTGTAATTATTTAGTCTAATGTGACTGAAGATGGTCTCATTGGCCGGTATGGTCTCTGGGGAGGCCTCGGAGGCCGTGGAGGTCCAGGAGGTCTCGGAGGTTGAGGAGGCCTTGGAGGTCCAGGAGGCACAGGAGGTCTCGGAGGCTGAGGAGGTCTTGGAGGCACAGGAGGTCTCGGAGGTTGAGGAGGCCTTGGAGGTCCAGGAGGCACAGGAGGTCTCGGAGGCCGTGGAGGCTGTGGAGGTCTTGGAG
>JAGZJZ010000002.1 GCA_018365455.1 Clostridiales bacterium
GCCGGCTTTTTTTGAGATGGCAGTTGCCCCATCCTGTTCGTTTGCCCCAACCATTGAAATATCCGCCAAAGCAAGGATACCGCTTTTGGGCAATGCTGAATCATGGAAGGGGGGGCTGACATATATAAGTCGTTCTACCGGTGATTTTAAGCGGGGATAACCTTTCTTTAAAAATTCAGGCTTTTTAAAGGATGGAGAAATCCATTTGTTTGTTCCCTCGGTCTTGTAAGTAATAAGGCCGGATACGGTAAGATCATCAATTGCTCTGGTGCAGGTAGCTTTGGAGAGCAGAAGATCTCTGGATATTTGCGTCAAATTGACGGTATCAGTAGTCTGCAGATAATACAGATACAGGAATACGAGCTGGGTTCCGGGCGCCATTTTGTCAGGAACAGTTGTTTCCGCTTTAAATTTTTCCCAAAAGGAACAGCCCCAGAATGGGAGATAAACCTGTTGGGATGGTGAAATAAATGGTATATTGCTTTCAATCAGGTTACGCCGCTGCTTGGATGTTATGTTTTCAAGACACAGCGCACAGGGGAATTCGCATATCTCCTGAAATTTAATTAACTGCTTTTTTAATGTTGGAAGTCTCCAGGAAGAATCAATAGGAGACAGCAGAATACACTGGCTTTTATTCCAGGACAGGCTTTGGATCTTATATCCGTCACGAATATAAAAAGGCGTTTTGGCCGGACAATCAAATTCTGAAACTTTTATATTGTCCCCAAATATCGTTTCCAAAAAATTAAACATATTTTCCCCCTTTCAAGACTCTGCAAATTTGTTTCATCGAAAAGGTATTATACCATATATAATGAAACCTGTCAAATACGAATGAAACAATATGGAGCTTTTAAGAGTCTTTTATTATAAAAACTCGACTTATATATTATGTGTAAGGCGAGCAGGGATTATCAGCCAAACAGTTTTTGTTTTTAAATACAGAACGACTTCGATATAATGCTAATTATATTGAACTCGCAGAACGAATGAGTGGCAAAGTCTGCTCTCAGTTAAACACAATCATAAAGATATCCTGCCTAAATGAGTTAAATATAATCAAATCGGTTGTAGATTGCCTTGATGGATCGTGTAATAACAATGAGGAGGCGAATCAAATGATCGAAGAATTTACTGCTCATCTGCAAAGCTTGGGAAAGTCTGAAAACACAATCCGGACGTACAGTCATGATGTAACGATGTATCTGCATTGGTGCCGGGACAGTTTTGGAGAGGAGCCACAGCTTTTATACCGTGCCAATATTTTGGATTACATTTCCTATATGCGAAATATTCGGGGTTATCATCCGCGTACCGTAAATAACCACCTTTCTTCCCTGAAGAGCCTAAATGAGTATCTGATTATGAGTGGGCGGCAGACGGAAGCTGCTGTGCTGGACAGCGATTTTATGAAAATCCAGATACAGTATGCCAGTCCCTGCACTGTGGAGAAAAAAGATGTAGAGGCATTCCGCCAACGCCTTCTGGAGAGTGGAAGTAAACGGGACTTTTGTCTGGTCACACTTTATGCCTATTCCGGTATGCGGCGGAGTGAATGCGTCAATCTCAAGCTGGATCAGGTTGATCTGACAGCAAAGGAAATCCGGATTGTCGGCAAGGGAGACAAGCACCGCCTGGTCTATATCAATGACAAAATTGTTTACGCGATTCGGGAGTACCTAAAGGTGCGTAATTCGGACAGCCCATATCTGTTTGTCAGCCGCCAGAGTGAGAAGCTGAATCCTTCCCGTATCAACCAGATATTTAACCGATACTCGGATGTCATTACACCGAAGACGCTGCGGCATTATTTCTGCTCCAATGCTCTGGAGAACGGATATTCCATTCACGAAGTCGCCAATCAGGCAGGGCACAGCAATGTGCAAACCACACTCATTTATAGTAACCCGACGGCAAAAGAAATGAAAGACAAAGCCAATCGACTGTGAGGTAAGAACATGAAGATAAAAAGGATTATTTGTACTATACTGATTTTGATATTTGCAAGCGGTATTGTGATAGGTGCCATCCAATTATATAAGCAGCACCGTGAGTATTCGGAAGGCGAGGACTCCTATACTGATTTGGACCATTATGTGAAGCTGCCTGAAGAGCCTAAAGAACCTTCCCCATCTCCCACAGATGAAACTGAGTCTGGAGGACGGGAATGGCCGGTTGTAGATTTTGCTTCCCTGCAGGAAATCAATCCGGATATCGTGGGGTGGATTTATATTGAAGGAACAGAAATCAATTACCCGGTTGTGCAGGGCAGGGATAACCAGTATTATCTAAAGCATTTATTCAGCGGAGAGTGGAACGGATCCGGCTGCATATTTCTGGATAGCAGAAACAGATTGGATTTCTCAGATCGACACAGCATCATCTATGGGCATCATATGAAAAATGGCACCATGTTTTCCGGGCTGACGGAGTATAAGAAGCAGGAGTATTATAACAAACATCCCATTGCCCTGTTATTGACGCCGGATAAAAACTATGAGATAGAGATTTTCGGCGGGTATGTGTCCAGCGTTCAGGATAAGGCGTGGGAAGTGGCATTTCCCTCAGACTCAGATTTTACAGAGTGGCTGGATAAAGCCAGAGAGCGTTCATGTTTTACCAGTGAAATTACCCCGGCAGTCACAGACCAGATTCTGACGTTCTCTACCTGCAGTTACGAATTTAACAATGCCAGGTTTGTATTGCTGGGCGTATTAAGGCCGGAAGAGTAACTGATTCAGAGGAAAACAGAGTAATTGATTGAATCAGGAGAATGCTATTACGAAAAATGGTGCAATTCCCTGTTTATTCATAATGGAGATTGACATTATTCTGCTCTTGAAAATCTGAAATAAATATGCTATACTTTTTACATCAGTATCAGTAATTGCTTTCGAGCGATTAGAGTTTTCCGGTTACACAGTGTCTGAGAGTATATACTTTCAGGCACTTTTTTTGTTTCTTTTGCTTCTTTACTAAGAAGCACAGAACGGGGAGTGCGGAGGCACAAATCCTCCGCCCATCTGTTACAATTTCATATCAGGCCCTCGGGCAATAAAGGCACTCAGAGAATTTCGGTTCTTTGGGTGCTTTTTTTATATAGATCGGAGCTTTTATGGCTCCCCTAATTTTTGTTCCGGGGAGCCTTTCGGCATACCCGTGTATATAGATAAAACCACGCAGGAATGCAGAAAGGAAATGCCTATGATTCTTTATTTGGATGCCAGAACCACCGTCAAGGATTTGATCTTTGATTATATTGAGGTGGAATTGGCAAACGGAGAAACTGCATCTCTTAATTGGGATGAAAGCGAAATTGAGCGTACTGGCAATGGTTTCAGTGCCCGATACAAAGGGGTGTGTTTTGGAGAAGTCTATGCCAATGGCAGACTGGAGCAGCTGCAGGATATGAAAATAACCGATATCGGTTTGTATTCTGAAAGCTGTGATCCCCTCAATATCTGTATCACTTCAATGGAGTTTGAAGACGATGGCAGATTGTTGAAGCTTGAAGTTCCCATTTTACATGGGAACATTGTTTGCCAGAACGAAAGTGATGAGGTGATATCATGTTGAAACGTGGAAAATATATCGCCGAACACGATAACGGAATACTTGACCAATACCGGATTGTGATGTCCGTAAGGGAAACGGAGAAGTCATATGTTTTTGAATTGCTTGAGTATGTAAGCCGGTATAGTCCGGCACAGATGGATATGCTGTTCGACAAGAATAAAAGAGTCGTGATTTCAAAGTCCAAAGGTGGCCATGCCATGCGCATATGGAGTGACCATGATTTTACACTTTACCCATATCAGGCCGGGATTCCGTTCCATTTTGAATGGGTCGGTGAAGGCGGCAATAAGGAAGGGAGTGTTAAATGTGGTTAAAAAGAAAACATATCAAGATGAGTTGGTTGATGAAATCAAGAATCTGGCGCAGTCACAGGGGTTGAATCATGTCTTTACTACCTTTTTGGAGATTGCAGCAAACTGTATCTCTGCGCAGATGGATCCGTCAAACGCAGAAGAGCGTGAGAAGCGGTATGAGGAGATGGCATCCACGATGGAACCTAAAATCCTTAACTGCTACGCGCGTATGCTTGCTCTGCTTGCCCTTGCTATTTATGAGCATGAGGAGGATCCCTGCGATATTCTTGGCAGTATTTATCATGAGTTTCGCTTAAATAACGAGTGGAACGGACAATATTTTACTCCGGATCATATCTGCCGGTTGATGGCTGAGATTGTAGATCCAGTGGATGAGCATTCAGAAGCGGAAGAACCTATCATGATCAACGAACCAGCTTGTGGCTCGGGTACGATAGTGATTGGTGCAGTATGGGCAATGAAGCGGAAAAATTTCGATTTTCGGCACAAGAGTTTTTTGTTGCCCAGGATATTGATATCCGCTGCGTGTGGATGGCGTATATCCAACTCAGTCTGTACGGAATTCCGGCTGTGGTCATTCATGGCGACACTTTAGCAATGAAAGAATGGTCCCGGTGGTACACTCCATTGGCGTCAGTTCCTTTCGGAAAAAGGAAATGCACTGCCTATAGCACAGAGGAAGGGGTGGCGAAGATTGGATAATACAGAAAAATCATTGGACGCTTTGACCTTTTCTGATCTTCGGGTTCATTACGGAACCGGACGTGCTTTTCTGGTCAGACAGGAGGGCAGAAAGAAAATTTACGGATACCGAAAAGGCATTAAAACGGATGTGGGAGATCTGGAGGAAAAAGACTGGATACAGCTGGCTTCGGATTTGATTCTGAAAAGTGGAGAGCAGCAGATGCAGAAAAATCTGTTGGAGTGGGAACAAGAGCATAATTATTGTCATAGTTCCCGAAAAGAGATGGAGATGACTGCACTGGAACTTCACATGGCCAGAATTTTTGATGATCCGCTCTGGGTGGACTACATCCCGTTCAACCGTAAGTATCGTCCTGAAGTTCTCCATTCCGCCAGACTGGTTTGGGTAAAAACAGAATGCTGCGGGATACCCGGGCAAATCACACAGGAACAGTTGGACAAATCTGCTGGAAATACTTTAGGAATTCCATGCCCCAATTGCGGTCGATGGTCTGCATTCCGGATCTGCTCGCCTAAGGAGGTGAGCGAAAATGAATAGACTGTTTATCATTGTGAAGGGCGGCAGCGTAGAGGAAGTCTACAGCACAAAATCATCAAATGAGCTATATGCGGAGGTTCTTGATTTCGATTCGACAGAAAGAACGGAAGAGGAGGAAAAAGCGCTTCAATTCCGGTATGAGGCAGTTCGGGAACTGATGCACAGAATTGACTGAAAGGAGAATGCACATGAGTGCAAAATATAAAACAAACCATGAGCGTATGCTGGAATTGATTGAGCAGCTCACAAAGGCAGACATTGCCTATTACCGGGATGATAATCCCATTATGTCGGACAGGGATTACGATATCCTGATGGATGAATTGAAAGACATTGAGAGCCGAACCGGGTTGATCCTTTCCGGTTCCCCGACTCAAAAGGTGTCCGGCGAAATATTGGAAAGTCTGGCTGAGGTGCGCCATAGTAAACCTATGCTTTCAGCGGATAAGACCAAATCTGTTGAAGATCTGGTGAAGTTTGCGGCAAAACAGCCGGTGCTGATAAGCTGGAAAATGGATGGTCTGACACTGGTACTCCGCTATGAGAATGGCGAGCTGATTCAGGCCATTACCCGTGGGCGTGAAGGCATTATTGGAGAGGATGTAACGCATACTGTGCGCAATTTTCTTAACGTGCCTCTTACCATACCCACTAAGGATTCATTTGAGGTTCGAGGTGAAGGCGTCATCTCATGGACAAACTTTGAGAAAATCAATTCCGGTCTGGAGGATCCCTATACTCATCCCCGAAATCTTGCATCTGGCAGCACGCGCAAGCTTGACGCCGGCGAGGCAAAAAAGAGATTACTTGAGTTTTGGGCGTTTGAGCTTGTGAGCGATTATCTTGAGCCGGAAAGTAAACTTGCTCAGCAGCAGTTTTTAGAGCATAACGGTTTTTCGGTTGTACCATACATTTATCTGGATGCACTTCATAATGAAACAATGATTCGTGATACAATTGCCGCTATGGATCCTAAGAAGTTCCCTTACCCAGTAGACGGAATTATCATGGAATATGATGATGTTGCCTACGGAAAAGGTCTGGGAGCCACAGGGCATCACGAAAACCGTTTGATTGCATTGAAGTGGGAAGACGAGCTGTATGAAACCACATTCATTGGTCTGGATGTGGCGGTCACTCGTACTGGGATGGTCAGTCTGACAGGTATCTTCGAGCCGGTGTCTATTGACGGCACTCAAGTCAGCCGGGCATATCTGCATAACTATGAGAATTATCTGGACCTTGCCTTGGGGCGTGGCGATAAGATTCGCGTGTATAAGGCAAACATGATTATTCCGCAGATTGCAGAGAATCTCGATAAGACCGGAACCTGCTGTGTTCCGCTCAGCTGCCCCTGTTGTGGTCAGATGCTGAGTTTTCGGAAAAGCAACGGCGGTATTCGCCAGCTATTCTGTGAGAATCCGCATTGTTCTGCCAAACTGGTGCGAAAGTTTGTCCACTTTTGTGAGAAAACGAGAATGAATATTGAGGGCCTGTCGGAAAAAACTCTGGAGCAGTTTGTAAGTCATGGCTGGATTCGGACGTTTGCAGATTTATATGCGTTGGAGCAATATCGTGATGAGATTGTCCAGACGGAGGGCTTTGGGGAGAAATCCTTTGAGCGGCTGCAGACATCCATTGAAAAAAGCCGCCATTGTACGTTAGCAAAATTTATTGCAGGCGTGGGAATTCCTATGGTGGGAAGACATGCCGGACGTGATTTGGACAGCTATTTTCATGGATCGTGGGAAGCGTTTGAACAGGCCATTGAGGACGGCTTCGACTTTACACAGCTTCCGGATTTCGGCGAGACGATGCACAACAACATTTATACATGGTATGCGGATACAGAGGAAGAAAAACTCTGGCGTCCGCTGCTTGAAAAAATTGAATTTGAAAAGGAGAATTTTGATATGAATACAAATACAACAAACCCATTCTTTGGAAAAATCGTAGTGGCAACCGGGAAACTGGAGAATTACACCCGTGACGGTATTCAGATGAAGCTGATGCAGCTTGGCGCCAAACCGGCAAGCTCGATTACAAAGAAAACAGACTATTTGATTGTTGGAGAGAAGGCCGGCAGCAAGCTTGCGAAGGCGCAGCAGCTCGGTATCAGGACACTGACAGAGGAACAATTTGAGGCGATGCTGGCGTAAATTCGTCAGAATAACAGTGGCGGGGCAGATTTTCTGCTCCGCTTTTCACTTTCATAAAGGAGGTAATGGATATGAACCCACAAAAAAGGAATCTTGAAATCACTGGCAGGCTTATCTGCCCATTAACTGTTGGAACTGCCGCTTTTATCGCAGAAAACGGAGGGATGCGCAGGACAAGTAAGGTTCTTCAGATGGAGAAGATTTCTCCGGATGAGATCTGTTTTGAAACGTGTAATACCAATTACCGCCTGCATCTTATCCGGCAGGAGGTGGCAGTATGAGCAGTGAAATCTTTTATGATAAGGCATTCATACGTGTCGGAGAAAAGTATATTCCTATCGTAAATCATGGATCATCAAACTGTTTTGATATTGACAGGCGAGGACGTGAGATTCCAGAAAAGCGCTGGTCGGTTCTGAACTATCCCCATACTGGGAGGATGCTGTTTACTGCAGAGGAAATGCAGGAGATAGCGTCCATCTATGAGGAAGCCAACATGAATAACCGGGGCGGGACACGCAAAAGCAGGAACCGCACTTTTGAAGAAGGCGAGTTCGGACGCTGGATTCTGGCAGGGATGAAATCGGCACATACCGTGGAGGACTACAGAAAACATGGGAATGCCGTGATAGTGGTTGATTATGACCATGAGTATTGGCAGAGGCACTATGTCGCTACAACAGAGGAACTGCTGGATAAGATTGATGAGCTTTCTGGCCATAGCACTACAGTATCCTTCAGGAATAACCGCCATGTTATCCATCCGCCCATGAGGCGCAAGCGGACCCCATTTGATTTCGGTACACTGTCGGAATTTTATGTGCTTCGGGCATAGCAGGGATATTTTGTGAAGCGGAGCAGCCGGAAAATTTGGCTTGCGAGGATTCCGGAGCCGCAGTCACAGATAGTTCGGAAGTTCAAGACCGAAAAGGCGGCACAAGACTACTTGGACAGAAATAAAAATTTTTTTCAGGATGTGTATTTGAAATTGAGTGTGTACAAAACGGAGGTGTCCTATCATGAGTGAGTCAAAACAGGATTACTTCCGATGTGTGGTGGAAACTCGGGATAATAAAATCCCCCAGACGGAATATCCGACTATTGTACTGCCTCTGCCGGACGGAACCAGTCTTAGGGCAGTGGCAATCGACGATGAGAATTTCCCTGCAATCAATGTGTACTGGGATACAGAAAAGCCGGAAATTGCCGAGCCAATCTGTTTTGCAGAATACAATCCTGAACGCGGCCCCTGCCACGAGGTTTGCATAGGAGCTTACCAATCTGACAAAGACGACACAGTTTATTACAAGCCATATATGGCAGAAAGGGAATCAAATGAGTAATTACACATATTGCCGTACACTCAAACTGGATTGGAAAGAAGCCTCCAGATTGATTGGAGAATGTGCAGGCAAAATTTTAGACAGAACGATTCATGGCATAGCGGGTTATGAAGATGATCATTACTGGGGATTTCAGGCCACCACTGATCGGTTTACCATTGCCGAGATAGATAAGCTTATCCGGTTTGTCAATGGGAATGAGGAGATGGAAAAGGAAGCAATTCCTCAAGACTCCGGAGAATCCGCTTCAATCGGTGAGAGTTTGTCTCGTGCACTGTTGGAAAAAGCTTTAAGGCTGTTCTGGTGTCATGAGAGTACCACGAAATCGGCTCTTTGGCTGGTCAACGTCCGGGAAAAACGGCCGGCAGTCTATAGACGGATTGTTGAGATCAGTCCGCATGATATTTGTTTGGATAACCTTAGGAGCAAAAGTGAATTGATTGCTTATCTCCACGAAAACGGTCCAACGCATTCCACGCTGATGGATTTCTGCGCGGATTACAGGGAGCGGTATCACAACGAACTCTGCTGGAACTATCCAATCTCTGATGGGCTGCATCTTGGCACGTTTTTCGTTCTCGTAAAGGAAGGCGTTCTGGCTCTTCCTTATGACGATGCAGATAAGGTGGACTATGAGCTGCTTTGTCTGGACGATGCCAAAATGTGTGACAGAGAATCTATGGAGAATCTCATAACTGAGTGGGATAGCTTCGACCGGGATTTACGCTCCGCCATGCAGGGCATGTTGGCGTTTTACCGCAGAGAGGAGGAGCAACATGGATCAGAAAATTGACTGGCTCATCCATCTGGTGGCCAATGGCGCCTGTGATGAATGTGGTGAGGTAGAAACAGACTTTTTGCCCTATATGTGCAATGCCCACACCCACGGGCTGGAACGCTATGGGCACTTGGATTTCCAAATGGTACTTTTTTTGCCGACGGAGGAGATTGGACGAATCCTCAATACTTTGGGGCTAAGAGTTCAGTCTGGAGAACGCTTCCAGTCTGGAGATATGGTTTCCGGAATTTATGAAGACTGCAATGTGCGCTTGGATGAGTATGAGGAAACCGGGCGCAAGGTTTTGCGGGTCATCATACCGGATGCGATCAATATCTTCCCAGGGGAAGGAGATTGTACGCTCCCATACTGTCTGCAGCTCTTGAAGACAGATGAGCTCTGCGCAGAAAGGGGGATACCATCGTGAAAATCACGTTGTATCAAATCATCCCGGAACCGGAAAACAGATACTTGATATTCAGCGATTTGAGAAGCGTCCGGGCGGCAAGTGGCGGACATGTCCCGGCTGAGATTTACGAAGCCGTATTCAGCGGGGATTTGGATATCGCCGTGCCCCGGAATGCCAAAAACAAAATGGATCAAGAACTTGCCGAACTGGAAGCGGTATATGTACGTTTTAACGTATCGCATCCGGAAGGCTTCCGTGGACGGTCCATGACCATGTCGGATGTAGTCGAGGTCATCCGTTCCGAAAAGGAAAGCAGATTTTTCTTCTGCGACCGGTTCGGGTTTGAGGAGATTGCATTTGAAAAGGAAAAAGCTGATTTTGGGCGCCTGTAGGGCGCAGAAAGGATACAATCATGAAGAAACTGATATTGAACTATAAAGGGCGCGACAGTTGGGACAGACCGGTTTATGAATCGGAAGGCTGTCTGTATGTGGATCCACGCAAAGGCTGGAAACCGAATATCTGTACGAAATACAACAATGAGTTTGATGGAGAGCCGGATACGCCGATTGCCGAAGATACCGTTGTGGAGTTTGTTCCGTGCCGGGATATCTGGTAAGCGAGGAGGACGTATGAAAGAATTCATGACAAAAATGGTTCCTGTCAATCTGTCAGACCGATTTCCATTCAAATGCAGGATGTGCGGTGCTTGCTGCCGGCATGTCAGGGAAAGCGTGCCGCTGGAGAGTCTGGATGCTTTTCGGTTGGCTAAACATCTGAGAGACAAGGGTGAAAAAGTGAACAGTATGGAAGATGTGCTTGCTGCCTATGCGGAGCCTGTCTTGCTTAGTGAAAATGGATACACGGTATTTATGCTGAAAACAGTTGGAGCGGATGATGCGTGCATTTTTCTGAAAGATAATCGGTGTACGATTCATTCGGTTCATCCAAGGGCGTGCCGTACATATCCCATTGCTGTGGGACCGTATGAACTTGGCGGATATGAACAGTATCTCAGTATGGAACAGCCGCATCACTATTCTGGTCCGCAGATATCCGTGAAAAAATGGATTCAGAAGCGCTGCAGCAAGCAGGATTTTGAATTTTTGAACACGGATATCGGTTCGGTACAGGAAATCGAAAGATTACTGAAGAGAATTCCTGAGCAAAATCGGACCAGGGCCGTGATGATGTTCCTTTTCTACAAGTATTCGGATTACGATCTGGATAAGTCTTTCTTTCCACAGTTCAAAAGCAATAACGATAAGTTGCTGGCTGCTTTGCGCAAAATGGCAGATGACGGAGACAAATAAATTTTCAGGTCAGTATGATATAACAACAAGGCGTCGGAATTCGGCGCCTCTATTATTTTTAGGAGGAAAAACTATGGATACAAGATTAAAAAATATCGTTAATAATTTAGAAACAATGAAAATCGGTGTGGATGAGCCATTTCCGTTTCACTGCACTATGTGCGGTAAATGCTGCATCAATCGGGAGGATATTCTTTTAACGCCGAGAGATATTTATAACATGGCAAAGGAGCTTGGGATAACGACTAAAGAACTGTTTGAAACCTACTGCGAGACTTTTATTGGCTGCGACTCCCGTATGCCGATAGTCAGATTGAAGCCTCGTGGCTCCATAAGAAGATGCCCGTTGATGAAAGATAGAAAATGTTCTGTCCATAAGGCAAAACCAACGGTATGCGCGCTGTTTCCAATAGGAAGATGCCTTATATTTGAAAAGGATATAAATCCTTCGGAGAAAATTTCGGTAAGCCAGATACAGTATATTTTTACCAATCCAGGGTGCGGTGATAATTCTAAAACCCATACGGTACGTGAATGGCTTGAGGAGTTCGGAATGTCGTTAGAGGATGAGTTTTTTATTAAATGGCAGCAGACAATTGTGGAATTAGGGCAGTTTTTCCGTGAAGCGGAAAAGACAGCCAGTGAGCGTATTATGGAGCTTTCATGGACAGCGGCTTTTATCGGATTATATCTGCATTACGATGTGGATCAGGATTTTATGCCGCAGTTTGAAAAGAATGCACAAGAAATCACTGCATTGTTGCAACTGGCACCCATAAAGGAAGGCGGTGGAAAAAATGAATGAGGATCGTAACCAGCATCAGATTATCCGAAAAGATGCCCGCAATTGTTTTGTGGAGAGTCTGAATGATGCTTTTAAGATTGGAAAAATTCATCTCGCCTTTGCAACTTATGATTTGAGTCGTCCGACTGGACAACGGCAGACGAACAACATCCATATTTATATTGCGGTGGATGAGTTCTTGGAACTATGCCGCAAGTTGGAAGGTGGGGAGCTTCGTTATCTTCTGAAGAACAAGAAGACAACAGGGGATAAAACACCTCTTTATCAGTGCTTGGGCGGAACTTCTGCCGAGAAGCTTGCAAAATACGGACGTTCCCGTGCAGATGGGAAAAGTCTGTCCAGAACAGCACAGCTATTGGCAGGAAGCAAATCAGATTTCCTGTTTGTGGCGGATAGCGGGCCCGGCGAAACAGATCAGAAAGGCTTAATTGTGCCTAAATTCGGCAGTAAACCGGAAAATCATGTAGCAGTCAGTATGACATATGAGGTATTCAGTGAGTTATTACTCATGACAAGAATGCATTATACAGCATGGCTTAGTGCATGGTATGCAGATCAATATCATCAGGTCAATCAGCGAACAGCGCAGCCACAGGAGAACTCACAGTATCAGGAGAATGAGGGAGAAGCAGAATACGCTTCAGATCCAATGTTCTAAAGTTAAGAATGACAATGCGGTGCAGTCTGATGATTGCGCCGCATTTTTTCTTGATAATGACCATGTGGTGAGATATTGCAGTGAAAAACTTCATTGGCTCGGTATGGCAAATAAAATGGCACAAAAGTGGCATAAGAAATGCCGATGACATGGAAAAGAAAAACTGTTATACTTATATCGTCTACAAGTGGGTTCTCAGGAATCTGCTTGTTTTTTTATTTTCAGGAAAGGAGTTCGATACTATGAAATACTGTCCATATTGCGGCGGAGAACTTGCAAATTCAGCAGCATCCTTTTGTACGGAATGCGGGAAATCGTTATCCCCTGTGACACCGGAGGTTGTTCCAGTTGCCGAAACGCACGGGGAGAAGAAAAAAAGAAGCAAGAAACATGTAAAGAAAAGAAGATATTCGGAAAAAACAAAAAGACCAGTTGCTCCTGCAAAAGCCAGTGAAGTATCTGATCCGGTGAGAGAAGATGACTATGATGGCTATTATGATGATGTCCGTCCCTTTGATGAAGGGGGAGGCCGTGAGGAGATTGACAAGACATTGGTTAAAAAGATTATACTGGTGGTGGCTTGTGTTCTGTTAATTGCCGGAGTCTGTGTTGCCCTTATGTACTTGATATAAGCAGCGTAATAAAATGTTGTAAATCACCTTATCCAATCGTGTAATGTAATTGAAAGGTCAAAGAGGTGATGAACATGATTTATTTATCCAAAGGGATTGTAAAAGAAAACTCTACGGAACATCTTCTCCAGGTGGTGAGATGTGGTCAGGAATATAGCTTATCCGGAGAACAGGCGGCGCTGTGGCTGAATGGGAGATTGGAATTTTCCCAGGCAAAAACAGAGTCGGAGAAGCGGACGCTTGGGCATTTAGTAAGAATGGGTCTGACAGAAACAGAAGCGGAAAATACGGATGTGGCAAGATACAGAATCCTGACACAGTGTATTTGCTGTCCGGCGGTTAATACAAAACCGGAGTTCTTTTTGGGTCATGCGGAAAAGGAAACGTTAACCTGGCTTCGGAATGCGGGACTTCGGCTGACAGTAGCAGAACTTATCTTTCTTAGAGAGCATAAGATCAGACCTGAACCCCGATATCTCCATTCTGAAAACCGACAGGCGTTGGTGGAGGCGATCTACACAAAGAATACCATCGTAGATAATTGTCTGGAGCAGATCATGGAATGTGCAGAATGCAGGGATGAAACCGTAAGGATATTGCTCGTGCTGTTGAAGAAAAAGAAACTAATAGTATTGTGAGGTGAAGCGGATGAAGGAGAGATTTTATGAGTTACCAGTGCCTTTACAGAAGCAGATTGCCATTAGACTTGTAGGGGGTGCTGTTTTTCTGCTGTTATTTATTATCATCTTACTTGGCTTCCAGGATTTCTATTTCAGCCTTCCCTGTTTGCTGTTGTCTGGGTTTCTGCTTATAAATGGGATTCGACTATGCTATAATAGCTTTGCGGGGAACTATATGTGCATCCAGGGAACCTGCGAGAAAATTGAGACGTCCGGGATCCGAAAAAGAACCAAAGGGATTTGGGTTCAACTGGAGGAAAACATAGTGAAGATTCCTATTCGGCAAAGAATGAAGACGCTCTCCATTGGTGATACTGTTATTATATACTTATCAGACAAAACTCCGGTATATGAGCATGAGAGCGGCTATATGATATGCAGCTACTATGCACTGGGAACAGAAAAGAGAGGTAATTAAAATGGAAGCAGATAAGGAGATGTTAAATCGGCTCTTGAATGAAATTCAGGAGTTAGTCAGGGAAAACGAAAATGAAGATGGCACCTACCGATTTGACTTGTTGAAGGCAGTCATTGCTTTGGATTTTGCAAAAACAGAGATTGAAAAAGCAATTTTCAAGTGATTTTTCGGATGGATTGACTATTGAAGCTGCATATGCTATAATATCTACATCAGTTTCAAGATTTCCAAAGAGGAATCATGAGTTTCCGAGTTTTCAAAGTGTCAATTAGCACAATTGTGCTGGTTGGCACTTTTTTTGTTTCTTTTGATTTCTACCTGCAAAGCAGGTTTGAAATAAATAATTTTTTATAGCAGGCAACCCCTGCAAGAAAGGAGATTTCCATGTTAAAAGTTTTTGCAACACAAGTCGTCGTATCCAAAGGTTATGACAACACGCCAGCTCTTCGCTTTTCTGAGAATGGAGATTCTGTGAGGTTCCGTATTGGCAAGAAGGTCTATGACCCTCATGCTGAAAACGACAGCCGCTGGATCAACCTTCCGGTTAAGGCGTTTAACGGCGTATGCGAACGCATCAAGAAGATGCAGCTGAAAGAGGGTTCTTATGTGAATCTGATCGGCAGACTGGACGAAGATTCCTGGGAAGATAAGGATACCAAAGAACTCAGAAAAATGATGGTTATCATTCTGGATGACATTGAGTATGCTTCCGGTGGAGGAAAGTCCAAGGAGAACCAGACAGCTGCAGGACAGCAAAATGCAGCTCCCCAAAATGCGGCTCCCCAGAATACAGCTCCGCAGAATGCTGCGGCAGCTCCTGCGACAGGTGCTGAAACGTCCGGAAATTTTACCGGATATGAGGCATTTGGCGGCGGATCATTCTTTGATGAAAACTGATTGGAGCAATAATTGAATCCGGCGTTTTAAGGCGCACATGAGTTACAGACATTGTATGCTCATGTGCGCTTTTTTGCGTTTTAAAGGAGGTGTCTTATGACAAATGAAACCTTTTGCCTTCTCTCTGAGGAGGAAAAACACACAAAATTTAAGGCTGCAATGAAGGGAAAGACAAGAGGATGTCTGAATGAAGAGGAACTTCATTGCATTCTGATGAAGATTTCTTTGAACAGACAGTATGCTATTTCGGTCTACCGTGATGGGGAGGAGTTTTGCCGTGTTTTGACAGCAACGGATGGTCTCAAAAGAAGAATCATTCTTGGTCAAGTAGCCGCAGGTATTGAAGGAATATCGGTACAACAATTTGACTCATCGCAGGCAGCGGCAGTAATTTTGCATGATGCTGTTGATTGCAGTAATGCAAACTGTCTCTATATCTTTATCCCAAAGGAACGGAGTCAGAAAGGAATAGAATGATGAATAAGAAAGATCAAAAAAGGCACATGGCTTATGAGGCGCTGGTGCTGTTAGGTATGCTGGTTTTGCTTACTTTTATATGCCGGCTATGGCCCATCCTGTTACTGATTATTCTCGGTATTTTTGCAGCAGTGATAAGACTGCTTTTTCTTTCGTCCAGAAAGATTGAAGTAATCGCACCATTTCCTCTTTTACCGGAACCGGTAAAGGAAGCGACCGAGAAGGATGTGCAGGTGCTTGCGTATTCGGTCATACTCAGACGGGTTACAGAGCTTGTATTATCTGAGTATCCGGAAGCAAGATGGGTCTGGGAAGCGCCGAATGCTGAGAAACTTATTCGGGAAAACCAGGAAGTTTTTATTCTGCTCAATCGCGCGGGTGGATATCGGCGTGCTAAGGTTGTAATCCGAAATCTGCAGGTGGTTGGAATTGATTACAATCCACAGACTGAGGAGGAGGCAACTTTAGAGCCGGAAAATAATGTGCCGGATTCTGATGAAGAACCAGAGGTGCAGAATTACGAATTACTGGCCTTTGAGTGGGCAGATGCTCATATCTTTGAGCTGAATGCCAGATGCAATGAAGCAATTGGAGAAAATCTCTCAGAACTGATTTTGCTTGCGGAAGAACTTCCGGTCCGTGAGAGCTGGGCGGATATCTGCCGGGAATTGATAAGAGCCGGCCTGGAGGATGTCCAGTGTGTGCCTGAGGGAATCAAAATTAATCTTACGCAGTCAAATGCAGAAAGGAAATAACGTATGAGTGCATATATGAACAATATTTTCAATTACAGCCGTTCCTTACCGGAACCGTTTGATACGCTGACGAACAAAAAGGTGTCAGTGTCATCGAAATATGGAGATGGGACAAATGCAACTTTGTGTTCAACAGTCATAAAAGCGGTACATGCAGTTTGCCGCTGCATGGATGGCAGCGCCGAAGGAGCTGTCGGGGTCATCGACCACAGGACAGTTGCTGAATACAAATCGTCCATGGGGCCTGATGATTATCATCTGGTAGTATATGACAGCAATTCCGGTTCGTTAATGGCAAGTGTGTATGACAAGAACACGGAAACTTTTGAAAACTATGTGCTGAACACATCAGGGCGTGACGGAGCTGCCGTTATGATGGCACTATTTCCAGTGCTTATGAATGACGAGGAATTCAGTGATAATTTTGAATTGTACCGCGATCAGTTTAGTCATGGATTTTCAGATTTACCCTCGGCTATGGAGTATATGGCCATGCTTTGTGACAACGCTTACAGACGTATCAAGAATACCGCTTGTACAGCAGCCGTCAAGGTGAGTGTGGACAAGGCCGGAAATCTGATGCGTGTATCTCAGGTGCAGCTGGATTCCGGCGCTTTTGAGCCTACCCATGTGATTGCGGGGGAATTTACAATCTTTGCGAAGACAGAAAGGGTTACTGTAAAAAAAGCAGAGGAGATCGTTGAACACGCAGATTTTGTCGGAAAATATAAATTGCATTCAAGGACTATGAGCAGCCAGGAAAAGCAGCTCATACCGGTGCTCCCGGAATGGTACATCATTCCGCAGGAAGTCGTTGATATCTGTAAACATGCTCAGGCAACTACCGGGAAACCGACGCAGATGAGGAATTTCCTCCTCCGTGGACCGTCAGGAACCGGAAAGACCAGAAGTGCAAAAGCGATTGCAGCAGGACTGGGGCTTCCGTATATGGCATATACCTGCTCAGCAGGAACAGAGATATATGATTTCATAGGTCAGATTTTTCCGGATACCGATTCGGGTTCTACCGGGGATGCACAGCTTGATCATGAAAAAGCGATTTTGGCGAGTATGGGTGGAATCAACTATGCCAACGTATCCAAAATAATGAATCTGCCGGATTTGGATGATATGGATTATGATCCGGCGGGGGTATATCAGGCTCTAACTGGTGTAGAAAATGCAGCCGCAACATCTCAGGACTGTATGAGCATTGTGCTGGATCGCGTAACGGAGAAGGTGTGTGCCCTGTCCAGACGAGATGAAAATTCCAAGAGCAGTGGTCAAACCTATACTTATATTGAGACAGATTTTATCAAGGCTCTGAAGTATGGGTATGTCATTGAGATCCAGGAGCCTACGACAATTGTCCAGCCCGGCGTTTTGCCAGGACTGAATTCTCTGCTGGAGCAGACCGGGACAATCACGCTTCCTACCGGAGAGGTGATAGAGCGTCATCCGGATGCGGTGGTCGTAGTAACAACTAATGTCGGATATGAGGGATGCCGCAGCATGAACCAGTCTGTTATCGACAGAATGAGTCTGGTACGGGATGTGGAACTTCCGACGCCTGAAGTTATGGTGCAGCGCGCCATGGCCGTCACGGGCGCAACAGATGAGTATCAGATATCCCAGATGGTGCAGGTGGTCAACGATCTGTCGGAGTATTGCCGAAAGAACAGTATTACGGACGGCTCTTATGGTATGCGCAGCCTGATTGACTGGATTGTGAGCAGTGAGATTACCGGCGATGTATATGAGTCGGCATTGTACACGATTATCAGTAAAGCAACAACGGATGAAGTAGACCGTGAGGCGCTGATCAGTGCTGTTCTGGAACCGATTTTCACAAAGAGGCGAAGAAAAGCAATCGCATAAACGTATTTAGAAAGGAGGTCAACCCTGTATGGCGAGGGTGAATCATAAGTTAGTAAAACAGCGGCTCAATGAGCAGCGCAGTAAAATCTCAGACCGACAATTCTTCTCGTCCCGTCTTTTGGCGGGACATTTTGAAGATTTGGCGGCAGCACAGACGAGGCGGTATCGTTATAACCGACGGGTCCGCGTTAATCTTTACTGGAAACCGAGAGAAAAGCATGTGGCATCAACAGATAATATGCTTATACGTATCAATGCCGGGAATTCTATGGTCACGAAGGTAAAGGGGCGGGAAAACCGCTACCAGATCGTATGCGGCATGTTCGCACATGAACTGGGTCATGTCCTTTATACGGACTTCTTGGCGGCGCAGACACATACCAATTATTTGGGAAGTTACCGTTGGTATCCTTATCCGCCGGATCTGAAAATGACAGCGGATGCACGGAACGAAAAGGCATTCTGGAATTATGTGAAAACCGATCCAAAAAATCTTGAGATGGTGCAGATGGTTTCCCATTATATTTCCAATGTAATTGAGGATGGGTATATCGAAAACAGGATGTTGAATAATTTTCCGGGCACATTGGGATACGGCCTTGAAAAGCTGCGGGAGCAGCATTTTGAACATATTGAAACAGTGACACAGCTGATTGAAAATGAGGATGAGGGAAAGCATATTTTTGAAAGCATCCTTCAGATCATGTTGTCTTATGTCAAATTTGGAGAAATCAAGTATGGAGACGAACCGCTAAGCGACGAAAGGATTCAGTCAGTGTTTGGCCTGATTACCGATATTGACAGTGCTTTAATGAGCAAGTCCGGAAAAGACCGGTTGAATGTCATCAATATGGTACTGGTAAGGTGCTGGGACTATATCGAATCTTTTTGTGAGGAATGTAAAAAACGTCAGGAAGAGGCGGAAGCCTCCGGCGGTTCCACCAGTCTTGCAGAAACCTTATCGGAAGTGCTGGGAGCGATTGCCGGCGGTTCTGAAATGGGTGAAGGAAACAGCACACCGGTACCGGAAGCTTCTGGTGAGACAGAAGAATCTGCGACGGCAGACAAACGTGCACAGACCCATGCAGACGCCGAGAATGAGGATGATTCCCAGACTGACTCTGAAACGGAAGAAAATCCATCTGGGTCTGGGGAAAGCGATAATTCTTCAGATGAAGACGCAATCCCGCTGAATGGGAGGAATTCTGGTTCAGGAAAAGAGGAAACTTCGGATAATGAGCAAGGGCGTATTCCTTATCACCAGTCAGAATCGCTCTCAGAACCTGTTGGTGGTTCCGTGGAAAAAAACGAAGATTACGAGCGGGAGCATTACGACCGTGCGGCGGCTGATATTGAACGCCTTCTGGATAAAATGGCGGAAAAGGCGGCCTGCGAGCAGCTGGAGAATGAAAGGATTCAGGAGCTGAATGATGTCGCTCAGAACATTTCCTATGGGAATATCCATGAAGGAGTACCTATCCGAATCAACCGGATTGCCTCTGTGGATGAGGAGCTTATAGAACAGTATAATGCTATTGCGGGGCCCTTGATCAATATTTCCCGCCAGCTGCAGAAGAGTTTGCAGAAGCAGCTCAAGGAAAATCGAAGAGGCGGCAAGCTAACCGGTCTTATCATGGGCCGACGTCTGGATGTGCACGCATTGTGCAGGAACGATGGGAAGGTGTTTTACAAAAATAACCTGCCCAATGAAATTCCGGAACTGGCAGTCGGTCTGCTTCTGGATGAGTCAGGCTCCATGTGTTCCTGTGACCGCTGTACTTATGCAAGAGCCTCGGCTATCATTCTGTATGATTTCTGTCAGAGCCTGGACATTCCGGTAATGGTCTATGGTCATTCCACCGATTATACCGATGTTGGAAATACGGTGGCACTGTATTCCTATGCGGAATTTGACGGCTTTGACCACGATGATAAATACCGTATGATGGACATTGCGGCCAGAGGCAGTAACCGTGACGGAGCAGCGCTTCGTTTTGTAGCGGAACAGCTGTCTAAGCGGCCGGAAGCAGTAAAAATCCTCATACTGGTTTCAGATGGGCAGCCTGCTGACAGTGGATATAGCGGTTCTGCAGCTGAGGAGGATCTACGTGGCATCAAACAGGAATATCAGCGCAAAGGCATTTTATTTGTAGCTGCGGCAATTGGAGATGACAAGCAGAACATTGAGAGAATCTACGGAGACTCATTCATGGATATCTCGGATTTAAAACAACTGCCCACAAAACTGACCGCTGTAGTTAAGCGGCATATAAGGGTATAACGACATCAAATTATAAAAAACACAACGGGCAGCCGGATTTCTACGGCTGCCCTCTTGTTATCCAGAAAGGAAGGTAATTATGCACTTTTTAACATTAGCAATTTTAGAAATTCCTGAGGTAAGGGAACACAAGGAACTGGACAAACAGATAGTGGAGGCCCTGAAGGAATTAGAACTTCAGAAACAAATAGAAACAAAGAACTTTATGCTGGACTTTACGATTGGGAGGTTTCAAAACCTTCAGTCATCATTTTCCCGTGCAGTAAATGACGGCGTTTCTGAGCTGATGTATCCTTATTGCGCATCGATGGAGGATCCGGAATATCTGGAATTTGAAGATCGGACAGAAAAACTGCGCGAGGAATATGAGAGCGTGGTTGATTGTATAAAGCTGCCTCAAGGAACAATTGTGGAGCAGTATGGCGATCCACTCTGGGGCAGATTTGTTGTCCGTGACGGAAAAGTGTTCCAAAGGGATGCAGGATCGCTTCATCATGAAAAGCGTACAAAAAAAGCAAAACGAATGGTGGCTCTGCCTAATTATCCCCGCAAAAAGCTCTATAAGAGTTTTGAGAAATATGCAGAAGAAAGGTGTGGCTTTTCTTTTGATGAAAAGCATCAAGGCTATGGATATTATTATAATCCAAACGCCATATGGGACTGGTATTCCATTGGCGGGCGATGGCCGGAGATGTTCCTGGTAAAGGACGCCTGCACTGAGTATTCTATCGGTGAGCGAAGCTGGTGCAACTCGGATCGGAAATCAGAGGCGCCGGAAGGATACCGGTGGGTATGCGCTGCCAGGAAAAAGGACATTGCGTGGGATGCCATGCGAGACTGGCGAAACCAGAAAGCCGCAGAGCGGTTCCATAAGCTTGAGCAGATGTTCCTGGCAGGAAAGACGGATCCGGATTTCCATGGAGAGATTGTCCCAGACGGAGTTATGCACTGGGGCGAACTGGTTTACCGCAAGGACTCTACCTTGGAGGAATACCTGGAGGAATACGGGATTCCGGGCTGCTGGAAGTATCCGGTAGGCTCGCATGACATCGTGGATGAGGGCCAGTGGCTAAGCGTGGAAGACAGCGTGCAGGATCCGGGAACCGGCAGCTATGCCCCGGTAGACTGGCGCAGCTGCATTGATGGATACATTGATGACATGGATGAGGATATGGTACTGGTTTCCGTAGACTACCACATTTAAGGAGGAGACGGATGAACACTTATGTCGTTTGCATGGACTCTTCATGGGTCCGGGACTCACAAATGTTTGATATTGCCGGTTTGACAGATGATGAGCTGGCGGATATCGACATGTACAGTGCAGACAGCGAAGACAAATGGCATGATATGGAGCCGACTCCATTTATCGCAGTCATAAAAGCGGAAAACGAGGAGGAAGCCTGTAAAAAGGCAGCCATCGAAATGCGCTATGATCCCCGCTGCCTGTTTGCAATAAAAGTTTCAGAATAAAGAGGAGGTATCAAAAAATGATTATCAATCGAATCGGTGCTGAGTTTGAATACGACGGCACAACCTATGTAATCGGCGCTCCCATCGTGGGAACGCCGGAAAGCGAGTATGAGGGTCTGTATGGGACGATTACGGAAATCCGTGATGGAGAGGATAAGGAAACGGAAAATGAAACGCCGGATATATATTGCTCTTTTGAAGTTCCTGCACTGCCCTGTGAAGTAAAAAAGCTGGAAGAAATTTTTTCTGATTTGTATGACGAGCCTAAAACCATTGACGACATCATCCTGGATCTTGTCATCATGGCCCCGTCTATGGTGGAGACGCTTGATGACCTGAAAGAGTGCCGCCAGCACCCGAGGATCCACATTCTTTTGGAAGACTGGGCGGTGGACGGCGAACAGGGAAATTCTTCCGAGGTCTATACGGACTTCAATGATGCGAAACGCATACTGGTGCAGAAGCTGAAAGAGGAGCAGGAAAGCGGCTGTATTCCGCAATGGGCGGATGATGAGAAGTTCAAGGAGCATTCCACGGACTCCCTCTATGAATGTTACATTGACGGCGAATACTGTGAGAGCCATTACCATATCGCAATCGCAGCAGCTCTGCGTTTCCAACCGGTTTGTCAGGGAGATGGGATGGCTTTATCAGGCATCCTGCCAGCTTGAGGATTTTGTATCGCAGGTGTCAGACTGGGATGAGCTGGATCAGCTGACCGATGAGCAATATAACCGCATGGTCCAGGATCCCCGTTTCCCGGAAAGGCTCCAGAACAAGCTGGGCAAAAACGATTCCTACTGGGAAGCCTATTGGGAGACAGTTTCCGAGGTTGCACATGAGTTTGTGAATG
The DNA here is from genome assembly GCA_018365455.1 of Clostridiales bacterium. GTDB lineage: Bacteria > Bacillota > Clostridia > Lachnospirales > Lachnospiraceae > Robinsoniella. The sequence goes on from JAGZJZ010000002.1 coordinate 22,946, forward strand.
AGTATCTGCAGGAGGAGGCGTAAAGATCTATGAATACAAGGCTCAACTATCTCTATCGGGATGCCGACAACTACAAGATGCCAAATTCCTGTGTGGTTATTGGTGAGATAAGCGAAGCGCAAATCGCAGAAGTCATATCCTGTCTAGACTGTGGGGAATATTTCATTCCCCGGCAGGTGGGGCTTCCTGAAAAACGCTTTGACAGGTTTGACGAGGAGGTGGACCAGTGCTGGTTTGAATTAAGTGCAGATGGGTTTGAGGCTACCGAAAATGTTTCCGATATTGACATGACTGTGAGGCAACTCGTGGAGTTGTTTCGTAGTGCAAAAAACAACTGGCATGATGATGTGCCGTTAGGAGGTGCAGTATGAGTTACTCAGAATGGCATACTTACGGCTATGGAATCTGCGTTTCCGATATTACGGATGAGTCTGTGGAACGCCTGCAGAAGCTGATTTCCCTGGCGCCGGAGTACCAAAAGAAAATACAGGAATGGCTGGATGAGAGTGAGATATCGGAGCCGGCCTACGAGGATTATCTGGAGTTCGACCAGGACTATATGCTTGGCCTAGCAACCATCTTAAAAGAAGTGATCCTTGAGGCAGAGGACATTGACCTTGTGGCGTGCGACAGCCATGACGGCACGGATTATCTGCTCTATGTGCCGGACTATCCCTGGAACATGGGAAAACACAGACAGCTCATGACGGAGGAGGCCGTCGCAGGGCTTTTCCGAAAATATGTTTCCATTTTGACAGATGAGGCGATAGAAATAGATTACCAGTCTGTTGAGAATGGAGGTTAGGAGGTGGCGTTATGCCTTATAAAAGCGATACAAGGCCGCTGACCAGCATCGTTTCCTATCCGGAGCGTGGCGAAGGCGGCGACAACCGTTATCGGGGGAACTGCTCTCCCAGACTGATTGAGGATCTTTTAGGGTTCTTTCGCCCGGGAGAAATCTGTGACTACATGTGCGGCAGCGGGACGACCAAAGCGGCGGCGGACAAGCTGGGCGTTGGCAGTCATCTCTATGACCTGCACAGCGGCTTTGACATCATGAACTGCGAGATCCCGGAGCGCCCGGAGTTCATCTTCTGGCATCCTCCATATTGGGATATCGTCACGTTTTCGGATGTCATGTATAAAGCCTCAGATGTTCAAAAGAACTACGGCTATGACCCGAGACAGTATGATCTGTCGCGCATACCGGACTGGGAAAGCTTTGTTGATAAAATGAATTATGCCATGATGAAGCAGTTTTCTGCCCTTGAAAAAGGTGGCAGGATGGCGGTTTTAATGGGAGACATTAAGAAAAGAGGCGTGCTTTACAGTATGCTTTCTGAAATCGTCAAACCGGGGTCTTTGGAGAATATCATCATCAAGGCCCAGCATAACTGCTTTTCAGACCAGATCCAGTATAGCGGAAAATTCATCCCGATTCTTCATGAATATGTGATGATTGTCCGAAAGGATTCACCGCTTCTAGTTCCGATTATCATGGCAAAAAAAGCGGAGGTCGATATCCGGGATATGCCGGGGGCGACATGGCGTGATGTGGTTGCTGCCGTTTTGGAACAGTGCAGCGAGCCGGTGACGCTCACGTTTCTCTATGAGAAAATAGAGCCGCACAAAAAAGCACAGGCAAATAAGTGGTGGAAAGAAAAAATCCGCCAAACGCTTCAGATCAATCCTACATACTTCTTTCATGATGGCAGGGGAATGTGGTCGTTGAACAGAAGCGCAGCATAGTATCTGCGTCTGGGGGATGTCTTTTGTAGGCATCCCTCAGTTGCTTTAACTATATGTAGAAGAAGGATGGCTTTTTTGCTATAATACAAATATACTTATGAGCAGGAGGCGAAATATGTCTGTTTATTATAATCCGGACACGTACAGAAAAATTATCAGAAATGGTGAAGAATGTTGGGTATATGATTGGGGCAAAAATGCTGATATAAATTCGTTCAATTATATGCTGGATCGCTGGGAGGGCACTCAGCAACAATTTTTTATCAATGGTGAGACCAAGCAATATTTTCTTATTAATAAACAAGAGCGTACTGTCATGGAAATATCAAATCCAGAAGTAATAAGGTTCCTGTATGAGAATCTTTATATGGCGAATATTAACGAAACTTTTATCGAACTGTTCACCTCAATCGGAGGGTTTAAGACAGTAAAGTACGAGTAGATTCTGATTTTTTCTTGGGGATGTCGTTTCGGCGGCATCTCTTTTTGCATAATTGTTTTCAATTTGGACATACTAATCTCCGGGAGTTCTATTTACATTCTCACTTCAATAGTGTATAATATGGAGTGCGAATGTAAATAGAGCCAAGGAGGTGCATTGATACGGACACGATTTGGACTAAAATTCAAACAATAGCAGAAAAAAGTAATGGGTTTGTTAAGACTTCTGATATTGAGGCGGCTGGAATCAGCAGACCGATGTTGAAAAAGTATGTTGATATGGGAAAATTAGATCCGGTGCGAAAAGGGTTATATACTTTGACCGATGAATTTACTGATGAGTTTGCGCTTCTTCAGGCACAAAGCGCAAAGATAATATATTCCTATGGCACCGCACTGTTCTTTTGGGGGATGTCGGACAAGACGCCGAACATCTTGGATATAACGCTGCCTCGCGGAACGAACATCAGCAGGTTAAGGCGTGATAATCCGAATTTGCGTTGCCATTATGTGCAGACGGAAGTTTACGATCTTGGAATAACAGAAACAAAATCCCCTCAAGGCGGGATGGTAAAGCTGTATGACAGGGAGCGCTGTATTTGCGATGTGATCCGGGATAAGGATCAAATTGAGCTGCAGCTTTTTACGCAGGCAATTAAGGACTATTTTAAGACAAATCCAAATAATCGAAAACTGCTGAAATATGGCAAGATATTTGGAATTGAAGATAAGATAAGAACATATATGGAGGTTTTATAATGAAGACACCAGAACAACTAAAAGGAGCCATTCGTAGCATGGCAGCGAAGAAAAATCTTCGTGCACAGGAAGTGCTGCAGATGTTTTTATTTGAAAGAATCATTGATCGTTTGGCAGCCTCATCCTTTCGGGACAATTTTATTTTGAAGGGCGGACTTTTGATATCATCAATGATCGGTATTGGTGAACGTACTACTATGGATATGGACACAACGGTGCGTGGTATTCAGATGGAAGAGGACGAGATCGTTTCTGCAGTCAAAGAGATTATCGCAATGGATGTGGGAGACGGAATTTCTTTTGAATTTCAGAAAATTGAACCGATCCGCGAGGATGATGCGTACAATAATTTCCGGGTTCATCTGCGTGCAAAATACGGGAAGATTGACAGTCCAATGAAGATAGACATTACTACCGGAGATATTATTACGCCTGAAGCCATTCGATATGATTTCCCGTTTGTGTTTGAGGAGAAAACGGTTCCGGTCATGGCATATACGCTTGAGACAGTACTTGCGGAAAAATATGAAACGATTATCCGCAGAAACATTGGAACTACAAGGGCAAGGGATTTTTATGATTTACATACTCTTTACCGCAGCCGTAAAGATGTGGTTCAGATGGATGTTCTGAGGGCAGCAGTTATTCATACTGCGGAAAAAAGAGATTCGATTGATGATATCAGGGACTGGAGAGATATTTTGAAGGATATCCGTGAAGAGCCGCAGTTATATCTTCTGTGGGATAACTATGCTGCGGACAACAAATACATTGGAGATTTGAAATTCAATGAAGTTCTCGATACAGTGGACGAAATCGCAAAGATTCTTGATTTGTGATATCAAGTAAGAAAAGATTAGATTTTTTTTGAAGCACTTATAGTAGAAATCGGAGTTTGTGAAGGAGGATATTGTGTCACTTAATATAGCAGAAACATTTGAATTATTGTTTGATAAAAATAATAATGTTGCATACAAAGCATTACAGGAATTGCAAAAAGAAAGTATTGAAACAGATTGTGTTTATCTTTATATGGATAGATTAAGCGATATGCTTGACAGTGATAATTCTTATATCCGCACAAGAGGGCTTACACTGATTGCCTATAATGCAAGATGGGATAAAGATTATAAAATTGATGAAATCATTGATAATTATTTAAAGCATATAACAGATGTTAAACCTATTACAGCAAGACAATGTATTAAGCTGTTGCCGATTATTGCAAAGGATAAACCAGAATTGAAAAACGACATTGTTTCTGCACTTCATAAAGCTAATATAGGTATTTATGATGACAGTATGCATTCATTAGTTTATAAGGACGTCCAAAAAACATTGAAAGAAATAGAAAAATTATAAAAAAGCAAATTCTGATTTATCAAATCATAAAGTGTTTGAAATAAAAAGAATATTGTAACCTGGAGATGTTGATTATCAGCATCTCTTTTTTATATCACAAAGGAGGTGCAGAAACTGGCAGGATATGCTATTGTCGCAGACAGCTCCGGAAAGCATAATGGAGAAAGTCGTATCAGCCACAGGGGAAGAAAGCGTTTGAGATATGCGCTGTATGAAGCTGCGATATCGGTGATTGGGAAAAATAAAGAATTTAAAGAGATCCATTGTTATTACAGGACGAGGGAAAAGAATCCCCTGAAGAAGATGCAGTCGGTGATAGCGGTGGCATGTAAACTGATCCGGATATTTTATACAATACTAACAAAAGGCATAGAGTATGACGGTCAGAAGATGTTAAGTGACATTGTAAGACCTAAAATGCAGCCAGCAGCATAAAGAGAAAGAAACAGTGAATCATGGCCGGTCTGAGCCTTTGAAAGGAAAGAATGGAAGGCTGAGGCCAGCCATGATAGCTGGAAGAAACAAGTAAATGGAATGTAACAGGAAAACGTCCACCGAGAGGTGCTGTTGCAGGAAAAAGTCAGTAATAAAAAAACAAAGAATGAGCCAGTAGTCGGCAGGAATATTCACCAGAGGGCATGACCCTGTAAAGGAGCTGAGCTGACACCCTGGTTATGGACAGGCGGGACGAGAGAAGTTAGGACTCAGCAATGGTCTGATGATCCTGGTAGACATGGGAGGTTCGCTGCCGTAGATGGATGGGTACACACAAGGCCATGTAGAACGAAAAGAGAAGACGTTTTATTTTGTGCACCCAAAATCCACTACTTTCGTACCAGATACAGAGAAATGTCCATTCCAATGGTTCTTTCTTCTGAGATATTTATTGATGAAACATTAAAAAATCCTTGATTTTCAAGGAAAAAAGACTTGACTATATAGGGAGGTATATAGTATGGGATGGTTGATAGGTATCCTTAGTTTTATAGGCGGCAGCGTGTTTGGCGTTGTTTTTATGTGTATGTTTCAGATTAACCGAACTTACAGAAATAAGCGCTCGGAGGAATAAACATTTGCGGTATGAATGCTCTTTTCTCCTGGTGGATTGACTATTGCAAATAAATCTGTTATAATATTTACATCAGTATCAAGTTTGGCTACGGCTAAACACAGTTTAACAGAGTTTATCAAAGTGTCATTTGCAATTTTGCAGATGGCACTTTTTTTGTTTTCCGGCCAATTCATTTGGGCATAAGCCAGCAGTCTTTCGGGATTGCTGGCTTTTGTTATATATCAAGGCGGCAATCCCGCCAGAAAAGAAAGGAGCATGAAATATGCAAAAACAATGTCAGGATGGTTTCTACACCACATTCAGTTCCTATCCACTTATGCTGGATTATCACAAGGAGCAGTCCAAGAACAGCCGCTGGGTGAAAGCCAGGGTCAGTGACCTTGAAATTCAGCCGCTGGGCAAAGGCTCTGCTCTGAGCACTGATCTGCCGGCATTTGCGTCAGGAACCACACAGGACGCTGTGGATGACACAGCAAACAATCTCGGTCTGGCCATGCGTGTTGATGGGGAACTCTTCCCCATGCGCATGACGGCCTACAAAAGTCTGCTTGACCGGGCAAAAATCGGAGGCACAGCGCTGCCTAAGCTCAGTCGTGAGGCTCTGGCAGAGGTATTAAATGCCTGCATGGAACTTTATTCGTCAGAAGCGCTTCTTCTCATTCGTGATGAGAAGGTGGCAGCAGTTCATTCTGGAGATGCGGTTGATTATTCAGTGTTGCCAGTCGATGAACTTCTTGTTGCACTGAAGGGAAAGTTGGATGCACAATTCAACGGAAATGTATTCGAGTCTGGATACTGCGATCATGCCATGGTAAGCGCATCATGGACGATGCCGGATCAGAAAGAGGATTTACTGGAGGTGTATACAAAGCTGCTGGATTCTCAAGGGAAATCAGCGATGGCCTCCAAACTGACTCCGGGTGTTCGTTTTATGAGTTCGGATACCGGTGTGTCTTCGGCAAAGGTCTCTGCTCTTTTGGTGAGCGGAAAGCGCTCCATCCATATCGGGGGGTGTATTGCAGTTGACCACAGGCATCAGTCTAAGGTTTCCGATTTTGATGCGGCGTTGGATCAGCTCTTTGCCCAGTTTGGGGATAGTATTGCCAAATTACAAAAACTGCTGGAGGTTCATCTGGATTATCCGATAAACGCAATGACCAGGGTTTGCAAAAAACTGAGTCTGCCAAAAAAGGCTGCAGTTGAGGCCATAGCTATGTACGAGATGGCATACGGAGGTGGTCCGGCGACAGCCCACGACGTATTTCTTGCTATGCAGGAGATCCCGTTTATTTTGAGGACGGAGAACACGCCGGAAAGCAAGATGTTGGTCATAGAAGAAAATATGGCCCGTGCGCTCTCACTCAGATGGAGCGATTATGACCTTGCAAAGGCGGTGAGTTACTGATGGCAAAACCGATTATTCTTTGCGACACCGCCGGTATGACCAATGACAGATGGCTGGAATGCCGTATGCATGGTCCGAAAGGAAATATTCCCTATACTGTGGGAGGAAGTGATGTAGCAGCCATTTTTGGCGTATCACCATGGACGACTCCACTGGAGCTGTGGAAAATCAAAAAAGGGCAAATGAAGCCTGCTAAAAAAAACAATGCCAACCAATTGCAGATGGGGCATCTTTTAGAGCCGATTGCTGCCTATTGGTATGGTGCAAAGACAGGCAACACCGTTATTGAAGATACTAATCTGTATCAGCACGCAGATCATCCTTACGCTCTCGCCAATTTTGACCGGCGCTTTATACGGGCATCCGATAGCGAGCCGGGAATTTTGGAGTGTAAAAGCTGCACGTATCACAAAGCGGCTGAATGGGCAGATGGAGCAATTCCGCTCTACTATGAACTGCAGCTGAGGTTTTATCTTGCAGTAGCGGATGTAAATATCGGCGCCTTTTCCACAGTTTGGGGAAACAATCCGGACAATGATCTGGCAATGCCAGAGATTATTCGTGATAAGGCGAAAGAGGATATGATTTTTGAACGTTTGGACGAATGGATCTGGAGCTTGGAAAATGACAAACCGCCGACCATGGCGGATGTTGCCCCAAAACTTGCTTTGGAGTCACTGGCAAGGATTTATGGTACGAGTCAGGCCGGGCTTCCGACAATAGAGTTTTCACGTAAGTACGAATCGCCTTTGCGCAGAATCGCAATGCTTCAGGGAAAAATCTCTGAATGCAATAAAGAAATCAAAACATATGAAAAGGAGATTGAAGCACATAGCGTGCGAATTGCCGAAGTCATGAAGGAGCATGAGCATGGCGTCTTAGAGACGAGCAGCGATAAGCTTCTGATTGATTTTGTAACCAAAACAACTCGCAGGCCCGATTCCAAAGCCTTAAAGGAAAAATACCCGGCAATCTATACCGATGTTCTGAAAGCCTCGGAAAGCCGCAAGGTAAAGGTGTCGGTCCAGCCAATTTAGGAAGGAGACTATAATGGAAAATATTTATCATGATTATTGGGAACAGGAATTGCTTTATCAGTTTCTGAAAAACGACAGGTGTAAAAAACGGGCGTATATCTGCTCGCCTCTTAGCGCAGTTACGGATGAGGAGATGGTAGAAAATATAAAAATAGCAAGAGCATATATGTATTATGCCATGAAAAAAATGGGTATGAATGCAAGTGCGCCTCATGCGTATCTTCCGATGCTTTTATGCGACAAAGTGCCGGCGGACAGATCCATCGCCCTTCAATTTGGATTGGAGCTGTTGGAAGAAAGTGATGTTTTGCTTATATGCGGGAATCGGATCAGCAGTGGGATGAGTGGGGAAATTGCTCATGCGGCATACCTCAAGATGCCTATGATGACCTTTGAGGAAAGCATATATCTGGAAGTGCAGAAAAATTTGACAAAGCAGGGCTATGATAAACACAGCGTCCATCTTGATCGAGAAAATGTTCTGATGGGTTGTTCTTCTCCCATGGTATATCTTGAAAAGGCGGGGATATTCTGATGAAAAAACAACTGACTGCAGCTTTATAAAAAACTCCCATTGTATTTTTGAATACGATTCGGGAGTTTTTTGTATCTAAAACACGACTCAGAAAGGAGTAAAAATTTTGTTATGTGAATTTAAAAAACTCATATATCCGCCAAGCATTGCGACTGTTGATGATAGTGGTTATATGATTGCGCTCTACCACCCATGCGAAACGATTAAAGATAGCACAGGTAATCTGATTACGCAAGTGAAAGCAGTAGGATATTGCCTGCCTGTTTCGAGCAGCCTGCGTTACGACATGCGTGGACATTGGAGTAAAAATTCCAAATTTGGCCTTCAATTTGAAGTAGAGAGCTATAACGAAGTGATAGTACCGACGAAGGAAGGCATTATTGCATACCTTTCTTCCGGGCAGATTAAAGGGATCGGTTCCAAGATAGCGGAGAAAATTTACGAAGTTTTCGGTCAACAGTCTCTGGAGGTATTGGATAAAGAGCCGGAAAAGCTCCTTGCCATACCAGGTATCAGTGAGATAAAACTGAAAAAAATTTGTGATTCTTATCTGGTCAATCGTGGTGCACGGGATGTGGTGGCGTTTTTGTCACCGCACGGCATTACGCCCAATCGAGCGGTGCGCCTGTATAAAGAGTATGGGGATAAGACGATGGATATTGTCAAAAAACATCCTTACCAACTCTGCGATATGGCCGGGATCGGTTTTAAGACGGCAGACCATATCGCTATGAGCATGGGGTTTGACCAGCTATCGACAGAGCGTGTGGATGAAGGACTTCTGTATACGCTGGCGGATGCGGAAAGCAAAGGTCATCTCTGCATGGAGAAACATGAGTTTGTGAAAGCCTGCCTAAAAATTCTGGATACGCCTGCGTTAACAGCAGAAATGGTGGCGAACCGTGCCGCCAGGCTGGTTTTCGGCGGACAGTTGGTGTCGTACCAGGGCAATGTGTATAGGGCAAAGACCGCACATGTGGAAGAACAGCTTGCCTCCGACATTCATCAGCAAATGAAGTACCGGAAGATGCACAGCTATGGGGATTTGGATGCCGCCATAGATGCAGAGGAGCAGAAGCTGAAAATGAAGTTTGCACTGGAGCAGCGCGAAGCGGTAAAGATGGCTCTGACGCAGGGACTTTCCATTATCACTGGTGGACCTGGAACAGGAAAGACTTTGATACAACGTGCCATTTTAGATATTTATCAAAAAAACAATCCCCAAAATGAAATCTGCTGTTGTGCCCCTACGGGTAGGGCAGCAAGGAGGATGGAGCAGGCAACTGGTGTTTCGGCCTCAACTGTTCATAAAGCCCTTGGGCTGATGGCGGATGAGGACGGAGACTATGATGAACCCGAAGCGCTTACTGCAGATCTGATTGTGGTAGATGAGATTTCCATGCTGGATGTTTATCTGGCTGAATATCTGTTTGATGCAGTGAAGTTTGGCGCCCAGATGGTGCTGATTGGCGATGCAGATCAGCTGCCTTCAGTGGGACCTGGCGCAGTGCTCAGTGAGATGATTGCCAGCGGATGTATTCCAGTTGTGCGGTTGGACAAGGTATTTCGCCAGAATGCGGGAAGCCGCATTGCGACAAATGCGAAGTTAATCCGCCATGGGAATGTGGGTCTGGAGTATGGGAATGACTTTCAGTTTATCAATTCTCCCAGGCTGTCTGATTCTGCTGAACTCATTGTCGATCTTTATCTGCAGGAAACTGAGAAATACGGGGTCGATAATGTGGCACTGCTTACGCCATACCGGCAGAAGACGGAAACCGGAGTCAATGCACTGAATGAGCGCTTGCGTGAGAAGGTGAACCCGCCGGATACGCAGAAACCGGAAGTTGTTTTCGGAAACCGGAAATTTCGGTGTGGGGACAAGGTCATGCAGATCAAAAACCATGATGATGTCAATAACGGTGATGTTGGGTATGTCAGAAAAATTATTCGCATTGGCGATGATACTACAATTCATGTGGACTTTGGTGACGGGCGCATGAAAGAGTACGATGCCAGTAAATTGGATATGTTGGATTTAGGTTATGCCTCTACTATCCATAAATCACAGGGATCGGAGTACCAGTCCGTCATCATCAATCTGCAGTGCGCCCATTCCATCATGCTGACAAGGCCTCTTATCTATACGGCAATTACACGAGGAAAAGAGCGTGTAACCATTGTCGGGGAAAAAAGGGCGCTTTGTATTTCAATCAAAAGAATTGACACAGAAAAACGCGGCACCTGCCTCGCTAAGCGGCTGCAGGCGCTTGAAGAAAGGAGCAGCTATGGCTACAATATTAGATCAATATTTTGAGAAACAGAATACTATCAGGTCCCAGATTGCCGAGAACAGTCTTCCGCCGGAAGATTTGCTGATTATGCAGGAACTGAATTACCGCATTTGCGTCTTGGAAACATTTCAGTCTTTTTGTAAGTCCGCGCCAATCACAATGGATACAAAGGTCATGGGCTATCACTTTCAAATGGTAGATGCGTATGTACGTTTTACCTTAAATGAAAGACGATTCGGATTAAAAGCCGATGCAGAAGGCCAGAAGCGTCGTGAAACAGCACTCAGTTCTTTTGAGCATGTTGTACAGGACGGCAGAAAGCGGTTTTCCAGCTTTAAGGCAGGGACACAGGAGCAGTACAAAACAAGTATCAGTCAATATGTTCATACGATTCTGCCGGTTTGGATGCAGTATCGGAACACATATATCAATTTATAAGGAGGCTACAATAATGAGTCAGAATAACTCGAATGAGAAGGCGGCAATGCTCGCCAAAATCGAAACTATTCATCAGGTGGATGGATTTGATCCTACGCCGTTTGCTGTGGATTATACAGATCTGGGAACCGGAGAGGTGCGCAAGCACCTCCCGGTCATGATTCAGATGGCGTGGTTCCGTCTGAAATATCCGGAAGGACGCATTGCGGTACAGGTGAATTCTGCAAAGGATTGCTTTGTGGCAACTGCCCGCGTGTATCCAAACTATAAGGATGCAACGGACTGTTATCTGGCAGAAGCGACGGCATCCAGAGGATATTGTGAGGAGAAACCTTCGGTTTCACCACGGGAATGGGCCCAGACAGCTGCTGTCGGAATTGCTCTCCGAAATGCAGGTTTTGGACTTCAGTTTTCTATGGCAGGTGAAGATTTTGAGCCTTCAGCTGTGGATGAGCTGGGAATCTCCGCCGCTCAACCTCAAACAGAATCAGCAGAAAAACACGAGGTGTCAGAACCAAAACCGGAACCGGCACAAGAGGAATACACTGTAAATGAACCGGTGCAAAAGGAACTGACTCCAGAAGAAAAGCTGGCACAGGCAATGAATGTGCCTTGCCCAATCTCAAAATTCAGCGGGAAAACGCTTGGCGAGGTATTATCGCTGGATCCTGGTGCAATTAAATGGGTAGCAACGAAATTCACTGGCGGCGAGGAAATTAAAGCTGCCGCGAAGCTGATTTGTGAATTTTCCCTTCAACAGACAATTGCATAACAGGCGCTAAAGACCAGGGGATTAACGCGGTCATCCCCTGGCTAGGAACAAGACGAAAAGGAGGACAAAAAATGTGTGAAAAAACGAAAAAGCTTCGTTTCAAATGGGAGTTTGGAGATGAAATGGTCTCGTTGCATGTCAACCAATATGCTTATGGCGGGCGGCTGCACATCGGTATGATCAATTACGGAGAAGATGGTCCGGAACCCTTTGCAGATATGACGGTCAACCTACCAGCCTATGATCTGGAGGATAACGAAGCATTCATTAACGGAGATATCAGCAAAGACCTGTTAAGGTTTATCAGGGAGAACAAACTGGGAAAAGTGCTGCCTTACACCGTGAAATCCGGATATGGCAGATATGCGGCGGTGGCATTCGATCTGGAAAAGCTGGCGGAATACGATCCTTCAGGGGTTGCATCGTTTAAGGAAAACTGTGGGTTATAAGGAAAACAGCAATGAGAAGAGGCAGGGGACAGCGTGCTGTTCCCCGCAAGTTTGAAAAAGGAAAGGAGGCAGCATGGAAATATTTCATATGAGCGATGTTGTTTCGTTGCTGGGAATCCCGATGCCGCCGTCTGGAAGAAGCTCCTATTATGTGCAGTGCCCATGCTGTGATGAAAGCCCACGGAAAAAGCATTTGAACATCAATTTGAAAAAAGAAGTGTATCGCTGCCCGCGGTGCGGAATATCTGGTGGTATATTTGATCTGTACTCCTTATATACCGGGGTTCCGCGTGACAAAGTGCGAAAAGCTCTGGTGGAGAAACTGGGAATGCCTGATAACCGGTCTAAACCCAAAAAGAGGATACAGCCGCAGGCAAAGCCTGAATGCCCAATAACGGATGTTGATACCCGTCATGCCACATACAGTGCGCTGCTCGATAAGCTGACGCTGGCGGCAGACCATAAAGAGAACCTGCTTGGCAGAGGGTTGATGGAGGATGACATTATTCGGCTTGGATACAGGACAACACCTGTGGTCGGTATGACAGCGATTGCCGGCAAACTTCAGTCCGAAGGGATGTACTTAGCTGGGGTTCCTGGTTTTTACAGGAATGAAAGCGGTACATGGACTTTCATCCATGAAGAACGCGGTATCTTAATTCCAATGAGAGACCAGAAAGGAAGAATTCAGGGGCTTCAGATACGCAGAGATAAGGTGAAAAAGAGAAAATTTCGCTGGGTATCCAGTACAGAGCGGCCGGATGGTTGCCCTGCAGAAGGATGGACACATCTTGCAGGCCCGGTTAGGCCTATGCTGGTGCTGACAGAAGGTCCTATGAAAGCTGACGTGATTCATGCACTGACTGGTCTGACAGTGCTGGCGGTTCCTGGTGTTAATTCTCTGACACAGCTTGAAACAACCCTTAGCGATTTACGTGCAGAAGGGGTTGCAGAGATTAAGACTGCTTTTGATATGGATTTTGCGACCAACTACCATGTACAAAACGGTTACAACAATCTTCTCAGTTTTCTTGGCAATATGGGATTCCGGTTTGGTACTTACCTGTGGGATCCACGCTATAAAGGGCTGGATGACTACATCTGGGAATATTGTTTTCAAAAGAAACGTTAAGAACTGGGGTGGAGCAAAATGCTTCACCCTTTTTCGTGTGCTTTTTTTAATCAAATGCGTATAAAAGTTGTAAATACGCATAGCAAATCGTGTAATGATAAGTATAAGAATGAACTTTTCAGGAGGTATACATATGTTAATCGCAATCGACCATGGCAATTACGCCATAAAGACCACAAACCACTCTTTTATTTCAGGGCTTTCAGAGCATACGGTTAAGCCGCCTATGACGGATGAGATTCTGGAGTATGGAGGAAAATACTGGACCCTGAGCGGACGCCGCCTAAGTTATATGAGAGACAAAACACAGGATGACCGTTATTTCATCCTGACATTATTCGCAATCGCCAAAGAACTGGAGAACAGAGGGCAATATACGCCGGTAGAGCAGATTCAGCTGGCTGTTGGTCTGCCGCCGGAGCATTTTGGGGTTTTAAAAGATAAATTCGCTCGTTATTTCAAAAGAGATGGAATTATCAAATTTGTTTATGGTGATAAGCCATACAGTATTAAGATAGACCGTGTCATGGTGTTCCCGCAGGCATATGCCGCTGTTATTCCCCAGAGTAGTTTGGTTGTCCATACTGTTCGTATGTTTGTCGTTGACATTGGCGGCTATACCACAGATGTGCTGCTCTTGAAGAATGGAAAACCAGATCTGCAGTTTTGCCGAAGTCTGGAAACTGGCATTATTACTATGAACAACGAAATCATACGAAAAGTTGGTGCACTTCATGATATGCGTATCGAAGATGAGCATATTAGTGCAGTTCTCCAGTCCGAGAATACCATTCTGCCGGAGGATGTCAAAGAGACAATTTGTGAAGCAACGAAGTTACATGCACAGGATATTCTGAATCAGCTTAGAGAATTGCAAGTGGATCTGCGTTCCAATCCTGCAGTTTTTATCGGCGGGGGAAGTATTCTTTTAAAACATTTCCTGATGAGCTCGCCTTTGGTAGCAAAGGCAGACTTTGTTGAATCTCCGAATGCGAACGCACTGGGGTATGAAATGCTGGGCAGGAAAACGCTTTCACTTCGTCCGCTTGGATAAGGGACGGAGGGATGTATAATGAAAAAGGATGGAAAATATCGCTTTTCGCTTCAATTTGGCGCAGATTCAGAGGAACAAGTAAAGGCTGGAGAGTTGCTTGAAAGGCTGGGAAACAAAAAAAGTGCAGTTGTTGTTGCAGCCCTTAACGATTATCTTAATTCTAACCCGGATTTGCAGGATACACATTGTAAAATAGAGGTCAAGCTGACGTCTGGCTATAATCGGGATGGAATTGAAGAAATCATACGGCGCATTGTTGAGGAGAGACTTGCAACAGTTCATCAGGACGAATCCTTAATCGCATTTTCAGAGGGAAAAGGGACAGATACTCTGGAGGCAGACATTGCACAGATGTTGGATAATCTGGATGTGTTTTCATAAAACTACAGTGCATCCGATAGGATAATGATGGTTATTTAACACACTTAATAATAGAAAAGTCCATGTGAAAAAGTTTGTATTCCACTTATAGTGCGTGTATTGGAATGTTGAGTTCTTCAATTCCATTGCCAGATTGTATAAAATAAAAATGTAAGGAGAATGTAGAACCATGGACTATGTTATTTTAGGTAAGAATATTAGGAAGTACCGACAAATGCGCGGAATGCGCCAGGAAGATTTGGCGGAGCTTTGTGATTGTGGTAACAGTCATATCGGCCAGATTGAAAATGCGAGAGGAATTCCAAGCCTGGATATGATTGTACGTATTGCAAATGCTCTTTCTGTAACGGTAGATCAATTGCTCAGGGAGTATTATACAGAACCTGAGAAGGTCTATTTGCGAGAGATTGCAGAGCGCATCGAGAAGTATCCGGTAAAGCAGCGTGTATACGCTTGCGAAGGTCTGGCTGAATTTTTAAATACCATTGAAAAGTTCAGTCATACGGATGAATGATGAGCATATAACAAAACAGAAAAAGTTTACGCTTTATAGAACGGCTATGCTACATGAAAATGTAGCATGGTCGTTTTTTGTTATCTGAAAATAAGGAGGTGATCCCATATGGATTAAGCCATTGACAACTGTAAAAAGGTAACAAGTTGAAAATTAAGGCACGCCACTACGGCGTGTCTTGACTTTTGCCCTGGTGGTGTGCCCCGTAAGGAGGTACAAATATGAACCATCAGCAAAAGTCTGAACATGACGAGCTACGGGCCAGATTCACAGCATGGCTGGAAACAACAGTTTACCGCGCCAGACTCAAATATTTGGAACGGGAAAAACCCAAGGTAAATATAGTTTCAATTGAGGAATTGCCAGAGAGCGCTTTAGCTGTTTCTGAAAAAGCTGCATATTATGCGAATCCCAAATCCGCTTTTGACTTTGAAGAGGAACGGTTGGCAGAGGCATTTGCAAAATTGCCGATAAAGCGGCAGGAGATACTGACAATGCTGTTTGTGGAAGAGAGAAAACCGGAGGAAATTGCACGGATATTGAACTGTTCTCCGCAGCATGTTTACGACCAGCGCTATCAGGCATTGAAGAAGCTGCGCATAGCATTGACAAAGGACGGTGATAAACTATGAATCACATGGAATTTGAAAAGATGCTTCAGGCGGCAGTTTCCGGCAGTCATGAGGCGTTAGAGCAACTATTTCTACTGTATGCACCATTAATTGATAAGCACAGTAAGGTTGACGGGCAAATAGATGAAGATTTAAGACAGTATATTTTGATACATATTGCGCTCAATATTTCAAAGTTTGTCTTTTAGACGAAGGCGGTCTCAGATTTTTCTGAGACCGTTTTCATTTTTTTTGAATTCTGTTCGAGATTTGAGAGATGATGAGGCTTTTTATAGGTAAAGGCATCCCCATGCCATGGTACCTTGACAATTTCATAGCTTCCAACTCTACGTTCCCGAACCGAGAAGCGGCTATCCGTTTGTGTGGCGAGCAAAACCAGGAGCACTGATATATGGGCGGCACCCATATAACGCAATGATCCGGCCGGGGATAATGATACTTCTGTAATTCGCAGCCCGGCCATAATGCAGGCGGGGAGATGAAATTTCTATGGACCTGACAGCCACAGGCGGAGAAGGGGGCATTTATTTTGATTTTAATAGTAAGGAGGCTGATTATGGGCTATAAAAGGAAAGACGTAGAGCAAACAAAGCAGTATGCAAAAAAGTTTGTGCGCTACAAAGAAGGAGCAGAGAAGTACAGCCTTGGGCTGACAAAGTTTCAAGAACTCGCAAAGGAAGCAAAAGCTGTTTATAAGATTGATGGCATTGCTTTAGTGAATTGCGAAATTTTTGAAAAATTTTTGGAGTCATTCCGAGAGTATTAAAGTAGGTGAGACATTATGGCTTTTTTATATAGAGGGACTTTAAGCACTTGGGGACTTGACTTTCTGTCTTACGATAAGTATAATGAAGACATGTGGAGGTAGCGGTATGACAAAAATGGGTAGACCAAAGGAGGACAATGCAAAGCGTAAGTCCATTACGGTTCGATTATCAGAAAAAACCCATGCTGAGTTGACCAGGTATGCTGCTGAACACAAGATTACAATGACAGAGGTTGCCCTGCGAAGTTTGGAAGAGTATTTGTCCAAGCGAAAGTAAGTGCTGTGAGTCCCTTCTTCATTTTATGAAGGAGGTTACAGACATGGCAAAGAGACGAAAAGATGAGCGGGGAAGAGCACTCAGGAAAGGAGAAGTACAGAGGGCATCAGATAAGCGGTATATGTACACCTATACTGATCCGTTGGGCAGGCGTAGGTCCATATATGCGCAGGATTTGGCAACGCTTCGAGAAAAAGAAAAGCAGCTGATGAAGGATCAATTGGATGGACTGGATCTGTATGTTGCAGGGAAAGCATCCATAAATGATACCTATGATCGGTATATCTCTACGAAGTATGATTTGCGGGCGACCACCCGTAGTAATTACGATTATATGTATGATCGTTTTGTCAGACATACATTCGGAAAGAAAAAAATCGCAGACATTAAGTATTCAGATGTACTCCAGTTTTATTGCTATTTACTTAAAGAGGAAGAGTTATCGTTAGGGACACTGGATTCGATTCACACCTTGCTGCATCCGACGTTCCAATTGGCGGTTCGAGATGAAATTATTCGGAAAAATCCGTCAGACGGAATTATGAAGGAAGTTAGCAAGAAGGCGGATAAGTCAAGAGGTGTGAGACATGCTTTAACGATTGAGCAACAGAGAGTATTTCTGGAGTATATATCCAATCATCCGGTGTATTATCATTGGTGGCCGTTGTTTACGGTTTTACTTGGAACTGGATGCCGAATTGGAGAAGCACTTGGTCTCCGCTGGGAAGATCTTGATTTTGATAATCAGATTCTTAGCATCAATCACAGTCTGGTTTATTACCCGGTTGGAAAATCAAGAAAGTCTGTTCTGCGAATATCGAAGCCAAAGACAGATGCAGGTATCAGAACGATTCCGATGCTTGATATTGTATGTGACGCCTTCCACATGGAGCATGAGGAGCAGGAAGAAACGGGATTCAATGAAACCGAGATCGATGGAATGACGGGTTTTGTATTTATCAATCGTTTTGGTTCTGTTTTAAATCCGCAGGCGGTGAATCGTACTATCAAACGGATTATCAGCGGGTACAATGCGGAAGAGGTCATCAATGCCAAGCGCGAGCGGAGAGAGCCTATTATTCTTCCAGATTTCTCCTGTCATCACTTGAGGCATACCTTTTGTACAAGACTCTGCGAACATGAAACAAACTTAAAAGTAATTCAGGCAATTATGGGCCATCGGAATATCGAAACTACGATGGATATCTATGCCGAAGCTACAGATCAAAAGAAAAAGGAATCTTTTGAAAACTTATCCAAATTGGACATCTTTTAGGAAGGGTTCTCAGTGTGAGTAAGCTGACAACAAACTTTCTGCGAAGACAACAATTTGACAACGATTTTCTTTTTTCCCTGATGTGATACGAAGCACTGTGAAGAATGGGAAAGTAAAGAAATGAAAGGATTTGAATCGTTATGACGGCATGTAAATTAGTTGGGAAACTTTTCCCGACAATGAAGACCCTGGGTGGTTCTGACGCTTCTGCAAAAAAAGGAAAAGCAGAAAATGCAGCACCGGTACAGGAAGTAAAAGCAGCGGAAGCGATCGATTTCTCAAAGGTGAAAGTGGAACCTCTTTTTGAAGAAATGGTGGATTTTGAGACCTTTTCAAAAGCAGACTATAGAGCTGTGAAGGTAAAAGCCTGTGAAGCAGTACCGAAGAGCAAGAAGCTTTTGAAATTCGTTCTGGATGATGGAACTGGCACAGACCGTATCATTTTAAGCGGAATTCATGAATATTATGAACCGGAAGAACTGATTGGAAAAACTTGTATCGCAATCGTAAATCTGCCTCCAAGACCTATGATGGGGATTGATTCCTGCGGAATGCTGATTTCAGCAGTTCACGAGGAAGAAGGAAAAGAAGGTCTGAACCTTTTGATGGTGGATGAGCGGATTCCGGCAGGTGCGAAGCTGTATTAAGAGGCTTTGGAACCGGGTAGCTGTGAGTTTACAAAGGTATTGTTGTACCAATAATAAGTACCATGAAGTATTGGATATATAGACTCATCAGCAGTCTTCTGATTTTATAAAGTTTTGTACTTTAAGGACATTTTCCCGGGATGGGAAGGTGTCCTTTTTGTGTGTCTAATTATAATGGCCAATATTAAATGACAAATAAAAAAACAGCGTATGCAATGAAACATAATCATTGCTACGCTGTTTTTTAGTGCAGATTATTATTTATGCCTGCCTCGTTTTTCTACGACACATTCGGCATACTTCTGCGGTGTTAATCCAGTGTATTTGCTGAACACCCGGATAAAGGTATTGGAACTGTTGAACCCTGTCAGGGAACTTAAATCTTTGGTTTTTAGGAAAGGATCTTTTTCCAGCAGTGCTTTGGCCTGATTGATGCGGTAGTTATTCAGGTAATCCTTAAAATTGTTGTCACTCAGCTGCTTGAATAGAATACCGCAGTATTTGGGTGAGATATTAAACTGGTCGGCAAGGTCATTCAGCATGATGTTATCCTGGTAATTCTGGTGTATATAGTCCAGCATACGGGAAAGGACAGCTTGATCCTGAGTCTGGGTGCGCCGGCTTTTCTCACGGATTGTCTCGGTGATAACCGTTTTGATGTCGGTAATCGTCACAGAGTCCGCCCAATGGGTATACCAGTGTTCGTAATTGATGGAACGGCCGATGAATTCTTCCGGGCAGGTTTTCATCTCCTGGAATATTCTGTTCACCGTTCCGATTAAGGCGTAGATAAAGTTCTGCAGCACCTCCATGGACAAGACCTTGTGGACCAGATTTTCACGGATCAGATTGTCGAACAGTTCAAGTGCCTGCTCCTGACCTTCCATAACGGACTGTATCAATTTATTCTCCATGGAAAGAGGGTAGGAATATGTGGCGGAATCAATGTCTGCGATCTGAGCGTGAGTGATGATTTTATCGTGTGGCAGCATGGGGAGATATTCTGATATCTTCAGAGTCTCCAGATAACAGGGATGGAGGTTTTCAAAGCCCTCCTTTACCGAACTGAGAATAATTTGCTCTTCCCAGTATTTCCCCTCTCCGTCCTGATCCGGGGCAGCGGACATTACCAGGGCAGTCAGCGCTTTTGCCTCCTCCAGATTGGCGGAGATCATGATCAATGCGTAACGATACATAGATAGCTTCACGAATACCAGATCCGTTCTTTGCAGACAGTTTTGGAACATCAGGTTTTTAAAAAGTTCCAGCTGGCAGAATCTGCTGTCATCCGGGGGCAGGCCGGAATCGGGGGTAAAGCAGATCAGCCCCACACAAAATCGGCTGTGGTCAGGGAAATGAGGCTTCTCTTTGGGAGCCAGGTAACCATTGGGGTCTGTGAGCAGGTTCTGGTAATACTGCTGAGCAAGAAGAATATCTGTGGTCTTCTGCGTTGTCAGAAGGCTGTGGTTCAGGCTCTGGATTTTAGCCAGGTTTTCATTTAGTATTCCGAACTCGTCATAATGGTGAGAATTTTCCTTTAAATGAGGCTGCAATACTTCATAAATTGGCCGGTACAAAAGATTCACCACACCGTAAAAGACAGCACACAGCAGCAGGAAAATGGCCATGACAGTCAGCAGGTAAAGAAAAATATTCATCCCATTCAGACTGTACTCGTCATAGAGATAGGAGATATCCCAGTTCATTGAGAGCAGATGAGCGTTTGCAATATAGTAGCCCGATTTTTTGACCAGGTCTTTGCCGGAATCTAAATCTTCCATCAGTGACGCAAATAATGCAGTATCTTTTTCGTCCAGGGAGCTGGAAATAAAAAGCCCGTCGGTGTTGGAAATCCAGTATCTTTCCGGTGTGGCAGTTCCCACCAGGGAAGTGATGGGGATATCCGCCATATAGATGCATGTACGGGGCTGTTTGTATCCCTTAATCAAATAGTAAAGGGAGACGAGAGAACCGTTTGCATCGTAGTGGGGAATTACATAGGGAAACATATTTTTTTCGAAATAATGCTGTATTTCTGTCAAGTCTTTTGCGGACAGCCCTTTCTGCTTCAAAAAATCCGATATGGAATAAGAACCATCCGTTGACAGGACGGTGGAATGTGTGC
Source organism: Clostridiales bacterium (assembly GCA_018365455.1). Lineage (GTDB taxonomy): Bacteria > Bacillota > Clostridia > Lachnospirales > Lachnospiraceae > Robinsoniella. The sequence goes on from JAGZJZ010000002.1 coordinate 44,063, forward strand.
TGTTCTCAACATCAATATGTCCATTATTCAGAAGCAGATAGATCTGAAAACTGGTCTCTGCGGCTCCGGTATATTTTAACAGGGATCTCTTGGCTTTGGAGGACAGCAGATAAAAATCCGGCGTACCCTCTGAGACAGACCACTCCTTGATCTGAGCGTCATTTACAATAGCCGTCATGGTATTGGAAATCTCTTTGAGTGAGGTTGTGCTTTTCTCTTCCAGAATAGTCCTGGAAAGGGTAATGGAACTGATATAATTTTCTTCCGATTGTTGTGAAAGGAATATTCCAGAGATGGATGCCAGTGCCAGTGTTACAACAAAGGCTAAGAGCAGGAAGACAATTTTTAGTTTTTTATGGTATAAACCGGAAGGATGTTTCAGCATCATTACGCACCTCCTTTTTGATGGGAATTGTTGAAAATCCAGTATAAATTATAATTGCATTCTGGTGATAATTCAAGTGAAAGAGCCTTATTTTACAGGGATTCAGACAAAATGGTGATCTTTTGAAAAATGATGATGTACGAAAAACAGGGCTGGCATGGAAAAAACGGTACCGGATGAAAAGTGGGTATTCCAAAAAACAGAGAAAAAACATGCCGGGGATTTTGATGATTTACTTTTCAAATTGGATCCGTTAGGGTTGTGCTATCCACTTGAAGCGCTTCGAAATTGTAGAAAGGAGAGAAAAGAGAAATTTGGCTAAACAACAAATAAAAAAACATAAGAAAAGAAATTTTTCTACTGTGATTAAGAAAATAATATCCAGCAAAGAATTATATCTGCTGCTGCTTCCGGGCATCATCTGGTACCTGCTGTTTGCATACCGCCCCATGACGGAGCTAAAGATTGCATTCTTTGATTACAATGTATTTCAGGGAATTGAAGGAAGTACATTTGTAGGACTGCAGAACTTTATTGAATTTTTTAAGGGAAAGGATTTCCCCAGGGTATTGAAAAACACCCTGATGATTTCTTTCTGGCAGTTATTGATTTGCTTTCCCCTGCCAATCGTACTGGCGATCTGTATAACAGAGATGAAGAACAAATTTGTCAGCAGAATGACGCAGATGTCCACACTGCTTACCCACTTCATATCGGTAGTGGTGGTCTGCGGTATCGTGATCAACTTTCTTTCACCCAGTACCGGTGTGATAAATCTGGTATTGGAGAAGATGGGGGTAGATCCGGTGTATTTTATGACAAAGCCGGAATATTTCAAAGGAATCTATACTTTGATGACACTCTGGCAGAATGCAGGATTTGATGCACTTGTGTATATTGCCGCAATTATGGGAATTGACCAGCAGCTCTATGAAGCGGCAACGGTAGACGGTGCCGGGAAACTTAAGAAGATTTTCCATGTGACAATTCCGGCTATTGTACCTGCCATAGTGACCATGCTGATTCTGAAGCTGGGAGGCATTATCAAGGTAGGGTACGAGGCAATTTTGCTCTTGTACCAGCCGGCAACTTATTCCGCAGCAGACGTTATCTCTACATACTCTTACCGTCTGGCATTTGAAAACGGGAACTATGGGCTGTCTGTGGCGGCGGGGCTGTTTGAATCCGTGGTTGCATTCATCATGGTAATTCTTGCGAATAAAATCAGCAAGAAGATTTCCGATAACGCATTATGGTAAGGAGGAAAAGAGATGGTGAGAAATAAAACCAAACAGGGGCAGGTAATCGGTTTCGGAGAGAAGATTTTCAATGGGGTGATGATTATACTGGGAATCCTGATTACCTTTATCGCCCTGTATCCCATATATTATGTATTAATTTCTTCCTTAAGCAAGCCGTTTTTCGTAGAAAATGGGGATGTGTTACTGAAAATAAAGGAGTTTACCACAGCCAGTTATGAAGCTGTTTTTAAGCGGAGCGGCTTGTGGGCAGCTTATGGAAATGCTATTTTTTACACAGTCTTCGGACTTATGGCGAATATGTTCTTTACAACCACCATGGCATATGCGTTATCGAAGAAATATCTGATGGGAAGAAAATGGCTGACCTTATTCACGGTCTTCACCATGTGGTTCAGTGCCGGAATCATTCCCACCTATATGAACTTCAATAATCTGGGTCTACTGGATACGAGAACGGCTATTATATTCGGGTTTGCCATTGAGACATACAACCTTATTATAATGAAGAGTTTTTTTGAGCAGGTGCCGGAGGCGCTGGAAGAAGCGGCGTTCATTGACGGCGCAGGGCATTTCAGGGTATTATGGAATATATATATGCCCCTTTCTAAGCCAGCCCTTGCTACGGTGGGACTATTTTATGGAATCAGCAGATGGAACGGTTATTTCTGGGCAATGCAGCTTCTAAAAGATGACAGTAAGATTCCCCTCCAGGTATTTCTGAAAAAATTAATCGTGGAGAGGGTTTCGAACCCTTCCGATGCGGCAATTGTGACGAAGGCTTCGCTCACATCGCCTACTACTCAGGTTTATGCTTTGATTATTCTGGCAATTGTTCCAATGATTATTGTATTTCCATTCATTCAAAAATATTTTAAATCAGGTCTCACCCTTGGCGGTGTCAAAGGCTAACCATAAATGGAGGATTATTCGTTATGAAAAGAAAACAGATTACAGCATTATTACTGACCGCAGTTCTGGGCATTTCTATGGTATTAGGGGCAGCAGGATGTGGAAAAGGGGAGGAAAGCACAGCAGCGGCCTCTAAGGAAGACAAAAGCAAAGAGTTTACAGCCTTTATGTTCCTGTCAGGGACGCCCTTTAACTCTGACTGGGAAGTGTGGAAAGAGGTAGAGAAGAAGACAGGCGTGAAACTAAAAGGAGTGGTTGCTTCCTCCAATTCTGATTATGCGACGGCATTCCAGAATATGGTGGCATCGGGCCAGCTGGCAGATCTTATCGCCTGTGAGTTCACCACTGACATGGAGAAGCTTGGCAAGGACGGAGGGGTTATTCCATTAAACGATCTGATCGAGGAACATGCACCCCATATCAAGGAAGCGCTGGACAATGACCCGAATCTGAAATATCAGGCCACGGCGGAAGACGGAAATATATACAATATCCCACTGGGAAAAGAACTGAAGTCTTCCCAGTTCTACTGGATCCGCCAGGACTGGCTGGATAAACTGGGGCTGAAGGCACCGGAAACGGTGGATGAACTCCATGACGTACTGGCTGCATTTAAAAACGGCGATCCCAATGGCAACGGACAGGCAGACGAGATTCCGCTGTTTGACCGCTCGGCTACCGCTGAGACAGAGATGGGTGAATATCTAGCTCTGTGGGATTCCAGTGCAACCTTCTATCCAAGGGATGGGAAAATAACCTTTGAACCATTGACGGAAAATTATAAATTGGCGGTAAAAAATCTTGCCCAGTGGTATAAAGAGGGACTGATTGATCCGGAGATTTTTACAAGGGGCATGTCCGCAAGAGATACCCTGCTCAGCAATAACACGGGAGGATTTACCCATGATTGGGTAAGTACAGGCAGTTACAACGATTCTCTGGGAGAAGAAATTCCGGGATTTCAGATGGTGGCAATTGCACCCCTAAAAGACCAGAACGGAAATGTGAAAGAACGGGATTACCGTTACGCTGAGTGCGGATGGGGCATTTCTTCACAGTGCAAGGACCCGGAGAGTGTCATCGAGTTCATGGACTTCATGTTTACCGAGGAAGGTTCGGATTTAATGAACTGGGGAGTTGAGGGCAAGACATACACCGTGGATGACAACGGCGGGAAAGCTTTTACCGAAGAAGTGTTCAAATCCGGACTGGCGCCGGTGGAATATTTGCGTTCCCTGGGTTCGCAATACCGTGCCGGTTATATTCAGGCTGCAGATTACGAATATGCAACCATGAATGATGCGGGGAAAGCGGCAAACAAGATGTATGATTCACACGATGAGTGGTTTCTTGCACCAAAACTTCCTGAACTGAAGCTGAGTACGGATAATATGGATGAATATAAGAGCATTATGTCGGGCATCCAGCCAATCGTCTATGAAAAGCTCCAGAGCTGGATTCTGGGTTCCAGCAATATTGAGGATGAATACGATGCCTTTATACAAGAACTAAAGGACAGGAATATTGAAAAGGCAATTGAAATCCAGCAGACGGCATACGATAATTATGCTAAAGTGACAAAATAAAGGGCAGCCTTTTTGGAAAACGGCAGGAGAGCATTTATGGACAAGGAAAAATTACAAAGAGCAGCTGCCCGGGCAGTATCGGTTCTGAGAGAAAATCTGGGGAATTTTACCTACCAATTTCCTGGTTCCAATAGTGAGCATATGTTTTACCCGGCAACAGAAAATACAGAATGGACAACGGGATTCTGTACCGGAACATACTGGCTTGCCTATGAACTGTCGGGAGAGGAACGGTTCCGAACATCGGCGGAGGTTCAGGTAGAGAGCTTTTATAATAGGATAAAACAGAAAACAGATGTGGATCATCATGATATGGGATTTTTATATACGCCTTCCTGTGTAGCAGCTTATCAGCTTACGGGAAATCAGCGGGCAAAAGAGGCGGCAATCCTGGCGGCAGACCAGCTGATCAGCCGCTTTCAGGAAAAAGGAGAGTTCCTTCAGGCGTGGGGAGCGTTAGGGGCAGAGGATAATTACCGTCTGATTATAGACTGTCTGCTGAATCTGCCGCTGCTGTATTGGGCTTCTTATGTAACCGGGGATGAAAAGTACAGAGACATTGCCATACGGCATACCAGGACCAGCATCCGTAATCTGGTGCGGGAAGATCATTCTACCTACCACACTTATTTTTTTAATCCCAGGACAGGAGAGCCGTTACGTGGGGTTACGGCTCAGGGGTATCGGGACGATTCTGCCTGGGCAAGGGGGCAGGCATGGGGAATCTATGGAACGGCATTGGCGTGGCGGTACACAAAAAATGAAGTTTGCAGAGAGTTGTTCCGGAAAGTAACGGATTTTTATCTGAGGCATCTTCCGGAGGATATGGTACCCTATTGGGATTTGCAGTTTTCAGAAGGGAGCGGTGAACCGAGAGATTCGTCAGCGGCAGCAGCAGCCGTCTGCGGAATTCTGGAAATGTGCAGCAATGGAGGACTGGAAAAGGAAGAACAATCCTTTTATCGCAATGAGGCGCAGCGGATGCTGGAAAGCCTGATTGACAAATATGCAGTAACTTCATCTCAGGAAGCAAATGGGCTGCTGCGACATGGTGTTTACGCAAAAAGCAGTCCCTATAACAGTGTATCCGACAGAGGTGTTGATGAATGTAATCTGTGGGGAGATTATTTTTATCTTGAGGCACTGACCAGAAACATGAAAGAATGGAAGACATACTGGTAATTAGCAAGGCGATACATCAGGATACATCAGGTGCCATATCGTTTTTAGTGACTTTGTGCGGTTTCGATGATATAATGAAAAAGCAGTCGATTGAAAATGAAAAAGGGAGAAGATTTATGGATAAAAAAATCATAGCAGAAACAGACCGGTTAATATTAAGAAGATACAGAGCAGAGGACATACAGGATCTATACGAATACCTGTCCAACCCTAAAGTCCTGGAATATGAGCCTTATAAGCCGATGACAATGGAAGAAGCAAAAGAGAATCTGGAGTCCAGAATTGCATCGGATGAAATGATAGCAGTTGAACTGAAATCCACAGGTAAAATGATTGGGAATGTATATCTGGGGAAATGTGATTGTAATTCCCTGGAGTTGGGATATGTATTCAATGAAGATTACTGGAACATGGGATATGCCAGAGAAAGCTGTGAAAAGCTGATTGAAAATGCATTTGAGCATGGAATCCACAGGATTAGTGCATACTGTGATACCAAGAATCCAAACTCATGGGAGCTGCTGGAAAAATTAGGATTTACCCGTGAGGGATTTTTGCAAAAGAATGTATATTTTTGGAAGGATGAGCATGATCAGCCGCTTTGGAAAGACACTTATATCTATGGATTGCTCAATAGCAAAGAAAATTGATTAAATACGGTTATTGTAAAAAGAATAATATCATGTGTAATAAAAAAAGGATAATTCCAAATGGAATGTCCTTTTTTTGCAGCAGGCTCTTCATTTCCCATAGGTGTCCTGCAGGGAAGATTTCAGAGATCTTAAGGTCTCAGTTAAAATACGGAGTTCTTTTTCATCACAGTCATTTAATAAATCCCTTAGTTCTTTTACGTAGAAGGATTTTGCTTCGGGAAGGCTGTCGCACAATAAATGATCTACCGTCGTGTGGAGGGCATTTGCAATCGTGATGAGCGTTGGCAGGCTTACGTGGGTAACGCCTCTTTCGATATTACTAAGATGTGGTGTCGAGATATCTACCTGTTCGGCGAGCCTTTCCTGTGTAATTTTCTGGGTTAATCTCCTGGCTCGGATTCTGCGTCCGATAGCGGTATAATCAATTGTCATACTTACCCCCTCTATAATAACTTATTACGTATTGTATTATTTGTTTTGTTATATTATAATAATCTATAAGCTAAAAAATAGCATGTGGATTATATTGGATGGAAGTATTTACCATTTTTTGCTAGATTTTTTTCAAAATCGACGAGTTTTGGTTAAATATTACACGAACTGTGCTAAAAGTGTAATTAGCATTGCAATTACTGTGATCCGGATGGTATAATTCCAAGAAATATAATTGTGCAATTATATTCGGGTAATTTAAAGAAAGAGTAAGGTGGGATGAATCATGATGCGGATCGGGATATGTGACGATGAAGCAAAGGCGGTTCAGGTAAGCAAAGATTTCATAGAGAAATTTTTGCAGAAAAACAAGTGTGAGTATGAAATTCATGAATTTTTGAATCCGGAGGAGTTATACCATTACGTAAGAGAAAGCATTTATGATTTGGATCTGCTGTTTCTTGATATTGAAATAGGAGAATCCAATGGGGTGGAGGTTGCGAAAAAACTGGAAGCATTGGATGCCAGAACAAAAATTGTGTTTCTGACCAATTATCTATGCTACAGTTCAAAAGTATATGAGGTTGACTACTGCTATTTTGTTTTAAAAAAAGACCTGGAGAAATATCTGCCGAAAATTATTGAAAAACAAATTCAACAAAAAAGTAAGGTTGCCAGAGAACGTATCGTTGTTATGGTTAAAGGAAGAAAGATTATACTGCTCCCTATGGATATTCAGTATCTGGAAAGGGAAAAGAGAAGTACACTGGCAGTCTGCGTCGGTGAAACGGTCAGAACATCTTCCGGACTGACTGAATTGCAGGCACAGCTGGGATCGGATTACTTTGTAAGATGCCACAACAGTTATATTGTAAATCTGAACTTTGTCAAAGAATTTTGCAGGAATGAATTAATTCTGCGCAATGGGAAAAAGGTTCCTATCAGCCGCAGGTATCTGAATGATGTCCGCCGGGCATTTGCAAGATGGCTGGGGGAAGATATGTAATCTAATGAGAGGTGAAATAATGACGGTGTTTACCGGAAAATGTATTGCTGTTCTGTTAGAGACTGTGATATTCTATATTTTTGCCATGAAGTGCGCAGATACCGGGAATATGGATTTAAGAAAGAAGCGGATAATTCTGCTTCTTCTTGCTGTAGTCCATGGTGTTCTTATGCTACCTGTAAAAAATGGCGGATCTGCATTTTTAGTTTATGTGGCCGAGATTATTCTGTGGATGGCAGTTATTTATAAGATATCTGAGAAGCCATTTCATGATTTCTTGAAATTTTATGCGTTTATAGAATTTTATGGAATTATCGGAGCTGCTTTGGGGTTGCTTACAAAAGCGTTGTTTGGAGTTGGGGGAAGTCTCGCCCTTTATACTGGAAGTAATGTATGTTTTTTTACAGCTGTAAATGGTGGAAAGAATATTTTGGCTGCGGTAATACTGGGGATGATTTTAAAATTCGGTGTTTTTGAAAAAATACCGTTACTGATTTGGAAGGTTTTTGCAGTTGTATCAGTACTTGTGAATCTGGTGGCTACGGTTCTTCTGATGAACGAAAATGCCAATCGGCTGCTGGAACCTTGGGTGCTGATGTATGTGGTGGCAATGTTGTGTGTGTTTGGCGGTCTTCTTACTTGGTACAGCAGAGAAAACCTTAAAAGAGAAAATCAGTACCTGCTTATGCAGCAAAAGCTTTTGAAAGAGCATTTTAAGGTGCTTGAGGAGCAGAATGAACTGGTGCGGAAAATGCGCCACGATATTGGGAATCATCTTCAAACCATAGAAAGGCTGGTACGGGATAACCATACTGAATCTATGGGTGATATTGCAAAACGACTGAATAAAGAGTATGACAAGCTTCTGCAGAGCAACATCAGCAGAAATGTAATGATAGATGCAGTCCTGCACAATAAAATTACAGAATGTGCAAAAAATAAAATTAAGCTGCAGTTAAATATGGCGCACTTTGCAAGTGGAAGAGTGGATGATGTAGACTGGCTCAGTATTTTTTACAATCTGTTCGACAATGCAATTGAAAGCTGTATGCGCATCCCGGATTCCGCGGAGCGGTTTATAAATGTAAAAAGCCAGTACCGTGCAGGCTATCAGGTTCTGATATTCAGTAATTCTAGATATGAAGAGGCAAAACCCGTGGAAGTGAAGCGGGATGGGGGATTTAGAACCACCAAAAAAGATAAGTTCCGCCACGGTCTGGGACTTGATATTGTACAGGGAATCGTGAAAAAATACGAGGGCAGTATGGAGTGTAAAGAGGAAGAAAAAGTCTTTCGTACCCTGGTCTCCCTGAGAGTGGGAAGTGAAGAAAAAAATTAGCTTCCCCCTATACATTTTAGACGGGATTTGTTAGAATAACAGAATAGATGTAATCAAAAAAGGGAGCGCATGACGTTCCCTTTCCATTTACGTTGAGGAGAAAAAGTTGTGCAGTACAGCAGACCTGTCTGCGGTATACAGGAGGTATAAAGATGAACATATTCGATATTTTGGGACCTGTCATGGTGGGACCCTCCAGTTCTCATACGGCAGGCGCGGTAAGGATCGGATTGATGGGGAGAAAACTGCTGGGTAGCATGCCCGTAAATGCAAGGATATGTATGCATGGCTCTTTTGCAGCTACCGGAGTAGGCCATGGTACGGATAAAGCCATTGTAGCAGGACTCCTTGGTATGGAGCCGGATGATATCAGAATTCCAAAAAGCTTTGAAATGGCAGAGGAAGAAGGATTAGAATTTACCTTTGAAGAAACAACACTAAAGGGGGCACATCCCAATTCGGTGCAGATGCTGCTGGAGGATTTAAAGCAGCGCAAACTGATGGTTCAGGCTTCTTCTCTGGGAGGCGGACGTATTATGCTGAATAAAATCAATGATGTGGAGGTCAATTGTACCTGTGAGAATCCCACTTTAATTATTCATAACATGGATCAGCCCGGTTATGTTGCCGATGTGGCGTCCATGCTGTTTCAGAAGTCCGTAAATGTGGCAAACATGTCCCTGCACCGGAAAAAACGGGGCGGTTATGCAGTGATGATTATTGAAACAGACCAGAAGATCCCAAAAGAATCCATCGAGTGGCTGGAGCAAAAAGAGGGTATACTGAAGGTGACATATATAGATATAGGAGGGAACCGGTAACATGGCATATAATTCATTAGAAGAAATCTTAGACGTATGCAGGGAGTCGCAGATTCCTTTCTGGAAAACCATCCTGCTGGATGATATGAACGAGCGGAAAGTTTCAAAGGAGGAATCTTTTGAAAAGATGCTGGGTATGTGGCGGGCGATGCTCTCGTCCAGCGAAGCATATGATGAAAAACTGATTTCCAACAGCGGGCTGGTAGGCGGCAGCGGCGGTATTATGGAGCAGTATGTGCAAAAGGAAGGACCCTTGTGCGGACCATTCATGGGACAGGTTATTGCGGCGGCATTGCAGATGGGAGAATCAAATGCCTGTATGAAACGAATCGTGGCGGCACCCACAGCAGGCGCCTGCGGAGTACTTCCGGCTGTTCTGGTGCCTTATTATAAAAAGGAACAGACAGATGAGACACGCATAGGGGAAGCACTGTATGTGGCTGCGGGGATCGGACAGGTCATAGCAGTTCGAGCGTATATTGCAGGAGCTTCCGGCGGCTGTCAGGCGGAAATCGGTTCGGCAAGTGCCATGGCGGCAGGGGCAATGGTTCATTTAAAGGGCGGAAATCCCAGCCAGATCGCCCATGCAGCTGCAATGTCGTTAAAAAATCTCCTGGGGCTGGTCTGTGACCCGGTTGCCGGTCTGGTGGAGGTTCCATGCGTGAAACGCAATGTAATCGGAGCGGTGAACGCTATGGCGTGTGCCGATATGGCATTGGCCGGAATTGAAAGCCGGATTCCCCCGGACCAGGTAATTGACGCCATGAAGGAAGTAGGGGATCTGATGAATGTCTCCCTTCGGGAAACGGGTGAAGGCGGACTGGCAGCCACTGCATTTGGCAGGGAAGTATCCTTAAAACAGGGGCAGGAAAAGTTTCACTGATACGGACTGTTACTAGTGCCTCCCGGCGCAAATACGCCCCTATATAGCGCCCGCTATCTGTGCCAGCTGCACGACTGTGAATCTAGCCGTAGCCCGCTACGCCGTCGATTCACAGTCGCACACCTGACACAGATATCAGGCGCTATATATCGACGTATTTATGCCGGGCGGCACTGGATTCACAGAGGTAAAAAACACTGCAGAAGATCATGGATCTTGTCAAAAAAAGACTTGACTTCCAGCTATTGTATATGATAAGATAAACGAGCGAATGGAAGTAGGTCTTTTTTTTATGCCTAAAAATTCAACAGCCTACGCAAGCTGTTACCAAATTACAAAGAAGGCGAGGTGGAAGTTGTGCGCGTTAAAATCACATTGGCATGTACGGAATGTAAACAACGTAACTACAACATGACGAAGGATAAGAAAAATCATCCGGACAGAATGGAAACAAAAAAATACTGTAAATTCTGCAGAACACACACATTACACAAAGAAACCAAATAACTGTTAGTGATAATGCAAAGGAAGTGAATGGAATGGGAGAAACTGCAAAAACAGACAAAGCCCCCAAGAAAAGCTGGTTTGAAGGTCTTAAATCTGAATTTAAGAAAATTATCTGGCCGGAAAAGAAAACACTTGGCAAGCAGACCGTAGCGGTTGTTGCCGTTTCTTGTGTATTAGGTGTCATTATTACCATCGTTGATGTTATTGTACAGTATGGTATTGATTTCTTAATAAAGTAAGGGCAAGGGTGATTTTATGTCAGAAACAAACTGGTATGTAGTTCATACTTATTCTGGGTATGAAAACAAGGTTAAGGCCAACATTGAGAAAACGATTGAAAACCGGCATTTAGAAGATCAGATCATTGAGGTCAGAGTTCCGATGCAGGATGTTGTGGAAGTGAAAAATGGCGTACAGAAGCAGGTTCAGAAGAAACTGTTTCCAGGCTATGTGCTTCTGAATATGGTCATGAATGATGACACCTGGTATGTCGTTCGAAATACAAGAGGTGTTACCGGATTTGTTGGTCCTGGATCAAAACCAGTGCCACTTACCGAAACAGAGATGCAGAATCTGGGAATCCAGGCGGACGATGTCCAGGTGGATTTCACAGAAGGAGATGCGGTTACTGTTACCGGCGGAGTCTGGAAAGATACCGTTGGGGTTATTCAGTCCATCAATCATGGTAAACAGATCGTTACCATTAATGTTGAGTTATTCGGTCGTGAAACACCAGTAGAAATAAGTTTCACTGAGATTAAAAAAATGTAACAGGAAAGTTACCGTCAGGTATATTCGCAGTCTGACGGATTAGTGGGAGGGAAATCCCCCGCCAATACCACATAGGAGGTGCCTAAAAATGGCAAAAAAAGTAACAGGTTATATTAAATTACAGATTCCTGCTGGAAAGGCTACACCAGCTCCACCAGTTGGTCCGGCACTTGGACAGCACGGTGTTAACATCGTTCAGTTTACAAAGGAGTTCAATGCAAGAACAGCTGACAAAGGCGATTTAATTATCCCGGTTGTTATTACTGTATATGCAGACAGAAGCTTCAGCTTTATTACAAAAACTCCTCCTGCAGCAGTTTTATTAAAGAAAGCATGCAACCTGAAATCAGGTTCAGGCGTTCCGAATAAGACAAAAGTTGCTACAATCAGCAAAGAAAAGATCAAAGAGATCGCTGAAATGAAAATGCCAGATTTAAATGCAGCATCTGTTGAAGCTGCAATGAGCATGATCGCAGGTACCGCACGCAGCATGGGTATCACTGTTGAGGAATAATATACTTGGTAATCAAGCAAAACGTAAACTAAACAATGAAAAGTGGGAGGGAAATTCCCGCAAATACCACCAGGAGGTTATTTAATATGAAAAAAGGAAAAAGATACGCAGAGGCTGCAAAAGCAATCGACCGCGCAAATCTTTATGATACAGCAGAAGCTATTTCTTTAGTAAAGAAAGCATCTGTTGCTAAATTTGATGAAACTATCGAAGCTCATATCAGAACAGGCTGTGATGGCCGTCATGCGGATCAGCAGATCCGTGGAGCTGTTGTGTTACCACACGGTACAGGTAAAAAAGTTCGTGTCTTAGTATTCGCTAAAAATGCAAAAGCTGACGAAGCTCGTGCAGCAGGCGCAGAATACGTTGGAGCAGAGGAATTAATTCCAAAGATCCAGAACGAAAACTGGTTTGAATTCGATGTAGTTGTAGCTACACCGGATATGATGGGTGTTGTTGGCCGTCTTGGTCGTGTACTTGGACCAAAAGGCTTAATGCCAAACCCAAAAGCTGGTACTGTAACGATGGACGTAACAAAAGCAGTTCAGGAAATCAAAGCAGGTAAGATTGAGTACAGATTAGATAAAACAAACATTATCCACGTGCCAATCGGAAAAGCTTCTTTTACAGAGGAGCAGTTAGCGGACAACTTCCAGACGCTTATGGGTGCAATTTTAAAAGCGAAACCTTCAGCACTGAAAGGACAGTATTTAAAGAGCGTAACAGTAGCTCCTACAATGGGTCCTGGTGTGAAGCTTAACACAGCAAAATTTGCATAAACCCTTATAAAGGGGTCATCGCATTAAGTTTTAATGCGGTGGCCCCCTTTTTTTGTGATTTATTCTAGATGTACGGCGGTATAAACAGGGAGCAGAATACAGTAAATACAATAAAAGAAATACTGGACCAGGTGCCGGTCTCCGGAAGAAATAAGCAGGGAATTATTTCCAGATGGGCCAAATGGTATGGCTATGACCAAATGTTACGAGATGGCGAGATATGGAATTGGAGAATGTGATAAAAAGGCCCTGGAAGCGATGAAAAAGAATATTGAAAATTAACATAGAGAAGTCACGGAAGGGTATCTGAATGGAAGGATACTCTTTTGCTTTGTACAAAAAGCGGTCACACGTTCGATCTAATGTTGTTATGAAAGTATTAACATGTTATAATAGTTCTTATTGCTGAAAGCTTATAACAAAAAAGAATGATTTGACGGGTAAAAAGTAACCATACAATCTATCTGGTGGAGGTAGTGAGATGATGAATGAAAACAGTCGGGACATAAGAACAATACATGAAAAAAGAAAATTCAGGTTTTACTTTCCGGATACGGGACTGGAGGAGTTTGCCAGACAGGGAACAATCGTCGGGGGACCGGATACAGAACATCACCCCCTGGGACACCGGCATACATATCAGATTCTGGAGAAAGTTTATACAGAGATAAAAAAGGGGAGCTCAGAAGGCTACATGCTGCGCACGGACGATGCAGGAACCATGAAAAATATTTACATGGAAGCATTTGACAAGGACCAGGCTCAGGTGTTTGTAAGAAATGGAGAAGGCAAGAGCCAGAGAGTTGTGATCAGTGAAAAGAAAACGTATGATATGCTGCAGGATTATATGGAAAACCTGAAAGAGGGAACCACGGTATATGCCAGGGAAGAAATGCTGGAACATTTTGAAACGGTTCTCCGAAAGTATAAACGCAGAGAGCGTGCCTGAATCTTATGCAAACCGGAATGAATGTCTGTCAGAAAGACATTTTTAATAGTTCTTTGAGGCAAAACTTTGTCATGGGATTAAATTATATATTTACACATCTCTTACAATAACGTATAATAGACCTAATGATTTTGGGTAGTATAGTATACAAATAGATATTATGAGAGGTAAAACCATGAAGAGAAATGATATTCACAAAGTACTTATTATCGGTTCCGGTCCTATCATCATTGGACAGGCATGCGAATTTGACTATTCCGGAACACAGGCGTGTAAAGCGTTAAGAAACCTTGGTTATGAAATTGTTCTGGTTAATTCTAATCCGGCAACGATCATGACAGATCCGGAAACAGCGGATATTACTTATATTGAACCATTAAATGTAGAACGTCTGACTCAGATTATTGAAAAAGAACGTCCCGATGCATTACTGCCAAACCTTGGCGGACAGTCCGGTCTGAATCTTTGTTCCGAACTTGCAAAGGCAGGCGTTTTGGATAAATATGATGTGAAAGTTATCGGTGTTCAGGTAGATGCCATTGAGCGTGGAGAAGACCGTATCGAATTCAAAAAGGCGATGGACAGTCTGGGTATTGAAATGGCAAGAAGCGAAGTGGCATATACAGTAGAAGAGGCTTTGAGAATTGCTGATAATCTGGGATATCCCGTTGTATTAAGACCCGCATATACCATGGGTGGTGCCGGCGGCGGTCTGGTCTATAATGTAGAAGAGTTAAAGACGGTATGTGCCAGAGGCTTACAGGCAAGTCTGGTAGGCCAGGTACTGGTTGAAGAATCAATTCTCGGATGGGAAGAACTGGAGTTAGAAGTGGTTCGTGATTCTAAGAACAACATGATTACGGTCTGCTTCATTGAAAATATCGATCCGCTGGGCGTACACACAGGAGATTCCTTCTGCTCCGCACCAATGCTTACTATTTCAGAGGCAGTTCAGAAAAGACTTCAGGAGCAGGCTTATAAAATCGTGGAAGCGATTGAAGTAATTGGTGGAACAAACGTTCAGTTTGCACATGATCCGGTCAGCGACCGTATTATCGTCATCGAAATCAATCCAAGAACTTCACGTTCCTCGGCACTTGCATCCAAAGCAACCGGATTTCCAATTGCATTGGTTTCTGCAATGCTGGCAAGTGGTTTAACTTTAGATGAAATCCCATGCGGAAAATATGGCACTCTGGATCAGTATGTTCCGGGCGGAGATTACATTGTCATTAAATTTGCACGCTGGGCATTTGAGAAATTTAAAGGATCTGAGGATAAACTGGGTACACAGATGCGAGCAGTTGGTGAAGTAATGAGCATCGGAAAGACTTATAAAGAGGCTTTCCAGAAGGCAATCAGAAGTCTTGAAACCGGCAGATACGGATTGGGGAATGCAAAGGATTTTGCTTCTAAGACGAAGAAAGAATTGTTAAAAATGCTTGCCGTACCAACAAGCGAACGCCAGTTTATTATGTACGAAGCACTTAGAAAAGGAGCTTCCGTAGAGGAATTATTTGATTTAACCAAGATTAAACATTACTTCATAGAACAGATGAAAGAACTGGTGGAAGAAGAAGAAGCGCTAAAAGCTTCAAAAGGCAGTATTCCCCAGACAGATGTATTAAAACAGGCTAAGTTAGATGGATTTGCAGATAAATATCTGAGTCAGATTCTGGAAGTGACTGAAGATAAAATTAGATCTGCAAGGATTGATGCCGGAATTACAGAGGCATGGGAAGGGGTTCACGTAAGCGGCACCAAGGATTCTGCATATTACTATTCCAGCTACCATATGAAAGACGAAAGCCCGGTTAACAGTGATAAGCCTAAGATTATGATACTAGGCGGCGGACCAAACCGTATCGGACAGGGTATTGAATTTGATTACTGCTGCGTACATGCTGCAATTGCATTAAAAGAATTAGGCTTCGAGACGATTATTGTAAACTGTAATCCTGAGACGGTATCAACGGATTATGATACTTCTGATAAATTGTATTTTGAACCGCTGACTCTGGAAGATGTGCTCAGCATTCATGAGAAAGAAAAACCGGTAGGCGTTATCGCACAGTTTGGCGGACAGACACCGTTAAATCTGGCAAATGACCTGAAGAGAGCCGGTGTAAATATTCTTGGAACAACACCGGAAACCATTGACCTGGCAGAAGACAGAGATCTGTTCCGGGATATGATGAAGAAGCTGAATATTCCAATGCCGGAAGCTGGAATGGCAGTAAACGCTGGAGAAGCACTTGCAATTGCGGGCAAGATCGGATATCCGGTAATGGTACGTCCTTCCTATGTCCTGGGCGGCAGAGGCATGGAAGTGGTTCATGATGACGATGCCCTGACATTCTACATGAAGGCAGCAGTTGGCGTTACTCCGGACAGACCGATATTGATTGACCGTTTCTTACATCATGCTACCGAGTGTGAGGCAGATGCCATCAGCGATGGAACCAATGTATTTGTACCGGCAGTAATGGAGCATATTGAGCTTGCAGGTGTTCACTCCGGTGACTCCGCATGTATTCTCCCTTCTAAGAATCTGACAGAAGAGCAGATCGAAACAATTAAGGATTATACAAGAAAAATTGCTGCAGAAATGAATGTAGTCGGACTTATGAATATGCAGTATGCGATCGAAGACGGCGTGGTATATGTGCTGGAAGCGAATCCACGTGCCTCCAGAACAGTACCACTTGTATCCAAGGTATGTAATATCAAAATGGTAAAACTTGCTACCGATATTATGACTTCACATTTAACGGGAAGACCATCACCGGTGCTGTCGCTGAAAGAGAAGCAGTTTTCACACTATGGTGTGAAAGAGGCAGTGTTCCCATTTAATATGTTCCCGGAAGTGGATCCTTTATTAGGACCGGAAATGCGCTCTACGGGAGAGGTACTTGGTATTTCCGAAAGCTTTGGAGAAGCTTTCTATAAAGCCCAGGAAGCTACCCAGACCAAACTTCCGTTAGAAGGAACCGTATTGCTCAGCGTAAGTGACAGAGACAAGCCGGAAGTAAAAGAGGTTGCGCAGGGGCTTCACGACTGCGGATTTAAACTGATGGCTACAGGAAGCACTTATGAACTGATCAGGGAAGCCGGCCTTGAAGTGGAAAAGATCTCCAAGATCAATGAAGGAAGACCGAATATCCTGGATGCCATTACAAATAAAAAGATTCAAATGATCATCAACACACCGATTGATAAAAAAGGTGCAACAGATGACAGCTATATTCGGAAAGCTGCTATTAAGGAAAAAATTCCTTATATGACAACTATGGCTGCAGCAAAAGCTACAGCTGAAGGAATTAAGGCAGTGAAAAAGGGTGATCGTTTAGAGGTTCATTCCTTACAGGAGTTCCACAAAAAAATTAAAGAGTAAGATGAGCAGAAAAAATGTTAAAATCTGCTTGACAAATTCAGACATACTATGCTATAGTCTATTAGAAAACTGCCGAAGACAGTAGGTGCCGCAAGGCATAAGGTGAAAACGCCTACCGAGGAGTAATGAGTTCTTATAAGAATGATTTATGAAACCTCTTTGTCTTGTACAAAGAGGTTTTTTTACGGCGGTACACATACTAACATAAGGAGGTGCACCATTCATGGCAAAAGTTGAACTTAAAAAACCAGTTGTTGAAGAGATTAGCGCAAGTATTAAAGATGCAGCATCAGTTATTTTAGTTACTTACAGTGGAATCAGCGTGGAACAGGACACAGCTCTTCGTAAAGAGCTTAGAGAAGCTGGCGTTATCTACAAAGTATACAAAAATACAATGATGAACTTTGCATTCAAAGATACAGATTGCGAAGCACTCAGCAAACATCTGGAAGGACCAAACGCAATTGCAATTTCCAAAGAAGACGCAACTGCTCCGGCAAGAATCTTAGCAAAGCATGCAAAGACTGTTCCGGCTATCAAATTGATCGCAGGTGTCGTAGAAGGAGCTTACTACGATGAGACAGGCGTACAGGCACTGGCTTCCGTTCCGTCAAGAGAAGAACTTCTTGGCAAATTACTTGGAAGTATCCAGTCACCTATTACAAATCTTGCTCGTGTTCTTAATCAGATTGCAGAAGCAAAAGAAGCTTAAGAATTCAACGTAAAACTTGGAACCGGAAAATCGGATATCCGTAAAAAATTTAAAAATTAAATGGAGGAAAATAAAATGGCAAAATTAACAACAGCAGAATTTATTGATGCTATCAAAGAATTATCTGTATTAGAATTAAACGATTTAGTAAAAGCATGTGAAGAAGAATTTGGTGTATCTGCAGCAGCAGGTGTTGTAGTAGCAGCAGCAGGCGGAGCAGCAGAAGCAGCAGAAGAAAAAGATGAGTTCGACGTAGAATTAACAGAAGTTGGACCAAACAAAGTTAAAGTTATCAAAGTTGTTCGTGAAGCTACAGGCTTAGGCTTAAAAGAAGCTAAAGAAGTAGTTGACGGAGCTCCTAAGGTAGTTAAAGAAGGCGTTTCTAAAGCAGAAGCTGAAGAATTAAAGACTAAATTAGAAGCAGAAGGCGCTAAGATCACATTAAAATAATTTGATGATTAGCAATCCCCGCAGATTCCTGGGTTCCAGGTGTCTGCGGGGATTTTTTTTGTTCTTTATGAACTATCTCCATTTTAGTGTATAAGAACCATTACATGCGGAATTATATCCTTGCCGTAATACCTGAATGTAATAGACGCCGGCTGGAAATACAGATTGGGTAGTTTCTGTTTTCGTGGAATTCACCCGATAAGTCGATGCATTCGTTATTCTGATATAGGGGCTTGGTGATACGATTTTAAATTCAATCCAGTTGTTGTTAGCCAGTGCACCGTATGTAAACCGGATTCTTTGCGGTGCAGGTAAAACAATTTTATACCAATCTGATTTAGTGGAGGATTCACCTAATAACAGGGTTCCCTGTTCCGTTTTATTACGGGGAAGGTTTTTTGCATTGGACTGCTTTGAACCGCTTTTATCCGAAATTGCTTTAAAACTGTATTTTAATTTGTAGCTGCTGTCAGTCGTTTTAATGTAGTAAGTTCCCTTTTTTACGCAATAGTACTGATTTGAGCTGCTGCTCCCGGCTGTATATTTTGTAAAAGTATCTAATTCCTTTTTCCTGCTGTTGCATAACCGGATTCCCATGGGCCATTTATAATTGGTGTAAGTACTATAGCGGTATCCCGAAACAGTAATCAGTCCAGGTTTTGTAACTTTGATTTTATGATATACAGTTTGCGTACTGCCATAACTTTTATCTGTATACCATTTGTTATTACGTAGGGACTTTGTCTTGGATGCTGCCAGTGTTGTCATGCCCAGCGCAAGGGTAAGCATGAGTGATAACATTGCCATAATCATTAGTTTCTGTAAATTTCTCTTTTTCATCTTTGTTTCCTCCTGATAAATTTATAGTTCGTATATTATACCAACAGACATTAAAACAAAGTAATAGCATGTATTGAATAGCTGATTTTGTGTTATGAATTATCATGCATAGAAAAATTTAGTTTTAAGAAGCTCAGGTGCCTGGAGATTACAGTAATAATATTGATTAGTAAAGTTATGAATATATCAGAGATCAAGACGAATATCTTGATTATTTTGTGAATAAAATAACGAAAAGTTTGTGTTGATTTTGGTTAAGTTCTGTGATAATATAAGATATATCCAAAATGTAATCAAAAAATTACAATAGTTTACCACAAATATGAAAGTGAGGATTTATCATGGGTGATGTTAAGAAACTGGGTTATTATGTAAATGGTGTGTTTAAAGAATCAAAGACGGAACGTTATACGGATGCCTGCAATCCAAGTACCGGCGAAATCACTGCAAAAGTACCTTGCTGTACTTCTGAAGAAGTGGAAGAAGCCATTGCAGCGGCAAAGGCGGCTTTTCCGGGCTGGTCAGGAACACCTGTAATCAAACGTGTTCAGATTCTTTATAAACTGAGAGATCTGCTGATCACCCATATGGATGAACTGACAGAACTGGTTGCCAGAGAAAATGGCAAGGCATGGGTTGAGGCAGAGGGAGATGTCCTGAAAGCGAAAGAAGGAACGGAACAGGCGATTTCTGCACCGTCATTAATGATGGGTGAAAGTCTCATGGATGCTTCCTCCGGTTTTGATACGGTAATGTACCGTGAACCCATGGGTGTATTTGCAGGAATAGTTCCATTTAACTTCCCTGCAATGATTCCTATGGGATGGATGACACCAATGTGCATCGCCTGTGGAAATACCATTGTAATAAAGGCCGCAACATTTACACCTCAGACCTGTATGCGCATCGCTGAATTATATAAGGAAGCAGGACTTCCGGATGGCGTAATCAATATCGTAACCTGTTCCAGAAATGAAGCGGAAATGTTCTTAGAGCATCCGGATATCAAAGGAATTACTTTTGTAGGTTCAACGGAAGTAGGATTACATATTTATTCAACTGCAGCAGCAAATGGAAAACGTGTTCAGGCTCTTTGTGAAGCGAAGAATCATGCACTGGTGCTGAATGATGCGCCAATCGAAAGAACAGCAGCCGGTATAATTAATGCAGCATTTGGATGTGCCGGTGAACGCTGCATGGCACTTCCGGTAGTTGTAGTCCAGGAAGATATTGCAGATGATCTGGTTCAGGCAATTGTAGAAAAAGCTAAGGAAATCAAAGTCGGTCCGGCTTATGACAAATCTACTGGTATGGGGCCGGTAGTAAATGAAGGCCATAAGAAGTTTGTCACAAATTGGATTGCAAAAGGAGTTGAAGAGGGCGCTGAACTGATCTTAGATGGAAGAGAGATTCAGGTTCCGGGATATGAGAATGGCTGTTATGTAGGACCTACGATCTTTGATCACGTGAAACCGGGAATGACGATTGGAGACAGAGAAGTATTTGGTCCGGTTCTCTGCATCAAACGAGTGAAAGATTTCGAGGAAGGACTTGCGGTTATGAATGCAAATCCCTATGCAAACGGTTCTGTAATCTTTACCCAGAGCGGACATTTTGCGAGAGAATTTGCACGGCGTACGGACGGAGGCATGGTGGGTGTCAATGTAGGTATTCCGGTTCCGGTGGGCATGTTCCCGTTCAATGGTCATAAGAAATCTTTCTTTGGAGACCTGCATTGCCTTGGAAAAGACGGATACCGTTTCTATACAGAAGGAAAAGTAGTGACAACCCGGTGGTTTGATGAAGAAGAGAAGAAAGCAAAAACAGTTTCTACCTGGGATGGAACTATCTGATCCGAATATCATTGCTCAATTTCATATTGCAGGATAACATAACATAAACGCTGGTGCCAGGAGATCATCTTGGCACCAGCGCATTTTTGTTCCCGCGTGCAACGAGCCAAACGGACACGCTGGCGTGTCCATTTGAATTATCTGTAGTGCCACCCGGCATAAATACGCTCTAGATTTGCTATATATGGAAAATTTGATTTGGTTAATCTTACCAAATCATGTATAATATTTCTAAGAGGCAAAGGGTGTTTTAAATTTGCTTTGTGATAGCGGGAATGAATTTTCAAACCCGCTCTGGTTAGAAAGCCGAAGTGGGGGTAGAGTTAGATGAAATATGTAAAGAAGAGGTTTTTTATTCTGTTCACATTAATTCTGATTATGTTGTTGGGAGGATCTGCTGTATGCCGGGCGGATGCAGCCTGGAAGCATAAAAGTACAGGCTGGTATTATTATACGAAGAGCGGCAGATTACAAAAAAGCCGCTGGATTGGAGAACGGTATGTAAATTCCAAAGGAAGATGGATCGTAAGCTTTAAGAAAACCCAGAAAGGTTTCCGCTATAAGAATGGTTCTGAGGGATATCTGAAAAGTCAGTGGAAAACCATTGATGGGAATCGTTATTATTTTAATAAGAAGGGTTATGCCGTTACACAGGGCTGGGTAGGAAAACGATATCTGGAGGCGAATGGAAAATATGTGGAAGGTCTTGTGAAAACTTCCAGGGGCTGGCGTTTCCGAAATGATAAGAACCAGTACATAACAAATAAGTGGAAGACGATCAATAACAAACGATGTTATTTCGATAAGAATGGTTATGTGGTCAAAAATAAAAGAATTACGATAAATAGCATTAAATACAGCTTTGATAAATATGGGTTTATGAAACCGGGTATCCGGACTATTGGCAAAGGGAAGAAATATCAGAATCAAACCGGAAGCTATCTGAAAAACAGCTGGAAGAAGGTATCCGGCAAATGGTATTATTTTGGCAATAACGGATATATGGTGAAAAATAAGTGGGTTGGGGACTACTATCTGGGAAGTAATGGGGCAATGGTAAAGAGTACCTTTGTAGGCAGCAAGTTTGTAGATGCTTCCGGGAAAAAGGTAACTGCATCTGCATTAAGTCTTTCTGCGCCTTCTGCGGTCTTAATTGATGCAGGGACAGGAAAAGTTATCTATCACAAAAATGCAAATCAAAACCGTCCAAATGCCAGTACTACCAAAATAATGACAGCAATACTTGCTTTGGAGTATGCAGGATTGAATGATTCGGTTTCCGTATCGGCGTATGCGGCAGCCCAGGAAGAAGTCAAGCTGTATATGAATGCCGGAGAGGTCTACCGGATGCAGGATCTGTTGTATGCATTGCTTCTTCCTTCCTATAATGATGTGGCGGTAGCAATTGCGGAGCATATCAGCGGTTCCGTACAAAATTTTGCGGATCTGATGAATCAAAAAGCAAGAGAGCTTGGTTGTAAAAATACAACATTTGTCACTCCAAACGGACTGGAGATGGGAAATCATGGATCATCCGCTTTGGATCTGGCGAAGATGCTGCGATATGCCATTAAAAATGACCTTTTTCGCCAGATGATCCAAACCAGGACATACAGCTTTTCCTGTCTTACAAACGGCAGGGGCTTTACGGTATACAGCACGGATGAGATGCTGGGACAGATGCCGGGATTCCAGGGAGGGAAAACAGGATGGACCACACTTGCCGGTTACTGCTTTGCAGGGGCATTAAGCAAAAATGGCAAGACCTACATTTCTGTGGTATTGGGATGCCCGTCCAGTGAGTCCAGATGGAGAGATACCCGCGCGCTGTTAAACTATGGTGCCGCTAATTATTGATGTCCAAATTGTACCAATTTAAAACCAATTTTCTATGAAAAAACTGCTTGACAGCAGTTTTTCTTTATGATAAAGTGGAAGATGCACTATTGTGCAGGATTGTGCCCAAGGGTATCATTATGCCCAAAACCGGGTTGTTGGAAATAGTTTATATTTATATAGAAAGAACAGGGGTGAAACGTCAATGGAGAAAAACAGGATACGACCAATCAAAAGCGGCAAAAGCTTTCGTATGAGTTACTCAAGACAAAAAGAGGTTCTGGAAATGCCCAATTTGATTGAGGTCCAGAAAGACTCATACCAATGGTTCCTAGACGAAGGAATGAAGGAAGTTTTTGAAGATATCTCTCCAATCGCGGATTATAGTGGCAAGCTGAGTTTGGAATTTGTAGATTTCACATTATGTGAAGATGATGTGAAATATTCCATCGAGGAGTGCAAGGAGAGAGATGCAACATTTGCTGCACCGTTAAAGGTTAGGGTGAGACTTCATAATAAAGAGAATGACGAAATCAATGAACATGAGATATTCATGGGGGATTTACCTTTAATGACTGCAACAGGTACCTTTGTAATCAATGGTGCTGAACGTGTTATCGTTAGTCAGTTGGTTCGTTCGCCAGGTATTTATTATTCAGTTGCTCATGATAAAATTGGTAAGAAGTTATTTTCTGCTACCGTTATTCCGAACAGAGGTGCCTGGCTGGAATACGAAACTGACTCCAATGATGTTTTCTATGTTCGTGTAGATAGAACCAGAAAGGTGCCGATTACGGTATTAATCCGTGCACTCGGCATCGGTACCAATGCTGAGATCATTGAGTTGTTCGGTGAAGAACCAAAGATCCTGGCTAGTTTAACAAAGGATACATCTGAAAATTACCAGGAAGGTCTTCTGGAATTATATAAAAAAATCCGTCCGGGTGAACCGCTGGCAGTAGAAAGTGCAGAGAGCCTTATTACCAGTATGTTCTTTGACCCCAGAAGATATGATCTTGCTAAGGTTGGACGTTATAAATTTAATAAAAAGCTTCTGCTTCGCAACCGTATCGCCGGACATGTGCTTGCAGAGGATGTTGTAGACACTACAACAGGTGAAATTCTTGCAGAAGCAGGTACCGAAGTGACACGTTCACTGGCTGACGATATCCAGAATGCGGCAGTTCCTTTCGTTTGGATTCAGACAGAAGAACGCAATGCAAAAGTAATCTCCAGTATGATGGTTGACATTACGAATTTCGTAGATGTGGATCCAAAAGAAGTGGGTGTTACAGAGTTAGTATATTACCCGGTGCTTGAAAAAATACTGGAAGAAAATGACGATATTGAAGATATCAAATATGCAATCAAGCAGAATATCCACGAGTTGATTCCAAAGCATATCACTAAGGAAGATATTATTGCTTCCATTAACTACAATATGCATCTGGAATATGGAATTGGCAATGCAGATGATATTGATCATTTAGGAAACAGACGTATCAGAGCAGTGGGCGAATTGCTTCAGAACCAGTACCGCATCGGTCTTTCCAGACTGGAAAGAGTGGTACGTGAACGTATGACTACACAGGATCTGGAAGGTATTTCACCTCAGTCACTGATCAACATTAAGCCGGTAACAGCAGCGGTGAAAGAATTCTTTGGTTCTTCCCAGCTGTCACAGTTCATGGATCAGAATAACCCGCTTGGTGAGCTGACACATAAGAGACGTTTATCCGCACTTGGTCCTGGTGGTTTGTCCAGAGACAGGGCGGGATTCGAGGTTCGAGATGTTCACTACTCCCACTATGGAAGAATGTGTCCGATTGAAACCCCTGAAGGTCCGAATATCGGTCTGATTAACTCCCTGGCAACTTATGCCAGAATCAATGAGTACGGATTTATTGAGGCGCCGTACCGTAAAATTGACAAAACAGATCCGTCTAACCCGCGTGTTACGGAAGATGTTGTATATATGACTGCAGACGAAGAAGATAACTATCACGTTGCTCAGGCGAATGAGGCTCTGGATGAAGAAGGACATTTTGTTCATAAAAATGTTTCCGGTCGTTACAGAGAGGAAACCCAGGAGTATGAAAGAACTACATTTGATTACATGGATGTATCTCCGAAGATGGTATTCTCTGTTGCTACAGCATTGATTCCTTTCCTGGAAAATGATGATGCTAACCGTGCGCTGATGGGATCTAACATGCAGCGTCAGGCAGTTCCGTTATTGACAACGGATGCACCGGTTGTTGGAACAGGTATGGAAATGAAGGCAGCGGTTGACTCCGGTGTCTGTGTAGTTGCCAAAAAAGCAGGAACGATTGAACGTTCCACATCTAAGACTATCGTTATGAAAAATGATGATGGCTCAAAAGATGAGTATCATTTGACTAAGTTTGCAAGAAGTAACCAGAGTAACTGCTATAACCAGAGACCGATCGTATTCAAAGGCGATCATGTGCAGGCGGGAGATGTTATTGCTGACGGACCTTCCACACAGAATGGTGAAATTGCATTAGGTAAGAACCCGTTAATCGGATTTATGACCTGGGAAGGTTATAACTACGAGGATGCGGTATTGTTAAGTGAAAGACTGGTTATGGAGGATGTGTATACATCTGTCCATATTGAAGAATATGAAGCAGAAGCCAGAGACACAAAATTGGGACCGGAAGAAATTACAAGAGACGTTCCTGGTGTGGGTGATGATGCTTTAAAGGATCTGGATGAAAGAGGTATCATCCGTATCGGTGCGGAAGTTCGTGCCGGAGATATCCTGGTTGGTAAGGTAACCCCTAAGGGAGAGACCGAGCTGACTGCAGAAGAAAGGCTCCTTCGTGCGATCTTTGGTGAAAAGGCGCGTGAAGTCAGAGACACTTCTCTGAAAGTACCTCATGGAGAATATGGTATAGTCGTAGATGCCAAAGTGTTTACCAGAGAAAACGGAGATGAATTATCACCGGGTGTAAACCAGGCAGTACGTATTTATATTGCACAGAAGAGAAAGATTTCCGTTGGAGATAAGATGGCCGGCCGTCATGGTAACAAGGGTGTTGTTTCCCGTGTACTTCCGGTAGAAGATATGCCATTCCTGCCAAACGGACGTCCGCTTGACATCGTATTGAATCCCCTTGGTGTGCCTTCCCGTATGAATATCGGACAGGTACTTGAGATTCATTTAAGTCTTGCGTCAAAAGCGTTAGGATTTAATATATCCACACCGGTATTTGACGGTGCAAACGAAGTTGATATTATGGATACTCTGGATTTGGCAAATGATTATGTGAATCTGGAGTGGGATGAATTTAAAGAGAAACATGAGCAGGAACTGCTTCCTGATGTTATGGATTACTTATATGAGAACAGAGCACACAGAGAACTCTGGAAAGGCGTTCCGCTTTCACGTGATGGTAAAGTAAGACTGCGTGATGGCCGTACCGGAGAGTACTTTGACAGTGCGGTTACGATTGGACACATGCATTACCTGAAACTCCATCATCTGGTAGATGATAAGATTCATGCACGTTCCACCGGACCTTACTCCCTGGTTACACAGCAGCCGCTTGGTGGTAAGGCACAGTTTGGTGGACAGCGTTTCGGAGAGATGGAAGTTTGGGCGCTGGAAGCATATGGCGCATCCTATACACTGCAGGAAATTCTGACTGTGAAGTCCGATGATGTTATCGGCCGTGTGAAGACTTATGAAGCAATTATCAAGGGAGAAAATATACCGGAACCAGGTATACCGGAATCCTTTAAGGTATTGTTAAAAGAGCTTCAGTCCCTGGGACTTGACGTGAAAGTACTCAAGGAAGACCAGACAGAAGTTGAAATCATGGAAACCATTGATTTCGGCGAAACAGATCTGCATTCCGTTATTGAAGGCGAGAAGGGCTACAGTGAGGAAGAACCTCTGGAAGACTTCGGATTTAGTCAGCAGGAATTTGAGGACGGCGAGTTAGTTGATGTGGAAGATGAAGAAGAGGAAGCATTTTTAGACCTAGAAGAAGTTCTTGATGAAGAGTAAACGTAGGTAGCTAACAATGGAAAGGAGTACCATCAATGCCTGAAACAGCAAACAATGAAACGTATCAGCCAATGACTTTTGATGCAATCAAAATTGGTTTGGCATCTCCGGATAAGATCAGAGAATGGTCCAGAGGAGAAGTAAAAAAACCAGAAACGATTAATTATAGAACCCTGAAACCAGAAAAAGACGGATTATTCTGCGAGCGTATTTTCGGTCCCAGCAAGGACTGGGAATGCCACTGCGGTAAGTATAAAAAAATCCGTTATAAAGGTGTAGTCTGCGACCGATGCGGCGTAGAAGTAACCAAAGCCAGCGTTCGTAGAGAGCGTATGGGACACATTGAGCTTGCAGCTCCTGTTTCCCATATCTGGTACTTTAAGGGAATCCCTTCCAGAATGGGATTGATTCTGGATCTGTCTCCCAGAGTATTGGAAAAAGTATTGTACTTTGCCAACTATATCGTATTGGATAAAGGAACTACTGACTTACAGTACAAACAGGTTCTGACAGAAAAAGAATTCCAGGAAGCAAAAGAAAAATGGGGAAACACTTTCCGTGTGGGAATGGGAGCAGAATCCATTAAGGAACTGTTAGAAGCCATTGACATGGAGAAGGAATCCGTAGAATTAAAAAGAGGACTGAAGGATTCTACCGGTCAGAAAAGAGCCAGAATTATTAAGAGACTGGAAGTGGTAGAAGCTTTCCGAGGTTCAGGAAACAGACCGGAATGGATGATCATGACAGTTGTTCCTGTCATTCCGCCGGATTTACGTCCTATGGTTCAGCTGGATGGTGGACGTTTTGCCACATCTGACCTGAATGACTTATACAGAAGAATTATCAACCGTAATAACCGTCTGAAAAGACTTTTGGAATTAGGCGCACCTGATATCATCGTTCGTAATGAAAAACGTATGCTTCAGGAAGCGGTAGATGCTTTAATTGATAATGGACGCCGTGGACGACCGGTAACAGGACCGGGTAACAGAGCCCTTAAATCCCTGTCAGACATGTTAAAAGGTAAATCCGGACGTTTCCGTCAGAACTTACTTGGAAAACGTGTTGACTACTCAGGACGTTCCGTTATCGTGGTTGGACCGGAGCTTAAGATTTACCAGTGCGGTCTGCCAAAGGAAATGGCAATTGAATTATTCAAACCTTTCGTTATGAAAGAATTAGTAGCAAACGGTACTTCTCACAATATTAAGAATGCCAAGAAGATGGTAGAAAGACTTCAGCCGGAAGTATGGGATGTTCTGGAAGAAGTTATTAAAGAGCACCCGGTTATGTTAAACCGTGCCCCCACGCTTCACAGACTTGGTATTCAGGCATTTGAGCCGATATTGGTAGAAGGTAAGGCGATCAAGCTTCATCCACTAGTATGTACTGCGTTCAACGCTGACTTCGATGGGGACCAGATGGCTGTCCATCTTCCATTGTCTGTGGAAGCACAGGCAGAATGCCGTTTCTTACTGTTATCTCCAAACAACCTGTTAAAACCTTCCGATGGTGGTCCCGTTGCCGTTCCTTCACAGGATATGGTCCTTGGTATCTACTATCTGACACAGGAGAGACCAGGCGCACTTGGAGAAGGCAAAGTATTTAAAAGCGTTAACGAAGCAATCCTTGCTTATGAAAATAAAGCTTTGACATTACAGACCAGAATTACGGTTCGTATGACAAAGATTATGCCGGATGGAAGTGAGCTCACCGGAAATGTAGAATCTACTCTGGGACGTTTCATCTTCAATGAAATCCTTCCTCAGGATTTAGGTTTTGTAAACCGTGATATACCGGAAAATGCATTAAAGCTGGAAGTAGATTTCCACGTAGGTAAAAAGGGATTAAAACAGATTCTGGAGAAAATCATTAATACCCATGGAGCAACCAAGACTGCAGAAGCACTTGATGATATCAAGGCTATGGGTTACAAGTACTCTACCAGGGCAGCGATGACTGTATCCATTTCCGATATGACAGTACCTCCGGAAAAACCGCAGTTGATTCAGCAGGCACAGGATACTGTTGACAGAATTACCAAGAACTACAAGCGTGGTCTGATCACGGAAGAAGAGCGTTATAAAGAAGTGGTAGAAACATGGAAGAATACCGATGATATTTTGACTAAGGCATTGCTTGACGGTCTTGATAAGTACAATAACATCTACATGATGGCTGATTCCGGAGCCCGTGGTTCTGATAAGCAGATTAAACAGCTTGCCGGTATGCGTGGTTTGATGGCGGATACAACAGGTCATACAATCGAGCTGCCTATCAAATCAAACTTCCGTGAAGGTCTTGACGTATTGGAGTACTTTATGTCTGCACATGGTGCGCGTAAAGGTCTGTCTGATACTGCGCTTCGTACAGCCGATTCCGGATACCTGACCAGACGTCTCGTTGACGTTTCTCAGGACTTAATCATCCGTGAAGTAGACTGCTGTGAAGGAAAAGAAATTCCGGGTATGTATGTAAAAGCATTCATGGACGGAAAAGAAGAAATTGAAAGCCTGCAGGAGAGAATTACAGGCAGATTTGCCTGCGAAACTCTTACTAATAAAGATGGTGAAGTTCTTGTTAAAGCAAACCATATGATTACGCCAAGACGTGCAGCACGTATCATGAGCGAAGGTGTGGATGCAAACGGAAAATCATTCGACAAGATTAAGATTCGTACAATTCTGACTTGTAAATCACATATCGGAGTATGTGCAAAATGTTATGGTTCCAACCTTGCTACCGGAGAAGCTGTTCAGGTAGGTGAATCCGTTGGTATTATTGCAGCCCAGTCTATCGGTGAACCTGGAACACAGCTTACCATGCGTACGTTCCATACCGGTGGTGTTGCCGGCGGCGATATCACACAGGGTCTCCCCCGTGTCGAGGAGCTTTTTGAGGCAAGAAAGCCGAAAGGTCTTGCCATCATTACGGAAATTCCTGGTATTGCAACTATTAAAGATACCAAGAAGAAACGTGAAATCATTGTAACAAACGACGAAACCGGAGAAGCTAAGACTTATCTGATTCCTTATGGATCCAGAATTAAAGCACAGGACGGAGCATTGCTGGAAGCCGGTGATGAGCTGACAGAAGGTAGTGTTAATCCACATGATATCCTGAAGATTAAAGGTGTGCGTGCCGTACAGGATTACATGATTCAGGAAGTTCAGCGTGTTTACCGTTTACAGGGTGTTGAGATCAATGATAAGCATATCGAAGTTATTGTTCGCCAGATGTTAAAGAAGATCCGTATTGAAGATAACGGTGATTCAGAATTACTTCCTGGTACACTGGTAGATATCCTTGATTTTGAAGATGTAAATGATGCATTGACAGAAGAAGGCAAGGTTCCGGCAGAAGGAAAGCAGGTAATGCTTGGTATTACAAAGGCATCTCTTGCAACCAATTCCTTCTTATCGGCAGCATCTTTCCAGGAAACAACGAAAGTACTGACAGAAGCAGCAATCAAAGGTAAGATTGACCCGCTTATCGGATTAAAAGAAAACGTTATTATCGGTAAATTAATTCCTGCCGGAACCGGCATGAAGAGATACCGCAACGTAAAACTGGATACCGATTATACACTGGATCAGGGTTATGACGAAGACGAAGATTTTGATGATGATGACGATCTGGATCTTGGACTTGACTTATCAGATGATTTAGATCTGGATGATCTTGGTGAAGAAGATTTAGTTTCTGCTACGGAAGAGTAAGTAAATACAGATTTGGCATGTTATAATACGGATTATAACATGCCATTTTTTAATGGGTAGGAAAGATAGATTCGAACCAGCAAAAGCCTGAAGATAGAAATTGCAACTTTCTATCCCCAGGCTTTTGTATTTTATATAAACCCTTTTTGATTTTACATGTACCTTTTCCTCCCCTCCTGATAAGATTAAGACAGTTAAGCAAGAGACAGCATATGAAGATTGGAGGAGGAACAATGGAAAAAACAATATTGGAACTGAGAGATATTGTGAAAACTTTTCCAGGTGTCCTGGCGTTGAATGGCATTGATTTTGAACTTCGAAGCGGAGAAGTGCATGCCATCTGCGGCGAGAACGGAGCAGGAAAATCCACGCTTATGAAAGTGGTTTGCGGAGTACATAAGCCGGACAGTGGAACCATGGTGGTAAATGCAGAAGAAGAAGCATTTGCAAATCCTATGGAGGCATATCAAAAAGGGGTTTCCATTATATTTCAGGAAACAAGTCTGTTTGAGGAAATGACCGTGTTGGATAATTTGTTCTTGGGGCACGAAATGACGAAAAAGATTGGCTTTGTAAGTGTGATTGATTATGATGGAATGAAGAAGCGGGCAAAAGAAATCTTTAAAAGGCTGAATACCCAGATGAATCTGGAAGTTACGATTAAGACTTTGGGGATGGCACAGAAGCAGATGGTGGAAATTGCAAAAGCCCTTACCTTTGATGCCAATATCATTATCTTTGATGAGCCTACGGCATCCCTCACCCAGCGAGAAGTCAGTGCCCTGTTTGAAATTATCGGGAACCTGAAAAAAGAAGGTTTGGGAATTGTGTATATCAGCCACCGGCTGGAAGAGATATTCGAAATTTGTGACCGGGTAACGGTGATCCGGGATGGCCAGTATATCTCTACCAAGAAAGTTGGGAATACGAATAAAGATGAACTGGTTGCAGATATGGTAGGGAGAAAGATGGGCAATTATTATCCCAAAGCTGAGGCAAAAATCGGTAAGGAGCTGCTTCGGGTAGAGCATTATTATGACGAAGGATTTTTAGAGGATATCAGCTTTTCTCTGAAAAAGGGGGAAATTCTTGGGTTTGCAGGTCTGGCAGGTGCGGGAAGAACAGAACTTATGGAGTCCCTCTGCGGTTTTACCGGAAAAGCAGCCGGTAAGGTTATGTTGGAGGGAAAAGAAATTGTTATCCGGGATTATAAAGATGCTATGGCAAATGGGCTTGTTTATGTTTCGGAAGACCGTGGTAAATTCGGACTGATTGTGGATATGAGTATCGAACAGAATATTTCCCTTCCACAGTTGGAAAAGTTCGCTGGTAAACTGGGAATGATCAACACAAAAAAGGAACAGGAAACGGGAGACAGGTACATAAAGGACGTTGGTATAAAAGCGCCCGCGGCTGATTTTCTGGTAGCAAATTTATCAGGTGGAAACCAGCAGAAGGTGTCAGTTTCAAAAGCGCTGGCTTTGAATCCTAAAATACTCATACTGGATGAACCCACCAGGGGGGTAGATGTAAATGCGAAAGCAGAGATCCATAAAATCATCAGCGATCTGACGCAGAAAGGCCTGACGATCATTATGATATCCTCAGAGCTTCCGGAACTCCTTGGCATGTGCGACCGGATATATGTAATGAAGGACGGTTATATTGCAGGTTGTTTTGACAGAGAGGAAGTGACTCAGGAAAAGATATTAACGGTTGCCCTGGAATCAAAAAAGCAGGCAAAGGCATAAGGAGGAAGCAGAATGGATCAGAATAAGAAAAGAGCAGCGTTTCTAACAACAGAATTTTATCTGGCGGTCTTCCTGGTTGTGGTATTGCTTGGGCTGGCTGTTTTTGCAAAAGGATTTTATACCGTAAATAATCTAATGAGCTTACTGAATTCTTTTAGCTACATCTTGATATCGGCAGTGGGCATGAACATGATTATTTTGACATCCAACATAGATGTCTCAACAGGCGCTTTAATATCGGTAATCTGCATCTGTGTGGCGGCGATCGGGAAGATGGGAGCACCCTTTGCAGTATTACTGGCAGCTGCCATGGTAATCGGCGCGGCGCTCAGTACATTTAACGGATTATTTATCACAAAACTGAAAATCCCCGCCATTGTAGCCACTTTAGCCACAACACAGATATTCCAGGGAATCCTGCCGCTTACGGTAGAGGGGTCCATCTATGATTTACCTGCATCCTTTACCTGGCTGGCATTTGATGCAAAAATCTTCGGAATAATACCCGCCAGTGTACTAATGTGCCTGATCGTGGTGGCGGCAGCTTTGCTGTTTATGAAATACTCCAGGTTTTCCAAGAAAATATATGCCATCGGCAACAACAAAGGTGGTGCAAGGCTGGCAGGCATTCATGTAAATAAAACAGTAGTGCTGACGTATACCATAGCAGGAGCTCTGTTTGGAATATCTGCGGTGATTATAGCAACGGCAGGCCAGAGAGTTACCACTACCATGGGAAGCGGCCTGGAAATGACATTTATTGCGGCTGTAGTGCTTGGAGGAACCAGCACCGCAGGAGGTTCCGGAAAAATACTGGGAACCGTTATTGGAGCTTTTATACTTGCCATGATTTCCCCGGCAATTAATTATCTGGGCATTAGCCCTAACTGGTCAGATGCTATTAAAGGGGCAATTATTATTATCTCGGTATTAGTTACGGCGGCCAGATATATCAAGAAAAAAAGGGTCATTGCAAACCCTGTAATCAGGAAGGCAGGGGGGGAAGCATAATGGAAAAGAAGAGAAAATTGAAAGTTACATTTAATCTGGCGCTGTTTTTCATCTGGCTGGTTATCTTTGCAGCAATATCCTTAAAGAGTCCGTCCTTTTTAAAACCGGCATACATTATAAACGTTATGTTTCGCAACATTGTGGAAATTGGTATGGCAGCCCTTCCCATGACGCTGATCATCATTACCGGGGGGATTGATCTTTCAGTTGGAAATATCATGATCCTCTCGGCTATGATGGGAGGAATGGCAGCGGCAGGCATGGGTACAGCGGCAGGCATTATTGTCACATTACTCACTGGGGGAATCTGTGGGCTGGTGAACGGCATTATTATTGCCAAAGCTAAGATTTCTGAGATGGTGACTACGCTGGCAACCATGTATTTGTTTCTGGGGCTGGCAAGAGGAATTTCTCATGGCGACAGTGTATATAGTTATGATTTTACCAACTTTTTTGGAAATACCTCCATCGCAGGAATTCCGCTGCAAATCTGGATTTATGTAATCCTGGCTGTTTTCTTCATTATTCTTCTGGGAAAAACTACTTTTGGAAGAAAGCTATACAGTATTGGATTGAATAAAAATGCAACAAAATATTCCGGTGTGAATACGGATAAGATGCAGATACTGATCTATGTGATCTGCGGTCTTGTCTGTGCCCTGGCTGCATTCATCTGGCTTGGAAGATTCACCAGTGTAAAATATGATGCAGGTACCAGTTTTAACCTGAAAGTAATCACGGTAGTGGTTCTGGGCGGAACCAGCATTAACGGAGGAATCGGAGATATGAAAGGTACTGTTTTGGGGACGCTGATAATCGCAACCCTGAACAGCGGGCTTACCGTACTGAATATCCCCATTGACGTCCAGACGATTGTACAGGGGGTCGTACTGATGATCGCATTAATCGCTTATGCATTTGTGAATACAAAAGCAAAGAAGAAGAAAATTATTGCGGTGCCTGTGAAACAAAACAATGGATTGTAATAAAATTGTGATATTCAGGGTCAACTGAATAAACACATAATATTTACATAAAAAATAATATTTATACATGAAAGGGTGGGTAAATTATGAAGAAAAGATTGGTAACAAAGGTATTGGCGGCAGCACTGATTGGAATTATGGCGGTGTCTTCTTTAGCAGGATGTTCCACCACTGACACATCAGGGGGAAGTAAAACAACAGAAAAAGCGGAGACAAAGGAAACAGCCGGAGCAGGTAATGGGGGAACGAAGGAAGCTTCCAAAGATTCATCCGCAGAAACCAAAGGTGCTGATGTGGTTGTGGCAATGCTGCCCAAGTTCAAAGGAGAGAACTATTTTGACGCATGTAAAGTAGGTGCGCAGGAAGCAGCAGATGAACTGGGAATCACATTGTTGTATGATGGTCCGTCACAGGATCAGGCGACCAATCAGAAGCAGGTGGATATTCTGGAAGGGTGGATCGCCCAGGATGTAAGCGTCATTATTGTATCACCTAATGATCCCACAGCGATTGCCCCTACCCTAAAGAAAGCGCAGGATGCAGGCATTAAAGTTGTGACATTTGATGCTGACGCACAGGCTGATTCCAGGGATTTATTCATAAATCAGATCACTGCGCAGGCGGCTGCAAAGGGATTGCTGGACGGTGCCGCAATTGACCTGAAAGCCAAAGGATATGGCGCAGACCATCCTGCAAATATAGCATTGGTATCCGGTTCCGGTACAGATGCCAACCAGACAGCATGGGAAGCGGCAATTGATGAATTATTAAAAACAGACGACTATAGCTTTATGAAAATCCAGAATAAAGAAACAGATGTATATTATCCCGGTACAGATGAAACTACGGTAAACAGCGAGTGTGCGACACTGATCAGCCGCATGGGGGAAGGCGAAGACCAGATACAGGCAGCAATTGCATTGTCATCTATGTCAACACCGGCTCTGGGTGCCCAGTATCAGTCCGCATCCAGTAAACCGGATCCCTCCAAAATCACATTGACCGGACTGGCAACACCGAATGCCCTGAAAACCTATATTAAGGATGAAGAAAATCCTATGAATACCGGAGTTCTCTGGAATTGCATGGATCTGGGATATCTGGCTGTCCAGTCGGGATACCAGCTGGCAGAGGGAACGATTACAACGGATTCCACCTCTATCGATGCAGGAAGGCTGGGAGCAAAAGAAATTACAAACCGTGAGTGCGTATTAGGGGAAGCCCTGGTATTTGATGCAGCGACTGTGGATAATTACGATTATTGACAATAAATTGTAAATGAAAAGCCTGTAAATAGGGAAAAACCTCTGTTTACAGGCCTTTTCTTTCCACACTCACCTATTTCCCTTGGAATAGATATGGTGTATAATAGAGGGAAAAATAAGAACATGGCCCGAAAAAGGCGGAAGGGAGCTATATGATTTACAGAGAAATGAACGTGCAGGCAGCATATGAAAAGGCAGGTGCCGTGCATGGAAAATATCAGCCCAGATTAATTGGGTATATGCATAGTGACAGTGAGGAACTAGGAATGTCCGGGGCAAGGCCGGCAGTCATTATCTGTCCGGGAGGCGCTTATCAATTTAAATCAGACCGGGAGGCAGAACCGGTGGCAATGCGGTTTATGGCATCAGGCATGCAGGCATTTGTGCTGCAATACAGTGTGGCACCATCCCGCTATCCATGTGCGGTACTGGAACTGGCTGCATCCGTCGTAATGGTAAGGGAACATGCAAAGGAATGGGGGATTGATCCGGAAAAGATTTTCATCTGCGGATTTTCCGCCGGAGGGCATTTGTGCGGAACCCTTGGAACCTTATGGAAGGACGAAATATTTGAGCGGGTTTTCGGAACCGGAAACTTCAGCTATAAGCCATCAGGGATGATTTTATGCTATCCGGTCATTACTATGGGGGATTTTACCCACAAGGAATCCTGTGCGAATCTGACAGGACCAGACGGTTCCCCAAAACTGCGGGAAAAGCTGTCCCTGGAAAAACAGGTCACAGCCGATACACTGCCCACGTTTATATGGCATACCCAGAAAGATGATGCGGTACCGGTAGAGAATACTTTATTATTTACCTGTGCACTGCGCAAACACAGAGTTCCTTTCGAACTGCATATTTATGAAAGAGGGGGACATGGATTATCTCTATGCGATGAGACAACTGCCAGAATCGAGGATCAGATCGTGCCGGATAATGCCGGATGGATCGAACATGCCGTAAGATGGCTGAAACGGTTTTGATGCAGTTCATACTGCTAATTTGGGAACAGCGCAAGCCGGCTTGTGCTATTCAGGGGTATCCATATGATAAAACAGAAAATCAGTACAAAGCTGTCCATGACTTATGCGGTTTTAACGATTTTGTTTATCGGGATCGCTGCGGTTATTTTCTATAAATATAACCAATACAATATCCATCAGGATGGAGTGAGCAATATTGGGCAGATCGCAGAAAATGTAATGGCACAGGTAGACAGCCGCCTTACCACGATGGATCAGACAGCGATTGATGTGTTGTCAGATAATCATTTCCTGGATTTGTGGAATCAGACTTTGGTTTCGCCCGGTGAAGAAGTGGGAAAAGAAATACGGAAGCTTTTGACCAGGGCGTATACCAATAAATCAGATATACGAAGAGTTGCCATTTATGGAAAAGACGGGACCTATTACAGTACCGGGAAAACTGATGTTAAGCAAGAGGATGTAAGGAATCGGATTCAGATGATAGAAAGCCAGTATCCCATGAAGCAGATGAACAGCCGTGTGTATTTAAAGCCCCATCTGGATTACTGG
This sequence comes from Clostridiales bacterium, assembly GCA_018365455.1. Classification (GTDB taxonomy): domain Bacteria; phylum Bacillota; class Clostridia; order Lachnospirales; family Lachnospiraceae; genus Robinsoniella. The sequence continues at coordinate 81,432 of JAGZJZ010000002.1, forward strand.
GACAAGAGCAGTGAGGTCCTGGTGGTATCTGAAATAAAACCGGTAAAGGACAGAAACACAGATATCATCGGTTATCTGGAAGTTCAGCAGAATGCTTTCTATATGGAAAATATCTGCAATGTCAAGTGGAACGGCAAAGGCTTAAAGGTCATGGTATTTATGGAAGAAACGGATGAGCTTTTCTATACCAACCTTTTGGACAGTAAAAAAAATGAATCCTATGTGGAACAGGTAAAAGATTTTACCAGGCAGTATTCAAAAATGAAAGAGGATAACCACTCTTTGTTTTCCACGGCATCGTCCAATTATTATGCCTGTAAAACCGTGATTATACTGGATAAAAATGTCTTGAATGAATCTTTGAACAAAATGCTGGGTGGAATTGCAGCCATTACCTGTGTACTGATTATTGTCACCACATTTTACAGCTTCTGGACTACCCGGATGATTATGCGCCCGATTAATCTGCTGGTGAAGACCATGCAGGATACAGACCTGACGAATTTCCGTCAGAAGAGAGAAATAAAGGTCAGAGATAAAGAGACGGAGATACTGGTAAATTCCTTTGAGGATATGGCTAAGCGTCTGGAGGATGCCCTGGTTAAACAGAAGAAGCTGGAAAATGTCCAGACCAAAACGCTGTTCAGTGCCCTGCAGTCGGAAATGGGTCCGCATTTTCTCTATAACAGCCTTGGAAGTATTGCAAATCTGTGTGAGCAGGGAGAAACAGATACGGCAGCAGATGCATGCTACAGTTTGACTGAGATCCTGAGATATGCGTCTAATTATGAAACGTCAGAGGTGACCATAGGGGAAGAAATAGAGAACCTGAAAGCTTATATGTCAATCATGAAGAGCCGTTATCAGAAACGAATTGAATTTGAAATGGAAATTGATGAGGACACCAAATATATCATCATTCCGAAGCTTACATACCAGCCTCTGGTGGAAAACGCCATAAAGTACAGTCTGATGGAGCACGATAAAGTAATCATTAAAATCTATACGGTGGTACTGGGAGAGAAGCTGGTTGTGGAAATAAAGGACAACGGATGCGGAATCAGCAAAGATGCAGGAGAAGTGATCCGGAGAAGAATCGAAGAATTTCACAATACGGATAATGCGACTTATATCACAGAACAGATTCAGTTTGGAGGAATGGGACTGAGCGGGACGTTAATCCGGCTTTCTATATATTATGGAGACAGTTTCTGGTATGAGCTTCAGGATAACAATGATGAAGGAGGTACCAGTATCCTGTTTGGTATGAATATCAGTAAATATCGGTAATATGCAGCAGTTAGTCCGAACCGTATGTAAACAGAATATAGTAGGTGCAAAGCAATTACAAAACAGGTGCAGTGTAGTTAGAGAGCAAGTGCAATGTAATTACAGAGCACATGCAAACCAGTTGCAAATACAGGAAAAAAGGAGTGGGTATTGATGTATAAAGTATTGCTGGTGGATGATGAACCGGCAGCCCTTGATATGGAAAAGAGAGCAATCCAAAAGAGGACAGAGAATTTCCAGGTATCAGGAGAAGCGTATAACGTGAAAGATGCGATTGAACTTTACCACAGCATTACTCCGGATGTTGTATTAACGGATATGAAAATGCCCAGGCAAAATGGAATTGAGCTTATAAAATATATTGCCGGACAGGAGGTCAATAAGGCTGTTTGTATAGCGGTCAGCGGCTATTCTGACTTTGATTATGTTCACGATGCTTTTTCCTATGGAGCATTTGACTATCTTCTGAAGCCTGTAGAGCCTAAGAAAATTGAGGAACTTTTTGTGCGGATCCGCAGGCTTTTGATCTCTACAAGAGAGAATCCATGTACCATAAAACTCCCCCAGGGGAGGTTAAGCACCGACCAGTTAGTAAAAAAAGTAGAAGAGCATATCCGTAAAAATATTGCCGGTGACAATAGCATACTGAATATCTGCAGTATATTTTCCATCAGCCAGCCCTATTTGAGCAAGGCATTCAAAATGCATTTTAACTGTACCTATAATGAATACTTAATCGGTATCCGGATCGAAGAGGCGAAGAAGCTTCTCGACCGCAAAGAAGAGTACCTCATAGGAGAAATTGCCGAGTTATTAGGGTTTTCCGATCAGTTTTATTTTAGTAAAGTATTTAAGAATACAACCGGATACACCCCGCGGGAATACCGTGGGAGGAACGACAGATGAGTTTTGTATTTTATATATTTCAGCTTTGATTTTACATGTACTTTTTCATCATTTACTTTTAAAATGAGCTTATAAAGACAGATTGCAGACAGTGAAAGTAATCATTAAAGAAGCTCTGGAATCAGGCAGATGGAGAAGGAGGATATGATGACAAACAGAGAGCGTGAAAATTTAACTTTGAATTTTGGAAAGCCGGACAGAGGCGCTGTAGAGGAGACCTTTTATCCCTGGGTATTGACGAAGAACCGTTTTGTAGAAGAGGGATTGCCATCCGTAATAGCACACAATGCCAAGGATATTACTAATGATATTGTAGGGAATAAAGGGAATCAGACCGAAAAATATTTGCCCGCAGCATGGGGACAGGGGGTAATGGAATACGAACAATACCTGGGGTTTGATCCGGTAAGGCGGATTCATTTTGTACTCCCCTTTCGCAGATTTGAAGAAAAAATACTGGAAGACACGGAAACTTATCTCATAAAACAGGATATTTACGGCAGACAGATGATGCAGAAAAAGGGTTCTGAAATTGAAACCGAATATAAGTCGGTCATTCAGGATGAGGCAGACTGGGAACGGCTGAAGGCTCATGCAGACAGAGAGTTGGAGTCTTATTTCAGCGATGAGGCAATTGCAACGGCTTACGGTGCTCTAAAGGAAGGACATGACCGGGGAGACTATTCCATCCGTTTAAATCTGGAAGGATTTTTCTGGGTGCCCAGGGAACTGATGGGGATAGAAGCCCACCTGTATGCTTTTTATGATAAGCCGGAGCTGATTCATGACATCAATGAGTACATATTGCAGGTGTATACAACAAAGGTAATCAAAGTCATAGATCTGCTGCAGCCGGATGTAGTTTATCTCATGGAAGATCTCAGCGGGAAAAACGGACCAATGATATCCGGAGAAAATTTTGACGAGTTTGTGGGAGCTTATTATAAAAGGCTGATTCCCATGTTGAAAGCGCATGGAGTAAATAATGTTTTTGTGGACACGGATGGTGATTTTACAATCATGATCCCACATTTCCTGGATGCCGGCGTGGACGGCTTCCTCCCTATGGATGTGAATGCCGGAATGGACATTGTAAAAGTAAGAGCGCAGTTCCCGGGGCTTAAATTTATCGGCGGGTTTAATAAACTAAAGATTGCCGAAGGAAAGGAAGCAATAGACCGGGAATTTGACCGAATTCTTCCGGTGATCCGGGGAGGCGGATATATTGTGGGCTCTGACCATCAGGTGGCACCATCTACATCCCTTCAAGATTACCAGTATTATATTCAGAAATTAAAAGAGGTAATGGAGCAGGCGGGAAAAGATGTGAGGTAAATCGTTCCAGTAATAAAATAGTATTATAAAAAAGTATAGTAAAAAGCCAATGCAGTCATATAAAAAGCTACTGCATTGGCATTCTTTCATTTACTGTTTTATTTGCGGTTAAAAAGAGAACGGATTTTGGATACCAGATCCACGTCATCATCATCCTCGTCCAGCCTTTTTGAATGCTTGTTCGCGGTACTGTATTCCTCGTCCGGACCGTTGTCATCCGCTGATTCATACTGCTGGTGACGGTCGTAATATTGGGTCTGATCTTCAAATTGATCAGGAGACCGATAATTTGCGTAATCTTTGTCTGAGCTGTAGTCATTAAAATTCTGTTGTGATCCTCCGAAATGTTGTTCATTGAAATCCGGTTGCTGCCCACTGCCATAATTCTGCCGGTTAAAATCCTGCTGCTGTGCACCGCTGTAATGTTGTCTCCCGAAATCCTGCTGGTACCCGCTGCCATAATTCTGTCCGCCAAAATCCTGCTGGTGCCCGTTCCCATAATTTTGTCCCTTATAATTCTGCTGCTGTCCACTTCCGTAATTCTGTCCCGCAAATTTCTGGTGAGGCTCATTGTCATAAGGATGTCCTTCGAAATTTTGCTGAGGCCCATTGCCATAAGGCTGTCCTTCAAAATTTTGCTGAGGTCCATTGCCATAAGGATGTCCTTCGAAATTCTGCTGAGGTCCATTGCCATAAGGATGTCCTCCGAAATTCTGCTGAGGTCCATTGCCGTAAGGCTGCCCCCCAAAATTCTGTGGGTGATTGCCATAGTAGGATTGCTGCGGGTTTACATTCTGATAACCCGGGTTCTGATTATAAGGTGCTTGTCCTTCATAACCGTTATAATGCTGCCCATAGGAGTTGCTGCTGCTCTTGCCTTTTTTTAGCGTATTTCTAAAACTTTTTGATTTAGATGCAGATTTTGGGATATTATTATAATAAGCATGTTCTTCCTTATAATGGTATTCCGGTGCACTCGTGGTATAATTTTTGAATTTATGGTTTTTGTGTTTGACTTTTGTGATCCTTTTAACCTTTTGTTTTTTCTTTCTCGGTTTAAAGATCGTCATTCGTCCGGTCCATCCCACCATACGGACGACTACAATTCCAAAAAAGACACCGATACTGTCAATTCCCACATCTCTTAGAGAAGGAGAGCGCCCGCCCACAAAGGACTGGTGGTATTCATCCCCCAGTGCAAAACCGACGCAGATGATGCCGGCTACAAGCATGAGCCAGATCCCGTGAAGCCCGTACACATATAATGGAAAGGATACTGCCACTGCGAGAGCAAAATATTCAGTCATATGTGCTAATTTACGTGTGATAAAGTTGATTTTATTGGCCCATTCTTCCACTTGCCACTGTTCCAGATTGGCATCGAAGATATAATCTCCTGCTTCTACAATTTTACAGCTGACTTTAAAACTCAGCTGTCCGGAAACATCTCCGCTTTGGCTGGAAAAATTAAAAATAAGGCACATTAAAAATATAGCTGGTATAAAAGATAATGGTTTTAATAATTTCCTCATAATATATCGCCTCCGATTTGCGCCTATCATAGCATTCCTGGCGTTTGTTGTCTACTGGGTTAAGAAAATTATAAGGTATTTTGGGCAAAAAACTTTGAAAAATACTGGAAAGTGCTTGACATTGGAAATGCATATGGCTATAATAAATCAGTGTGCGTGAATTTTAATCTATTTTCAGGCACCATCAAATTAAATTAAAACAGCAACCACATGTACAGAAAGAAAAAAATATGTTTTTGTACAAATAAAACAGGAGGTGAAAGGAATGCCAACATTTAACCAGTTAGTAAGAAAAGGTCGTCAGACATCTGAGAAAAAATCAACTGCACCAGCTCTGCAAAAAGGATTTAACTCCTTAAAGAAAAAGAGTACGGACGTATCCGCACCACAAAAAAGAGGTGTATGTACAGCAGTTAAGACAGCTACACCTAAGAAACCTAACTCAGCTCTTAGAAAGATCGCCAGAGTTCGTTTATCTAACGGAATCGAAGTAACAAGCTACATCCCAGGTGAAGGACATAACCTTCAGGAGCATAGCGTTGTTCTGATCCGTGGCGGTAGAGTAAAAGACTTACCAGGTACAAGATATCACATCGTTCGTGGTACACTTGATACAGCAGGCGTTGCAAAGAGAAGACAGGCTCGTTCCAAATACGGAGCTAAGAGACCAAAAGACGCTAAAAAATAATTCGTAACAATGAAATTATAAATTATTCGTATCACAAACAGAACTACAGACTTAAATTGTGCCGGATTTCTTATTCACCCGTGGTTGCAGGTTAATATAGAAGCTTTCGTGCACGAAACACAAGTAGAACGACACATGTGAGTACCGATGAATTAATCAAGCAGTCTTAACTGACTGCGATAATAATTAAGGAGGGAAGTACCGTGCCACGTAAAGGACATACTCAAAAAAGAGACGTATTAGCAGATCCATTATACAACAACAAAGTGGTTACAAAGCTTATCAATAACATTATGTTAGATGGTAAGAGAGGTGTAGCTCAGAAAATCGTATATGGAGCATTTGACAAAATGGCTGAGAAATCAGATAAGCCAGCAGTTGAAGTATTCGAAGAAGCTATGAACAACATCATGCCTGTACTCGAAGTAAAGGCAAGACGTATTGGTGGAGCAACATATCAGGTACCTATCGAAGTTAGACCAGATAGACGCCAGGCTTTAGCTCTTCGTTGGATCACATTGTATTCTCGTAAAAGAGGAGAAAAAACAATGGTGGACAGATTAGCAAATGAGCTTTTAGATGCAGCAAACAATACAGGCGCATCCGTTAAGAAAAAAGAAGACATGCACAAAATGGCAGAAGCAAACAAAGCATTTGCTCACTATCGTTTCTAATTATATCGTTAATATGAATAAACGGTGCCGGCCTGTATTGGCCGGCATGTGACAAAAGCGGAAAGCTTTAAATTATTTAGGAGGAAATAACCTTGGCTGGAAGAGAATATCCATTAGAGAGAACCAGAAATATTGGTATTATGGCTCATATCGATGCTGGTAAGACAACATTGACAGAGCGTATCCTTTATTACACTGGTGTAAACTATAAAATCGGTGATACTCATGAAGGTACTGCAACCATGGACTGGATGGAGCAGGAACAGGAAAGAGGTATCACAATTACTTCAGCCGCTACAACATGTCACTGGACATTGCAGGAAAACTGCGAAACGAAACCAGGTGCTTTAGAGCATCGTATCAATATTATTGATACTCCAGGACACGTTGACTTTACAGTAGAGGTTGAACGTTCCCTACGTGTACTCGACGGTGCTGTCGGTGTATTCTGTGCTAAGGGCGGTGTTGAACCTCAATCTGAAAATGTATGGCGTCAGGCTGACACTTATAATGTACCTCGTATGGCATTCATCAATAAGATGGATATCATGGGTGCAGATTTCTACGGTGCAGTAGAACAGATTAAAAACAGATTAGGCAAAAATGCTATCTGTCTTCAGCTTCCAATCGGAAAAGAAGATGATTTCAAAGGAATCATTGACTTATTCGAAATGCAGGCTTATATCTACAATGATGAGAAGGGTGAAGACATTTCCATCACTGAGATTCCAGAAGATATGAAAGATGATGCCGAATTATATCGTACAGAATTAGTAGAGAAAATCTGCGAATTAGATGACGATTTAATGATGGAATACCTGGAAGGTGAAGAACCATCCGTAGAAGCATTAAAGGCTGCTCTGAGAAAGGGTACCTGCGAATGTACTGCTATTCCTGTTTGCTGTGGAACAGCTTACAGAAATAAAGGTGTTCAGAAGCTTTTAAATGCAATTCTTGAATTCATGCCGGCTCCAACCGATATCGCTTCTATTGAAGGAACTGATATGGAAGGAAACCCGATTGTAAGACATTCATCTGATGATGAACCGTTTGCAGCATTGGCATTCAAGATTATGGCTGACCCATTTGTTGGTAAGCTGGCATTCTTCAGAGTTTACTCTGGATCAATGAACTCAGGTTCTTATGTATTAAATGCAACAAAAGGCAAAAAGGAACGTGTTGGACGTATCCTTCAGATGCACGCTAATAAGAGAGCAGAACTTGATAAAGTTTATGCAGGAGATATCGCAGCAGCTGTAGGCTTTAAGTTTACAACCACCGGCGATACAATCTGTGACGAACAGCATCCGGTTATTCTGGAATCCATGGAATTCCCGGAACCAGTTATCGAATTAGCTATCGAGCCTAAGACAAAAGCTGGTCAGGGCAAGATGGGTGAAGCTTTAGCAAAACTTGCAGAAGAAGATCCTACTTTCCGTGCACATACAGATCATGAAACAGGACAGACAATTATCGCAGGTATGGGTGAACTTCATCTTGAAATCATCGTAGACAGACTTCTTCGTGAATTCAAGGTTGAAGCAAATGTAGGTGCACCTCAGGTTGCTTACAAAGAAACCTTTACAAAACCTGTTGATGTTGACAGCAAATATGCAAAACAGTCCGGTGGACGTGGTCAGTACGGTCATTGTAAAGTTAGATTTACACCAATGGATCCAAATGGCGAAGAAACATTCAAATATGAATCCAGCGTTGTTGGTGGTGCTATTCCGAAGGAATACATCCCTGCAGTTGGACAGGGTATCGAAGAAGCTGCAAAAGCAGGTATTCTTGGTGGCTTCCCTGTACTTGGTGTTAATGCAAATGTATATGATGGTTCTTACCATGAAGTCGATTCAAGTGAAATGGCATTCCATATCGCTGGATCCATGGCATTCAAAGATGCTATGAGAAAAGGTGATGCGGTATTATTAGAGCCAATCATGAAGGTTGAAGTTACTATGCCTGAAGATTACATGGGTGATGTTATCGGTGATATCAACTCCCGTCGTGGTCGTATCGAAGGTATGGAAGACATCGGTGGTGGTAAACTCGTAAGAGGATATGTTCCGCTGGCTGAAATGTTTGGTTACTCTACAGACTTACGTTCCAAAACACAGGGACGTGGTAATTACTCTATGTTCTTCGAGAAATATGAGCAGGTTCCGAAGTCTGTACAGGAAAAAGTATTAAGTGCTAAGTCCAAATAAGTAATTATATCGTCATTTTAAAAAATTAGGCTTGAAAATATCTTTGATTTGAAATATAATCAAAGATAGCCTAATGAAATAAAAAACCAAAAAGAAAGCCTGATACAGGCGCATATTATAAGGAGGACATTCAAAATGGCTAAAGCTAAATTTGAAAGAAACAAACCACATGCTAATATTGGTACCATTGGACACGTTGACCATGGTAAAACAACTTTAACAGCTGCAATTACAAAAACTCTGAGCGAAAGAGTTGCAGGTAACGCAGCAGTTGATTTCGAGAATATTGATAAAGCTCCAGAAGAAAGAGAACGTGGTATCACAATCTCTACAGCTCACGTTGAGTATGAAACAGATAATAGACATTACGCACACGTTGACTGCCCAGGACATGCTGACTATGTAAAGAACATGATCACAGGTGCTGCTCAGATGGATGGTGCTATCCTTGTTGTTGCTGCTACTGATGGTGTTATGGCTCAGACAAAAGAGCATATCTTACTTTCCCGTCAGGTAGGTGTTCCTTACATCGTAGTATTCATGAATAAATGTGATATGGTTGATGATGAAGAATTACTTGAATTAGTAGACATGGAAATCCGTGAATTATTAAGCGAGTATGAATTCCCAGGCGATGATACACCAATCATCCAGGGTTCTGCTTTAAAAGCTCTTGAAGATCCAAGCAGCAAATGGGGCGATAAGATCATGGAACTTATGGACGCAGTTGACAGCTGGATTCCAGATCCTAAGCGTGCTACAGATCAGCCATTCTTAATGCCAGTCGAAGACGTATTCTCTATCACAGGACGTGGTACAGTTGCTACAGGTAGAGTAGAACGTGGTGTTCTTCATGTATCTGAAGAAGTTGAAATCGTTGGTATCAAAGAAGAAACAAGAAAAGTTGTTGTTACAGGAATCGAAATGTTCCGTAAACTTCTTGACGAAGCTCAGGCTGGTGATAACATTGGTGCGTTACTTCGTGGTGTTCAGAGAACAGAAATCGAAAGAGGACAGGTTCTTTCTAAACCAGGTACAGTTACATGCCATACAAAATTTACAGCTCAGGTTTACGTATTGACAAAAGATGAAGGTGGACGTCATACTCCTTTCTTCAACAACTACAGACCTCAGTTCTACTTCCGTACAACTGACGTTACAGGTGTTATCAACCTTCCAGAAGGTACAGAAATGTGCATGCCTGGTGATAACGTAGAAATGTCAATCGAATTGATCCACCCAATCGCTATGGAGCAGGGTCTTACTTTCGCTATTCGTGAAGGTGGACGTACAGTTGGATCAGGCCGTGTTGCTACCATCATTGCGTAATTAATATAATTTAAATAGATACATTAGTCCAAGCGTAAGATGCCCGTAGAGCCTAGGTTCTACGGGTTTTTCTGTGTCCGGTCTATTGTTTAAAATTATGATATAACCTGTAACGTGATTGTGACTTTTGCCGCTAGGAAAGAAACCAAAAGTATGTTATAATAGAAATGTAACTTGCGGCTTTGGTGATCAGATGAGGTTGCTGGAGTGGTTCTTCCGGAAGGGAAGTAAAGAAAGTAAGGTGCTTATATTGTTTAAGATTAATGAAAGTGTGGTTTATGAGGGAAGAGGCGTATACAATATTGAAAATATTGACAGGCTGGATTTTCTAAACACAAAAGAGATGTACTATATATTAAAGCCTGTTTGTAGAGATGGAGGAACAATCTACATTAAAACAAACAATGACAAAGTTTCGATGAGAAAGGTTATAACGAAAGAAAAAGCGGAAAAGTACCTCGATGATTTACCTAAGATGCCTGCAATCTACGATGAAAATGACAGAGTGAGAGACAAAGAGTATCAGAGTGTTTTGAAGTCATGCGAATGCGGAAAATGCTTTGGAATGTTAAAAGGGATTATACATGAGCAAAAGAACAGACAGGAGAGCGGCAAAAAATTAAGTATAAGTGATGATAAAAATCTCCAAAGAGTGGAGCATTTACTATTTTCAGAGCTCGCTGTGGTTTTTGATACTACTTTTGAAAGAATAGAAGCAAAAATTGCAAAGCTTTTGCAGGTTGCTTAGATCAAGTTGTTTAATAGAATGAGATCCTGTACGGGGTCTCTTTTTTGTGTCCTCCAATACAATATATATATTACATATGTAAAATATAGTTGACATTAAGCTGTTGCTGGTAGTATACTAGACACAAGTACTAGACACAAGTGGATACACAAGTGGAAAGCAAAATAACTCGGAGATGGTGGTGGGATATGAAAAACATGAAAATGAAAATTGCCAGGATGGAAAAGGATCTTTCCCAAGTACAACTAGCAGAGATAACAGGTGTAACCAGGCAGACGATTGGGATGATCGAAGCCGGTGATTTTAACCCATCACTGAAACTTTGTATCGCTATTTGCAAAGCATTGGGCAAAACATTAAATGATCTATTCTGGGAGGAGGAATGGCTATGAGAGAAAGTAATCTGGATGAAAGAGAAAAGCAGAAACTGGCGGAAATAGGAAAGCGTAGTTTTTGGATTATGGTAGCTGTGGGAATGGCAGTGATTATAGTTCAGGACTTTATATTACAATCTGATAGGGGCGGTACGCTGGGAGAAACAATCATAATACTCACAGGTATTTTTGCCTATCAGATCGGATGCATCCGGGAAGGAATCTGGGATGGATCCAATGCATTAAGAGGATGGAAGGGCAGTTTATTCTATGGATTTGCGGGATCCGGAATCTTCAGTCTGGCCTATTGGGCTATCCTGATTTGCGGAAAAGGTAAAAAAGAATTTAATATTGAAAAAAGGGTTGGAACTGCATTTATAATTTTGTTTACCCTGATTTTTAGTTTTACCTGGCTTTTTGATCATTTTGTGAGAAAAAAACAGGAGAAAAACGAAAATGAATATTTGGATTAAAGTATAGGTACAGCGGTTATATATATGAGAAAAAAATGGAAATAGCGTAATCTCTCTGGTGGAGGTTACGCTTTTCTATGGTTATAAATTACAGAATGATCTATGTTGTGCCGATAAGCAGTTATTTATAATTTGGTTGATATTATATAATTTGCGGTCAAAATCCCATATGATTTAATCTATAAAATATTCATTTTTGTAATTTGTATTGAATTTAACCTGGGGTTAGAATATGATGTATTTATGAGAAGTAAATAAGAGTAAGAGGTAGATACGATGGAAAGAATCCTGATGATAGAAGATGATCTGGACTTAATGGAAGGCGTAGTATTTTTTCTGGAGAGTGAGGGGTACAAAATGGACAGGGCGGTCAGCAAAAGGGAAGGCAAAGAGAAATTGCTCGGAGAGAACTATACCCTGATTATCATGGACTGTAATCTCCCGGATGGAAATGGCTTTGAATTATGCAGAGAAGTACGGGAGTATAGTCAGATCCCTATTCTGATGCTGACGGCAAGGGATACGGAGATGGATGAGATCAAGGCTTTAGAATTAGGTGTGGATGATTTCATGACGAAACCATTTTCGTTATCTGTCCTGAAAGCCAGGATAAAGAATTTATGCAGAAGAAGAGAAAATATATCCATGATAAACTCGAATGGAATTACCATTGATAAATGTAAGGGAAAAGTATTTAAAGAGAAAGAAGAGGTTTTGCTTAGTGCTGTGGAATATAAGCTCTTAGTCTACTTTGTGGAGAACAGGGAGCAGATTTTATCAAAAGAGCAGATTTTGGACTGGGTCTGGGATCAGGATGGAAAATTTGTGGATGATAATATAGTTTCAGTGAATATCAGAAGACTGCGTATGAAAATTGAAAAAGATCCGTCTAATCCACAATTTATAAAAACAGTGCATGGGATGGGTTATATTTGGAGAGAGAAAAAATGATTGTAATTCTATTATTAGCGTGTTGCATTGTATCCTTAGGAGTGGCGGTCTATTATAGGAAGAAATATCAGGGACTGTATTTTAACATAGATAGGATGCTGGATGAATTGCTGAATGAAAAAGACATTACCCAATCAGATTTAAAAGAAGGAGAAGCTTCGGCACTTGCAGGGAAGATGATGCGGGTTCAGGAAAAACTGAATGTGGAGATATGCCAGGCGAAGGAAGAAAAGGAAAGTGTGAAAAGTCTTATTTCCAATATGTCTCATCAATTGCGGACGCCCCTGTCAAATGTTATGTTGTATCAGGAGCTTTTAGTAAATCAGGAATTGGATTTGGAGAAAAGATCTGTTTTCCAGAGAAAGTTAAAAGAACAGACTGAGAAAATCAACTGGATTTTACAGTCGTTGTTTAAAATGGTTCGATTGGAGGAAGGGGTGATTCAATTTGAGGCAGAAGTGAATCCGATAAAAGAGACTCTGCGAAAGGCGATTAACTCCGTATATGAGAAAGCTGCTTCCAAAGAAATAGAGATTGTAACCCGTGAGACGGAGGAAATTTATCTGGTACATAATGTGAAATGGACGGCGGAAGCGCTGGAGAATATTTTGGAGAATGCCGTAAAGTACTCACCCAGAGGAAGCAGGATTGAAATTGTGCTGAAGCAGTTTGAAATGTGCAGCCAGATCAGAATCAGTGATCAGGGGATTGGAATTTCGGAAAAGGAATTTAACAATATTTTCAAACGGTTTTACCGGTCCAGGGAGGTGCAGGAACTGGAGGGGTCCGGAATTGGGCTTTATCTTGCCAAGTTGATTCTGGAGAAACAGAAGGGATATATTACGATTGAATCTAAGCCCGGTGAGGGCAGTTCTTTTTTTGTGTTCTTACAGAATTGTAAGGAGTGAGCTGCTATTTGTAGCCGCTATGACATACTTGCCTGCTACAATATAGAAAAACAAGAAAAGAGGCGGTTCAATGAAGATATTAGAAATTAAAGATATCGTTAAAATATATGGACGTGGAGAAAATGCGGTACAGGCATTGCAACAGGTTAGTTTCTCTATAGAACAAGGTGAATTTGCTGCTTTGGTAGGAACTTCCGGTTCAGGTAAAAGCACATTATTAAATTTAATTGGAGGGCTTGATTATCCTTCGAAAGGTGAGATTATTGTTCGCAACCACAATATAGCAGCATTGAGGAAAAAGGAGTTAACGATATTCAGGAGAAGAAATATAGGTTTTATCTTTCAGAATTACAGCCTGATGCCGATTTTAAATGTTTATGATAATGTAGCGCTTCCGATGACATTTGATCAGGGGAAACGTATTGACCATGCGTATATCCAGGAACTGCTGTATGAATTAGGGCTGTGGGAGAAAAGAGAGAAGTACCCCAATGAGTTATCCGGGGGACAGCAGCAGCGGGTGGCGATTGCCAGAGCACTTGCAAATAAACCTGCCATTATTCTGGCAGACGAACCCACCGGGAATCTGGATTCCAGAACCACGATGGAGGTAATCGGCTTATTAAAAAACAGCAGCCAGAAATTCCATCAGACGATAATGATGGTTACCCATAATGAGGCAATTGCACAATTATGTGACAGAATTATCCATATAGAAGACGGAGGTATAGTGGGAGAAGGGGGTGGTCTACAATGAAGGCCAGCTTAAAATTCTCAGTACGGTACATCAAATTTTATAAAAGGCAGTCAACTGCCATTCTGTTCAGCATCATCATCTCGGTTGCGCTGATGACGGGAATCAGTTCGCTTGTTTACAGTGGCGAAAGAAGTAATCTGGAGAAAGACCGGAAGGTTTATGGAGATTATCACTATTATATCAAAGCAGATTCGGATTTAATCCGGAAGATTCGGAGCAAGAAAACGGGGCAGGGATATCGGATCACCAGGCTGGGGGAACTTGAAAAGAAAAAAGATATTCAGGAGCCCTATATTTTTTCTTTCGTCTATGGAGATGGAGAATATTTCTCAATTATCGGAAGAAAATTATTAAAGGGCGATTATCCGGCAAATCCGGGAGAGATTATGCTGGATGCATATACCATGGGAAATATGAACATCAAGGATGAAATCGGTGGCAAAGTCTATCTGGATGGTAAAGAATACACTCTTTGCGGTGTGATTTCCAATCGATGGGCAACAGCGGTTGGCGGGATGGAAGGATTTACCAGCGAGGATACAGAGGGTGCATCAGGAGAACACTTTCTTTATGTAAAGTTTGATGAGAAGAAGAACTTAAAAACACAAAGAAAAGCATTTCAGGAAGAATTTCATATTCCGGATGGTGGGATGATGGTGAATAATACGGTTGTGTCTTTTTTTGGAGAGGGACAGCCGTCTGCTTTTTGGGAGATAATGAAAACGCCTGGTTCGAATTTTACTACAGCACTGCGGATTGCCCGGGATGAATTTAATCTGACCGTTAATGGTGTAATTTTAATTCTTGGTATCTTTAGTTCTTTTATTATTTACAGTATCTTTCATGTCTCCATTATGAAGAGGACTTCACAATATGGTATCCTGGAAGCATTGGGAACAGGGGAAAAAAATATTTTCTGGTTACTGTTCATGGAACTTGGTTTGTTATTTGCCTTGGGATATCCAATAGGAAGTTTGATAGGGAATGGGATAATCGGCTTGTTTTATGCCAAATTTTCTAATGTGTTTGCAGATGCGGATGCCGTTTCCAGACATTTTTACATAAGCTATAGAGCAGTTATTTTTGGGGCAGTTTTTCTGGGAATTCTGTTATTATTGATCAGCTTTATAAGTGTTAGAAGGTTACATCGGATTTCAGTGGTTGATGTTATGAAAAACGGCAATGATAAGAAGACAAGAAACAGAAAAAGTTACAGTAAAAGTTCCAGGCAGATGACAGACGTAATTTCTGAAAAATTTATGTTTGCACGGAAAGGGACTTTGATCAGCATCCTGTTTTCCCTGGCACTTGGGAGTATTATTTTTTTATGTACGACTTACGTTACGGTTAACACCCGGCTAAATAATGAACTGTCTCTAAAGGCGGATGACGGGCTGGGGTCGGATTATCAGGTTTTTCTGGAAACCTCATCATTTATGGACACCATTCCGGGAGACGCTGTATCCAACATAGAACAAATACCCGGAATAGAATCCGTTCATCCCGTAAGTTATTACCTGGGTGAAGTAGAAATACAGCGGGATATCTTGCAGTGGAAATCTTATTTTCCGGAAATTAACAATGACCCCAATCATTTAATGGATCCAAGAATGATGGAATATTTTAATGGGATCTGTACGGAGAAAGAAAACGGGGAATACGGAATAAAAAGTAATATCTACGGATACGATGCCCAAATGCTGGATGGGCTGAAGGATTATCTTCTGGAAGGAAATATAACCCACAGGGGGATGGAGCAAAAAAATACGGTAATACTTCGGACCCTGATGGATGGACAGGGACATTATGACGGGCTGAGTATTCATCCTGGGGATACGATAACCGTAAAAGTACCAAAAAGTCCCGATGTCCCGGAGGAGGCATTGAAATTCGGAGATCAGGACTGGTTTGAAGAAAAGGAATTTGTGGTATCTGCCCTTGTAAAACGGTCAATGGCGGCTAATCCCTATTTCATTGGAAAAGATGGATTAGACCTGATAATGACCAATGAGCAGATGATGGAGAACTTCGGTATTGCGGACTATAATATGATCAGTATCAATCAAGAAGAAAAGGAAGACAGCGGGGAGATTGTCCAGGAGATCAAAGAGAAAATCTCCCATATACCCAGATGCCTGATCAAAGATTATACAGCGGAAATAAAAGTACAGAACAGTTACCTGAAACAGAAGATGGTATTTTTTTATGGGATAGCTGTGATCCTGCTTATGATCAGCTTAATGCATATTATTAACAGCATGAACCACCTGGTATTGTCCAGAAGACATGAATTTGGAATTCTCAGAGCGATGGGGATTACGGACACCGGATTTTTAAAGATGATGTTAAAAGAAGGACTGCGCTATGGAGCATATGCCAGTATTGTCACTGTTGTGGCATACATTGGACTGGAGAAAGTGCTTCTGTACCTGCTTACCCATGTGTATTTATATATCAACCCCAATATCAGGGTAAATATATGGGTAATAGTTGGAATTGTAATCCTGAATCTGATGATTAGTGTCGGGGCAGTATTTATTCCGGTGAAGAAGGTACTTGGTGATTCCATTATTGAAGAAATAAACAGAGAATGATAAATCCAGGAAACAGGGCTTGATAAAATTAATTTTTTGGATATACTTATAGTAAGACTCAAAAATGGGACAGGATTAGAAAGAAGAGTGGAACTATGCGTATTGGATTTATATCAGACCTTCATATTGATTTTAACAGGCAGTTTGATTTCCTTGAGATTTTATCTCAAGTGATAGCGGATAAGGCACTGGATACGGTTGTTTTTCTGGGAGATACTTCTACGGGAGCCAAGGATGCCCTTCGATTCTATGATGCATTGGCGGTTAAGACCAAAGCTCAAGTGCGCATCGTTCCGGGTAACCATGATATGTATGTGGAAAACCTCAGAAGAAAAAGCAAAGACAGGATTAACAGAGAATCCAGTGCTTTTCATGACAGTATCCTATTTCATAAAGAGTATTCCCTGATGGAAAATCCGATTGTGACAAAGCACTGGTACATTACCGGTATCGGTGGATGGTTTGATTACAGCTTTGGAAAGAGAAAACCCGGGAACCCGCCAGGGAAGGCGGCTAATAGTATCATATCCCGTTTCTTTTGGCCGGATCAGAAGGTGATTCATGGGGGTGTGATTGATTATGAACGGGATGTCAGGCTGGTCATGAAGGATATCAGAATGCTTCAGAAGTCTTTTGAAAAAGAGGCAGCACAGGGAAAGAAGCGCTGTGTCGTTATGCATATGCTTCCAATCGGAGAACTGATCAGAGCCTATCCCATTCCATTTTATAATAAATTGATCAACCAGCTGGGAAGTGAAAGGTATCGCCATTTCTTTGAAAAAAATGAAGTTTCATTAAGTATCAGCGGTCATTCCCATATGCCAATGAAAATACAGAAAAATGGTATCCGCTATGTAAATGTTTCTCTGGGCTATACATTTCAATGGACAAATCCTGCGGATGCCTATGGGGAAATTTCAAAGATTCTATATATTCTGGAAGACTGCGGATTATCTGGGGATTGACCGGAAGAGAGGATATATCATATGTATAAAATACCCACCATGTTATTATGTGATCTTGCGTATTTTTCTGCAAAGTTTTTTCATTTCAGAAGAAGAAATCATTTTTAGGAAAGTGATGAGACATCATAGAAAGAGGAATAATTATGCTATGGAATAGTATTCAGAGTGTTTTGTCACTGTTGATTATGATTGGAATCGGATGGGTGATTGCAGGCAGGGCGTGGTTTGGTAAGAGTGGAATGGATGTCTGTTCCAAATTCTGTGTAAAAATAGCCATACCCTGTTATATGTTTTATAATGTTCTTACGACATGTAAAGACCGGTCCGAATTATTTCGAATTGTGAAAAACCTCCCGATACCGGTTATGGTAATTCTGGTGTGCCTTGGGATCAGTGTACTGTTAGCGGTCCTTTTTCGGGTAAGTAATAGCCGCAGAGGGGTGTTCATTAATGCAGTGACTTTTTCCAATACAACGATTGTGGGATTTCCGGTTATTATAGCATTAATGGGAGAAAAAGCCCTGTCCGATGCTATGGTGTATTATATGGCGAATACCACATTGTTCTGGACCCTTGGAACCTGGCTGCTGCGCAGGGATTCCGGGCAAAAAACGAGACCCGGGTGGAAAAAGGAAATAAAAAATATCTTTTCCCCTCCCCTTGTGGGATTTCTGCTGGGAGTTGCGGTGGTACTGTTAAAAATTAATTTGCCTGAATTTTTAATGAGTTCCATAAGCTATGTAAAACAGTCCACAACAGCACTGTCTATGGTCTTTATCGGCAGCGTTATCCGTATGACGGACCTAAAAGAAATCCGTTTCTCCAGAGAGCTGATTATGATACTTGCGGGACGATTTGTTATAGCACCTGCGATTATGTTCGGGCTGTGCCTGCTTCTGCCGGTTGATCCTCAGCTGCAGCTTGTATTTTGTATCATGACGATTATGCCTGCCATGACCCAGCTTGGTATTATGGCAAAAGAAAGCGGAAGTGATTATTCATTTGCTTCCGTGGTAATTACCGTAACGACGATTCTGGCAATGGCTGCAATACCGGTTTATATGCAGATATTTGGAAAGGCTTTCGGAGTATCGTGAGCCGCCGGACGCACGATTTGTATTCCACAAACTGAACGCACAGCTGCCAGAAAGGATTTTTCAAATACGCTCAAGAAAAGGATGTTTACATATATGGAATTTTATGAAATGAAAGAAACGATGGTCATGGACCTGGCAAATTTGTTTATGAATGCGTTTAATGCATCGCCCTGGAATGACAATTGGACTGAGGAGACAGCAGCCAGGAGAATCCGACAGATGATAACCGGCGAAAATGCATATGGCATTGCCGGGTATCTGGATGGAGAGCTGTGCGGTATGATTGTGGGGAGAGAAGAACAGTACTACGACTGTGTACATTTTGAAATCAAAGAGTTTTGCATGGATGTTTCTATGAAAAATAAGGGACTGGGAAGCATCCTGTTAAAAGAGTTTGAGGAGAGGCTGAAGGAAAAGGGGATTGATAAAGTAATTCTCTGGACCAGCCGGGATCCCCGGACAGAAGGTTATTATCAAAAAAAGGGATACGAAACCAATGCATTTCTAACGGTGATGGAAAAAATGATTTCCGGTTAACTATGTGAAGCCGGGCATACGAATATGTCCATCTCGCAGATTACGTCTGTAAATAGAGAGGATTTTATTCTCCAAATAAACTATGATGATACAAGAGGTGATACAAATGGAATGGATTGAACAATTAAATGAGGCAATTAAATATATAGAAGATAATCTGAGCGGGGAAATAGAAATCAAAGAAGCGTCACGGATGGCCGGCTGCTCCACATATCATTTCCAGCGGATGTTTTCTTATATCGCCGGTGTACCTTTAGCAGAGTATATCAGACGCAGACGGATGACCCAGGCAGCTTTTGATCTGTGTAACGGAGATAAGGTTCTGGATGTGGCATACCGTTACCAGTATGAATCTCCTACGTCATTCAATCGAGCCTTCCAGGGTGTCCATGGGTTTCCGCCTTCTGCAGCAAAGCAGCAGGGTATAACGTTGAAAGCCTACCCCCGTATCAGCTTAAAAATGGTAATCAAAGGAGAAGCGGAGATGGAATATCGTATTGAGAAAAAGGAAGCATTTCGAATTGTTGGAATGAAGGAAAGCTTAAGTAAGGATTTAGAAGAGAATTTCAGGGAAGTACCGCAGATGTGGGCAAAGGCAGCGCAGTCAGGCATCCTGGAAAAACTGGCTGGAATGATGAATCAGGAAGTCAAAGGAATACTTGGAGTCAGTGCCTGCCTGGAAGAGGATAACTGGTGCTATTACATTGGTGTGGCGACAGACCAGCCTGCAGCAGCAGGAACAGAAGAATATATAGTACCGGCAGCAACCTGGGCTATCTTTTTTGGTACAGGAACCATGCCGGACAGCATCCAGGATATTGAGAGAAGAGCTGTGACAGAGTGGCTGCCAACTTCCGGCTATGAATACGGTAATGCGCCGGATATCGAACTGTATTTAAGTCCGGATCCAGCCAATGCAGTATTTGAAGTGTGGATGCCGGTTGTAAAAAAATAAGTTATGGAATTGGAAAAATGGAATGAAAATGGGATGCCTGCAGTTATTTATCACTGCAGGTATCCCATTCTTTGTCCAGTAATTTTGTAAGTTCTGAATAATCCATGCCATCCAGAATATATTCCATAAAATATCTTTCAGCATTTTTATAAAATCGGTTAGGCCAGGTGCCGCTGGGATCATCGATATACTGGTTTTTATCCACATATTTTTCAATATCTTTAGAAACGGGATCTTCCGGAATTGGTGCACCAATTACACTGGAAAAGGTCTTCGTACTGTCCACATATATCTTAGCAGCTTCCTGGGTTGAGAGAAAATCCAGGTAGAGTTTTGCTTCTTTTGGATGTTTGGTATCAGCGCTTATGGATAAATAATAATCACAATAGTAGCTGATCTTACTACGGTCAGGATCATCGGAAACCGGCAGGGGCATAAATCCCAGCTCTACATCCGGATTATAATTTTGAATGAGAGAAGTTGCCCAGGAACCCTGAAGCATCATCGCCGCTTCTCCATTGGCAAGCATGGAACAGGCGTCCATATAACCCACTTCAAATGCGGTATCGGTATTGCCATAGGCATAGACGTAATTCTTCGGTACATCAGCAATTAACTGCCACTCAGGGGTGTCGGAAAAGGATACCTCCTCCCGGTTCCTTTTCTGATTCCAGTCCGGATAAGATCCGTATACGGCATAAAAGGCGGGACGAAGGGAAAAATGCCCAACCCAGAGATCTTTGTAACCAAGGGCAAAAGCGGCAATATTCTTTGAAGCCAGAACCTGATGGACGTTAGTCAGTTCTGACAGGGTCCTGGGCGGTGTAAGGTTATTCTCTGAAAACACGGCCTTGTTATAAATGACACCTACTCCCGAGTATCCAATTGGGAAGAAATAATCCCGGTTGTCCTTTACCGTATCAAAGGTTACCTTTTTTACATTCTTCATAAAAGGTTCATCGGTGAGATCTATAAGGATGCCGGCATTTGCCTCAATGGTTGTTGCGGAATAGATATCCGGTGTCCGGTTCTGTGCCCGCCTGTTCTGCAAGGTCAGGTCGAAATTGCTGGGAGTCTCATAGTGAACGGTAATATTGGGATACTTTTTATGGAAAGCATCTGCCAGTTTCGTATAAGCTTCCGGTGCTTCCTGGCGTCCGTGCATCACATACAGATCGATCTGATCCGGAGCATCAGACTCAGATGTGCCGTCTGCCCCGGAAAAAGAGAAACTGCAGCCTGCAGTAAACACCAGAATCCACATGATCATTGAAATGAGATAAACATATTTTTTCATAGATAGATTTCCTTTCAACCCTCGTTCTCCTTGGTATCCAGTTTTTCAATGAGCGTTGGTGAGCAGGCAAAGTATTTTTGAAATGCTTTCGTAAAATAATAGGGGTTTTCGTAACCCACCATTTCTGCAATTTCCTTAATCAGGAAAGAATCACTGGACAATAATTCCCTTGCTTTTTCCATTCGTATCCGGGTAAGAAAACTGCTGAAGTTTTCTCCTGTTTCTGATTTGAACAGGCGGCTTAAATAGATATGGTTCATATAGTACTTTTGGGCAAAAGCAATCAGGCTGATTTCTTCACCATAGTTAACTTTTACATACTCACATATTTCTTCGATCACATTCTTTCCGGCGGGAGCCTTGGCTTTTTCGATTTCATCCAGAATATTCTGAAAAATCTTCATGAGATATTGGTTAATCAAAACAGTGGAACACATGGGGGATACAATATTTACCGTTTCGGATAATTCGGGGCATTTCATATCTTTTTCAAAGCACGCTTTTTCCAACTGCATGGCAGCCCGGATCACCGCATTTTTATATGTAGGAAGATGATAGTAAGCGGCTGTTCTGGAAATGGATCCAATGTGCTGTATAAAAAGAGGAATCATTTTCCGGTTTCTGTTCTTAACAATGCCGCTGAGTAATTTTTCATCCAGTGTATAGGAATAGGTACTTTGGTCCAATTCTTTGATATCATCGTAAAAAATGTTCTGTGGAAATGGCTGCCCGATCAGCTCATAATCCAGTGCGGTCTTTGCCTGCCGATAGGAGAGCGGAATGGACTGGTATCCTTTTAAAAAGGTCCCCGTGCCGCTTTTTAAGGTATAGCCGCTGTACTCGCCCAGCTTTTGAAATTCAGTGAAGATGGATGTCCGGTGAAGGGGACGGTCCGGCGTTCCTTCCCAGAGCAGAATAAACTCTTCCTTGCGATGACGGCTTTTAAACAGAATACACTCTTTACGCGTGATTTTTTCCTCAATAAAAGAAATCCATTGCGCCAGTTCCTCCTCGGTGAGAGCAGTGAGGGCGGTATCCGGATCCTGCTTTGCCACATACAGAATCTGCACTGTAAAATATTTATTATTTAATTCAAAACCTATTTTGGACAATTCTTCAATAATCTTTTCTTTACCAAAGTCTTCCGGACTTACCAGTGAATTTAATAATTTTTCCTGAAGGAGCGGGACGGTCTGCTGTATTTTTTCTTTCACCTGGATCTGCTCCATGCGGTCCTTTAATTTTGTATGAATTTTATCAATGGCTTTATTCAGCACATTCTTCAGTTCCGTTTCTTCCACAGGCTTTAATAAATATTCGCACACGGAGGAATTGATGGCTTTTTTTGTATATTCAAAATCAGTATAACCACTGATAATAATTTTTTCGCAATCAGTATTGGTATCTGTGAGATAGTCAAGCAGGGTACATCCGTCTCCGTTGTTCATATTCATATCAGTAATAACCAGATCAATGGGATGTGTCTTAAGAAATTCCACAGCATCGGTGGCATTCTCGAATTCTCCGGCTAACTCCAGATTGAATTCTCTCCAGGGTACAAGGTTGATGATGCCTTTTCGTACCCAGTATTCGTCTTCACATACGATAGTACGGATCATGATACTGCCTCCTGTTCTTTCATATTAGTGCTTTGATAGGGGAGTTTTAAAGTGATAACAGTTCCTTCATCCTCTTCACTGTCGATTTCCAGTAAAACATTTTTATTATAGTAGAGCCGCAAACGTGCGTAGACATTTTTAATCCCGATACTGGGACTGCTGTCACTGTAAAAGCCGGTTGCCGGAGTCAGAAGTTCTGTTTGAAGCTGCGCCAGCTTATCAGGTGGAATACCGGCACCGTCATCCGATATCTGAATCGTTAACCATTGTTCTTTGGCTGTAACGGTTAGTAGAATAAACAGCTTCTCATGAGAGGGACAGAATCCGTGCATAATTGCATTTTCAATCAATGGCTGCAGCGTTAGCTTCAGCAGCGGAAAGTCAGCATATTCTTCATTGGACTGGATCTGATAATCCAGTTTTTCCAGGTGACGGATTTTCTGGATATCCAGATAGTGGGTCACATGTATCAGCTCGTCCTGGATGGTGGTGGAATTCTCTGCCGTTTTAATACTGTAACGCATCATTTTACCAAGAGAATTAGCCATTGTAGTAATTTCCGGAATTTTGTTAATCGATGCAATGCTGGCTATGGACTGCAAAATATTGTATAGAAAATGGGGATTAATCTGTGCCTGCAGGGCTTTAATCTGAGCATCTTTTTGCTGCGCAGTCAAGACATACTCCTTTTCTATCAAATCATTAATGCGGTCCAGCATGGTATTAAAACTCATGGAGAGCTCACCTACTTCATCATTAGAGGTAATCTCAGCCCGGATATCCATCTGGTCATTGGAAACCGCCTTCATAGTGCCGGAAAGAGATTCGATAGGCGTAGAGATCCGCTTGGATAAAATCCAGGTAATGAAAAGTCCCAGGGTCAGCACCAAAACTCCCGCTAAAACGCTGAACAGCGCCACATGGCGGCTTTCGCTGGTGTAGACGGATTTTGGAATCAGGGAAATGATCCGCCAGTTATTCACCTCAATGGGAACAGGCAGTGCCATATAGGTATCCTGCGATATGGTGAGGTAGCCGATGGATTCGCAGTTTAACAGGGTATCAGTTGCCCCCGGAACCTGGGTCAGTCCCGCATCTGTTGTATAGATCACCTCTCCGGTGTCAGTCATGATGATATTCTGCATACCTACGTAAGCATTTAATCCCATGGTCAGTTTTTTCAAAACTTCCAGGTCGATATTAAAAAATAATAGACCTTTATTCTGGTAATTCGTATTTACATTAGCGGTCTTTCGAACCACGGTGATGACTTCTTTATTTACATCGTTTGCTCCCCGCTTGTAATAGAGTTCCTGGTGTGAGGGAAGGTATAAAATATTTGTATTTTCATTTTGTTCCAACTCATTAACGGCTGTCTGAAACCAAGAGGGTGAGCCTGAAAACGAAAAATTCCGCTCAACATTCATTTCCCCTGCAATGCAGGAAATCAGCATATCATTGGTTGGGTTGATATAATTAATGCTGTGTATATAAAGGGAAGCGCCCAGTGGTGTGCTCAGCAGATCCGAAAGGTTATAGGTGAGCAGATAATTCTCCAACGGGGAAGCCTTGCTGCTGGCATTATAAAGAGATGAAAAATTCGGACTGGTGGTAATAGATGAATAAATCCGGTCAATTTCATCAAATATAACCTGGAAATCCTGGTCAGCCAGAGTCGCCATCTGGTTATTTAAAATCTTTGCATTCTGGTTATTGGAACGGCTGGAGATTATGTAATTCAACGAGATAGTAATCAGCAGCAGGAACAGTACCAGAATAAAAAATATTGTAAATAATTTCGTGCGGATACGGTTAAAACGGTATTTGGGTTTCAAGTTTCACATCCTTATCTTTGCTATGAAAAGTGAATTGTGAGCGGGGTATATAAAGGTATTTTAACATTTTAAAACGGGGTTGACAATGAGCTTTCCCAAGAATGGGAAGAGAAAGTTAAGGTATTTACGCCGGGCGGCACTAGTAATTGAAGGAGGGTGATGCCAATGAGCTTGATGGAAACACTGACGTTATTGCTTGTAATATTTTCGGCATTGTCATACATAGACAATAAACACAACAAAAAATAGCATCCCGACTGAAAAAGTTTATTTTGTTCACTCCCAAAGTTTATTTAGTTCATTTTAAACTGGCAGATGAAAAGTTATAATTACCTCAGAAAACAGGAGAACATCCAAATGAAAAGGAAGGTAAGGAATTATGAAAAGAACAGTTAAATTTACAGCTCTTGCATTATCGGTTATGATGGCGGGCGGTCTGCTTGCAGGCTGCGGAGGTGACAAGTCTTCTGCAGAAGCAGCAACCTCAGCCGGTACAGGATCAGCAGTCAGCACAGACAGTAAGGACGTGGCGTTAAAGGTGTGGGCGGATCAGGATGTACTGGATATCACCAAGGATCTGGTGGAGCAGTTTAAAGCAGCTCATCCGGAAAAGAATTATACCATCGATGTTGTGTTTTCTGAGAGTGGCAAGGCGGAAGAAGAGGTGAAGAAAGATCCGGAGGCGGCAGCAGATGTGATTGCATTACCTCATGATCAGCTGGGACAGCTTGTCGAAGCAGGCACCTTATATGAAAATACCAAATATGTAGACAGAATTAAGAGCGAGGATACGCCGACAGCTTTGGATGCGGCTACCTATAAAGATACCGTTTATGGCTATCCATATGCAGTGGAAGCAATGTATCTGGTTTACAATAAATCCATGCTTACGGAGGAAGATGTGAAAACTTTCGAAGGAATTACTGCAAAAGCTAAAATCGGATTAAATGTGGCGGAAGAGGGTACCAACTACACAGTAGCTCCGATGTATATTGCAAACGGTTGTAAGCTTTTCGGAGATAATGGAGAAGACATTGCAGATACCACTTTTAATTCCGAACAGGGCGTAAATGTAACGAAATGGATTGCTTCTCTGAAAGATAATAAAAATGTAGTTGCATGTAATGCAGATGCTATGAATAAGTTAAAATCCGGCGAAATTGCTGCTATGGTTACCGGTCCCTGGGGCAAAAAGGATATTACAGATGCACTTGGAGAAAACCTTGGGGTAGCTGTTTACCCAACTGCTGACTTTGGTGATGGAGCAGTTCAACTGCGTTCTTTCCAGGGCGTTAAATTACTGGCTGTAAATGCAGCTACCAAGTATCCCTTAGATGCAATGGAACTTGCTGATTTCCTTACAAACCAGGAGAGCCAGAAAGCAAGGTTTGACGGAAATGGCAATATCCCCTGCAACAATGCATTAAGAGAATCCGATGAAGTAAAAAATGACATGATCTCCGGCGTTGTATCTGAAATGACTCAGGAGGATTACACCGTATTAATGCCAAAACTTTCTGAACTGCGTTCCTTCTGGGATATTCTGGATCCGATTATTATCGATGCATATGCGGGTAAATTATCAGATGCAGATATTCAGACGAAACTGGATGCCCTGGTAAATGATACCGCCAGTGCAGCGGCTGCCAATTAATAAGTCAGGCAGAGGCAGTGCCTCCCGGCGCATTTATGCCGGGCGGCACTAGGCATAAGTATTTTCAGATTGGGTAAACGCGCATCTGTTAAAGCATTGGCCGGTCATGAAGAATCATGGCTGGCCATTTCAGAGGAGATAAGGAAATGCAGACAAAAAAGAAAAGAAGAGGAAATCCTGTTAAGAATTTTATAAATGGATTTAAAAGCGGGGATCTGTCCGTTCGTTTATCTTATTTTATCATGGGAAGTGCCAATCTGATGAATCATCAGATTATAAAAGGATTACTGTTTCTGGCAATCGAAGCAGTGTTCATATTCTACATGATATTTTATGGGGCAGGAGCACTTGGCGGCCTGGTAACCCTGGGTACGCAGGCACAGGGCTGGGTCATGGATGAAAATCTGGGCATTAAGGTCCAGGTCCAGGGAGATAATTCCATGCTATTCATGATTTATGGACTGGCAACCGTGATCATCATTGCACTGTTTATCGCAGCTTATTTTGTAAATATAAAAAGCGCTTGGAATATCCAGATGTTAAAAGCATCCGATAAGAAAATACCTTCCTTTAAGGAAGATATTCATTCCTTACTGGACAGCCGTTTTCATATTACATTATTGGGACTGCCCACAATCGCTGTACTAATTTTTACCATTTTGCCGCTATTGTATATGATCTTGCTGGCATTTACAAGCTATGACCACAATCATCTGCCGCCCAAGAACTTGTTTGGCTGGGTTGGATTCAGTAATTTTGGTTCTATGCTGGGCGGAAACATTGCCGGTACTTTCTTTCCGCTATTAGTGTGGACGCTGATCTGGGCACTTTTGGCTACTGTTACAAACTTTCTGGGAGGAGTCATACTGGCGCTTTTAATTAACAAAAAGGGCATACGTCTTAAGAAATTTTTCCGTACAATTTTCGTAACTACAATTGCGGTGCCTCAGTTTGTATCTCTTCTGATTATGAGAAATATGCTTCATGCATCCGGTCCATTAAACACATTATTGCAGAATATTGGTTTGATTGATCAGCCAATTCCGTTTTTAACAGATCCGCTGGTGGCAAAATTCTCGGTTATTATGGTCAATATGTGGGTCGGCATTCCATTTACACTGATTGTAGTAACCAGTATTTTAACCAATCTGCCGGAGGATCAGGTGGAAGCAGCCAGAATGGATGGTGCCAACACCTTACAGATATTCAGAAAAATTACACTGCCCCAGATATTCTTTGTTATGACGCCTTCACTGATTCAGCAGTTTGTAGGTAATATTAACAGCTTCAACGTGATTTATCTGCTGACCGGAGGTGCACCGCTTAACAGCAACTTCTATGCGGCTGGAGACACGGATCTGCTGGTAACCTGGCTTTATAAACTGACGGTAGAGAAGGCAGACTATAACCTGGCATCTACAATCGGTATCATCACATTTGTCATATGTGCAGTATTCTCGCTGATTACCTATACCAGATCAGCCGCTTACAGTAAGGAGGATATGTATCAATGAAACTGAAAAATAGATTAGGCAATACGGTTACATACATCATACTGATTGCCCTTAGTATTCTGTGGATATTCCCGATCATCTGGATCGTTCTGACATCATTCAGAGCGGAGAGCGGACAATTTGTTTCCTACTTTATACCAAAGGGATTTACGTGGAACAATTATAAAATGCTCTTTACCATGAGTGAATACCCTTTCTTCAGATGGTTTTCCAATACCTTGATTGTGTCGGTGGCATCCTGCCTGTTAAGTACATTTTTGACCACATCTATGGCATATGTATTATCCAGGTTAAGATTCCGCATGAGAAAACCGATCATGAAAATCGCCCTGGTACTGAACATGTTCCCGGCATTTATGAGCATGATCGCAGTTTATTATATTTTAAAGGCAATGGATCTGACACAGAGCCTGCTGGCACTGGTACTTATTTATTCTTCCGGAGCTGCACTTACCTTTTATGTGGCAAAAGGATTTTTTGACACCATGCCAAAAGCATTGGATGAATCTGCGAAGATTGACGGGGCAACCCAGTTCCAGGTATTTACTAAGATCATATTTCCACTGTCAAAGCATATGATCGTTTATACGGCACTGACCGCATTCATGGCTCCGTGGATGGACTTCATCTTTTCCAAGGTCATCATGGGGGATAAGCTGGAAAACTATACGGTTGCAATCGGATTATATACGATGATGACAAAGTCAAGTTCCAATACGATGTTTACGGTATTTACTGCAGGATGTGTGATAATTGCCATTCCGATATCGCTGCTGTTCATATACATGCAGAAATATTATGTGGAAGGTGTTACAAGCGGAGCAGTTAAGGGGTAGTAAGACCGTTAAAAAGTCAAATACTCCGCTCGTTGCTCGCGGGAATAAATATTACAGGCGCATATTTGCGCAGATGGAGGAGAAAATGCTTAAAAAGTGGTGGCATAATACAATTGGATATCAGATCTATCCAAAAAGTTATCAGGATACGAATGGAGATGGCATCGGTGATATCAGAGGTGTTATTCAGCATCTTGACGATCTTCTGGATCTGGGAATCAATGTGATCTGGTTATGTCCGATTTACCAATCTCCCATGGTGGACCACGGTTATGATATTTCAGATTATGACCGGATTGACCCCATGTTTGGTTCGAATGAAGAGATGGAAGAATTGATCCGTGAAGCCGATAAAAGAGGAATGAAGATATTGATGGATCTGGTGGTGAATCATACCTCCGACCAGCATGAGTGGTTTCAAAAGGCGACGGCTGACCTGGACAGCGAATATGCCGATTTCTATATAATCCGGGAGGGGGACGGGGAGAATCCGCCTAATAACTGGCGTTCCATTTTTGGAGGCAGTGCCTGGGAAAAAATCGGAGATACTAACAAGTATTACCTGCATCTTTTTACCAAAGGCCAGCCTGATCTGAACTGGGAGAATCCCAAACTGCGGGAAATCATTTACGATATGGTAAACCGGTGGCTGGACATAGGACTTGGGGGATTTCGTATCGATGCAATCAGCCATTTAAAGAAGAACTTTGCATATGTAAACCGGCCGGCAGATGGACCGGACGGGCTTGCCAGTGCCTGGGATTATTTCCGTAATGCCAAAGGACTTAATGTATTTTTGGATGAGTTAAAAGAAAAGACCTTTAAACCGCATAACGCATTCACAATTGGCGAAGTAGATGATGTCAGGCCGGAAGAACTGGGTGAGTTTATCGGAGACGATGGTTATTTTTCCACCATCTTTGATTTCTGCCACACGCAGTTTCATGTAAAGGATAAGGAATGGAAAGACTGTCCGTTAGAGATGATTCACGAATTACGGGACAGGCTGTTTGCAAAACAGGATTACGCGAAAGGTCATGGACTGATGTGTAATTTTACGGATAACCATGATACTTCCAGATCTGTGGAGCGGTTTATCCCGGAAGAGCACATTAATTTTTATAGTGAGTCCCTGCTGGCATCTGTTAATTTTTTCCTGAGAGGAATTGTGTTTTTATACCAGGGGCAGGAAATCGGTATGAGGGATTACCAGAAAAAATCCATTCATGAGTTTCTGGATCTGGCAACTTATAATAATTATAATGGATACCTGCTGAAAGGTATGACGGAAGATGAGGCTCTGGAAAAAGTAAACAACGAATGCAGAGAACACAGCCGTACTCCAATGCAGTGGAATGATAAGAAGAATGCAGGATTTACCGAAGGAATACCATGGTTCGATGTAAACCCCAACTATCGCGTGATCAATTATGAAGCACAGAAGAAGGATGACAAGTCCCTGCTCTCTTATTATAAAAAGATGATAGCCTTAAGAAAACGGGAAGATCTAGAGGAAACCTTCATTTATGGTGAAACAAAGCCCAGATATGAAGACCAGGATGGGGTAATCGCGTATGAAAGGACTTATGAGGAAAATAGGGTTCTGGCAATTCATAACTGCAACGCCAGGGAAATCAGACTTCCATTGGACGATGTACCCGGAGAGGTACTTCTGAACAATTATGAGGATTGGAAAACTGGGAATGACAACGTTGTTCTTAAAGCATTTCAGAGTGTGATTGTGAAATTGAAATAGTTGAAAAAATAGATGAAACAATTCTGAAAATACGACTAAAATGGAGCGCTTTACAGCAGATGTGTAAACATCTCGGTAAATCGCTCTATTTTTGTATCATAATAGAATACGGAAAGCAAGTTCATAAGATGTTTTATGATAAGATTACCCTTAAAATAAGATTATTGACAAACACAGATTGATACTATATAATGAACAATGTTCAAGTTGAATTCAAAGGAGAAAATACATATGGATGTAAAATTAATTTTAGCGATCATTACGATAACATTGGCACTGATATTTTATACGATTGGAGTTTTTTCAGAGCGAAAGGCGCATGTTCTGCGAAAGCCTCATGTTATCATATTCTGGCTGGGTTTGGTGTTTGATACCACAGGAACTACCATCATGAGTACCATTGCAGGGAGTAAGCCAGGTACCGGCGGACTGAATCTCCATGGAATTACAGGGGCGCTGGCAATTGCCCTGATGCTGTTCCATGCAGTCTGGGCAACGATTGTGCTGGTGAAAAAGGATGAACAAAAGCAGGAAAATTTTCATAAATTCAGCATCTTTGTATGGGCTGTATGGCTGGTGCCTTATGTGCTGGGAATGATTGTTGGTATGGGCAATTAAATTATCCTCTGCGGGGATGTGAAAACTGAATAAACAAGTAAGATCAACGGTGTGATATAGCTGATGAAGCTAATCATACCTTTTTTTGATTGTAATATTAACTAGTGCCGGACTGGTAAAGAAAAGATGAGTTTAATATTTTAAACATTTTTGGTTATCCACCCACCTGTTTCCTCAAGGCGAAGTAATATATAATAAATTTATCTCGAACATGACAATACACCCTAATTAAGAGAGCGGGTGTGAAAGAATGGAAAAGAGATCATTCAGCGAAAAATAAAATTAATTATGAAAGGAAGAGGCGGAATATGAAAAGAAGACGGATAAGTTTAGTATTAACAGGAATTGCAGCAATCGCAGCGGCGGGCATGATGGCAGGATGCGGAGGCAATGGGGCGGCCGGTCTTGCAGCTTCGGATGGAAAGAACAGCGCAACCGGAAGTGAGACGGCGGGAACCGCAGATACTGGGAAAACAGATGGTACGAAAACGGAAGATGTTTCAAAAGCAGCAGAAGGTGCAAATACAGGAGATGGACCGGCGCTTACTGCCATGTGCGTTGGAAGCGCAGCAGATGCCTATCGGGAAACTTATCAGGAAATTGCGGATGAGTTTTCCAAAGATAATGAGTGGGGTGCTACGGTAAATATAGAGTTTTATGAAAACGAACAGTACAAAACCAAATTGACAACCCTTATGGCATCCAATTCGGTGCCGGATATTTTCTTTACCTGGGAGCTGGATTACTTAAAACCATTTGTAGAAGGCGGAAAAGTGGCATCTCTTCAGGAGGCGATGGCAGAAGATGACCAATGGAAAAACAGTTTTGCAGATGGTGTATTGGATCCGGTAACTTATGATGGCAAACTTTATGCAGTACCAACCCAGAAATCTTTTTGCGTTATGTTTTATAATAAAAAAATATTTGAAGAGAATCAGTTAAGTGTACCCACTACCTATGAAGAATTCCTGAATGTTTGCAAAACTTTAAAGAATAACCAGGTTACGCCAATGATACTGGCGGCTACCGATTCCTGGATTCCGGCTCAGTTCGTTCAGCAGATCTCAAACGGAATAGCGGGAATGGATTTGTATGACGGCATCTGTAACGGAACGAGAAAATGGAATGATCCAGCTCATGTGGAAGCGTCCAAAGAAGTACAGAGCATGATTGATCAGGGCTATTTTCAGGAAGGAATGCTTGGTATGACAGCAGAAGAGGTACAGTCACAGTTTAAGCAGGGAAAAGCGGCAATGTATTTTCAGGGAGCGTGGGATGCTTCCACAATCCTGGACGTGAATACCAGTACCATTACCGATTGTGTGGGGGCTTTTACCAGGGATGCGGCAGAGGTCTTCCTGAGGAAGCTTGGTGTGTCTGAACCTTATCAGAGTCTGCTGGAATTGCCCCGGGAGACGGAATTAGCCATAAGGGAAAAAGATGGCAGACAATATATATTTGTCCTGAACTATAGCCACGAACCGGTTCAAATCTGTCTAAAACAGCCGATGAGGGATATGTATGCAGGAGCTGAAACCGAGGGGACTATAGAACTGAAAGCATATGAGACAAAAGTATTTTTAAAAAAATGATAGTATTTTACAGTGGTGAACAGCCTCTCATGAAGTGTGACTTTGTGAGGGGCTTTTTTTAATTGTGCAAAATAGATAGAATTTGACTTTAAATTCTTGATAAATGCATGGAAAATAGGAAAAAAAAGGAAGAAACAAACAAAAAGGAAAAATCTTCTAATAATATATTGAAAAAAGAAATTATTTTTGTAATAATACTAGGTATATCGACAGAAAACGGGTTCCGGTAAAAGAAAGGGGGGAAGGGGGAAATGGTTTTCCGGGTTTCTGTATCGGAGAATAACTGATCTTATCTTATGGGATATGAAAAAGGAGGAAATAATGTATATCAAGCAAAAACAAAAAAGATTTTTAGCAATGATGCTGGTAATCGTACTTGTCATTTCAGGGATACTGCCCCAGGGAGTAATACAGGCATCTGCGCAGGAAGAAAGCCTGCCCATATATTCCGGCAGAAATATGAGTATCTCTTCAGCGTCGGAGACCATCAATATTACCCAGACATATCTGGCAAGCCTTTCATCGCTAAAGGAAGGAACGATCGCAGTGAGATATCGGTCCAGTCCCGGACAGGGTTTAAGCGCTTTGTTCAGTCTGTCCGGCACAAAACCGGGGCAGGAGAATACCTATGCGGTTGCCTATGTAAATCCAACTGGTAACAAAGTGGGGGTGGAAGTACGTCAGGGGGATAACAGTAATGTAACAAATTATAACCAGGTCAGTGCCACAGCTTCCATTCGGGATGATCAGTGGCACACGGCAGTATATGTTTTTGGCAAGACGAAATTCCAGATATACCTGGACGGGAAAAAGCTTACAGAACAGGATAAGCCGGGGTTTTTTGACAAAATAACAGAAGCGGATTCCGTTAAAATTGGTGCGCTGGATCGTGCTCCGGCAAAAGGAGGAGCAAATCAGTGGGTATTTAACGGTGACATTGATCTGGTAGAAGTGTATGGAAAGGCGCTTTCGGCAGAAGAGGCAGCAGAGCTTCAGATGGCAACTGCATATGAACCGGTTATTCCGGATGACCCAGAGGATGCAGTCCGAACCGATACGAGATTGTTCTACAATGGATTTGAAAATTCTGCGGCGTACCGCATTCCCTCCTTATTAACCACAACGGAGGGTACCATCATTGCAGCTATTGATAAGCGGCAAAGCGGTTCAGCAGATCAGGGTAATATTGATACGGTTATCAAAAGAAGCACAGACGGGGGAGTGACCTGGGAAGAAACAAAAACACTGGTAAACCTTCCCTCGGGACTGAACAGACATGCACTGAGCATTGATGCCAATATGGTGCAGGATAAAAATACCGGCAAAATCTTTCTGATGGTGGATATGTTCCCGGAATCCAATGCGATTATGGATTCCGGAAGCCTGGTAACTTCATCCGGTTATAAAGAGGTAAACGGAAAGAAGTATCTGATCTTAAGAGACTGTCCAAATTCAGAAAGAGGAAATACTTACACAAAAGAATATACGATCCGGGAAAATGGGATCGTGTTTGATGAAGCATCCGGGGAAGCGACCAATTATGTGGTACCCAATCTTGCGGATGGGAAACTTTATGAGAAGCGTACAGCCGATACGGTAAATGCGGGAAATAAAGAAGAAATACAGGGAGAAGCAGCTCCCAAACAAGAAAGCGAAGTACAATCCAAAACGGCTGAGAATACGATGCTTCCGGAAAATGAAGGCGAAGCGTATCGGGAGACAGAAATACAGGAACCAGAAGCACCACTGAATACAGAAGAAGTACAGACGCCAGAAGCAGTTGCGGAATCCTTGACAGAAGCAGACCGTGTATCGGAATCCGCTCAGTCAGCTGGTCAGGAATCTGAGCCAACAGAAACCATAGCAGAACCGGTTTCCCAGACAGAGCAATTGCAGTACATAGGCAACATCTACCTATACACCGGAAACGAGGCAGCACCTTTAAAAGCAGTCAGAACCTCACATCTTTGGATGGTTACAAGTGAAAACGACGGCGCAGACTGGTCTGAGCCAGTAGATCTGAACGGACAGATCAAAGAAGACTGGATGCTCTTTACCGGAACCGGTCCGGGAGTGGGAATGCAGATGAGCGATGGACGTTTAATACTTCCGGTTTATATTACAAACAGCAATGTAGGCGGGAGCCAGTCAGCAGCAGTAATCTATAGTGATGACGGCGGTGAGACATGGGACATGGGCGAGACCGTGAATGACGGAAGAATACTCAGTAATGGAAACGTACTGGAGACAAAAACCATGAATAACAATGGTGCAATGATGACCGAGTCCCAGGCGGTGGAAGTAACCAATGCAGAAGGGGAAAAGGAACTGAGGCTTTTCTGCAGAAACCAGGGTGGAAATGTAGCCATAGCTTCCAGTAAAGACGGTGGAGAGACCTGGGGAAATACGCTGAAGTTTGATTCCGCCTTAAGGGATGCATATTGTCAGCTGACGATAGTTCCTTATCCATATGATGTACCCGGATATGAGGGAAAGGAAATGTTCCTGTTCGCCAACCCGGACAGCACTTACTCCGCCGGACGGAATAACGGAACCCTCCGTCTTGGATATTATGAGCCGCAGACAGATGAATTTGTGTGGATTGTATCCAGAGTAGTTGAGCTTGGAAATTATGGATATTCATGCCTTTCCGTATTGGGAGAAAATCAGATTGGATTATTCTGGGAAGGGGCGAACCTGGATCTGAACTATTCCACCTTTAATTTACAATGGCTGATGGCAGACAAGACGCCGGTGGAAAGAACCGCACCAGTTGTACAGGCTGTCAAATGGGAAGGAAACCGGATTGAAGTAACATTCGACCAGCCCATGATGGTAATTGGCAGTCCCCAGCTGGAAGCCAGCGCTGAGGGAGAGCCGGTTTCTATGGAATATGATTCCGGCAGCGGAACTACGAAGCTTTTATTCCGTCCGGGGGTAGATGACACCCGTGAGCTGACCTTTCGCACAATAACAGCCGAGGGCAGGAATTTTTACGGCAATGCACAAAATGTCAGGGTAGCCAATGACGGATTTGACGGATTTACCATACCGCCGTCTCAGGGACCATCCATAGAAACCCTCATAAAACCGGGATACAGTTCCATTAAAATCAGTTTTGTTCCGGCAGAAGGTATTACAGAGTATGATATTTTCCGAAGTGAAGATAAAAATGGAACTTATGAAAAAATAGGAAGCACCCAGGGAACCTCTTATACGGATCAGACAGGGGCAGGAAAGACCTTTTATTATCAGGTGCGGTCTAAAGATGGGAATAAAGTATCGGATAAAATAGGTAATGCCAGTCCTACCGGTATAGAAGCCATGAAAGAAAATGCTGTCCTGTACAAAGATCTAAAAGGACAAGAATTCAATGGCAGCACATTGGTTGATGTGAGTGATAAAGCGGCAGAAGTTGGAAAGCTGTCTGCGGGGTCCGTAATTATTAAATTCAGAACCACAGATAAAAGCGGTAATCTGATGATGCTGATGGGGAAAACTGCGGGAGAATCTGCAGCTATAAACGGAGCAGTAAATAAAGCGTCCTTTTATTTAGAAAAATCAGATAACCTTATGCGGTACCGTGCAGATATGAAGCATACCAGGGCATCGGTAGCCGGGATTGATTATGCCGACGGCGAGTGGCATACAGCGATGGTTACCCAGGCAGACAGCGGATATGTCTTCCGGTTTGCAATTGACGGTGTGGAAAGAGGTAAATTTACGGGAGACAGTAATAAAGGATTTTTCTCAACCGTGCAGAACTTAAATCAGCTCACCATAGGAGGATACTATAATGGCAATACCCAGACGGTATCCAATGGTTTTAAAGGTGAGATTGGGTATGTAGTGGTGACGGAGGAAGCAGCCAGTTTAGAAGACACCCTTGAAATTACCAAGTCAGAAAGCGGAATATTATGTGATTTACCGGAGCAGATGTTTGACCAGTCCAAAGATAATACCTGGGTATTTGCCGGTGGAACAGATGTAGAAGGGGGCTACGGCGTAACCCAGGGCATCCGCAATTATGTGGGGCAGTTCGAAGAGTATATCCGCTGGACAAAAAATGGCGGTGTTATGGGACGCCAGCGCTATATGATCAATACTGGAAAAGCTGGTAATACAATGGCAGATATAAAGGATCAGTTTGATAATCTGGTGGGAAAATATGACCCGAGAGCACTTGCCGTAATGGTAGGCAAAGAGGATTATCAGGCTGGAACAGAAGGGCTGGAAGCATTTAAAGCATCCCTTGGGGCACTGGCTGATAAAGCACTTGGGCTGCGTAACGGCACCGGATATCTGGTTATTCAGACACCTTATGCCCAGGCAGATGACAGTGAGAACCAGTTGGCGGCTGCGTATACAAACGCTGTCAAGGAAGTTTACGATGGCTTTAGCGATGCACAGAAATCAAAAGTCATGGTCGCAGATCATTTTAAGAATACGGACAATGGTGCATTTAAAAAGAATTGCCTGGATACCCAGGGAAGCATCAATGCGCTGGGGCATCTGGAAATTGCAAAACAATTTGCCAAAGTGACATATGGTACTGCGGATGGATTTCCGGTGGGCGAAGCAGACCTTTCTTTGAAAAAAGAAAAGACGCCTTCCAAATATTCCGCTGAAGCGCCAAAGGTAACGGCATCCGATACACAGCTGACCGTAAATATTCCGGATACAGCTTTGGAAGGCACTACCGGGTGGCGTTATGAGCTGCAAATTGAAGACCAGACCATAAGCGGAGGGTTTACAGATAGGCAGGCAGTAATAGGCGGACTCCCAACGGGCGCAGGCTATACGTTAACGGTGAAGTCTGAAGACGGGGATACACAGCTTGCAGCCGTTACAGGAAAAGTGTTGCAGGGCAATGAAAGCCAGGTAAAACCGGTGACACAGATCGAATTAAGTGATCTTCAAAAACAGATCAGGGCAATTGCAGAAAAGGAAGAGCCGGCAACCTGGCTGTTCGTAGGTGACAGCATAACACACGGTGCCCTGCACACCAAAGGCTATGATTCTATCCATCAGACATTTGAGAAATATTTAAAAGAGGAACTGGGCAGGAAAGATGATGTGGTCATTAATACCGCTGTATCCGGTGCAACCACAGCGGAACAGGAGGCAAATTCAAACGAAAGACTGGATAAATACAATGCAGATGTAGTGATCGTCATGCTTGGAACCAATGATGCTTCTAATGAAACGGTTCCCACAGACCGCTACAAAGCAAATCTGGAAAGTATTGTAGATAAAATTCATGCAAAAGGCGCTGCTGCT
Organism: Clostridiales bacterium; assembly: GCA_018365455.1. Taxonomy (GTDB): domain Bacteria; phylum Bacillota; class Clostridia; order Lachnospirales; family Lachnospiraceae; genus Robinsoniella. Next base: position 119,756 of record JAGZJZ010000002.1, read on the forward strand.
GTATTACGAACGCCGAATCCACTGAGACCGGAAGCGGGAAACAGGGCAGTAAACCTGCCGAAATACGCGGAAGTAATCCGTACTGTTGCAGCGGAAAAAAATGCTGTATTAGATGATCATTTTGCAGAGTGGAGCAAAGAATTAGAAACCAGAGCGTATTTATGGCAGAATACCTATTGGAATAATGACAGCATTCATCCCAATCCAAACGGCCAGCTGAATATGGCGCAGTCACTGATTCGCGCCTGCGGGTTATTTAATGAAACCAGTACCATCTGTAACCTGTCATATGAACTTCCCCATACGGATGAGCAGAGTGACAAGGCAATTGGAGCAGCTGCGTCCGGAGACAAGATTGCAGTTGATCTAGAAGCACTTGAAAAAAGTTATGGAAGTTCCTTTGGGTCAGCAAAAATCCAGGCTGTCTGCGATGGAAAAACATATACGGCATCCGCAAAAAAGGGTGAACAGTATGGAACACTTCGCAATCTGCCCGTAAATAAAACTTATCAGGTTACGGTAAAGGCAGACTTGCTGGAAACCAGTAAATCCGTGACTTTCCAGACAGAAACAGTAGAGCTGAAAGAAGGGGAAGCGATAATCGGGCTTGGCTTTGCCGGTAAAAAGCTGACCGATCTGACACCGTCTGCATTGGCGGGAACCTTCTACGTCAGTACGCTGGCACCGGAAGGAACACCGGTATATAGCCTCTGCCAGGGAGAAAACGATACAGACAATGATAAGTTCGTCATTGAAGGTGATCAGTTAAAAGTAAAGAAAACACTGACAGAAGGAAATACCTATTCGGTAAGAGTAAAGGCAAGTATCACAGAAATCTCGGAAGAGCAGGTCTTTACCATCAAAGCATTAGGCAGGTATCTGATTATTGATGAAACCAACATGGAAATTGAGAGCGGACACCCAATTGACCTGACGGGGAAATATTTAGAAGAGATAAAGGAATTAGAGGAGGGAACATTATTTGTAGATTTTACCTCCTCAAATACATCGATACAGTCTCTGTTCAGCGTATCTCTGGGGGATGATCCTGCTGCCGCAGCCCAGAATACCCATATGCATGTTTATACCAGCGGGGAAAACCTGGGTGTGGAGATCCGAAACCAAAAAGGAGATCCGGTATTTGACTACAAAGGGGCAGAATTGCTGAAAACAGGAGTTATCCGGGTTGGAGAGCAGAATAAAGTAATCTTCCGGGCAGATAAAGAAAAAGGAAGCTATCAGCTCTTTGTAAATGGGAAACTGGAATTTGAACTTGCGGCTTCCAAACTTGGGGGGTATAAATATCTGTCTGATATGCCTCATCTCAATACCGTAACCGTTGGCGCCACCATGCGAGGCGGTGCTGCGAAATATACTTATGCAGGAAGTATGGCAAAACTGCAGTATTATGGGGTGCCGCTGGATGAAGAGGCGTGTAAGTCCATGACCAGGGTGGAAGGATATGAACAGTTAGATCCTCCATTTCACTCCAATGATGCTACCGGCTCCTCCTATTTTCGAATACCGGCAATGCTGACAACCATGCAGGGAACCGTTATTTCCGCCATTGATGCAAGGTTTGGAGGCACCCAGGATGCACCGAATAATCTGGATACGGCAGTCAGTACCAGCACAGACGGAGGGAAAAGCTGGTCAGACGGTATATTACCTTTCCATTTTGATGATTTTGCGGATAATGGACAGATATTTAAAGAAGGATCAGGTGTTTCGGTTGCCGGAAGTGCAGCATTTATCGATCCGGTACTCTTAGAAGACCGCACCATCAATTCCAATGGCAGAATCTTTATCCTGGTGGATGCATTCCCCAGTGCAACTGGCACCTTGACAGCACAGAAAGGCAGCGGCTATACGCTCATAGACGGGAAAAAATATCTGAAATTAAAGAAAGCAGGAGAAACCGAATATCATTATACCCTTAGGGAAAATAACGTAATTTACGATCAGAAAGGGGCACCTACCGAATATTCATTAAACGGGAATTTTGAAGTGCAAAAAAATGGGGAGCCGTTAACCGTAAAACAAAAAGATATTGTATACAATAATGATACTATTACAACCGTTACGACGGATCAGGATGTTGCAATGAACGTGATGTATGACACATCTGTCTTCCAGGTTCTGAAAACCTCCTATCTCTACCTGAAATACAGTGATGATCAGGGAAAGACCTGGTCTGATCCTGTAAATTTAAATAGCATGGTGAAGACAGAAGACATGGGATTCTTAGGTGTTGGTCCCGGCAGAGGAATTCAAATTACGAATGGAGAACATAAAGGACGTCTGCTGTACCAGGTATATGAATACGTAAATGGGGATCAGTGGTGTCATACCATTTACAGCGATGACCATGGGGAAACCTGGAAGTTAGGGGGAAGTCCCCAATTTGACCGGGCAGCCGTAGGCTCCATGAGTGAATCCCAGTTAATTGAACTTCCGGACGGTACCCTGCAGGTATTTGCAAGAACCGTTAAGAGCAGAATTGCCACCGCTTACAGCAAAGACGGAGGAGAGACTTGGACAAACGGCGCATTAGATGACAGGCTGCTCCTGGCAAGCGGTTCCGGCTGCCAGCTGTCCGTCATCAATTATGATGGTTATATAGACGGAAAACGTGCAGTCATTTTATCCGCTCCGGTAGAATCATCCAGAAGACATGGCGTAATCCGCATCGGCTTAATAGATGAGGAAATACAGGAAGGAAAAGAATACCCTGAAATTGACTGGAAATACCAGTTTGATGTGACGAAGCCCGGTGTCTATTTTGCATATTCCTGCCTGACCCAGTTGCCAAACGGGGATCTGGGAATCTTATATGAGCAGGGGAATACAAAACAGTTCCTGGATAAAATCCGATATCAAACCTACTCTGTAGGCAAATTGACACAGGATACTTATGAATCCCAGATATTGGCTGGTACTCTGGATGCGGCAGCAGGAAACACTTCCGTATCCAAACAAAAGGATACGTATACCATACATGCAGATGCCCATGAAGGATATAAATTTGTCAGATGGTTATTGGACGGAGAAGAGGTCAGCACTAAAGCAGACTTTGCATTCCGTCATGGCGAATCTGCATTTGCAGGCAAGAAACTGCATTTTATGGCAGAGTTTCAGGAAGCCGTAAATCCACCAGCCGAAACATTTACTGTCAAGTTTTACGGAAAAGATGGAAATCTGTTAAAAGCACAGACTATCGAGAAAGGCAAAGACGCCACCCCGCCAACCCCGCCGGAGTTAAAAGGATATGAATTTGACCGATGGGACAAAGACTTTAGGAATGTACAGAGTGATCTGGATGTTACGGCAGTATATAAGGTAATCCTTGTGCCATCAGAAAACCCGGTAAAAGTCGAGAAGATTACACTGAACATGACCGATTTACTGCTTGCAAAAGGGAAAAAGATAAAACTCACCGCAAAGGTGTCTCCATCTGATGCGGAGGATAATTCGGTAATGTGGACATCTTCTAATAAAAAAGCAGCCGTTGTGGACAGTTCCGGCAGAATAATCGCAAAAGCACCGGGAACAGCAGTCATTACGGCAACTTCAAGAGATGGCAGCAATGTGAAAGCCAGCTGCAGGGTAAGGATTGGGTATCAGGTAACATACAAGTTAAACAAAGGCAAAAATGCTCCATCCAATCCATCCGTTTTTCTGACAAGTGAAAGGATAAAACTGAAAAAAGCAGCAAGAAAAGGATACACATTTGCAGGTTGGTATACCGATCAGAACTATAAACACAGAATAAAAGAAATAAAGAAAGGAACAAATAAGAACGTTACCGTATACGCCAAATGGAAAAAAATCAGGGTAGACAGAGTAAAATCCCTGACGTTACAAACAGCAGGGAAATACCGTATCCGGGTCAGATTTGGAAAAGCCAGTGGGGCAGATGGATACCTGGTGAAGTACAGTACCAGTAAAGATTTCAAAAAATCAACGACCAGAGTACGCACCGGCAGAACAAATCCGCGGATCGGGAATCTGAAGCCCGGCAGGACTTATTATGTAAAAGTAAGAGCATATAAGACTGACTCTGCAGGAAAGAGCGTTTATGGAAAATACAGTTATGTCAAGAAAATAAGGTTAGATAAGAAGTAAGTGACCAGGAAAGCGTCATTTGCCGGCGTGCGTGGGGGCTGCGACGGCAAAGGCGCTTTTTCTGGTTTGTAATGCAGTTAAAAAGGAGGGTCTGGCGCATAGATTTATGAGATAAATTATCGAGCCCCTTTTCTTATGATATAATGCTATAATAAAACAAAAACCGAAATTATATGTTAAGAAAGGACAGGTGTAAATAATGATCAATAATTGGAATGCCATACCGGGCTTAGAGGAAGCGGATTTTATTGCAGCAGCGGACATCTCAATACTGTCCGATGGAGAAAACAGAGGATATCCCAGAGGTATCGTGGTAGGAATTGCACTTTCCCAGCCCTATATCCTGGAAGTTACAAATAAGGATGTGGATAACGGCGAATTCTCCAGGACTGAGAAAAAGGCAGAACAACTGGCTGTGACGCTGGCTGCCTATTTAGAAAAGCAGGGATACAGTGCTTTCGCCCAGACGGAGGAGAATATGATTGCGGAAGGATTTGCTGATGAAGCATCACTGAGTATGAGTCTGCCCTGTAAGACAATCGCTGTGCTCGCCGGTGTGGGATGGATTGGAAAAAACAATCTGCTGATTACCGAAAAATACGGAAGTGCTCTCTGCATGTGCAGCGTATTAACGGATGCTCCGGCAGTTATTCAGGAAAGCAGGGTTATGCTGTCCAGATGCCGGGAGGAATGCACCATCTGTAAATCCATCTGCCCACCGAAAGCCCTGCATGGATGCAGGTGGGAAAAGAAGGTGGCAAGAGACCAGATTGTGGACGTGCACAAATGCAAATGCTGTCTAAAGTGTATGATGTGCTGCCCCTGGACGCAGGCTTATGGTAAAAAACTTATCATTAAGTAAAGTTAAATAACATAGCAATATCTGGGTAAATATGGTATAATGCATCACGGATATGGTGAATATATTAAATAAGACTCTCAGTAAATAACCGAATGTACCGCTGGTTTGATTTTCCGAGAGCACAGGTGTCAAATACTCGGAGTAGCCCGCTGTGCCTCCGTTTTTACACCTGTACTTTCAAAAAAACAATCTCATTGTACTATGCGGTTGTTTACTTTGAGTTATACTAAATTCAGGAAGTTAGTGAGGTATTATGTTTACAGAAGCATTGCGAGAAGCATTTTTTGATAGTTTACAAATGCTGCCATTTTTATTTGCAGCTTTTTTAATTTTAGAAGCGGTGGAACATTACTCCAGTGGGTTTATGAAAAAAGCACTTTATAAGGTGGGAAAAGCAGGCCCGGTAGCAGGCTCAGTTTTGGGATGTATCCCCCAGTGCGGCTTTTCTGTTATTGCAGCGAATCTGTATTCCGGGGGGATTATCACACTGGGAACGCTGCTGGCAGTCTTTATCGCCACATCCGATGAAGCGATACTGATTCTAATGGGCAATCCGGGCAGAGGGAGTGATATTCTAAATCTGATTATAACGAAGATTATAATTGCAGTTATAGCAGGATACGGCATAGACATTTTCTTTCGTCGCCGGAGTGAAGGAAAAAAAGAAATCGGGGAAATCTGTGACCATTGCGGCTGTCATGAAGGTCATGGCGGAATTTTAATGCCGGCACTCCGCCATACGGCAAAAATATTTCTCTATGTATTAGTATTTAATTTGGTTCTGGAGGTTGCATTGGACTGGATTGGTGCTCAGAGGCTTTCGGAATATCTGCTAAAAGATTCTCTGATTCAGCCATTTATTGCGGCACTGATTGGCATGATACCTAATTGTGCCTCATCGGTAATCCTGACAGAACTTTACTTAAGCGGTGCAATCAGTTTTGCATCCGTCGTATCCGGGCTGTGTACCGGGGCGGGAATTGGTCTAGTGGTGTTATTGAAAATGAACCATAACCCCAAAGAAAATTTAAAAATCGTTGGATTGCTCTATGGGATCTCTGTTGTGGCGGGGGTGGTCATTCAGTTATTTTGAATACGTTCTTAGAAAATTGGAGGTAAGTATGAAAATCACCTATATACATCATAGTTCATTTTTAGTCGAAGGATCGGATTTCTATCTTTTGTTTGATTATTTTCAGGGGAATATCCCAGAGTTATCAGAACAAAAGCCCCTTTATGTATTTGCAAGCCATCGGCATGGAGACCATTTTTCCAAGGTGATTTTTGAGCTTGAAAAAGTACATCCAAATATTAGATATATCCTATCGTCCGATATCAAACCGAAGCAGGTTCCGGCAGAATCCCTTTCCAGAACAACCTTTCTGGGAAAGAACATGGTAGAAAAGATAGGGGATATGGTAGTAGAAACCTATCATTCTACGGATGAAGGCGTTGCATTTCTTGTATCGGCTGGCGGAAAAAACATTTATCATGCCGGAGATTTAAATGACTGGACCTGGATAGGGGAGCCGGATGACTGGAATGCAAAAATGCGCAGAGTCTACCGGAAGATCGCCTTCGGTTTAAAAGATAAGAAAATTGATGTCGCTTTTCTGCCGCTGGATGGAAGACAGGAAGGGGAATTTTATCAGGGCATGGATTACTTTTTAAGAACTGTAGCAGATGTAAAAGCAGTATTTCCCATGCATTTCTGGGAAGATTACACCGTGATCAGACAAATAAAGGAAATGAAAGAGTCGGAGAGTTATCGGTCTAAGATATATGATATTGATTATGAAGGACAGGAATTTTTAATCGTTTAATGTTTTAGAAAACAGGACACAGTGCCTCCCGGTGTAAATACGTCGATCTATAGTATCTGATATCTGTATCAGGTGTGCGCCTGTGAATCGACGGCGTAGCGGGCTGCGGCTAGAATTACTGACGTGCAGCTGGCATAGAAAGCGAGTGTTATATAGTGGCGTATTTGCGCCGGGCGGACCTGGCGGCAGGAGTCATAGTATGGTGAGATTACAGGATATTGCAGATATGGTGGGGGTGAGCCGCACAACGGTTTCCAATGTATTGCACGGAAAAACGAAAAAGGTGTCCCCTGAAACAATTCAGAAGATTACAGCTATATTAAAAGAATCAGAGTATATCCCCAATATGGGCTCTCTGATTTTAACCAATCAGAAGTCAAAACTTATCGGTCTTGTGATTGGATATGAAAAAGCCCATGGGAATACGGCAATCGGAGATCCGTTTGTCAGTGAGATGACGGGGGCATTACATGAAATCGTGGAACGCCATGGCTATTATCTAATGCTGATCGGCGGTGAAAATCAGGAGAACGTGATTAATATAGCATCCAGATGGAATGTGGATGGGCTGATTCTGTTTGCTTATTCGGAAAAAGACTATTTAAAGCTGCAGAAAAAGTTAAACAAACCGATGGTAACCATTGACATCTACCAGAAGAAATCCCATGATATGGTGAATATCGGGATTGATGATTTTCATGGAGGCTATCTGGCGGGGAAATATCTCCTGGATATGGGATACCGTGATCCCCTGTATCTTGCAGAGTACGATGAAAATGCAGATGCATACCGCTGGATGGGAATGAAAAAAGCATTGGAGGATGCAGGCATAGTAAGCATGGAAAACAGGCGGATTCTGCTTTCTCATTATGAGACAGTGAGGCTTTGCACCTATCGTGAGATGATGCCACGTTTTCTTAATGCACAGGCACTTTTCTTTGCTGCCGATTATCTGGCAGTGGAATTTATAAATGAATGCCATGACAGGGGTATCGGGATTCCGGATCAAATCTCTGTGGTAGGTTTTGATGATAATATGCTTGCCAGAGTGGTACGCCCGAAGTTAACGACAATACGGCAGGAAAACAGAAAAAAGGTGGCGCTGGCATTTGAACGGCTTCTTCAGGTAATGGAAAATAAAACAGTCGAAAATAAAGATACCCGTCTGCCGGTAGAACTGGTAATCCGGGATTCTGTCCGGAATCGATCCGGGAAACAGGAATAAGAACAGTTTGCTGTAATAGAGATGTGATATGCCTCCAATAAGCAGGAATTTTCAGGCTGGCTTATTGGGGGCAGTTCAATTTATGGCAGACTTTTTTGCGATTTTAAACCTCCGATTTTAAACTTTCTATTTTACTGCGATTTGCTGCAATTTTGTAGTTTTGTATAACATGCATAATGTGTCTGATAAAGTATTGTGATAATGTATAGTTTCGCACGAAACCTATTGACGCTCTTACATTTACAGTGATATGATGAACTCAGAAAAAGCAGTTAACCGTACAAATTATGAGACAATAGATGGAGGAAAAACATGAAACAGTGGTGGAAAGAAAGCGTAGTTTATCAAATTTATCCAAGAAGCTTTGCTGACAGCAACGGAGACGGTATCGGAGATTTAAATGGAATAACGGAACACCTGGATTATCTTCAGGATCTGGGCGTTGATGTGATCTGGCTCTCACCGGTTTATCAGTCCCCAAACGACGATAACGGATATGATATCTCTGATTATCAGGCGATCATGAGTGATTTTGGAACTATGGAGGATTACGACAGGATGCTGTCTGAGGCTCATAAACGTGGAATAAAAATCGTTATGGATCTGGTGGTAAACCATACTTCCGATGAGCATCAGTGGTTTGTAGAAAGCAAAAAGAGCAAAGATAATGAATACCGTGATTATTACATCTGGAAAGATGGTAAAAACGGCAAAGAGCCAAACAACTGGGGTGGATGCTTTGGTGGTTCTGCATGGGAATATGATAAGGAAACGGATATGTATTTCCTTCATTGCTTTTCCAAAAAACAGCCGGATCTCAACTGGGAAAACCCGAAGGTTCGTAAAGAAGTGTTTGATATGATGTCCTGGTGGTGCGAAAAAGGAATCGATGGTTTCCGAATGGATGTAATCAGCATGATTTCCAAGGATCCCGCATTCCCGGATGGTGAAGTGAGAAATGGACTTTATGGAGATAACGGACCATTTGTATGCAATGGACCTCATGTACATGAATATCTCAGAGAGATGAATCAGGAAGTATTGTCCAAATATGATATTATGACCGTCGGCGAGGCAGCAGGCGTGACTATAGAGGAGGCAAAAAAATATGCCGGAGAAACAACCGGGGAATTGAACATGGTTTTTCAGTTTGAGCATGTGGAACTGGGAGACCACAGAATCGGCAAATGGTCTGCAAAAGAGGTGCCGTTAAAAGACCTGCGGGAAGCGATGAACAGATGGCAGATTAATCTGGAAGGTAAGGCGTGGAACAGTTTATTCTGGGATAACCATGACCAGCCAAGGGCCGTATCCAGATTTGGCGATGACAGCCCCATGTACCGGGAAGTGTCTGCAAAAATGCTGGCTACCTGCCTTCATATGATGAAAGGAACTCCCTATATATACCAGGGAGAAGAACTGGGAATGACAAACGCATACTTCAGCAAGCTGGAGGACTATCGGGATATTGAAAGCATCAATGCTTTCCATGAATATACGGAGAATGGTCTTGCAGGCAAAGAAGAAATGATGAATTGTTTAAAAGAAATCAGCCGTGACAATGCCAGAACCCCGATGCAGTGGAACACAAAAGAAAACGCAGGGTTTACAACCGGCACACCGTGGATTAAAGTAAACAAAAATTATCTGGAAATCAATGCCGAGGCTGAGATGGCAGAGGAAGACAGCGTATACAACTATTATAAAAAACTGATCCGCCTGAGAAAAGAAAATGAGATTATGGTCCAGGGCAGATTTGTTCCCCTTCTGGAAGAAGACGACCATATCTATGCATACGAAAGACTTTGGGAAGGTGAAAAAATTGTAGTGGCATGCAATTTTACAAAAGAAGTGCAGGCATGCGATTTGTTCCGGGGATTAGAGGACGGCAGAGAGCTGATATCTAATTACAAAGAACATAAATCAGGTGTACTTCAGCCTTATGAAGCCATTGCAGTTTTGTGCAAAATATAATATCTCATATAACATATAAAAAATAACTATCGGTAAATCTTAATTGAACTTCGGTTCATAAATAAAATTTACCGATAGTTTTTTTATGCAGAAATTAAAATGACAGATGGACAAGCCGTATCAACATGCTTAAAAGCATCTTTTTTTGTTATTGAAAAAAATTGTTGAAAAAAATGTTATGATATTGATAGAATTTACAGACAGGTATACGAAATAATAAGTGTAACAGGTAATACGTTACAGCAAGCTTGCAGGCAAATACCTTGCACAATTCGGCGGGATATTTGAACCTCGCGGCAGCCTTCAGCCGGATATACAGAGATGTAGGAATGGCTCGCTGTCCACGGGAATAAATCCATGGGGGAAAAAATGAAAATAAGAGAAGAAAATTTTATAGAACAATTAAAAATAAGAAACGAAAAAGCTCTTATGTATATCATAGACCAGTATGGAGGACTTCTAAAGTCTGTGATAGGAAAGCACATGTATGCTTTGAAAGATTATCAGGAGGAATGTTTAAATGATGTCCTCTTAGGAATCTGGAATAATATTTCTTACTTTGAGGAAGAGAAGAATTCCTTTAAAAACTGGGCGGCGGGAATTGCCAGATATAAAGCGATTGATTATCTCAGAAAATATGCCAAAGAACTGGAAAATACAAACTGGGAAGATGTCGTTATAGTAAAAGAAGATGAGGCGATTCAAAAGACGGTGGAACAGGAAATTTCGGAGGAACTGGAACGGATGCTGTCATGTCTGTCACCGGAAGACCGGGAAATATTTTTAAAGATATATGTGGAAGAGCAGGAAATGGATGAGATCAGCAAAGAGACAGGTCTCAAAAAAACAGTTATTTATAACCGCGTATCCAGGGGTAAGAAGAAAATAAGAACATTATTTTCAAATGGGAAAGGAGCAGATATCGTATGAAAAGAAATATATATGAATTATTAAATGAAGTAGAAACAGACTTAAGCGAATATCAGGATGAGCATTTAACACAGCTGGAAAACAAAAGAATAAAGAAAAAGGTGATGGGGAATATGAAAAAGAAAAACAGTGGAAAGAAAATAGCAGTGGCTGCATGTGTCTGCCTGTGTGCGGCAGGCCTGGCTGCAGGTCCGTTAAAAGGGGAAGTACAGGCTGCAGTGAAATATGTGTCTTATACCATCGCAAATTCACTTGGCATACAAAAGGATTTATCCCCTTACGAAAGCATCTTAAATCAGTCTGTAAGTGATGCAGGAGTAACAATTACATTAAATTCTGTCATTCTGGATGAAAATGAACTGGTAGTTTCCACTACAGAGGTCTATGAACGTGAATTGCAAGAAAATGATATGAGTACCATCAGCGGCAGAATATTTATTAACGGAAGAGATGTAAGTACAGGTGCAAGCGGAGGAACCGCACAGGCAGACCCGCATACTATGGAGAGTGTAATGCATTACGATATCAAAGGGCTTGATACCAGCAGCAAACTGGATTTTGAACTGGTATTCAGTGACCGTGAGGGAAGCGGAAACTGGGAATTTGCATTTGAGGCAGATGGAAGTAAGCTAAGTATCGACACATTCCGCCTTGCAATGGACAATACTTTCCAGTTGCCGGACGGAACTCAGGTAGTATTAAATGAATTTACCAATAATGCACTGGGAGAAAAGATATATTTCACATATAATACAGATCGCTGCAATTATGATATGAAACTGGAAGGAACAGACAATCTGGGGAACGAAGTAAACTTTTATCTCTCCAGATCCGGCAGCGGTCAGGGACGTTTTAATATTGATGATTTAAGGCCACATATCGGAGAGGATGCATCTTCCGTTACATTGACCCTTTATGCAGTAGAATTTCCGAAAGAAAGCGGTAAAATGAGTAATGATTTTCAAAAGATTGGGGAACCTTTTACAATAAACTTAAAATGAAGACTGCAGATGCAGTCTTTGTTTTTGTCGGAAAACATGTCGGAAAAGATTGGAAATAATATTCAAAAACTACTTGACAAAATGAACTGTAATTGATATTATTACAGTATCAACTGTAACTAACAGGATAACAGATAAGATAAAGAGAAGGTGGGAAGGAATGTGACCAGCGAATTTACCGTGGCAGTTCATGCAATCGTTTTTCTAAATCATAAAAAAACCATTTTAGCCAGTGATGTTCTGGCAGATAATGTATGTACCAACCCAGCCAGAATACGGAAAGTGATGGCTAAGCTGAAAAAAGCAGGGCTGGTCGTAACGAAGGAAGGTATTGATGGGGGATATTATTTTGATCAGGATCCCAATTCCGTAAATTTACAACAGATTTGTGATGCGCTGGATACCAAGATTGTTTCTTCTGGATGGCGTTCAGGAAATGCCTGTCTGAAATGTTTAATTGCTTCAGGAATGGCAGATATTATGGATGAAATTTATGAAGATTTGGATGATGCTTGTAAGAAGCGCCTGAGTCAGATCACCATACAGAATATTGATGATAAAATTTTTAAGTCAAAACCTGCACTTTAACAGCAGAATACGCGTTGCTGTAAAGTATAAAATCACAAATAACAGAGATAATACAACAAAAAAAGGAGTAATCGCTTATGAGTCTTATTAAAACAAATGAATCTAGTTTTGAACAGGATGTATTACAGGCACAGGGACCTGTATTAGTTGATTTTTACGCTGACTGGTGTGGACCATGTAAAATGGTGGGTCCGATCCTGGAGCAGATTGCAAATGAGGATACATCTGTAAATATCGCAAAAGTAAATATAGATGAAAACCCAAATCTTGCAGCAAAATACAAGGTGATGTCTATACCGACATTAATGGTATTCCGTAACGGACAGCCAGAGAAACCAATGGTTGGAGCAGGATCCAAAAAGCAGATTCTGGATTTGATCGGTTAAATTACAAAAGGATAATATAAAAAATAAATAGTAGTGAAATGTTACAGTAGTCAAAAACCCCGCTGCAAGCAACGGGGTTTTTGTTCTCCGCTTCCGCTCCGGTCATTGCCCGCGGGAATAAAGAAGAACAGACAATCCTTTCACAGCAGCTGATAGTATACGTATACTGTGGGTGCTGGTATCGGCAAAGGATGGTCTGTTTTTTTCTGTGCATTTTTAAAAGTGTGTCGGAAAATATATCAACCGGCCTCCCATGACTTTAAATAAATTTTACAAGAACTTTACAAAACTCCGGATTACATTTTACATAGCTATGATAATCTATCTGTATAATAAAAATTTTACAGGTTTGAGGGAGAAACGTATGAATAGTACATTACAAACGATTTTTGGCTTATTAGGTGGTTTGGCACTATTTATTTATGGTATGAACATGATGAGCGAAGGACTCCAGAAAGCTGCCGGAGAAAGAATGAAGATGATTCTGGGATTTTTGACTAAGAATCCGATTCTGGGTGTTTTAGCTGGAGCGCTTGTAACAGCAGTATTGCAGAGCAGCAGTGCTACAACCGTAATGGTAATTGGCTTTGTAAGTGCAGGTCTGATGACATTGCCTCAGGCGATTTCCGTTATTCTGGGTGCGAATATCGGAACCACGATGACAGCACAAATCATAGCTTTTGAAATTAATGATTACATATGGCCGCTTGTATTTATCGGTTTTGTGATTTTCTTCTTCTCCAAGAAGGAAAAGGCAAAGAGTATAGGCCAGACTATTTTTGCATTTGGATTACTCTTTGTGGGAATTATCACAATGGGAGATGTAATGAAAACATTAGCAACCAGCCCGATCTTCACCGATATGATCGCAAAAGTATCTGAAATACCGGTATTGGGTGTTTTATTGGGAACCGTTATGACCCTGGTGGTACAAAGCAGCAGTGCAACAATTGCAGTATTGCAGAACTTTGCAATTCAGCCTGGACCGGATGGTGTTACCAGCGTGATCGGACTTGCAGGTGCAATTCCCATCCTTCTGGGAGACAATATCGGAACCACAATTACGGCTCTTCTTGCATCGGTTGGACAGTCCAGGAATGCAAAACGTACTGCAGTAGCACACAGTGTATTTAACATAAGCGGAAGTCTGGTATTTATATGGATTATTCCGTGGTTTGCAAAATTTGTTCAGTGGGTTTCACCTAAAGGAAATGAGGTAGATGTTATATCCAGGCAGATCGCCAATGCACATACTACTTTTAATATTGTAAATACCCTTATCTGGCTGCCTTTAATCTGGCTGATGGTTAAGATTGTTATGTGGATTATTCCAGGTAAAGATGAAAATGAATCAAGGGAAAATGAACCCAAGTTTATCGATTCTACCATTGTAAACCAGCCGGTATTTGCACTGCATCTGATTCGCAAAGAAGTCATCCATGTTGCCCAAAATGTCAGGTTGGTGCTTTCTGATTCCAAAGAGGCATTTGTGAACCGGGATGAACATGCATTAAAGCAGGCGGAGCATCTGGCAGAGATGATAGAATCTGTACAGGCAAAAGCAGTAAAGCATATGTCCGGTTTGATGGCGGACGGTGTACTGACAGAAGAGCAGGCAAGACAGACGGCATCTTATATGTATGTCCTGGATGAAACAGGCCGTATGGCACAAAATGGACTCTGCATCGCAAGGGCATCCAAAAACAGACAGGAGAAGGGATTCCGCTTCTCAAAAGATGCAGTAAAAGAAATTGAAGTTACCATGGACAGTATTCGTGAAATGCTTGACAATTGTATCAATACACTTCAGACCGGTAATATTGAAAACGCAGGCAATGTAATTTTAAAGAAACAGGATATTCTTTCCTTAGAGGTCAGGATGTTGAAGAATCATATGGATCGACTGAAAAAAGGCAAATGCAGTCCTGATTTTACAGTAGAATTTACAGGAGTTCTGCACAGCCTGGAACGTATGGGAAATAACTGCATGAGTATAGCGGAAGTATTAGCGGAAGATTTAGACTTAAGCCATGATGTGCAGGATGCTAAAGAACTGGCAGGCAAAAATGGTCAGGCCGCATCGGTGGCAGTGTAGAAAGTGGGCATGTTTTCTGGGAGGGCGGAGATAGGAAGTAAAATTCCTGTTTCCGTCCTTTTTAGTGAATTTAAATAAATATTAGAGGCAATTTCTGGGGGAATCATATAAATAATATCTGAAATGATGAAAAAAGAGATATTGACAAATAATATTTGACACTCAATATAGAGAAGCATATAATAAAAGTATCTTGAAACGGGGTTCAAACGGTGAAAAGGAGGATTGGTAAATGGTTAGTATCCGCGACGTAGCGAAAATAGCGGGAGTATCGCCGGCAACAGTGTCCAGGGTTATGAATGAGACAGCCAGGGTAGATGAAGAAAAGAGACAAAGGGTTATGAATGCGATTAATGAAACCGGTTTCAAACCAAATGAGGTAGCCCGTTCCCTATTTAAAAAATCATCCAGGATAATTGGTATGATTGTGCCGAATATTGAAAATCCATTTTTTAATGAACTGGCAAAAGCCATCGAAGAAGAAACCTATCTGCGGGGATATCGATTGACTCTATGCAATTCTAACAACGATCTGGAAAAGGAAAAGAAGAATTTAAGTTTACTGGACCGGATGAATGCGGATGGCATTATTCTGATGACGAATCAGGAGAAAATGGAGAAAGAGGTGCACAAATGCAGAATACCGGTAGTCATGATAGACCGGCAATTAGATGGCGGAGGGAAAAGTGCCTGTATCCAGTCAGACCATTACAGCGGAGGCAGGCTTGCGATGGAATATCTGTTATCCTGTGGCTGTAGGAATATTGTGCAGATGAGAGGGCCGCTGAAACTTTCCAGTGCGCGTCAGCGCTATCAGGGATACCAGGATGTCTGTCGTGAAAGAGGGCTGCAGGAGGCAGTGATCGACTGCCAATATGATTATGAAGATGGTTTGCACAAGGCAAAAGAAATTCTTCAAAAGTTCCCCGAGACAGATGGCATTATTGCCGCAAATGATATGGTAGCCATCTCCGTATACAAGGTACTGGTAAGAAAGGGACTTCGGATTCCCCAGGATATTCAGCTTATCGGATTTGACAATATCAACCTCAGCAGGCTGATGACACCGGAACTGACAACCATATCCCAGCCAATAGGTGAGATGGGGAAGGCGGCCGTGGAAGCAGTGATTGATGCCGTGGAGGGAAAACAGCCTGTCAGAAAAGTATTCGAAGTGGAATTGATAAAAAGAGAGACTACTTTAAGTTAACGTTAGAAAAAGTAAAAGAGAAAGGAACTGACGCTTGAAAAAACAATAAATATAACAAAGAATGCGAGACAACATAAAAGGTAAACGAAGAACTTGAAAACGAATAGTAAAGGAGAATCATATGAAAACAGCAGTTGTAGGCAGTATTAATATGGATATGACGGTGACGGCAGAACGTATACCGTTAAAGGGAGAGACACTGCGGGGGGATGATGTTCGTTATATACCCGGTGGAAAGGGAGCAAACCAAGCGGTGGCTATGGCAAAACTGGGAGCACAGGTAGAGATGTTTGGATGTGTGGGAGATGATGATGCAGGGACAGCCTTACTGGAAAACCTCCGCAATGCCGGCGTTATTACAGAACACATAAAAGTAGTTCCCGGTGTATCCACAGGTTTGGCTCTGATTACGGTAGGTGATAATGACAATACTATTATCGTTGTTGCAGGTGCTAATAACAGCGTTGACCGGGAATATGTGGATCAGATTCTGGATGAATTACGGAAGTGTGATATCGTACTGCTTCAGCATGAGATTCCACAGGAAACGATCGAATATGTGATTGAAAAATGTTATGAGAGCCAGGTGAAAATCGTTCTGAACCCAGGCCCCGCCAGACCTGTCCGGAAAGAAATCCTGGACAAAGTTACTTATCTCACACCAAATGAACACGAAGCCGTCATTCTATTTGGAGATGAGATGTCAACTGAAGAACTGCTGAAGCAGTATCCGGAAAAGCTGATTATTACCCAGGGCAGCCGGGGTGTTTCAACTTGCCTGAAATCCGGTGAAATCCTGGTGGTTCCGGCCAGAAAGGCAAAAGTGGTCGATACTACAGGAGCAGGAGATACTTTAAACGGAGCTTTTACCGTAGAGATTGCAGGCGGCAGTGATATGAAAAATGCATTGAAATTTGCCAATACAGCTGCCAGCCTGTCAACGGAGAAATTCGGAGCACAAGGCGGGATGCCGACACGCAGCCAGGTTGTAGAGGCCATAAAGGAGATGGAGAGATGAAGAAGCATGGAATTTTAAATAGTGATATTTCAGCCGTGCTATCCCATATGGGGCATACGGATTTAATTGCCATTGGAGATTGTGGTCTTCCTATACCCGATGAAATTAAAAAAATTGATTTAGCTTTAAGTTTTGGTAATCCAGCGTTTATGGAAGTACTAAAAGTAGTTTCGGATGATATGAAAATAGAAAAATTAATATTGGCAGAGGAAATCAAAAATTATAATCCAGATGTACTATTGGAAATTGAGAAATTATTTGCAGATATGGAAGATACTCCGGAAGTCACGTTTATAACCCATAGTGATTTAAAAGAAAGAACAAAATCCTGCAAAGCAGTAATCCGGACGGGGGAGACAACCCCTTATGCAAACATTATTTTACAGGCAGGGTGCATTTTTGCCTGATCCATTCTGTGTCCTTTACTAGTACTACAGCGAACACATATAAAGCGTTCGCTGTAGAGCTATGATTGTATACAAAATAAACCGGCAGTCAAACACGCTTTTGAATTATGATCTCTTACAGATACCGTCATCGTAATGAAACGGTTTATCCAAAGAGGTTCATAATTTTTGCAGTGTCTGACTGCCGGTTGTTTACCGAAAGTGCTTATTTTTCTTGATGCATATTGGAAAAAACCGGTATATACATAAACAGGGAGAGCAGCATAAAGCCAATACAGATGACGATCAGCACATTTGCCACTGACAGAGGAAGGCTTGGAAACAGGAAGAGTATAAACATTATGACATACAGCACTGCTGTACACACTTTTCCAAACCACATTGCACCATTCAGCATCTTGCCTTTCCGCAGCAGCAGAATGCCCATGATACCCATAAAACCTTCTTTTATAATAAAAAGAATCAGGAGCGGCAGCATCCACTGATAGCGGAATGCAAGACAGAGTGCCATTGCCCCCTGGGTCAGTTTGTCTGCAATGGGATCCAGGGCTTTCCCCAAAGGGGTGATCATGTGAAAACGGCGGGCTATTTTTCCGTCAAACATATCGGTTAATCCTGAGACAGCTACAATGACGGCAGCAATTCTGTAATCCGTTATGCTGTCTGCAGTGATGTAACGCCATACAAAAATCGGTATCAGTATGATACGGAAATACCCCATGAGATTGGGGATGGTGAACAGTTGCTTTTTAAGTGGCATATCGTGATTAAGATCCATGGAACACAGCTCCTTTGTAAGTATCAATAAACCCTATTGAGGGCCTATTTATTTTGATTCCCAGCGTCCGGAAGCGCCGCATGGCAGCACAAGACCGTTGCCGGAAACAGGAAGTCCAACTTCCTGAGAATCTACTTTTCCGTTAAATTGTTTTAATTCCGTTGCCAGCATGTAAGTGAGAACTGCCGGAGCCAGACCTGTGGTGTAAGAATTCACCAGGAAAAACAAGGGCTTTTCTGTCAAAAGCTGGGTACACAGCTTAATAAGGGGATGAATGGCATCTTCGATTTTCCAGATTTCCCCTTTGGGTCCGCGTCCATAGGAAGGCGGATCCATGATAATACCGTCGTAATGATTGCCGCGGCGGATTTCCCTTTCCACAAATTTTACGCAGTCATCCACAATCCAGCGGATGGGGGCATCTTCCAGATTGGAAGAGCGGGCGTTCTCCTTTGCCCAGCCGACCATGCCTTTTGAAGCATCTACATGCGTTACGGAAGCACCAGCGGCTGCAGCAGCGAGAGTAGCACCTCCGGTATAGGCAAACAGGTTCAGGACTTTAATGGGACGGCCTGCATTTTTTATTTTATCGGAGAACCAGTCCCAGTTTGCTGCCTGCTCCGGGAATAGTCCGGTATGTTTAAAACTAAATGGTTTTAAATTAAAAGTCAGACTTTTATAAGAAATACTCCATTGTTGGGGAAGGTCAAAGAATTCCCATTCGCCGCCGCCTTTCTTGCTCCGGTGGTAGTGGCCGTTCATTTTTTTCCAGCCCCGGTTGGTTTTCGGGGTATCCCAGATAACCTGGGGATCGGGACGGACCAAAGTATAATCACCCCACCGTTCTAATTTTTCTCCACAGGAAGTATCTATTACTTCGTAGTCTTTCCAATGATCTGCTATCCACATATTTCATATTACCTTTCCTAGTTAAATTTAGTATCTTGTAATTTAGTATCTTGAATTGCCCCAATGATGGAGCAGTGCTGTACGAGTACCGCATAGTGCTTACATGCCCAACAATTACTTGTCTGTCCTAAAACTTTATGGACTACTGTTCTTCTTTGAACGGAACCAGTACGTATAAAAATCTTCAAATCCTAGTGAAGCATAAAGGTCCTTTGCGGAAGTATTCCCATCCACGACCTGAAGATAAGCATGCTTTGCACCTTTTTTTCGCGCTTCTTCCAGGATTGAGCTGCAGATAGAACGTGCGAAACTTTTACGCCTGCAGCTGGGATCTACATAAATGGCATAGAGACCGATATGTGCACGATCTAAAATTCCAAGACCGGATGCAACCATTCGTCCGTCAATCTCGATAAAAGCGACGATTGTTTCCTTTGGAATCGCTTTAAACATTGAAGGCACAATTCTGCGCAGTGTAGGATTGGTTGTACCGTTTAATCGGAATAATGAAGTGATCCAGTCATCCGTAATACGGTCTCTCAGCTGGACGATCGTGTCATTCGGATAAAAAATGGAAGAGGGAAGGTTTGAGTTTCTTCCATAATATTCGTATTCGATAGATTCATAAGGGAACATCTGAAATTGTTCCATAGGCATGGTCATTACATCAGTTGTATGCTCCACACTATATCCGCGCTCCTTTAGGATCTGGTCAAAAGATGCATCAATCATGGGATTGATTTTAAAATTAACCGGAGTATGGAAGTTGGCATACATGGATTCACAATACGCTATTTTTTCTTCTACCGGGATATTAGAGATGCCAATCTGCTCTACGCTATTGGTCCGGTAGGTATAGTTGTGGGAAAAACGGATCAGCCAGCCGTCATATAGTTCGATCTTATGTGAAGGCCATGCATTGAGAGAAATCTCTTCTATTAACTTCATGTAAGCATTGTCTTTTATCATAGGTACGCTCCCTTAAAGAAATCTTCTAATCATTATAGTTCAAAATGTGAGGATATTCAATGAAAAACTTGACCGAATCCCGTTAATTTGATAAAGTGGAAGATAAGTGTAAACTTTTGCGTTGCTTAATGGGGAATATTTTAAACGGGTTTTATCATGTTACGGCTATCGCATAGGAAAAGCAAATAAAGGAGGTTTTAGAAATGAAGATTGGATTTATTGGCTGCGGTAATATGGCAACAGCGATGCTTGGAGGCATCCTAAAAAATCAAATGATTCCTGCAGATGATATCTTAGGTTCCACATCCAAACAGGAAAGCCTGGATGCAATTAAAGAAAAATTTGGTATCTGCACGACTCTGGATAATAAAGAAGTTGCAAAAAAGTCGGAAGTAATTGTTCTGGCTGTAAAACCACAGTATTATGAAGCAGTAATCAAAGAGATCAAAGAGGAAGTAAACGGTGATAAGATCGTGGTAACCATCGCACCCGGCAAAACACTTGAGTGGCTGGGAGATGTATTCGAAAAGCCTCTTAAAATTATCCGCTGTATGCCAAATACCCCGGCGCTGGTAGGGGAAGGTATAACAGGGGTCTGCGCAAATGATCTGGTATCATCGGAAGAATTAGAGATGGTATGCGGGATACTCAGAGCCTGTGGTTCCACGGAAGTAATCAGTGAACATCTGATGGATGTGGTAGTTTCCGTAAGCGGAAGTGCACCGGCATATGTTTTTATGTTTATTGAAGCGATGGCAGACGGTGCGGTAGCTGATGGCATGCCAAGAGCACAGGCATATAAATTTGCTGCGCAGGCAGTACTTGGCAGTGCGAAAATGGTATTGGAGACAGGGAAGCATCCCGGAGAATTAAAGGATATGGTTTGCTCACCGGGCGGTACGACGATTGAAGCGGTACGTGTATTAGAAGAAAAAGGTATGAGAAGTGCTGTAATTGAGGCCATGAAGGCGTGTGTGAAGAAATCCAGAGGGATGTAAAGTATCTGGAGACATGAATGAAATCTAAAAGAAATGACAGAAAGGGTAACAGAATATGGAACGTGAAAATGTGTGGAAAAAATATGATGAGGCAGGACGTGAAAAAGTATTTGCTTTTAATGAAGGATATAAAGCTTTCATTTCAAAATGTAAAACAGAAAGAGAATGTGTAAAAGAAGTTATTGCACAGATACAATCCTTCGGTTATGAGGATCTGGATACAATAGTAACTTCCGGAAAAGAATTAAAGCCTGGGGATAAAGTATATGCTGCCAGCATGGGGAAAACAATTGCACTTTTCCACATTGGCGAAAAACCCATGGAAGAAGGCATGAATATCCTGGGAGCACATATTGATTCTCCAAGACTGGATTTGAAACAGAATCCTTTATATGAAGACCATGATCTGGCCATGCTGGAAACACATTATTACGGTGGTGTGAAAAAGTATCAGTGGGTTGCACACCCGCTTGCTCTCCATGGAGTAGTAGCGAAAAAAGATGGAAGCATTGTGGAAGTATCCATTGGAGAAGAAATGTCAGAACCTGTATTTGGTGTTTCGGATCTGCTGATTCATCTGTCTGGAACACAGCTTGAGAAGAAGGCAAATAAGGTAATTGAGGGAGAAGACCTGAACATTTTGATCGGAAGCATTCCGTTAGAAGGCGACGAGAAAGAACCGGTAAAGGCACAGATCCTGAAGATATTAGAAGAGAAATACGGCATAGAAGAAGAAGATTTTCTGTCTGCTGAATTTGAAGCTGTTCCGGCAGGTATTGCAAGGGATTACGGTCTGGACAGAAGTATGGTTATGGGATATGGGCAGGATGACCGCGTATGTGCTTATCCTTCATACATGGCTATGCTTGAATTGGAGAAGACCAGTAGAACAGCAGTATGCATTCTGGTGGACAAAGAAGAAATCGGAAGCGTGGGTGCAACCGGTATGCAGTCCAAATTCTTTGAAAATACAGTTGCTGAGGTAATGAACTGTACCGGAGATTACAGTGAGTTGAAATTACGCCGTGCCCTGAAAAACTCCAAGATGCTGTCTTCGGATGTAAGTGCTGCATTTGATCCCAACTATCCTAGTGTTATGGAGAAAAATAACAGTGCCTATTTAGGAAAGGGGCTGACATTTAATAAATACACCGGTTCCAGAGGAAAATCCGGTTCCAACGATGCCAATGCGGAATTTATTGCAGAAATTCGCAGAGTCCTGGATGATAATCAGGTCAGCTTCCAGACGGCAGAACTTGGAAAAGTAGACCAGGGTGGTGGGGGAACAATTGCTTATATCCTGGCTAATTACAGTATGGAGGTCATTGACAGCGGCGTTGCTGTACTGAACATGCACGCACCGTGGGAGATTACCAGCAAGGTGGATATATATGAAGCGTATCTGGGATACCAGGCGTTTTTAAAATATATGTAAAGAAAAAGTAGGAGAAAGAGGAAAAGGTACATGGAGAAAAGTTCTATAATTTGGATATTAATTGCATTTGTTGCTTATCTCGCAATGATGATGGGAGTCGGAGTGGTGACCATGAGGAAGAATAAAAGCACAGATGATTTCTTTTTGGGAGGCCGTGGGTTAAGCGGCTGGGTAGCGGCTTTGTCTGCCCAGGCGTCTGATATGAGCGGCTGGCTGCTCATGGGGCTGCCGGGAGCCGTATACGCTCTTGGTACGGGACAGGCGTGGATTGCAGTTGGTTTATTTATCGGAACCGTATTTAACTGGGTATGCATCTCATCCCGTCTTCGCAGATATACAATCCGGGCAAATAATGCGATTACTTTTCCGGAATATCTGGAAAACAGGTTTCACGATACGAAGAAAATACTGTTGTTGATTTCTTCAATTGTAATTGTTATTTTCTTCCTTGTATACACTGCTTCTGCACTGGCTGCCGGCGGCAAATTATTTGCAAGTGTTTTTGGAATTGATTACCGGGTGGCATTAACGATTGGAGCAGCTGTTATTCTGGCATATACATTCATGGGTGGATTCCTTGCGGTATGCCTCACCGATTTTATACAGGGAATGCTGATGCTGGTTGGCCTTCTGGTCGTGCCGGTGGCAGCATACTTCATAATGGGATCGGACACAGTGACTGCAAATCTGGCAGCAAGCGGCGTAAATGCCGATTCTTATCTGAATATTATGCACAATGGAGGAGATTCCTACCGTGCAGTAGATATAATATCTCAAATAGGATGGGGACTTGGATACTGCGGAATGCCTCATATCCTGACCCGTTTTATGGCGGTCAGAAGTGAGAAGGAATTAAAAAAATCCAGAGTGATCGCTATTGTATGGGTATTGATTTCTCTTGGTATGGCAGTACTGATCGGTGTCATCGGAAGAGCTTACCTTTACCCGACAATCTTAGGCGGAGCAGGAGCAGATTCTGCAGAGAATGTTTTTATTGCCACGATTACACAGGTGTTTACAAAAGATCTGGCACTGCCGTTTATCGGAGGAATCTTCCTCTGCGGAATATTGGCTGCGATCATGTCAACGGCAGATTCCCAGTTACTTGTAACGGCTTCTTCCGTTTCAAAAGATTTATATCAGGGATTTATTAATCCAAAAGCAGAAGAAAAACATGTGCTGAAGCTTAGCCGTATCACTGTTATCGGTGTGGCTGTGCTGGCATACATAATTGCACTGAATCCAAACAGCAGTATCATGGGCCTGGTATCCAATGCCTGGGCAGGCTTGGGAGCGGCATTTGGACCAACTGTTTTACTTTCCCTGTTTTGGAGAAGAACGAATCTGGCAGGAGCCATAGCAGGTATTGTTTCCGGAGGATTGACTGTTATTGTGTGGGATTATATACCGTTTGGAGGACAGACGCTTGGGGCATCCACCGGCTTATACTCCCTGGTAATCGGTTTTGCTATCAGTATCATACTGATTATTGTAGTGAGCCTAATGACAGCAGCACCGGATGAAGAAATGCTGAAGGAATTTGACGATGTTGCAAATAGAAAGGTAGAAGGCTGATCAGGCTGACGCGAAAATGAGTACTAAGTGAATATTGGTTTCGAGAAAAGGAGAATTCTGAGAATCTGCAGGATTCTTCTTTTTTATTAGAATTTTGAAATTAGATTGCTATTTACAAAGATACACTATATAATAGAAGAAACATTTCATTTTTCTGGACAAATCTGTCCTAAGTATTCCATTTTACAAGTTAAGAGCAACCAATACAAAAGAAAAGAGATAGTTGTATGTATATAGTGCGGCGGTTAGAGCAGGGGTCTGTATGAGTGCGTATTACAAAATACATGTCACCAATACGGCGGTTTACTTTGCAGCATCATACAGCGTGCGATTTTATTGTAATTCCCTAAATTATATGCTAAAGTATAGGAGGAAAAAGATTGAAAGAAAACGTTATAAGAGATGATTCAAACAGTAATTTAAAATCGAGTGTGTTTGCAGCATACTTCAGTGAACCACGAAATGGGATGGAACTATTGAATGCCCTGGAATCTCTGTCTTGTGCAGATCCGTCTGGCATTCATTATCTGACCCCGGAAGAGGGATGGTTTCAGGCTAGTGAGCTTGCATTTACCGCTGGAGGCCGGATGTTGGTTATCAGCGAGGAACAGCCCGGGTGGATGAGCAATATGCCGGTCCGTAAAGCTATATATTATGGAAGGATGATGGAATCCATTCTGGAGTTAAAAGAGATCTGCCAGAAGAAAAGAATCCGTCTCCCCTGCCCGAAGTTTTATGTATTTTGCAGAGGATCTGATGACGGTCCGCAGGAAGAGACTCTTCGCTTATCCGATTCTTATGAACACATGGAAGCTGAGCCGGCTCTGGAACTGGTTGTTAAAATAATTAATATCAATCCGGATGCCGGTCATCCCCTTCTGGAAAAGTGTCCGGTTTTGAAGGAGTATGCCATCTTAATGGAGAGTATCAGAATGAATCTGAAGATGGGATACGCTATGAAAGCGGCAGTCAGCCGGGGGATAGATGATTGCAGGCGCTGCGGAATCGCAAAGAATTTTTTGGACAATTACGGAAGCCGGGCAGGCCAGCTGGTGTTAACACAGCTGAGTATGGAAGCAGCGATTAGCATACATGGAAATGAGGAACGGGCTGCCGGGAGAATTGAAGGAATGAAAGAAGGCAGAGAAACCGGACAAGAAATCTTTTGTATTAATTTAGTAAGAAAAAAAATGCAAAAGGGTTGGAACGGGGAAGATATAGCGGATCTTCTGGAGGCGGAAGTACCCTTAGTATCCCATATAAGCAAAATTATACAAATTAACCCGGATTTTACGGATGAACAGGTGTTGAACGAGCTGTCACAATATAAATCAAAATCAAATAATTACCAATAAATAGATGTGTACAAAAAAAAATACAAATTTTCCTAAAAAACCCTTGCATTTGCGAGGGTTATGCTATATAATCATTCATGTTGTGACCTTGATAGCGTAGAAGTGTGAGGTTGCTGCAGTCTAAACTGCAGGTTTTCCATGGAGCGAATGTCAAGTTAGAAAACTGGCGACAAGTCACTGTACAATATATAACTGTCCATCAAAGAATGGAAACAACGTGGAGTATCAAGATGATACACACGGGAGAGTGTACAGTCACCGCTTGTCGTACTGCAATTAAGTGCGAAAAGGAGGCGACTTTTTTTATGGCAAGTCAAGTAATGAGAATTACATTAAAAGCGTATGATCATCAATTAATCGATGCATCTGCAAAGAAAATCATCGAAACTGTGAAGAAGAACGGATCTCAGGTGAGTGGACCGGTGCCACTTCCTACTAAGAAAGAGGTTGTTACAATCTTACGAGCTGTACACAAGTACAAAGATTCCAGAGAGCAGTTCGAACAGAGAACTCATAAGAGACTCATCGATATCATGACCCCAACCCAGAAAACGGTTGACGCATTATCCAGACTGGAAATGCCGGCAGGTGTTTATATTGATATCAAAATGAAAAGCAAATAATTAACAGGTATTCGAACAGAGATTATCCTAAAAGGTTGATATAGAAGTAACGAACAGTTCCACTTATATTAACTGTTTGACTAGGATGATTGCACAACACGGTGTAATCCGCTGTAGAAAAACAGGAGGTAAAAAGAATGAAGAAAGCGATTTTAGCGACAAAAGTCGGAATGACTCAAATCTTCAACGAAGACGGAGTTTTAACTCCAGTAACCGTACTTCAGGCTGGACCTTGTGTAGTAACTCAGGTTAAGACAGAAGAAAACGATGGTTACAAAGCAGTTCAGGTAGGTTTTGTTGATAAGAGAGAGAAATTAGTGAACAAACCTATGAAAGGCCAATTTGACAAAGCTGGTGTTTCTTATAAGAGATATGTCAGAGAGTTCAAGTTTGACAATGCTGAGGAATATGCAGTAGCTCAGGAAATTAAAGTTGATATCTTCGCAGCAGGTGATAAGATTGATGCAACAGCTACATCCAAGGGTAAAGGTTTCCAGGGTGCGATTAAGAGACATAACCAGCACAGAGGACCTATGGCTCATGGTTCTAAATTCCATCGTCATGCAGGTTCAAACGGTTCTGCATCCGACCCAAGTAAAGTATTCAAAGGCAAAAAAATGCCGGGACACATGGGAGCAAAGAAGATCACAATCCAGAATCTGGAGATCGTTAAAGTAGATGTAGAAAACAATCTGCTCTTAGTTAAAGGTGCTGTACCAGGACCTAAGAAATCTATGGTAACAATTAAAGAAACAGTAAAAGCTGGTAAATAGGCTTTTATAGGAAAGGAGGAACACACAGATGGCAAACGTATCTGTTTACAATATGGAAGGCAATGAAGTTGGTACAATGGAGCTGAACGATGCTGTATTCGGTGTTGAAATTAATGATCACTTAGTACACATGGCAGTTGTAAGCCAGCTTGCTAATAAACGTCAGGGAACACAGAAAGCAAAAACTCGTTCAGAAGTTTCCGGCGGTGGAAGAAAACCTTGGAGACAAAAAGGAACCGGTCATGCAAGACAGGGTTCAACAAGAGCTCCTCAGTGGACGGGCGGCGGAATCGTATTCGCTCCAACACCAAGAGATTATTCTTTCAAAATGAACAAAAAAGAAAGAAGACTTGCTTTGAAATCTGCATTAACCTCAAGATTACAGGAGAACAAATTAATTGTTCTTGATGACCTGAAGTTAGATGAAGTAAAGACAAAAGCAATGCAGAATGTATTAAACAGCTTGAAAGTTAACAAAGCTTTAGTTGTTACAAAAGAGAATGACAACAATGTAGTATTATCTGCAAGAAACATTCCTGGAGTACAGACTGCTCTTACAAGCACAATCAATGTTTATGATATTTTAAAATATAATACAGTTGTTTTAACAAAAGCTGCTGTAGAGGCAATTGAGGAGGTGTACGCATAATGGCTGCAATACAATATTATGATGTAATCCTTAAACCAGTTATTACAGAAAAAAGCATGAATGCTATGGGCGAGAAGAAATACACTTTCTTGGTTCATACTGAAGCTACTAAGAATCAGATTAAAGAAGCAGTTGAAAAAATGTTCGAAGGAACGAAAGTAAAAAGCGTTAATACCATGAATATGGACGGCAAGAAAAAAAGACGTGGAACTACTGTTGGAAAAACTGCTAAGACGAAAAAAGCAATCGTTGCTTTAACAGAAGACAGCAAAGATATCGAAATCTTTGAGGGATTATAAGAAATCCTGTTGTAACTAAAATATACGCAAGAAAAGCGTGACAATAAATATTGAAAGGAGTGACAATAATGGGAATTAAGACATATAACCCATATACACCTTCCAGAAGACATATGACCGGTTCTGATTTCGTAGAAATCACAAAGAGCGAACCTGAGAAAAGCTTATTAGTTTCTCTTCAGAAAAACTCTGGTCGTAATAATCAAGGTAAAATCACTGTAAGACACCGCGGAGGCGGATCCAGAAAGAAATATAGAATCATCGATTTTAAGAGAAATAAAAAAGATGGTATTCCGGCAACTGTAATCGGAATCGAATACGATCCGAACAGAACTGCTAATATCGCATTAATCTGCTATGCAGACGGCGAAAAAGCTTACATCTTAGCTCCTCAGGGATTAAAAGATGGAATGAAAGTTATGAATGGTCCAGAAGCGGAAGTTAGAGTTGGTAACTGTTTACCATTATCTGAAATCCCAGTTGGTACCATGGTTCACAATATTGAAATGTATCCTGGAAAAGGCGGACAGTTAGTTCGTTCAGCAGGTAACAGCGCTCAGTTAATGGCTAAAGAAGGAAAATATGCTACACTTCGTCTGCCTTCAGGCGAGATGAGAATGGTTCCGATCATTTGCAGAGCAACTATTGGTGTTGTAGGTAATGCAGAGCATAACCTGATTAACATCGGTAAAGCTGGTAGAAAACGTCATATGGGTATCAGACCTACCGTTCGTGGTTCCGTAATGAATCCTAACGACCATCCGCATGGTGGTGGTGAAGGTAAGACAGGTATCGGCCGTCCAGGTCCATGTACACCTTGGGGCAAACCTGCTCTTGGCTTGAAGACAAGAAAGAAAAACAAGCATTCTAACAAGATGATCGTAAGAAGACGCGACGGTAAAGCGATTAACTAATTAATTAAATCAATTAAAGTTTACAAGGAGGTTAGAACCTATGGCTCGCTCACTTAAAAAAGGACCATTTGCAGATGATAGTTTACTGAAAAAGGTAGATGCGATGAACGCAGCAGGACAGAAACAGGTTATTAAAACCTGGTCCCGTCGTTCCACAATCTTCCCACAGATGGTTGGACATACAATAGCAGTTCATGATGGAAGAAGACATGTGCCTGTATATGTTACAGAAGATATGGTTGGACACAAACTTGGAGAGTTTGTTGCTACCAGAACTTACAGAGGACATGGAAAAGATGAAAAAAGATCTGGCGTTCGCTAGAATATCGTAGATTTGAAAGGAGGTTTCATCCATGGCAAAAGGACATAGATCCCAAATCAAAAGAGAGAGAAATGCACAGAAAGACACCAGACCAAGCGCTAAGTTATCTTACGCTAGAGTTTCTGTCCAGAAAGCATGTTTCGTATTAGATGCCATCAGAGGCAAAGATGTACAGACAGCACTTGGTATTGTAACTTACAATCCAAGATATGCGTCTAGCTTAATAGAAAAATTATTGAAATCAGCAATTGCTAATGCTGAGAACAACAACGGAATGGTTGTAGAAAACCTTTTTGTAGAGGAATGCTACGCTAATAAAGGACCTACAATGAAGAGAATCAAACCAAGAGCACAGGGTAGAGCTTACAGAATCGAAAAGAGAACAAGTCATATCACTGTTGTGCTGAATGAAAGATAAGGAGGGCAATCATGGGACAAAAAGTTAATCCTCACGGCTTAAGAGTCGGAGTTATTAAAGACTGGGACTCCAAATGGTATGCTGAGGCTGACTTCGCTGACTATTTAGTAGAAGATCACAAAATCAGAACATACCTGAAGAAGAAGTTATATAGCGCAGGTGTATCTAAGATTGAAATCGAAAGAGCATCTGACAGAGTGAAAGTAATCATTCATACTGCTAAACCAGGTGTGGTTATCGGTAAAGGTGGTTCTGAAATCGAAAAAGTAAAAGCTGAAGTTCAGAAGCTTACAGATAAAAAGATTATTGTTGATATCAAAGAAGTAAAAAGACCGGACAAAGATGCTCAGTTAGTAGCAGAAAACATTGCCTTACAGTTAGAAAACCGTGTGTCTTTCAGACGTGCAATGAAATCTACTATGACCAGAACAATGAGATCCGGAGCGAAGGGTATCAAAACAGCAGTTGCAGGACGTCTTGGCGGAGCTGATATGGCGCGTACAGAATTCTACAGCGAAGGTACTATTCCACTTCAGACACTTAGAGCAGATATTGACTATGGATTCGCTGAAGCAGATACAACTTACGGCAAATTAGGCGTAAAAGTATGGATCTACAAAGGCGAGATACTTCCAACTAAAGATACAAAGGAAGGGAGCGATAAATAATGTTAATGCCAAAAAGAGTAAAGCGTCGTAAACAGTTCCGTGGATCTATGGCTGGTAAAGCACTTAGAGGAAATACGATTTCAAACGGAGAATATGGACTTGTCGCTTTAGAACCATGTTGGATCAAATCAAACCAGATCGAAGCAGCCCGTGTTGCTATGACCCGTTACATCAAACGTGGTGGTAAGGTTTGGATTAAGATTTTCCCAGATAAACCAGTAACAGCTAAACCAGCAGAAACTCGTATGGGTTCCGGTAAAGGAACATTAGAATACTGGGTAGCAGTTGTAAAACCAGGACGTGTAATGTTCGAACTTGCAGGTGTTCCAGAAGAAATCGCACGTGAAGCATTACGTCTTGCTATGCATAAATTACCTTGTAAATGTAAGATCGTTTCTCGCGCAGACTTAGAAGGCGGTGATAACAGTGAAAATTAATAAATTTGTAGAAGATTTAAAAAGCAAATCAGCTGCAGAATTAAATGAAGAATTAGTAGCTGCTAAAAAGGAACTTTTTAACTTAAGATTCCAGAACGCAACCAATCAGTTAGACAACACAAGCAGAATTAAAGAAGTTCGCAAGAACATCGCTAGAATTCAGACAGTGATTACTGAGATGGCTCAATAATAAAGGATACACCAATCCACTGAACCAGGAAACACTTTCAGGAGTGGGGTGGGTGTAGATTCGCACGATATTCGGGATGATCCGGTAGCGTGCTTATACCATGAAAGGAGTAAATAACGTGGAAAGAAATCTTAGAAAAACCCGTACTGGTAAAGTTGTTAGCGACAAAATGGATAAGACAATTGTCGTTGCAGTAGAAGACCATGTTAAACATCCTCTTTACAAAAAGATCGTAAAGAGAACATATAAATTAAAAGCACATGATGAAAATAATGAATGTAACATTGGTGATACCGTAAAAGTTATGGAAACAAGACCATTATCCAAAGATAAAAGATGGAGACTTGTTGAAATCATCGAGAGAGTTAAATAGTATAGGAGGTATATCAGCATGATACAACAAGAGAGTAGACTTAGAGTTGCTGATAACACTGGTGCCAAAGAATTACTTTGTATCAGAGTTATGGGTGGATCTACCAGAAGATATGCAAATATCGGCGACATTATCGTAGCTACCGTTAAAGATGCAACACCAGGCGGTGTTGTAAAAAAAGGTGATGTTGTAAAAGCTGTAGTTGTTCGTACAGTAAAAGGCGCTCGTCGTAAAGACGGTTCTTATATTAAATTCGACGAAAATGCTGCTGTTATTATCAAAGATGACAAGAATCCAAAAGGAACTCGTATTTTTGGACCAGTAGCCAGAGAGCTTCGTGAAAAACAATTCATGAAAATTGTTTCCTTAGCTCCTGAAGTATTATAAGGAGGTGCCAAAAGAATGTCAGCTATGAAAATTAAAAAAGGCGATTCTGTAAAAGTGATCGCTGGTAAAGATAAAGATAAAGAAGGCAAAGTTCTTGCTGTAGACGTAAAAGCAGGTCGTGTACTTGTAGAAGGCGTTAGCATGATTACAAAGCATTCCAAACCGTCAGCAGCGAATCAGCAGGGTGGGATCATCAATAAAGAGGCGTTTATCGATGTTTCTAACGTTATGCTGCTTCACAAAGGAAAAACAACAAGAGTTGGTTTTAAGATGGATGGAGACAAAAAAGTTCGTTTTGCGAAAGCAACTGGCGAAGTGATCGATTAATTAAGAGAGGAGGCCGCACAAGTTGAGTAGACTGAAAGAAACTTACAAGAATGAGATCGTAGAAGCTATGATCAAAAAATTTGGATATAAAAATGTAATGGAAGTACCGAAGCTTGATAAAGTTGTTATCAATATGGGCGTTGGTGAAGCAAAAGATAATGCTAAATTATTAGAAACTGCTGTAAAAGATATGGAAACCATTGCAGGACAGAAGGCAGTTCTTACCAGAGCAAAGAATTCTGTTGCTAATTTCAAAATCCGTGAAGGTATGGCAATCGGATGTAAGGTAACACTTCGTGGCGAGAGAATGTATGAATTTGTTGATCGTCTGATCAATTTAGCATTACCTCGTGTACGTGACTTTAGAGGTGTAAACCCTAACGCATTTGATGGAAGAGGTAACTATGCACTGGGTATTAAAGAACAGTTGATTTTCCCTGAAATCGAATACGATAAAGTAGACAAGGTTAGAGGTATGGACGTAATTTTCGTTACGACTGCTAAGACTGACGAAGAAGCTCGTGAATTATTGGCACAGTTCAATATGCCGTTTACTAAATAGTTATAGGAGGGAAATTTCATGGCTAAAACAGCAATGAAAATCAAACAGCAACGTCCGGCAAAATTCTCTACAAGAGAATACAGCCGTTGTAGAATCTGTGGACGTCCACATGCTTATTTAAGAAAATACGGAATCTGCAGAATCTGCTTCCGTGAATTAGCATATAAAGGACAGATCCCAGGCGTGAAAAAAGCAAGCTGGTAGGATAAAGTAGTAGAGAGGAGGCAACTTAAATGACAATGAGCGATCCAATCGCAGATATGCTTACAAGAATTCGTAATGCAAATACTGCTAAACATGATACAGTAGATGTACCTGCTTCTAAAATGAAAATTGCTATTGCAAACATTCTTTTAGATCAAGGTTATATTGCAAAATATGATATCGTAGAAGATGGCAACTTTAATACAATCCGTATTACATTAAAATACGGTGCAGATAAAAATGAAAAGATAATTACAGGTCTTAAGAGAATTTCTAAACCAGGTTTACGTGTATACGCAAACAAGGAAGAACTTCCAAAAGTACTTGGAGGTTTAGGCGTAGCAATTATTTCTACCAACCAGGGTGTTATCACTGACAAAGAAGCTAGAAAGCTTCAGGTAGGCGGAGAAGTCCTGGCATTTGTTTGGTAGCCTGTGAACACTTAGCGAGGTTCTTGCGAGCTTAGTGAGAACGGCCGTCACGAAACTTAGTGAAACCGAGCCGGAGGCGAAAGTTGAACTTAGTTGAGCTGACGTGTAGAGCATTTAGTATGCTTAATCATCATAGAAGTTACTGAAAACAGAGAGGGCTTTGTCCCTTTCCGAAAATTTAAGTAAGGAGGACATATCAAATGTCACGTATCGGAAGAATGCCAGTAGCAGTTCCGGCAGGCGTTACTGTTGAAATTGCAGAAGGCAATAAAGTTACTGTAAAAGGTAGCAAAGGTACACTTGAAAGAGTATTACCTGTTGAAATGGAAATCAAATTAGAAGATGGTCAGGTTCTTGTAACAAGACCAAACGACTTAAAGAAAATGAAATCATTACATGGTTTAACTAGAACTTTAATCTCTAACATGGTTGTAGGTGTTAGTGAAGGATATCAGAAAGTTCTTGAAGTAAATGGTGTTGGTTACAAAGCAGCAAAAGCTGGTAATAAATTAACATTATCTCTTGGATATTCCCATCCGGTAGAAATGATCGATCCAGAAGGATTAGAGTCTGCTGTAGAAGGAAATAAGATCATTGTAAAAGGTATCGATAAAGAAAAAGTTGGCCAATACGCAGCTGAAATCAGAGAGAAGAGAAAACCGGAACCTTATAAAGGAAAAGGTATTAAATATGCTGATGAAGTTATTAGACGTAAAGTTGGTAAGACTGGTAAGAAATAATTAAGGAGAGTGTGAAAATGGTTAATAAAGAATCCAGAACAAAAGTTCGCGAAAAAAAACACCTGAAAATTCGTAATCGTTTCAGCGGAACTACTGAAAGACCACGTTTAGCAGTGTTTAGAAGTAATAATCATATGTATGCTCAAATTATTGACGATACAGTTGGAAATACACTTGTTTCAGCTTCCACCCTTCAGAAGGATGTAAAAGCGGAATTAGAAAAGACCAATAACGTTGATGCAGCAGCATATTTAGGTACTGTTATTGCAAAAAAGGCTTTGGAAAAAGGTATTACAACTGTTGTCTTTGATAGAGGCGGCTTCATATATCAGGGTAAAATCAAAGCATTAGCAGATGCAGCTAGAGAAGCTGGTCTAGAATTTTAGGAGGTAGAACACATGAAACATACAATTATTGATGCTAGCAGCTTAGAATTGAATGAAAAAGTAGTATCAATTAAACGTGTTACAAAAGTTGTTAAAGGTGGTCGTAACTTCCGTTTTACAGCTTTGGTAGTTGTTGGTGATGGCAACGGACACGTTGGCGCTGGACTTGGTAAAGCTACTGAGATTCCAGAAGCTATCCGTAAAGGAAAAGAAGATGCTGCTAAAAAGCTCATCAATGTATCTTTAGATGACAATGCTAGTATCCCACATGATTTTCAGGGTAAATTCGGTGGTGCTTCCGTATTGTTAAAAAGAGCTCCTGAAGGTACCGGTGTTATCGCTGGTGGTCCTGCACGTAGCGTACTTGAGCTTGCAGGCATCAAAAACATCCGTACAAAATCTTTAGGATCAAACAATAAACAAAACGTAGTACTTGCAACAATCGAAGGCTTAAGACAGATCAAGTCTCCTGAAGAAGTTGCTAGACTTCGCGGAAAATCTGTTGAAGAGATTCTGGCGTAAGGAGGATTTGAAAAATGGCAGATAAAGTAAAAGTTACATTAGTTAAATCTACAATCGGTGCTATTCCAAAACATTGTGCAACTGTAGCAGCTTTGGGACTGAAAAAAGTAAATAAATCAGTTGAGTTACCAAACAATGCAGCTACCATGGGAATGGTTAAACAAGTACAGCACTTAGTGAAAGTAGAAGAAATCTAAATTATTGATAAGGAGGTGTCGAGATGGATTTATCAAATTTACAGCCTGCTGAAGGTTCGAAACACAGTGATAACTTCAGAAGAGGACGTGGACACGGTTCAGGAAACGGTAAAACTGCTGGTAAAGGACATAAAGGACAGAAAGCTCGTTCAGGAGCACCAAGAATTGGCTTCGAAGGTGGTCAGATGCCTTTATACAGACGTATCCCGAAGAGAGGTTTCACGAACAGAAATACTCTTGAAATTGAAGCTATCAACGTTAGCGAGCTTGAAAGATTTGAAAATGATACCGAAGTTACCATTGAAACATTGATGGAAGCAGGTGTTATTAAAAGTCCAAAAGATGGCGTTAAGATACTTGGCAACGGTGAACTTACAAAGAAGCTTACTGTTAAAGTAAATGCCTTCAGTGAAGGTGCAAAAACTAAAATAGAAGCACTTGGTGGAAAAGCAGAGGTGATCTAATGTTAGAGACGCTACGAAATGCATTTAAAATTAAGGAAGTACGAAAAAAGATTTTCTTCACGTTTTTGATGCTGGTAGTAATAAGATTGGGCTCTCAGCTTCCTGTTCCAGGAGTGGATCGAACATTCTTAGCCAATTGGTTTTCAAACCAGACCGGTGATGCATTTAATTTTTTTAGTGCATTTACCGGCGGCTCTTTCGAGAAGATGTCAATATTCGCATTGAATATTACACCTTATATTACATCTTCGATCATTATCCAGCTTCTTACAATTGCAATACCTAAGTTAGAGGAAATGCAAAAAGAAGGGGAGGATGGCAGGAAGAAACTTACTGCTATTACCCGTTATGTAACGGTAGCATTAGCATTAATTGAATCAATTGCCATGGCAATTGGTTTTGGTAACAAAGGATTAATTCCGGATATGAACTTCGTGAAAGCATTTATGGTTGTAGTTGCATTAACAGCCGGTTCTGCTTTCTTAATGTGGGTTGGTGAACGTATCACAGAAAAGGGTGTTGGAAATGGTATTTCCATTGTATTGATGATTAATATCCTTTCCAGAATCCCTTCTGATTTAACTACACTCTACACTACATTTGTAAAAGGAAAATCTGTTGCCCGCGGTTCACTGGCAGCATTAGTAATCCTTGCAGTTATAGTAGTTACAGTTGTGCTAGTTATACTTTTGAATGACGCACAGAGAAGGATCCCTGTTCAGTATGCAAAGAAAATGCAGGGACGGAAGATGGTCGGTGGCCAGTCCACACATATTCCGCTGAAAGTAAATACAGCTGGAGTTATTCCGGTTATCTTTGCATCTTCCCTGATGTCCATGCCGACTGTTATTGCATCGTTCTTAGGGAAGACCGGCGGAACTGGCGTTGGCGGAACCATCCTTGGAATGATGAGCCAGAACAACTGGTTTAGTCCAAAACAGCCGATTTATTCGGTTGGTTTGGTACTGTACATTGCTCTGATCATTTTCTTTGCGTATTTCTATACATCCATTACATTCAATCCAATTGAAGTAGCGGATAATATGAAAAAGCAAGGTGGATTTATTCCGGGTATCCGTCCTGGAAAGCCAACTACAGATTACTTAAACAAAATATTAAATTATCTCGTATTCTTGGGAGCTGTAGGACTTACAATTGTTGTTATAATCCCAATCTTCTTTAACGGAGTATTTGGTGCATATGTTTCCTTTGGTGGTACATCCATCATCATCATCGTAGGTGTTGTTCTGGAAACATTAAAGCAAATTGAATCACAGATGTTAGTACGTAATTATAAAGGCTTCTTAAGTGAGTAAACAGTGTACTGCATCACTTACTGTTGTCTGCACAGGCAGACAGCGGTAGGTGGGTAGTGCACTTAAATGCTATATAGGATGGATAATATCTGTTCATTGTTTTGAACAGATATTATGGATTATCAAAAATGTCCAAGGAAAGGTAGGGGTAAAGTATGAAAATAATCATGTTAGGTGCACCTGGAGCCGGTAAGGGAACACAGGCTAAGAAAATTGCAGATAAGTATCAGATTCCGCATATTTCTACAGGAGACATTTTCCGTGCCAATATTAAGAACGGAACGGAACTGGGAAAGAAAGCGAAAACTTACATGGATCAGGGGCTGTTAGTGCCGGATGAGCTGGTAGTGGATCTGGTAGTGGACAGAGTACAGCAGAGCGATTGTGCAAATGGCTATGTTCTGGATGGTTTCCCAAGAACGATTCCTCAGGCGGAAGCATTAGATGCAGCACTTGCTAAATTAGGCGATAAAGTGGATTTCGCAATTAATGTAGAAGTTCCCGACGAAAATATCATCAACCGTATGGGTGGAAGAAGAGCCTGTGTAGGCTGTGGTGCTACATACCATGTTGCGTATAACCCTCCCAAAAAGGAAGGATTCTGTGACATTGACGGTGATAAGCTGATCTTAAGAGATGATGACAAACCGGAAACAGTTAAGAAGCGTCTGGATGTATACCATGATCAGACACAGCCGTTAATTGAGTATTACAGCAGCAAGCAAATATTAAAAGAAGTAGATGGCACTGTAGATATGGAAGACGTATTTACCGCTATCGTACAGATATTAGGAGTGTAACACTATGTCAGTAACAATAAAGTCTGCAAAAGAAATTGAACTTATGAGAGAAGCTGGAAGATTACTTGAGATAACTCATAATGAATTGGCAAAGGCGATCAAACCGGGAATATCCACCCTGGAAATCGATCAGCTTGGCGAGCAGATTATCAGAAGCTTTGGCTGTACTCCTAATTTTCTGAATTATAATGGATATCCGGCATCAATCTGCGTTTCCGTTAACGACGAAGTCGTACATGGAATTCCTTCTAAAAGCCGTATTTTACAAGAAGGAGACATCGTCAGCCTGGATGCAGGACTTATCTACAAAGGCTTTCACTCTGATGCAGCCAGAACCCATGGGGTAGGTGAAATCAGCAAGGAAGCAAAACAACTGATTGAAGTAACAAAACAGTCTTTCTTTGAGGGGATCAAATTTGCAAGGGCAGGACATCATCTGCATGAGATTTCAGCAGCGGTTCAGGCATATGCTGAGAGCTTTGGCTATGGCGTAGTCCGTGATCTGGTTGGACATGGAATAGGAACCAGCCTGCATGAGGATCCTCAGATTCCCAATTTTGCACAGAAGCGCAGAGGTATCCGCCTTCAGCCTGGAATGACCCTGGCTATTGAGCCAATGATTAATGCCGGCCGCTATGATGTAGAGTGGCTGGATGATGACTGGACGGTAGTAACAGAAGACGGTTCCTGGTCTGCTCATTATGAAAATACCGTATTGATTACGGAAGATGAGCCTGAAATTTTAACTTTAGGCCGTATAGATGAATAATGAGGGCAAAAAATGGAAAGATTTGAGATAGGAATGCTGGCTATATCAAGAGCCGGTCACGATAAGGACTGTCTGTATGTAATAAGTGCCATAGATGGTGAATATGTATATCTGACGGATGGCAGGTTAAAACCCCTGGAACATCCTAAGAAGAAGAAGACTAAGCATATCCAGGTGATCCGCATGGTTCCAGAGGAATTGTGTGGTGCACCTATGGAGTCACTTAAAAATGAAGAGATCAAACGAGCAATTAAGCATTATCGCAATCACAGAAAATAGATAATGTCAATCAGGTGAAGAAAGTTTCAGGAGGTTTTTAAATGTCAAAAGTAGATGTTATTGAAGTAGAAGGAACTGTGTTAGAGAAATTACCAAATGCGATGTTTAAAGTAGAATTGGAAAATAAACATGTGGTATTAGCACACATCAGCGGAAAATTACGTATGAATTTTATTCGTATTCTTCCGGGTGACAAAGTTACAATCGAATTATCACCATACGATTTAGATAAAGGCCGTATTATTTGGAGAGATAAGTAAAAAAAGTTAATATTTTGCTTGCTTTTCCAATATATTCGTGTTATAATTTGAGTCGAACTTTTTGTGAAGACACCATGTTTCGGTGTCGCAGTATGCCCAAATACCGGGCGTTAAATGGTGTGAAAGGAGGATTTACCATGAAGGTTAGATCATCAGTGAAACCTATTTGCGAAAAATGCAAAATCATTAAAAGAAAAGGAAGTATCAGAGTAATCTGTGAAAATCCGAAGCACAAACAGAGACAGGGTTAATTCTGTTTGTAAAAGTTTTATTTTAGTGCGGCTGCAGCAGGACTCACCTGGGTGTGTTGTTACTGCTGATGACAATATAAAGTGGAGACTTGCTCCACCATATATTGCTTATAATACCGGATGCATGCATACCACCTCGTTCAGTAATGGGGGGCATTCGGAAAGGTCGTATTTCAATGCGGCTGGGCAGGACCATCTATCCGTGCCTCAATTAAGGACAATATAATTAAGATTTCGAAGGGCGCACACATTTCAGACGTGCAAAAGGCATGGGCTGCGCGGCATCGTGATCTTACAAGAAAATGGAGGAAATATTACATGGCTCGTATTGCTGGTGTAGACTTACCAAGAGAAAAACGTGTAGAAATTGGATTAACTTACATCTACGGAATCGGTAGAGTAAGCGCAACAAAAATTCTGGAATCTGCAAAGGTGAATCCTGATACTCGTGTCAGAGATTTAACGGATGAAGAAGTAGGAAGAATTCGTGACGTAATTGATGAAACACAGACTGTAGAAGGTGATTTAAGAAGAGAAATCGCTCTTAATATCAAGAGATTACAGGAAATCGGATGCTATCGTGGAATCCGTCATAGAAAAGGACTTCCGGTTCGTGGACAGAAGACAAAGACCAATGCAAGAACCAGAAAAGGTCCTAAGAGAACTGTTGCTAATAAGAAGAAATAATATTGTATTTACGAAAATTATAAACTTTATTAAAGAATATGAGAAAGTAGGTTAGTTTAAAATGGCTAAAAAAGTTACCAAAAAAGTGACAAAAAAGCGTGTAAAGAAAAACGTTGAACGCGGACAGGCACACATTCAGTCATCTTTCAATAACACAATCGTAACATTAACAGATGCTGAAGGAAATGCTTTATCATGGGCAAGTGCTGGTGGTCTGGGATTTAGAGGTTCAAGGAAATCTACTCCATATGCTGCACAGATGGCAGCTGAAACAGCTACAAAAGCAGCATTAGTACATGGTCTTAAGACTGTAGATGTAATGGTTAAAGGACCAGGTTCAGGACGTGAAGCAGCGATTCGTGCTCTTCAGGCATGTGGTCTTGAAGTAACTAGTATCAGAGACGTGACTCCGGTTCCACATAATGGATGCCGTCCACCAAAACGCAGAAGAGTCTAATAGGAGGGGTAGAGTAAGATGGCAGTTAATAGAGTTCCTGTTCTTAAAAGATGTAGATCACTTGGATTAGATCCAATTTACTTAGGAATAGATAAAAAATCCACTAGAGAATTAAAAAGAGCAAACCGTAAAATGAGTGAGTATGGTTTGCAGTTAAGAGAAAAACAGAAAGCAAAATTCATTTATGGTGTTTTAGAAAAACCTTTCAGAAACTACTATAAAAGAGCTGAGAAAATGACGGGTATGACAGGTCCTAACCTGATGATCTTATTAGAGACCAGATTAGACAACGTATTATTCCGTGCAGGACTTGCAAGAACTAGAAAAGAAGCTAGACAGATCGTTGACCACAAGCACGTTTTAGTAAACGGCAAACAGGTTAATATCCCTTCTTATTTAGTAAAAGCAGGCGATACTATCGAAATCAAAGAGAAATGCAAAGGTTCTCAGAGATACAAAGATATTTTAGATGCAACAAGTGGAAGACTTGTTCCTGAATGGTTAGATACTGAAGCAGAAGCTTTAAAAATTTCTGTTAAAGAAGCTCCAGCCAGAGAAGCAATTGATGTTCCAGTTGATGAGATGCTTATCGTCGAGTTGTATTCTAAATAATCCTTAAAGTGATTTCGTCACCCTCAAAAAAATGATAACCCAAAGGAGGGGCTTTTATAGTGTTCGATTTTAATAAACCAAAAATTGAGATAGCTGAGATATCAGACGATAAGACCTACGGAAGATTTGTTGTGGAACCTTTAGAGAGAGGTTACGGAACGACGCTTGGTAATTCTCTTAGAAGAATCATGCTTTCTTCATTGCCTGGAGCTGCAGTTAGCCAGGTAAAGATTGAAGGTGTGCTGCATGAATTCAGCTCGATTCCAGGTGTAAAAGAAGATGTCACTGAGATCATTATGAACATCAAATCACTGGCGATTCAGAACAACAGTGAGACGAATGAAGCTAAGGTTGCATACATCGAATTTGAAGGCGAAGGCGTGGTAACAGCTGCTGATATTCAGGCAGACCAGGATATTGAGATCCTCAATCCTGACTTAGTCATCGCAACTTTAAATGGTGGTGCAGACAGCAAATTATACATGGAACTTACCATTACAAAAGGCAGAGGATATGTAAGTGCTGATAAGGGTAAAAACGAAGATATGCCGATCGGTGTAATAGCAGTAGATTCTATTTATACTCCGGTAGAACGCGTTAACCTGACTGTCCAAAATACTCGTGTAGGCCAGATTACCGATTACGATAAACTGACATTAGACGTATATACAAATGGAACATTAGCTCCTGATGAAGCAGTCAGCCTTGCAGCGAAAGTCTTAAGTGAGCATTTAAGCTTATTCATTGACTTATCAGAAAATGCGAAATCCGCAGAAGTAATGATTGAAAAAGAAGACAATGAAAAAGAAAAAGTGTTAGAAATGAACATTGACGAATTAGAGTTATCTGTTCGTTCTTACAACTGCTTAAAGAGAGCCGGTATCAATACCGTAGAAGAATTGTGTAACAGGACTTCGGAAGATATGATGAAGGTTCGTAACTTAGGACGTAAGTCTTTAGAAGAAGTATTAGGCAAATTAAAAGAACTTGGATTACAGTTGAACCCAAGCGACGAGTAGTTGCTGGGGGATACTTTCCCAACTTGTTTTGGGAAGGCAGCTGTGCCGGGGATTTAATAATAAAACATTATGGACAAAAAAGCATTTAGGAAGTAAGCCCGAAGAGCATTCTTAAGTGTTCCACATATGGAGGAAATTTAAAATGGCAGGTTATAGAAAACTTGGAAGAACTTCCAGTCAGAGAAAAGCATTAATCAGAAACCAGGTTACAGCTTTACTCCACAATGGTAAGATCGTTACAACAGAAACCAAAGCAAAAGAAATCCGCAAAGTTGCAGAAGGCTTAATTGCTATGGCTGTTAGAGAAAGAGACAACTTTGAAACTGTTACTGTTACTGCAAAAGTAGCACGTAAAGACAAAGATGGCAAAAGAGTAAAAGAAGTTGTAGATGGTAAGAAAGTTACTGTTTATGATGAAGTTCAGAAAGAAATCAAAAAAGACAATGCTTCCAGACTTCATGCCAGAAGACAGATGTTAAAAGTACTTTATCCTGTAAAGGAAGTACCGAAGGAAGCAGCTGGTAAAAAAGCTAATGCAAAACAGGTTGATTTAGTAGATAAATTATTTACAGAGATCGCTCCTAAATATGCAGACCGTAACGGTGGTTATACAAGAATCGTAAAGATTGGCCTTCGTAAAGGTGATGCAGCTATGGAAGTTCTGTTAGAGCTTGTATAAGAGCATAAGACTCCCGCTAGATTCATAGCGGGAGCTTTTTTACAATTGTTATGAAATCGATACCTCAAAATATGAATTTGTGTTTAAGGAAGGCAGAAAACATTATGAATATCAGCGAAATAGCGGAATTAGCAGGGGTCTCCAGGGCTACGGTTTCCAGGTATTTTAATAATGGCTACATAAGTGACGAGAAAAGGGAAAAAATCCGTGATGTAATAGACAAAACTGGTTATGTACCGTCCATGTCTGCCCAGGCACTTCGTACCAAGAAGTCGAGGCTGATCGGTGTCATTGTGCCTAAGATCAGTTCAGAGTCTATCAGCAATATGGTAAATGGAATCAGCCAGATACTTACAAAAAACGGTTATCATATATTGCTTGGCAATACGGAAAACAGTATACAAAAAGAATTGGAATATATCAATGTCTTCCGTAACAACCACGTGGATGGCATTGTATTTATTGCTACGGTATTTACA
Source organism: Clostridiales bacterium (assembly GCA_018365455.1). GTDB lineage: Bacteria > Bacillota > Clostridia > Lachnospirales > Lachnospiraceae > Robinsoniella. The sequence continues at coordinate 162,913 of JAGZJZ010000002.1, forward strand.
AAAAAGCATATTGAAGAATTAAAATCCCTGGATGCACCTGTGGTGATCCTGGGTCAGGAATTGGAAGGGTATTGCAGTGTCTTTCATGATGATTACCACGCAGCGAAGGATCTGACACAGTATATGATACAGGCAGGATGCCGTAATATCGGTTATTTGGGAGTTACCGAAAAGGATCGTGCGGTAGGTGTGGATCGTAAAGAAGGCTTCTTAAATGCACTCCAGGCGGCATATGGAGGCGTTGACAGTAAATCCATGCGTGTCTGCGAGTTTAATGCAGAATCCGGTTACCGGCAGATGAAGCAGCTTCTGGATGACAGGCCGAATCTGGATGGAGTGGTATGCGTCACAGATAGCATTGCACTTGGTGCTATCGAATGTATTAAGGAAAAAGGCCTGCGCATTCCGGAAGATATCTCTGTTGTGGGTATGGGTGACAGTCAAATCTCAAAGGTAATTACCCCAAAACTTACCACAGCCAGATATTTTTATGAGCAGAGCGGGCAGGAAGCCGCCGAAATGCTGGTAAATCTTATCGATGCAAAGGAGATCAATGTAAAAAAGCTTAAGCTGGGCTATGAGATTATGCAAAGGAATTCTGTGAGAAACAGATAAGATATGCCGCATGTTGAACTATAACAAATGCGGTATATTTTTGATATATGGAATTCATATTATTAGTAAAATTACACAAAATAATTCTCTGAAATTTGGCGTAGTTTCATAATTTACATTTTTGCAAAAAGCGTGTAATATACAATTATAGAAGTGAGATCGATACCATATAATATTTCTTATAAATGTCGGGAATGTTATATGGTGTATATTCTGTAAGATATGAGATCGATTACACATAGAAAAGAAAGTATGGAACAGAAAGCGTTTCAAACTACTAATTAAGGAATAGCACAAGAAAGCTTGCGCTATTAAGGAGGTAGAAAAATGGATTACAGAAAAACGGCCCGGGAGATTTACGAACAAATCGGTGGGAAGGGAAATCTAATCTCTGCAGCCCACTGTGCAACAAGGCTTCGGCTTGTCATATCCGATAATGAAAAAGCGGATAAAGAAAAGGTGGAAAATATTGATGGGGTAAAAGGTGTCTTCTTCGCACAGGGGCAGATGCAGATTATCCTTGGAACGGGAGTGGTAAATAAAGTCTATGATGAATTTATTCAGATTGCAGATATTTCAGAGAGCAGTAAAGATGAGTTAAAGCAGGTTGCTGCGTCTAAAGCTAATCCATTGCAAAGGCTGATTAAGACATTAGGTGACATCTTTGTTCCGATTATCCCGGCTATTGTAGCCAGTGGTTTTTTGATGGGAATCATGGAAGCATTGAATTTTATGGCTGCCAATGGTTTTCTGGATATTAACACCTCCAGTTCTATCTATGTGTTTGCAAAGATCTTCAGTAATACGGCATATACATTTTTACCCATTCTGATTGCGTACAGTGCAGGTAAAGTGTTTGGTGCCAATCCTTTCTTATCTGCAGTAATCGGTATGATTATGATTCACCCGGATCTGCAGAATGCCTGGACAGTGGCAACAGAGGGGGTGCAGGCAACACAGAGTGTCTGGTTTGGACTTTACAGTGTAGACATGGTAGGTTATCAGGGGCATGTCATACCGGTTATTATATCCGTATGGGTGCTTGCCCGGATTGAAAAAAGGCTTCACAAAATCGTGCCTGCGATGTTTGATCTGTTCGTAACACCTTTGGTCAGTGTGTTTGTAACGGGACATTTAACACTTTCTATCATTGGACCAGTTTTTGTAACAGTGGAAAATGGGCTTCTCGATGGAGTACAGTGGCTGATTGCCTTGCCGCTGGGCATTGGCAGCTTTATTATGGGTGGTGCCTATGCCACAACAGTAGTAGCCGGGGTACACCACATGTATACCATTATAGATTTGGGACAAATTGCAAAATTTGGAATGACCTTCTGGCTGCCTCTTGCTTCAGCAGCGAATATGGCGCAGGGCGGTGCCACATTAGCTGTGGCGATAAAGACAAAGGATCTGAAAATAAAAGCTATGGCGGTTCCGTCAGCGTTAAGTGCATTTATGGGAATAACAGAACCTGCTATCTTCGGTGTAAACCTTCGTTTTGTGAAGCCCTTTATCATGGCGTCAATAGGAGGTGCATGCGGTGCGCTATATGCATCCGTGGTTGGGCTTGGAGCTACAGGAACAGGAGTGACCGGTATCTTTGGGATTCTCCTTTGCCTGAATCAGCCGGTGCATTATCTTATTATGATGTTAATCTCTGCTGGTACGGCGTTTGTACTGACGTGGCTGTTTGGATATAAAAATCAGGTTAAAGACTTTAATAATAGCAGAGATACCAAAGACACCAAAGATACCAAAGACACCAAAGACACCAAAGACACCAAAGACACCAAAGATACAAAGGACATCATGGAAGCATCTGAAAATAAGTCTGTTTTCAGTCCTTTGAAAGGCAGAGTCATCCCCATATCAGAAGTTCAGGATGAAACATTTGCTTCTGAAATGTTGGGAAAAGGCGTTGGGATTCTGCCGGATGGAGATCGGGTAGTTGCACCATTTGATGGCACAGTCACTACGTTTTTTGAGACGAAACATGCCATAGGACTGACCAATTCGGACGGTCTGGAAGTTTTAATCCATGTTGGTATTGATACGGTAAATTTAAAAGGGAAATACTTTCAGGCATTTACGAAGGAAGAGGCAGAGGTGAGGAGGGGAGATGTACTTCTTAAGTTTGACCGTAAAGGCATTGAAGAAGCCGGTTATGATGCAGCTACAATGGTAATTGTCACAAACACCGATGATTATGAAAACGTAATTTGTAAAACCGGGCAGGTGGCACAAGAACAGGATATAATTATTGAAGTTTGCTAATTTAAGAGATCACAGGAGTGGCAAATTATGAATGCGATGCAAAGAGATTTGGCGAAGCTTGTAAGGGAGAAGGAGGAAAGTGGTTTTAAAGAATGGGATGATGACCAGTGGCGACCGGGATTTCATCTGATGCCGGTAACCGGATGGCTGAATGACCCAAATGGACTATGCTATTATAAAGGATTCTACCATGTTTTTTTTCAATATTCTCCCTTTGACGAAAATGGTGGAGTAAAGTTCTGGGGACATTATAAAAGTAAGAATCTGACGGAGTGGGAGTATCTGGGAACTGCCCTCTATGCAGACCAGCCTTATGACTGCCATGGTGTCTACTCAGGATCAGCATATATAGAAGAGGATACGATGTATTTGTATTATACCGGCAATGTGAAACTATTAGGTGACTTCGACTATGTAAACAAAGGAAGAGAATCCAATACGGTTTTAGCCATCAGTAAAGACGGTATAAGCTTTGAAAATAAAAACTGCATTATGACAAATGCGGACTATCCTTCTAATTGTACCTGCCACGTAAGGGATCCCAAAGTCTGGCGGGAGGGTGACCGCTATTATATGGTACAGGGTGCCAGACGACGGGGAACGGTGCAGGGAGAAGATATTGGAGAAGTACTGCTCTTTGAATCCGAAGACAAAGTTAACTGGCAGATCTGGGATCGGATAACAAGTGAAAATCCATTTGGATATATGTGGGAGTGTCCCGATTATTTTCAACTGGATGGAGTGAATATACTGGCTGTATGCCCTCAGGGAGTAAATCCAGAGGGGATCAGATACCGGAATATCTATCAATGCGGTTATTTTACAGCAGATAAAAAAATCATGTCACAGTGCAGGCTAAGTGATTTTACAGAGTTGGATTACGGATTTGATTTTTACGCTCCACAGACATTTCAGGATGAAAAGGGAAGACGGATCATGATTGGCTGGGCGGGGATGCCGGATGCAGATTACACAAATCCAACGGCACAAAAAGAAAGTTGGCAGCATTGTATGAGTGTACCCCGGGTGCTGGAATGGAAAAACGGACAAATATTTCAGCGACCCGTTGAGGAACTGCAGATGCTCCGTCAGGAAAAAATATCAGAGGAGATAGCAGGCTGTTTTGTTCAGAAAGGTCTGTCCATGTATGAAATAGAGTTATTCGTATCCCAGGCATTTGAAATACGCATTGCACAAGATCTGGTAATTAAATATAAACCCAACAGCAGGGAAATAGTTCTGAGCCTGAGCGGAAGCCTGGCATCGGGAAGGAATTCCAGAAACGTGTTTGTGGATAAGATGGATAAGATACATTTACTTGTGGATAACTCAATTCTGGAGGTTTTTATTAATGATGGTGAAAAAGTTATGACTACCAGATTCTATCCGAAAGAAAAAGTCCATGACCTGATGATAAATGCAGACAGCGGCAAGGTTCATTTATGGAAACTGGATGCAATGGGATTCCGGATGGGAGAATAAGCGTAGGGAGGGATGTCTATTATTTCATATAGAACAAAAAATTTATAGAAAGATTGATATAAATTTAGTCTGGGATACTGGATTGGATGCAAAAAGGTATACGAACATTTATTTCTTCGGTTCGTATACCTTTTTGCATAGGATTGTGTGTAGAATCATGTGGGTTTTCCCATTTCACATAGGTTTACACAGGAATCAGTTTACTAAATTAATTGTGAGTTTCCCAGGTGAATGTTTATCAATTTTTTAGAAACCTATGCAGTAACAAATTTGTAAACGATTTTTTCCATGATTTAATCTGTTTGCTTGTGCGCGGAGCTATAATCAGAAAAATAGCAGCAGTGAGAATAAGTCCGATTCCCATACCTGATAAAAAGTGGGATAGTTCTTCCGGGATAAATGCAATATTCGCCATACGCAACAGGTTAGCGGCTAGAATAAGCATAGAGCCGATATAGAGCAATTTCATTTTAGGGTTGTCATTTCTCATTTTCATCACCTTCTAAATATATATTAATATAAGAATAATTGCTAATACTTGCGTTGGTAATAAAACTTTGTGATTGCCAGTAGAAGCGTGAATGCCATGGCCGTACACAACAGTGTTTTAAAAATGATCAGGTTAAAAAAACTTGAAATCAGCATAACAAGATATATCAATACCAGTAAGATAAGTAATGCTGAGTGCATTGCTTTTTGGGCAATTGCCTGGTTCCGTTCGTCCTGTTCTTTCAGCCTTGCAGTATGGACTTTTTTTGAATCTTTTAATGTAATACGTATTTTAATGATTAATAGTATTCCACCTAAAATTAATCCGGTACCAATGCCGCAATACAGTCCTTGCGTGTATTCAGAGAGATAGGCATGGTTTCCTGATGAGAAATACAGTGAGCATAAGATTGTGATAATGCCCAGGGCGATTAATATAAAAAAGTATCCGGTACGTTTTTTCAGGAGTTTGGCAAATTCCTGATCATTTGCAGCGGTTGGTGTTAAGGTTTTTATTAACATAGATTCTCCTCCTTCAGGTCAAAAATAAATATATCTTCTATTGTTAATTGAAAGTACTGGGCAATTTTGTGAGCCAGAACCAGGGATGATTTGTATTTACCATTTTCCAGGGAAATTATGGTCTGACGCGTGACATCCACCGCATCTGCCAATTCGCTTTGGGTAATTCGTCTTTCTTTTCGAAGTATTTGAATCCGATTTTGCAACCATTCACTTCCTTTCTGGGAGCAGCTTTTAAATGTATAGTTAACTTTACAATAAAAGTATAGTACGCTTTACATACAATGTCAAGTGTATTTTACTTTAAGTATTCCTGGTAAAACTGTAAAAGCAGTTCAACCATGCTTCAGCAAGAATTTCATGGCCTCTCATGGTGAGATGAATGCCGTCAGTTGTAATTTCACGATAACCATACCGGGCTGCGGACTCATTTAACCGATCATGAAGGGGGATAAAGGAAAGGTTATTTGCAGCAGCGGTTTTTTGAACGCATGCCTGGGTATATTTGACTTCAGGAATCCAGGAGTAATATTCCTGAGGGCATGGGAAAATAAAAGGTGACATGCAGATAATGCGAGCCTTCGTATATTGTTGAACACGGAGGACTAATTGCGTATAGTTATTAAAAAAACCCTGCTCCTTAAGAGTAATTTTTGTATTCAGGGATATTCCGACATCATTAATCCCAACCAGTATACTTACATAATCAGGTTCCAGCAGGATACAGTCCTGTTCCAGCATTCGAAGCAGAGCTGGTACGGTGAAACCATCATGTCCTTTATTTATGATATGATAATGGAAAGCGCTTTTTTCCAGTTCGTTGGCAATTATATGTACATAACCTTCGCCCAGTCCCTTTGTATATGGTTTCCAGTTGCGATTTGCATCCGTGATGCTGTCGCCTAAAAATAGTATTTTCTGCATATTGCCTCCAGCATATAAAATGCTTTTTCTATTTATTATGCATCAGGTTTTTCTTTGTGGCAAGAAGTGCTGCAAAATCATACTGAGAATTTCGGCTTGTTCCGACTAAATTCTTCGTCCAGGGAGATAAATAAAAGAAAAGGAATGATTATAATAGAATATTTCAGGAATAGTAGCTTGCAAAAAGACAGAAGGCATTATAAAATAGAGAGATGTAAATGAGAATAGGAGAATCTGCCGATGAAGAAGAAATGGGCTGCCTGCGCAGTGATCCTGGTGGTGATAGTGGTCAGTATTCCGATCAGCGCCAAATCTCTTGGAGAGAACAAGCAGGATAGTACGGACCAGATTCTAAATGGCCTTAAAGACAAGGCAAATGACAATCTGGACTGGCTGGACCTAAACCAGTGGATGAAACAAAACTCAGAAGATAACGTACTGCAGACAGAATCTCTGACAGAATCACAGACAGAGACACAGACAGATATACAGATTCATACAGATAAAAAGAAAGATGAAAAACAAAGCAAAAAACGGGAAGAGCAAAAGATAAAAGCGAGTGAGATACCCCCTATTGATCTGAATAGACATTTAATCAAAAATGAAGTCACAGAAGATTACTATGTGGATATCGAAGGAAAACGCGTAAAAAATATGTGGGTACTACAGGGAGAGGAAGAAGTCTTTCTGGGAGCAGATGGAAACGCTATTGAGGAGTTTTCCAAAGGCTGGTATGAGATAGATAAAAAATGGTATTACTACACGGATGAGGGCATTTTGGAGACCGGCTGGTTTACAGTGGACGGAAAAAAATACTATGTGAATAAAACTACTGAGCAGAGGCTTAGCGGCTGGTATGTGATAGACGATAAGACATATTATTTTGATCCTGAAACGGGGGTAATGGCTATGAATCAGTGGGTTGGTGAAAAATATGTGGGTCCGGATGGGACAGTAACGAAAAAATTGCCGTCAAGTTCCCAGATAACTATGAAGAATATTCTTCAGAAACCGGAACTTCCTACAGGATGTGAATCCGTGGCATTGGCAATGGTATTAAAATATTATGATTTTCCGGTAAAGAAGACGACCATTGCAGATCAATATCTGGATTATAGTTCCGACAATTTTGTATCTTCTTTTGTCGGTAATCCAAGATCCGGCAATGGTGCAGGCTGCTATGCACCTGCGATTAAAAAAGCGGCTAACAAATATCTGGAAGAGAAGGAGTCAGAGCTTAAAGCGGAAGATATATCCGGAACAGCTTTGGAAGACCTGTATCCTTATATTGCGTCAGGCAAGCCGGTTCTGGTATGGAATACCATGTATATGCAGCAGCCTGAATTTACCGGCGCTACTTATACCGAAGATGGAAAGACATATCGCTGGTACAGGAAAGAGCATTGTGTGGTTCTGTGCGGCTATGATAAAGAGAAAGGGACCGTTACCGTAAATGACCCGTTAGACGGAATTATCGAACGTAATGCGGCTGATTTTGAGGCGATATATGATCTGACTGGACAGATGGCGGTTTTGATACAATAGCAGCACATTTTATAACTTGTTATTCAGAAAAAGCGGAAAAACAATTGCACAAAATACAAATGAAACAGGGGGAAAACAGATGAAAAAGAGAACAGGAATGCTGACACTGCTGGTATTGTTCCTGCTATTATGCATGCCAATTACGGCGGATGCAGGATGGAAGAAGACCGCCCAGGGAACATACCGCTACTATAACACTAACGGAAAGGCATTGAAAAACCGCTGGGTCGGTAATTACTATGTGGATAAAAAAGGAAACAGGGTTACAGATCAGTGGATTGGAGAAGGCAGTAAACGGTATTTTGTTGGAAGGGATGGAAAATGGATTCCAAACTTCAGGGGCGGATGGCAGCAGATTAAAGGAAAATGGTATTATTATAAGAAATCCGGTGTTACGAAAAAAGGATGGTTTACGGTAAAGGGCAATAGATATTATACTAACAAAAAAACTGGGGCACGCTATACCGGATGGCATACGATTGACGGGAAAAAATACTATTTTAACTCTAAAACCGGGATCATGGCAGCGAAAAAGTGGGTCGGGGACAGTTATGTAAATGCAAAGGGTAACGTGACGAAGACCCGGGCTGCATCTTATGAAATAAAAATGGATGCAATCCTGCAGAACCCGGAACTGCCTACCGGATGTGAATCCGTTGCCCTGACAAATGTTCTGAATTATTATAAGTTTCCTTTGAAGAAGACAACGATAGCAGACAATTATCTGGAATACAGTTCCTATAATTTTGTCTCTGCGTATATTGGAAACCCAAGATCCTATGACGGGGCAGGATGCTATGCTCCAGCCATCACCAATGCAGCTAATAAATTTTTGAGAGAGAAACGTTCCGGACTATCGGCTGTTGATCTGACAGGAACTTCATTTTCCAAGCTGTATAAATACGTAGAAGCAGGCAGTCCGGTGATTGTATGGAACACCATGTATATGATGCAGCCGGTATACACCGATCTGACTTACTATGAAAACGGAAGGACTTACCGATGGTATGGCAGAGAACATTGTGTTGTGCTATGCGGATATGATAAAGAAAAAGGCACTGTTTTAATCAATGATCCATTAGATGGGATTGTAGTTAGAAATGCAAAGGATTTCGAAAGTCTGTATAATCAAATGGGAAAAATGGCAGTTTTGATAAGATAATAAAAAGGCATAAGCTGATATTCTGCTTATGCCTTTTTGAAAACAGATTTTTATAAATCACGGTATACGATCCTGCCATCGCAAACAGTTGCCTTTACTCTTCCCTTTACATCCCAGCTATGAAAGGGGGTATTCCGCCCTTTTGAAACAAAGGTATTTTTATCAATTTTGTAAGAGCAGGATGGATCTATGATGACGATATCGGCAGTCTTTCCTTCCAGCAGGCTTCCCTTATCGATGCCTAGGATACGTGCCGGAGATGTGCTCATACGTTCTGCCATCATCATGGGGGTCAGATATCCGGGTTCAACCAGCTTGGTGATCGTCAGAGGAACAGCGGTTTCCAAGCCCACAATGCCAAACGCAGCTTTACGCCAGTCCTTATCTTTTTCGTGTGCCGCATGTGGAGCATGGTCTGTGGAGATGGCGTCTATCGTTCCATCAGCCAATCCTTTTATCAATGCATCCACGTCTTCTTTGGAACGAAGAGGAGGGGCCATTTTATAGTTAGTATCATCAGCAGGAATATCTTCGCTCGTCAGTGTAAAATGATGGGGACAAACTTCGGCTGTTACATGGATACCATTTTCTTTTCCCTGGCGGACAAGGTCAACAGAACCTTTCGTAGAACAGTGGCAGATATGCAGTCTGGCTCCGGTTTCACGGGCAAGCTGGATGTCCCGCTGGATAATCCGGTCCTCCACCTCATTGAGAATTCCCGGAAGGCCGTATTTTTTCGAAGTCTCACATTCATTCATAACACCCTTACCTTTTAGTTCGGCATCTTCACAATGATCCAGAACCGGAAGATGAAACCTGGCAGCAGTTTTTAAGCCTTCCTGATAGAGCGCAGCATCCATGACGGTTTTTCCATCTTCGCTAAGGGCTGCCGCACCGCATGCAGCCATAGAAGCAATATCCGCTAATTCTTCACCCAGCATGCCCTTTGTAACCGCACCTGCCTGAAGAACATGAATGGGAGAGAGCCTTGCTGCTTTTTCGTAAATGGCAGAGATCTTTTCCCCGCTGTCAATCACCGGAAGCGTATTTGCCATTGCCACGATGGTAGTAAACCCGCCCTTGGCAGCTGCCATAGAACCCGTTTCCAGATTCTCTTTATATTCCAGTCCAGGCTCCCGCAGATGCACATGGAGATCAATTAACCCCGGCATGACAAAACATCCTCCGGCATCTAAGACTTCATCTGCGTCTTCCTGAATATTCTCAGCAACTTTAAGGATTTTATCATCTTCAACCAAAATATCAGATATTTCATCTCGATTAATGGATGGATCGATCACTCGTCCGTTTTTTATTAATAAGCGCATAAATGCTCCTTTCAAACATGTGTTAGATTGTAGTTGGAAAATTGCTTATAGCCACATGGGCGTGCCAGTTATGGGAATGACAAATTTTCAATCAGGCTCTAAAGACTGATTCTCAACTGGTTACTACATTAGTACCCTCCAACATATAGAGAGCATGGTGTGTTTTGTTTCAGTATAATAATATCGTATCATAGATAAGAATGGGCTGTAAAGGGGGAAAATGGATTTAGCATAAAACGGGGAAGAACGATGGAATGAATTGATTTTAATAATATACTGTTGTATATTCAAACAAGTGATATATTGTTAAAATAGTAATTGAAGTATAATAAGATAGAAGAATTTGTATATCACTAAATATGTATAGATAAAAATAAATATAAAAAAATAATAAGAATAGTTTAGTATTGACTATTTATTAAAATTAATATAAACTTATTATATATAATACAAATCTTTTAGAAATCTAGTGCTGGCAAGTCGCCAGGAATTCCAATTAATGTTAGAGGCTTTTCATGCCCTGAGAATGATTCATAGGATTGATAAGTAACTGTAAACTAAAAATATCGTGGCTTCAAATAAACCAGAGAGTGTTTATGAAAGTTATTTCTCGCCATCTGCACGCTAACTGTGCGGTATATTTGCCCCGAATACAGGTTACATAGACGCTAGGTGTCTTCAACCTGGACAAATCTTCACAAATACATCCTTTCATTTGTGATAGAAAAAAATAAATGTAGTGCAAAGTCCGATATTGCTGTAACTTGATTTTGATGTTATAATAAAGGAGAAAACATGGAAAAAATATTAAAAAAGATGAAACCGTTAGAGAAACTGGATTTGAAAGACAGATTTTTGTTTGACCAGGTAGCAGAAGATCCCGAATGCTGTCAGGCGATGCTGGAAATTATACTGGATAAAGAAATTACTATTTTGATGAAAAATGAAACGGAAAAGGAATTTCGGACAACAACTTCTCAGAGATCTATAAAAATGGATGTTTTTGCTGCAGACGCAGAAGATAAAATCTACAATATGGAAATGCAGCAAAAGAATGCCGGGAATCTGGCGAGACGTGGCAGGTTCTATCAAGCCCATCTGGATGTATCCCTGTTAGAGCCGGGTGTTATAGATTTTAATGAGTTAAATGATTCCTATATGATAATGATTGCATGCTTTGATCTCTTTGGATTTGGAAAGTACCGCTATACCTGCCGTATGGAGTGCAAGGAATTACCAGGCACTATTTTAGAAGATGGTGCAGTTAGGATCTTTTTAAACACAAAAGGGACAGACCGGCACGGGGTAAGCCAGGAATTAATTGATTTTCTGCATTACGTTGAATGTTCTACGGATGAAGTCTGCAGCAAATGCGAAAGTGCGCGTATTCAAAGGATACATAAGCGCGTCTGCAGCATAAAGCGCAATGAAGAAGTGGGGGTGCGTTATTTGCAGCAATGGGAAGAAAAGATAATGATTCGTGAGGAAGGTATTGAAAAAGGAATCAAAAAAGGAATCGAAAAAGGTGAGCAGAAGAAAGCAATAGACATTGCAAAAAATCTCATCGATATCCTGGATGTGGAAGTCATTGCCACGAAGACAGGTCTGTCCGTTGAGACGGTTCAGCAAATAAAAGAAGGTCAGATTAAGCAGGAAGAGGAATTGGGGGATGCGGAAGAAAATAATGAGGAAACAAAAGAATAAAATAAATAAGAAAATAGACAGATAAAAATTTTAGAAGACAAATATATAGAAGTTGGATAAGTTAAATTATAGAAGATAAATAAGCAGTTAAATAAAAAAAAAAAACCGGAAAATACTTTGTGAACTGTCCCGGAAGGATATTTAAACGTAATCACGGAGGCAATTTCATTTATATTTCCGGTTCCTTATCAAATGCGAAAAAGGATTATCTGAAATATTTTTCTTTTATAATATCTATCGGCATGTCCTGCCCGGTCCAGATCTTAAAGGAAGCTGCACCCTGGTATAACAGCATATACATGCCATTAGCGGTACGGCATCCGCATTCTTGGGCAAGCTTTAGCAGCTTCGTTTCTTTTGGATTATAGATTACATCAAATACCATCAGGTCTTTATGGAAGAAGCTGGTATCGGTAATCAGGCAGCCATCCGTTTTGGGCGCCATTCCAACACTGGTTCCGTTGGTCAGGATATCGCTTTCTGCAATTTCAGACTTCAGGATAGAAGGATCGTCAAAGTCAAACAGATTTACTTTACATTTGGTTTCGGTATTTAAGGTTTCCACGATTTTCTGTGCACGATCCCAGAATGCATCGTGAATGCTGAATACAGAGATTTCTTTTACACCGTCCAAAGCGGCCTGTATTAAAATAGCGGTGGCAGCACCACCCGCTCCTAACAGGGTCATTTTCTTGCCGATGATGTCGAATCCGGAATCTTTGCATGCCATCATGAATCCGGTACCATCCGTTGTGTATCCAATCAATTTACCGTTGTCATTTAAAACAGTATTTACAGCACCGCCGATTCTGGCTGCAGGTGATAGTTCATCGCAAAGTTCACACATGATATTTTTATCAGGCATTGTAATATTAAAGCCTAAAACGTTCATTGTGCGAAGACCTTCTGCCGCCTGAGGCATTTTATCTACACCAACATCGAATGCCAGATAAGTACAGTCAATGCCAAGCTGCTCAAACGCTTCGTTATGCATTGCAGGTGAAATACTATGCTCCACTGGACTTCCTAAAAGACATGCAAGACGTGTATGACCGGTTATTTTTCTTGCCATTATTATAATCCCCTTTCATTACCTCGTTTTTATCAGTAAAATTCTGTAATATATGATTTTTTAATAGTAAACTATTTGACATAAAAAGTCAATTAGTTCTTTAATACATTAATGTGTTCAAGCATGTGTGAATATACTAATACGGGATGAAAACGTTTTGCAGCTATCTGACAGCTACAGCAAAAGAATAATTAATGGATACCTGAACTAATAGCTGCAGGCATCCATTATAGTAAATAATTATTCAATTAAAAGAAATATTGTCCATCTATCTTTTTTAGTTCGTCAGCCAGTAGAGCTCTTTCTTTTTCAGTGAGAGGAGTGTTCAGGCATTCGTCGATATGATCTACAACAAAAGAAAAACTTTCAAAGTTTCCAGGGGGTACTACAGCATCTGCCCCCATGGAAAGGGTGTATTTAATGGCGGCGATCCCCAGGTCCACATTGTCAGAAATTGGTTTACACCAGGATTTCGGGAAGTCGGACCCGATACGTTCTTCTTCATTTATCCATGCACGGTGTATCAGGGTTTTCATGCCAAGTAAACCGATGTTTTTTTCTTTGGCGGATTTAGCAATGCGTGTTCCAAACTTTTTGCCAAGGTTTATCCCCCAGTTTAAAGGAAAAAGAACGGTGTCAAAGTCATAGCGTTTAAGTGCCTCCAGAGCAACTTCCTCATTATGGCAGGTGATACCCAGCTTCTTTAAAACACCTTCTTCTTTCCCTTTACACATGATTTCCATTACACCGCCTTTGGAAAAAGCGGTATCCAGTTCTTCCATGGATACGAGTCCATGCATTTGGTATACATCAAAATAGTCCGTATGCAGCAGGTCAAAAGATTCTTCTAACTCTTTTTTACCGTCTTCAGCCAGCCTGCAGTTTGTCTTACATGCAAGATAAATATGATTTCGGTAAGGTTTCAGAGAATTACCCAGTTTTTCCTGGGCATCCCCATAGGTGGGCGCCACATCAAAATAATTGATGCCATGTTCAATAGCATATTCCACATAGCGGTCGGATGCTTCCTGGCCATCATCCATAGATACAATACCTCCGTAGACAACAGGGCTGATCTCATAGCCGGTATTACCCAATTTCCTTCTTTGCATAGTTCGATCCTTTCTGAATTAGATGACAAATTCAAGTGCTTTGACAAATTTATTTGGTTTTAAGAAATGCTGCGGTAGTGTCACCATTTAAGTGAAGATACAAGCGCAGGACTTTGAATAAAATTATAGCATATGCAATAGGTGAATACTATATGTTATATTGAAAAACACAGAAAATAAATACTGTCTTTACGCAGCACGTGAGACTGCATTAGTTGCCACTTGACAACACGCATGGTATATGTTATCTTGAAAATACAAACATGGTGTATGTATTTATGGAGGTAATGAAATGCCACGAAACAAATATCCAGAAGAAACGGTGCAAAAAATATTAGATGTATCGTTAAGGTTATTCCTGGAAAAAGGATACGAGGAAACAACGGTTTTAGACATTGTCAATGATTTAGGTGGTTTGACACGAGGTGCTTTTTATCATCATTTTAATTCCAAAGAGGAAGTTCTGGACGCATTAGGGAACAGAATGTTTGATGAAAATAACCCTTTTGAAAAGGTAAGAAATGAAAAAGGACTAAATGGCTTAGAAAAATTAAAAAAAGTCATTGTAATGCAAAATTCAAATCAAGACCTTCGGGAACTTAATTTAATGTCTATGTCACTGACAAAAAATCCCAGGATTTTAGCAGAGTGTTTGGAATATAATCAAAATATGCTTGCTTCTAGTTTTGAAGAATTGCTTCAAGAAGCTATAGATGACGGCTCAATCAAAAATATAAAATATCTAAAAGCATTTACCAGTATATTTACATTGATTATAGGTATATGGTTTGTACCAACGATTTTTCCTTGTACGAAAAAAGAATTATATGAAAAACTGTACTTTGCAAAAGAGATGTTTGAAACATTAGGTGTTCCAATTATAGACGATGAGATGTTACCATCATTGGAACAGACAATAGAACGAATAGAAGATCTTGAAAAAGAATAAAATTGCCAGGCAATGCAATTTTATTTTTTTACTTAAATACATACAAACACCATGTATATATAGGAGGGTATCATATGATTTCTAAGAATATTAGCATTGATGTGAAAGGTCTAAAGAAAAGCTATAAAAAGGTTTCCGTTTTAAACAACGTAAATTTTGAAGTGGAAACAGGAACAATCTTTTCGCTGCTTGGTTCCAATGGAGCTGGAAAAACAACGACAATAAAAATTTTATCAACGCTCATTAAACCAGACAGTGGAAGTATAAATGTATGTGGCTATAATATACGGAAAGAACCACACAAGATACATGAAGTTATCAGCCTTACGGGACAATTTTCGGCAGTTGACGAAACCCTGACAGGATTGGAAAATCTCATTCTAATCGGGAAACTGACGCATTTACCCAATGTGAAAGAAAGAGCGAATGAATTATTAACTTATTTTGATTTGGTTTCAGCTTCTAACCGTTTGGTATCAACATATTCAGGCGGGATGAGAAGAAAATTGGACATTGCAATGAGTTTAGTAAATAGTCCGTCTGTTCTTTTTTTAGATGAACCAACGACTGGACTTGACCCGCAAAGCCGCCATAATATGTGGGAGATTATCAAAGATTTAAAGAATACGGGTACTACGATTTTTCTCACTACACAATATCTGGAAGAAGCGGAACAGCTGGCAGACAATATTGCAATCTTAGATAAAGGTTCCATTATCGTAGAGGGTACCTTAGAGGAATTAAAAAAATTGCTGCCACAGGAAATCGTAGAGTTTGAATTTCCATCCAAACAAGACTATGAAAAGGCTCTATCGTTACTAAAGGAATATAGGGTAACGTCTGATCAGGAGAAAAATCAACTAACGGTGTATACACTGGAAGCAATCAATGTATTGACAAAATTATTTCAGCTGTTTACCGCGCACAACATAAATATTAAAGATGTATCACGTAAATCTCCCTCTTTAGAAGATGTATTTCTAACACTGATTGGAGAAAAGGAGGCATTAAAAAATGAGTAAAACGATAAGAATATTCAGGGATACATTAACCATGACCGAAAGGTGCCTGACACTGTCAAAACGAAATATAGACACGTTTTTAACAAGTTTTATTTTACCGGCTTTAATGATGGTTCTTTTTGTTTATGTATTTGGCGGTGCTATGAATGTGGGTGATTCTTCTTACGTGAATTATATTGTACCTGGTATCATACTTCAATGTATTGGGCAATGTGCGTCTACAACGGCAATTAGCGTTAGCAGTGATATTAAAAATGGAATCATAGAACGATTTTGTACAATGCCGATCATAAAATCTTCTATTTTAAGCGGTCATGTTATAGGGGCATTGCTCCGCAATTTATTGACAACTATTATTGTAATTGCGGTGGCCTTTGTAGTTGGTTTTCGTCCCACAGCAAACCTTGTGGATTGGCTAATAGTGATTGTGATCGTTTTACTGTATATTGTCACTATATCATGGATTTCAGTTTTTATTGGTATCACAGCAAACAGTTCCGAGGGGGCAGGTGCATTTTCTGTTATCGTCATTATACTGCCATACTTGAGTTCAGGGTTTGTTCCGGTGGAAACTATGCCAAAGTTATTAAAAATCTTTTCACAACATCAGCCAATGACACCAGTTATAGAGTCTATAAGGATGTTATTATTAGGAAAACCCTTAAACACCGATACCCTGCTCATTGCCACTATATGGTGTCTGGGACTGACAATAGCATTTTACTTTTTATCATCCAAAGCCTTTATAAATAAAACAGCTAAATAAAACGTCATGCTAATAAGAGAAAAAATGATCCGGTGCAGTCATCACAAGGGATATGATGTATCCCTTTCTGCAAAAGCTGAAATGGGGAGGATAACACAGTAAGAATTTTTCACTTTAAAGTATTAAAATGTTGATAATTTTCCATCTCCCTGTTATAATACAGCATAGAAATGTAAGAAAGGAAAAGCCCAGATGGATAGATTAGAAGAAATCAGAGAAAAGATTAGCCAATGTGATGACCGCATTATTGAGGAACTTATTATTCGAATGAATTGCATGAAGGATTTGATCGAATACAAAAAGCAAACAGGTATGCAGTTTATTCAGCCAGAACAGGATAAGGAACAGGAAAATGTTCTGAAGAATAAGGTTAAAGATCAAGAATTTGAAGATGAAATTCTACATATTTTTAAATATATTATGAAAAACAGCCGTAAGGTACAGACGAAGAGTTTGTTAGACTATAATATCTTTTTAATCGGATTTATGGGGGCTGGAAAGAGTACCGTTGCAGATGGACTCGAGGAAATGCTTGAAATGGAGCGTATTGAGATGGATACCCTGATCGCTGAGAAGCAGGGTATGTCAATACCACAGATTTTTGAGGAGTATGGAGAGGCATTTTTCCGTGATCTGGAAAGCAATCTGCTGATTGAGCTTCAGAAAAAGAGTCAGGCTATTGTTTCCTGTGGAGGTGGTATCGTAATGCGCCCTGAGAATGCGGAACATATGAAGAAGCATGGCAGAGTTGTATTGCTGAGCGCTTCCCCCAAGACAATATTCGAACGGGTGAAGGATAGTAAAGAACGCCCGATTCTGAATGACAATATGAATGTGGCATTCATAGAAGAGTTAATGGAAAAACGCCGGGAAAAATATCTTGCCACCGCAGATATTATCGTGGAGACAGATGGCAAGAATGTGATAGAGATCTGTGAAGAAATTATATCCAGGCTGGTTGTCCTTGACAGGAATTAGATCGTAATTGAAAATTAAAGCAGAATTATAAATGTGGCAAAATATATATAGGTTCATTCAGCCTTATATGTTTTTTGCCACTTTTTTATTTAAAGAAACTCTGGGATTTCCGGGAAAAATAAAGATGAAAAGATCAAGATAGCAATTTATATGAATAAAAATTCTGTGGATTCTGCTATATTAATTAGGAACATAAAGTAATGACCGATGAAATGGATACCGGATACTGAACGGAGAACATAGACCCCAAAATACAAGGAGGCGCAAAATGGAAAACAATCGATATGAAATCGGACGGGTAATTGACTATATAGAAACACATCTTTTGGATGATAGGCTGGATCTAGAGTCGATTGCAACAGCAATCGGATACTCCAAATATCATCTGCACAGGATGTTTCATTTGGTTGTCGGGTTTACCGTCCATCGATACATCCAAAGGCGCAGATTAACAGAAGCAGCCCGAATGCTTATCTTTACCGAAAAACCCATTATAGAAATCGCTCTGTGTGCCGGATATGAAACTCAGCGGGCATTTTCCAATGGATTTAAAGAAATGTTTCAATATAGCCCCGCATCTTTTCGAAAGCATGGCAGTTTTCTGCCGTTACAACTAAAGTATGATGTGACGAACTGTAAAAAGTTAAGGGGGGACCGGATTATGGAAATTAAGATCATAGAAGCGGGTGCCATTACTCTGATTGGCTGTAGTAAAAGTACGAAAAAAGGGTTTCAGGCAATGGGAAAATGCTGGCGTTTTATCCATGGAAACAAGCATAAAATTAAAAACAGAACGGATATGGATTTTTTAATCGGAATAAATGATTATTCAATGTTTGAGTATGATGATGTAAATGATGCAATTCCTGTTTTCAATTACATTGCCGGAGCCCAGGTAAGTGTTAAAGAAGAACTGCCAAAAGGAATGGACCTATTTACCTTGCCCCCCAGTAAATATGTGGTTTTTACTTTTCGGGGAAGAAATGAGGACAGCCAACAGCCGGTTGTGGAATATATTTATCAGGAATGGTTTCCAAGCGCAGCCTGCCGCTTTAACGAAAGTAATCCATATGACTTTGCTAAGTATGGAGAAGTAATTGATGAGAATGGAGAGAGTGAAATTCAATTCTGGGTACCGGTTATTTAGTGCATATCTGTTATTACTAAACTGGCATGGTTTAAAAATGTAAAACTGGCATTTGAAACAAGGACACATTTCGGATATAGTAGAACCATAAAAATTGCCCATTTGCAATGAATGATAGGAATTCTTATGATCTTAATTCGAAAAAGGTATGAGCCATACAATTTTTACTTGCTGCTGATAACAATTACAACAGGATAGATAACAGGAGAGTGTTTACATGGAACAGAACAGATATGAATTAAACAAGGAACTGGCACAGATGTTAAAGGGTGGAGTAATCATGGATGTAACTACACCGGAGCAGGCAAAGATCGCCCAGGACGCCGGGGCATGTGCGGTTATGGCGCTTGAGCGTATTCCGGCTGATATCAGAGCCGCTGGTGGAGTCTCCAGAATGAGTGATCCCGGCATGATTCGGGGAATCCAGGAGGCAGTGACGATACCTGTCATGGCAAAGTGCAGGATTGGGCATTTTGCTGAGGCTCAGATTTTGGAAGCGATTGAGATTGATTATATAGACGAGAGTGAAGTACTGTCTCCGGCTGATGATGTGTATCACATCGATAAGACAAAATTTAAGGTACCTTTTGTATGCGGTGCTAAGGATCTGGGGGAAGCACTTCGGAGAATTACGGAAGGAGCGTCCATGATCCGTACAAAAGGGGAGCCTGGAACCGGTGACATCGTGCAGGCAGTTCGTCATATGAGAAAGATGAATCAGGAAATAGCGAGGTTGGTATCAATGCGGGAGGACGAATTATTTCAGGCAGCAAAAGAGCTCCAGGTTCCCTGTGAGATGGTAGACTATGTGCATCGTAACGGAAGGCTTCCGGTGGTTAATTTTGCAGCAGGCGGAGTGGCGACTCCGGCGGATGCGGCGTTGATGATGCAGCTTGGAGCAGAAGGAGTCTTTGTGGGATCGGGTATATTCAAATCAGGAGACCCGGCTAAGAGGGCACAGGCAATTGTTAAAGCCGTTACCAATTACCAAGATGCAAAAATGCTGGCAGAATTGTCGGAAGACCTGGGAGAGGCCATGGTGGGAATCAATGAGCAGGAAATCGGACTTTTGATGGCGGAAAGGGGAAAATAAAGTGAAACTTGCAGTGTTGGCAGTTCAGGGTGCTTTTATAGAACATGAAAAGATGCTGGAGAAACTGGGCGCAGACTGCATCGAGATACGGAAGAAAGAGGATGCAGAAAAAGCGTTTGAAGGACTGATATTGCCGGGCGGAGAGAGCACAGTAATGGGGAAGCTTATAAAAGATCTGGACTTATACAACGTCTTAAAAACAAAGATTGATAATGGGCTTCCAGTACTGGGAACCTGTGCCGGATTGATTTTGCTTGCAGAAAAGTTATCCAATGATGAACAGGTTCACTTTGGAACACTGCCGGTTACCGTAAAAAGAAATGGATATGGCAGACAGCTGGGCAGCTTTCATACAGACGGGCATATGGCTGGAATCGGCAGGATTCCAATGACATTTATCAGGGCACCATACATTGAAAGTGCGGATCCGGCAGTCGATGTACTGGCAAGGGTTGATGACAAAATAGCGGCTGTAAGGTATAAGAATCAGCTAGGAGTTTCCTTTCATCCCGAAGTTACTTCAGATACCAGAATCCATGAATATTTTCTTCAAATGGTGAAAGAAACAAACTGCCGTGCAGTACACAGTAGGATCGAAATGTAGAAGAGGCTGAATTCTTCTGTTACGTGTGCGCATGAGACTGTCAATATCATACAAGAGAACTATTATAGAATGTGTTATACTTTGCAAAGGTAATAAATATTTCGAATATGATCAGATGCAAAGGAGAACAAAATGGATAGTCAGAATGATAAATGTGTCATGGTAATTGATGAAAATCTTCCCCTTGGAATTATTGCAAATACGGCAGCAGTTCTTGGTATAACGCTAGGAAAACAACATGCGGAAATCCTGGGACCGGATGTATTGGATGGAACAAAGAACAATCACCTGGGTATTACAGCAATTCCGGTTCCTATTTTGAAGGGAAGTGTTCAAATTATAAAGGAGCTGCGCAGCAGGCTTTATACGGAAGAATTTCAGCAATTGACGGTCGTGGATTTTTCAGATGTGGCGCAGAGCTGTAATGATTACGAAGACTTTACAGAGAAAATTGGCAGAACAGAGGAAGAAAACTTGCAGTATTTTGGGATTGCGATGTATGGAAATAAGAAGCAGGTAAACAAACTTACGGGGAGTATGGGGCTGCTTAGATAGCATGAAAGATCGTGTTTAAAAGGGAAGCTGATTCTCAACCTTAGAAATCAACCATTCGGTTGATTTCTTTTTTTGTCCTTGATGGTAAAGTAATGTCAGGAACAAAACAAAGAAAGAATGAGAGGTATTCCTATGGATCAATTTATGAAAGTGATAAATCTGTATAAATGCTACGGCGATAAGAAGGTGGTAAATAATATTTCATTTGAGATTATGCGGGGAGAGATTCTCTGTTTCCTGGGTCCCAATGGAGCAGGTAAAAGTACGACAATCAATATCCTGACGGGAGTTCTGGGGGCAGATGGCGGAGAAATCCATTATAAGGGAAATCGGATGCAGGATGCAAAGAAAGAGTATCAGTACCATCTTGGTGTTGTACCACAGGATCTGGCTTTGTACGAAGATCTTACCGCTATGCAGAATGTACGTTTTTTTGCTTCTCTTTATGGTCTGAAGGGGAAAGAACGATGTGAAAAGGCAGACAAGGCACTTTCATTTGTGGGGTTAAGGGAGCGTAAAGACCAGAAGGTGAAGACATTTTCCGGTGGAATGAAGCGCAGGCTGAATATAGCATGTGCCATTGCCCATGAGCCGGAACTGGTAATTATGGATGAGCCTACCGTTGGCATTGATCCCCAGTCCCGCAGCCACATTTTAGAATCCATCCGGGAACTGCGCAGCCATGGCATGACGGTGCTCTATACGACACATTATATGGAAGAAGTGGAAGAGATCTCCACACGTATTATTGTTATGGATGATGGATCGCTTATAGCAGAGGGCACCAAAGAGGAACTAAAGGAAAGTATTTCCGATAAAAGAAAATTCATTTTGACAGTAGAGTCGCAAGCAATTAATGCAGATGAATTTTACCGCATTGAAGGAGTTACGGAGGTGCGGTCAGAAAAAGGAATTATTGAGATCACAACTTTAAAAAATGTGGAAAACCTGGATAAGATTATATCGCTGGCGCTGTCCCTGAACATTAAAATCAATAATGTTGTGTGCCAGACGGCAAACTTGGAAACTGTATTTTTAAGCCTTACGGGAAAAAGCCTGCGGGATGAGTAAGCAGAAAGAAAAGAGGGAATGCGTATGCGGGGATTTTATTATATTTGCAAACAGGATTTTTTAAATCTGGTAAAAAATCCGATGTGGCTGTTTTATGTTTTTGCTTTTCCGGTGCTGCTGGTGGGAGTGATGGGATTTTTCATGGAAGGAAGTTATGGCGGTGAAATAACTTCTTATGATTATTATGGAATCAGCCTGATGATCTATGGAGCGTTAAATGCGGCAACGATCGGTGCCAATTCCTTTATGGAAGAACGCATTAAGGCGGGAAATATGCGGATTATCTTTTCGCCCCAGCCGGATGCCAGCCTATATCTTTCCAAGATTGCGGCATCGTTTTTATTTACCGAAATCGCATATTTGATTGATTTTGGAATACTTCATTTTGTGTTTGGGGTCAATATCGGGGGAATGTATACGGGATATGTGCTGTTGGTACTGACGGTGGCAATATTGTTCTCGTCAGCGCTGGGAGTAATGTGCTGCTGTATCTTTAAAAGCGAGAATATCACAAACCAGATATTAAGTACGGTGCTGACTATTTTATGCCTGCTGGGCGGGGTGTTCTTTTCACTGGATGGATTTGGGGAGACCGTTCGGAAGATATGTCTGCTGTCCCCTGTGAAATGGATTCTGAATACACTGTTTGCCATTATCTATGACAGGGATCTTGGTCAGGTATTGCCTACCATACTTTTACTGGCAGCAGGGACGGTTATTTTATTGGGACTTTGCCGTGTCTTTTTCCATAAGGAGGATTATGTATGATACAAATATTAAAAAATGATGTGACAAGGGTGTTATGTAATAAAAAAAATGCTATAATGACGTTAGTGCTTACGATCTGTATGGTGGGATTTGCCATTTATTTCACTAATAAGATACAGGTGATGGGGAACCTTGCAGTTGTTGAAAGCGGCGAAGCGGGCATGGAAATGAACAGTGCAAAACTGCATATTTCCCTCAGAGGGCTTGAGCGTTATTACAATATCAGCTATGTTGCCAGGGAACCAAAAGAAAGTGAACTGGTAAGCGGACGCTATGATGCCGTTATCACACAATCCGGAAATGGTTATGCGATTAAATCCGTAAAAAGTACTGATTTTCAAAAAGTGCTGATGCAGGCGCTTAAAAATCCGTCAGAATTTGTTCCTGCTACCGATCAGATGCGGGGAGTGGGAACAAATATTATTGGATATTTAGTGATGATTCTTCTGATGCAGGGCGTTCTTCACATGGAATATTATGGAGAAGATAAGGAGAAACATCTGGTGGAGCGGATTGCTGTTTCACCACTCAGTTTTGTGAAATATCTAACGGCTCATTTTCTGTATGCTTTTCTGATGCTGTTTCTGCCAAGTATGGGAGTAGTGGCGGCAGCCGGCATCATTGGATTGAATATTGGTTTCGCACTGTGGGAATATGCAGTGCTGCTGGGAATTTTGTGTATGCTTTCGGCTGCATTTGGAATCTTTATGCATACCTTTTGCAAGAGCATGGACAGCGCAAATATGACGGCCTCCCCGCTTATTGTACTAACATCCATTTTAGGGGGAACCTTCTATTCTTATGCCCACAGTAATCAAATCATGAATGCCCTGATAAACGTGCTTCCCCAGAAGAATTTTATCTCATTCGTGAACGGGATGGAAAAGGGGTGCCTGGATACGCATCAATATCAGCAGCTGGGCTACTGTCTGATTCTGATATTGGTATTGACTGGAGTATCAGCTGCACGAAATTGCAGTCAATACCGGCCCGCTGTAAAATAAAGTCCGGAAAGGTAATTTTATGTTTCATACATCCATATTAAAATCAAAGTTTAAAATTCCGAAACCGCGGAAAAATTACGTGGTACGGCATGAATTATACCAGCTTTTAGACCAGGCAGCAGATTATAAAGTAATCCTCATTCAGGGGGAGGCGGGAAGCGGTAAGACAACACTGCTCAGCTCCTATATATCGGATAGAGGCTTAAAAATGGTGCGGTGGATTACCCTGGATGAAAGCAGTAACCATGTCTTTGTCTTCTGGCGCTATTTTCTGGAAGCAGTGAGAGAACAGCTGGGGGGAAAAGGCGAGGAAATAGTACACCTCTTTGACGAAAATATGCAGTTGGAAAACATGGAGCATTTTTTGCCGGTTTTATTTAGTGAAATAAATTTTGAAGAAGAATGCTGGCTGGTGCTGGATGATTTCCAGGTGATACAGGAACCGGAACTGATTCAGACAATCGAGCTGCTGTTTCAAAATATTCCGGAGAATCTGCAAATTCTGCTGGTAACCAGAGAACAGCCCAAAGTCTATCTGGGAGCCCTTGGAATGGAAGGTGAGCTTCTGGTCATTGATGAAGAACAGTTAAAATGCGGATACCGGGACAGTATGGATTTTTTAACAAATACATTGGGACTGACCTATACGGATAGAGTATTGGAATATATGTGCCGTATCGCTGAAGGGTGGATTGGCGGGCTTCAGCTTTTATCCCTTTCCCTGAAAGGAAAGCCGGAGGATGAGATTCTGAGGATCAATGTTCAGAATCGCTTTACGGACGAATACATTACCAGAGAGATCTTTGAAATATTGACGGAGCAGGAACAGAGATTTTTACTTTATTCCTCGGTATTTCAGTATTTTAATAAAGAGATGTGCATGGATTTGATTGGGAGAGAGGTGGCAGAGGCATTTGACAGTATAATAGACCGAAATTTATTTGTCATATGCGTAGATGAAAAGGAAGGTATGTATCGCTATCATGGAATTCTGCTGGAATACTTAAGAAAGCATCTCGCCAGAGAGGAAATTGGACTCCAGCGGAAACTGCATGAGCATGCATCAAAAATCCTTTACGAAGCAGGTGATTTTGAAGAAAGCCTGAATCAGCTTTTTCTCATAGAAGCCTATGAAGAAGCAATGAATATACTGTCACAGATTCCGCAAAATTCCATTTTCTTTTCCTACTTCTGTAAAGTTCCAATTGAGGAAATTTATAAAAATACGGATTTTGCCATTCAGTATTTCTTTTATCACTATGCGAATTTTGAATTTGAAATTTGTAAAAAAGTGTATGAAACTCTGAACCGGGAAAACAGCCGCGAAGATCTGGGAAAAGCGATCCAGTGTGCGGATTTATTTGTAAATGAGACCTTTGCCTACTCGGATATCCGTCTCTTAACCATGGAAGAGATAGATAGTTTTCCGATTAATGACACAACCAAGGCCTTCCTTTTGGTAAAGGAAACATTTTTACAATATTACAAATGTGAAGAGCTTGGGGAACTGGACAGATGCATGGAACTTTATGAGAACTGCAGCCCGTTACTCAAAGACTATAAAATGTTAAAACTGCCCTATTATGTAGGGCTCATTGGCGTCTATCTGAAAAAAATGCAGCTAAAAGAGGCTAAGGCTGCCATAGACCAGGCAGAACAGGTGACTTCCAAGGAAGCACTTATGATGGATCTGAGCTTTCAATACAATGTGGTGGAGTATGAATGTCTGACAGAGAATTATGCAAAAAGCAGTGTAAAAGTAAAAGCATTTTTAAGAAACTGTCTGCCGGACAATTGCCTGGTCGGGTCGGCGCTGATTAAATATGTGATCTGGAACCATCAGGATTTGGAATGTGAGGAACGATTTTTGTATGATTACAGCCGTGGTGCAGAACGGGGAAATAAAGTGGATACCATGTTGATTTATGCAAAACTCTGCGCTGACAGAGGCAATATAGACACCGCAATGGAAACAATTAATGAGATATTAAAGTTTGCAAGGAAGAATCGTAATAAGACCAGAATCATTGAAGCTGATCTGCTGAAAATGAGAATATTGAGAAGAGCGGAGGAGGAACAGAGCGGGGAGAGTCAGCGGGAATTAAAAAATATGCTGTTTGAAGTGATCACTTATGCCGCAGACAGCGGATTGCGGCAGCCCTTTTTCTTCGAACGTGACTTGATGCAGGAGATGACAAGGCGTTATCGTTTGGAATTAAAAGAAAAGCTGGTGGAGAAGGAGCAGGCATTCCTCCAGGAATTGATGCTGCCGGACGAGCGCAGCAGCGATCATAAAGAGCAGCTTCTTTCAGAACGGGAACTGGAAGTGCTGAGAGAGCTCAGCACCGGAAAAAGCAATAAGCAGATCGGGGAGGAACTTTGCATATCCCTGGCAACGGTGAAGACCCATGTGATCAATATTTATTCTAAGATGCAGGTGAACAGCAGGTTGGCGGCTGTGAATACGGGGAAAGAGATGGGGATTTTGAAATAGGGTGAGATAAGCAAAGAAGAGCGGGGGATTTCCTCCGCTTTTTCTATTGTTATGTAATTATCTTCTTGACTTATTGGCAACAGAGATGTAATATATGTGTAATAATAAATATCATATCAATTCTTAATATGATAAGAAGGCGGGACGCATTAAATGTTGCTAAATACATACGATAAAATTATTGCGTTATTTAATAGGAAAGCTGGTTATATGAGCTTTGCCGATTTACGTGAGGAAAAGATTACGGTGATCCAAATGCGAGAGTTAGAAGCGCGGGGGGTGATACAAAAGATTTCATATGGTTGGTATTGGTGTACCGCGTGTGGAATACAAAAACCTGCGGACTATAAATATATTGAACTGGGGAAAGTGGAACCTAATGCGGTAATTTGCTTAGAAAGTGCCTGTTATATACATGGACTGTTAGGACATGAGCCTTATAATGTATCGATAGCTATTGCAAGAAATAACAGAAAGCAGTTAAAAATGCAGTTTCCGCTTACAAAGCATTATTATACGAATCTTGAAAATGAGTATATGGAAGAATGCAGATCTGTGTTTGGAGTTTATAAATTATTTAATGCTGAGGCTTGTATATGCGATTGTATCAAAAAAAGAAATAAAATAGAATCCGATGTATATTTAGAAATTATAGAGAATTATCGCAGCCGTTCAGATAAGCAGTTAGACAGATTAAGGGAATATGCAGTTAAAATGAAGGTAGATAACAAAATAAGTAAAGTTTTAGAAAGTGTTCAAAATGAGGGGACGAAATGGAAGAAAAAATAATAGAAAAGTTAAAGTTGATGTTTGATGATATTGTACATATTAGCAGTGATTGTTCCATTGAATATTGGTGTGCTAGAGAACTTCAGCCGTTACTGGGATATTCCAGATGGGAGAATTTTGAACTGGCTATAAAAAGGGCAATGGAATCATGTAAATCCAGTAAAATAGAGGCTTTAGACCATTTTCGTGATGTCACGAAAATGGTACAGTTAGGTAGTGGATCTACAAGGAAGGTTAAGGATTATATATTAACCAGATACGCATGCTATTTGATTGCTCAAAATGGTGATCCTAGAAAAGAAGAAATCTCATTTGCACAAAGTTATTTTGCGGTTCAAACCAGAAAGCAGGAAATCATTTCCGATAGAATTAAATTAATGGAGCGCGTAGAGGTTAGAGAAAAACTTCGTGAATCAGAAAAGAGATTGTCCAAAAGTATTTATGAACATGGAGTTGACGATGCTGGATTTGGAAGAATTCGATCAAAAGGGGATCGGGCATTGTTCGGAGGTTACTCAACGAAGGACATGAAAGCTAAGTTGGAGATCAATGAGAAAAGGCCTTTAGCGGATTTTTTGCCAACGTTAACAATTACAGCTAAGAACCTGGCAGCAGAGATGTCAAATTATAACGTAAATCAAAAAGCTTTATATGGAGAAATAACAATTACAGATGAACATGTACAAAATAATGAGAGCGTAAGGGATATGCTCGGAAAAAGAGGAATCCAACCTGAAAATCTTCCACCGGATGAAGATATTAAGAAATTAGAACGAAGAGTGAAAACAGAAGAGAAGAAATTAAGCAAAGAAAGCAGCATATTACCGGTAGAGTTGGCTAAAAATCAAATATAGAGTTTACCTAAATCGGAGGTACATACATGAATATTTTCACAGCAGCAGCAATACAATTAGACACAAAAAGCAACGCAGAAGAAAACCTTCACAACGCCGTTGAATTAATTAGAGAAGCAGCAGAGCGGGGCGCCCGGTTGATTGCTATGCCAGAGACCGTCAATTATATCGGACCGGACTGTGAGAAATTTGCAGAGTGCATACCGGAGGGGCATACTTTTAAAGTATTTGCAGAACAGGCGAAAAAGTACCGGGTGTGGCTGCACTGCGGGAGTATTTATGAAAAAAATGTAGATGCAAATGACAGGCGCCCCTATAACACTACGATGATCATAAATCCTGAGGGAGAGCTGGCGGCAAAATACCGGAAACTCCATCCATTTGACGTATCCATAGCGGAAGGACCTGCCATTCGGGAATCGGATGTAAACTGTCCCGGGAATCAAATCGTGACGGTTGATACGGGAGAAGTTGGGCATCTGGGGCTGTCTGTCTGTTATGATATGAGATTCTGTGAATTGTTTCGGATAATGGCGCTTCAGGGGGCACAGATCCTGATAATCCCTGCTAATTTTACGGTTAATACCGGTAAGGATCATTGGGAAGTGCTTTTAAGAGCCAGGGCAATTGAAAATGGATGTTATGTAATTGCGCCGGGGCAGATTGGATTAAAGCCCAGTTATCAGGCGTATGGGAAAACGATGATCATTGATCCCTGGGGAAATGTAATGGCAATGGCTTCAGACAAAACTGGGGTAATAACGGCGGAGATTGATCTGGAGTACCTCCGGTCTGTACGCAGCCAGGTATATACGCTGGAGAACAGAAGGAGTGATGTCTATCAGCTTTCAGAGCGATAAAAATTGTTTCAATAAATCTATAACAGGGAAGAATACAGATAGCTCATTGGGGCATATCTGTATTTTTTTGCTTTTTATTTTAGAAGTATAACTTTATTTATGTTGATTTATAAATATGATATAAATATTTATATAAAATTTATAAATCTAATTAGAGGGGTAAATGGAATTTAACTGTGAATAATATATAAATTAAGAGGCTCAATATAGTGCAAATAAACTAAAATGTATAAATGATAGCAAATAATCTAAAAATGTTATTGACTTTTGAGAAGAATAGTACTACTATTCTATTAAAGAATTTATAAATAAATATAAAATCTTTAATAGAACATTAAAGACATTTATTTGAAGGAGGATTTTAAAATGAAAAAACGTTTAGCAGCAACATTATTAGCAGTAACTTTAACGGCATCTATGATCGCTGGCTGTGGCAGTTCTGACAAATCAGCAGAAACTACCGCAGATAAGGGTACGGAATCAAGCCAGACAGCAACTGACGCAAAAGAAACAGACGGGAAAGCAGAAGACGGAAATGCAGATGAAGGAAAAGCAGAAGATGCAGGGTCCGGCGAAGAGGCGGAGCTTACGGTTTGGGCATGGGACAAGGCATTTAACGGCAAGGCACTGGAGGAAGCAGACAAGCTTTATGACGGGGCAAAAATTAATTTTGTAGAAATGTCAAAGGCTGACTGTCTCCAGAAGATACATACCGTGTTGGCATCCGGTGTAACGGATGATCTTCCGGATATTGTAATCATCAGCGACCTTGCAGCTCAGGGATATCTCATGTCTTATCCGGATGCATTTCTGCCTATGGATGATGTAATCAATTATGATGATTTTGCCAGTTATAAAAAAGCAGCCGTTTCCTATGATGGTGTGGGATATGGAGTTCCGTTTGACACTGGTGTAGCCGGACTCTTTTACCGCACGGATTATATAGAAGAAGCAGGGTATACACAGGAAGATATGCAGGACCTGACCTGGGATGAATATCTGGCTATGGGCGAAAAGTTAAAAGAAAAAGGTCATATGCTGCAGACATATAATCCAAACGACATCGCAGAATTTCAGATCATGATGCAGTCTGCAGGGAAGTGGTTTACCGATGCGGATGGAAATGCTGATTTTACAGACAATGCCGCTTTAAAAGAAAGCTTTGAGATATTCAAGACATTGAATGAATCCGATTACTGTAAGGTAGTCAGTGACTGGACTGAATTTGCAGGAGCAATTAACGGCGGTGATGTGGCTTGTGTACTCCGTGGTTCCTGGATTTCATCTACCATCATGGCAGCGGAAGACCAGAGCGGTAAATGGGCAGTAGCACCGGTTCCGAAATTAAGTGCAGAAGGTGCAACTAATAAATCCAACCAGGGCGGTTCCAGCTGGTATGTACTGAAAAATGCTAAAAATGCAGAAAAAGCAGCAGATTTCCTGGCTAATACATTTGCAGGAAGTACGGAATTATATAATACATTGTTAAAATCCAGCAACATCATGGGAACTTATCTTCCGGCTGAAAGTGTAGAAGCTTATTCAGAACCATCTGAATTCTACGGCGGACAAAAACTAAATGCAGATCTGGCATCCTGGTTAAAAGACATCCCGGCTGTTGATACAGGAGCCTTCTCAGCAGAAGCGCAGGCGGCACTCTTAGCTGTTACGCCGGAATATCTGGCTGGAGGCAATCTGGATGACTGCCTGAAAAATGCAGCAGAGCAGTTTAATCAGTCGATACAGTAAGTTCTGACGAATTACAAGGAGAAAAAAGTTTGGAACAAAAAGCGTTTCAAACTTACTATTGAAACAAATATCGTTTCAAACCTACTATTGGTGCAGTACCGCAGACTTGTCTGCGGTATGCAGGAGGTATAAGAATGGAAACTAAAGGAAAGAAAAAATACCGCCTGACAGGGTGGTCCATGGTAGCGATAGCGGCCGCTCTGGTTTTGATTTTCAGCTATGTGCCGATGATCCAGGCGTTTATCCTTTCCCTGAAAACGGGTAAGGGGGCTTCACTGCATTTCGCTGGATTGGCAAATTATATCAGAATGTTTAAAGACGCTACTTTTTGGACGACAATGGGAAATACGCTGCTCTATGCAGTAGTGCAGCTTCCTGTTATGCTGCTGGCAGCGCTGGTAATCGCCGTACTGCTCAATGACCCGAAGATGAAAATGAGAGGCTTTTACAGGACCTGTATTTTTCTTCCATGTGTAACATCTCTGGTATCCTATTCGATTTTATTTAAGAATTTATTTGCAGTAGACGGAATTGTCAACCAGGTGTTGTTAAAACTGAACATTGTAGACAAAGCAATCCCTTTTGTCCTGGATGCCGGATGGGCAAAAGCGGTAATTATCATAGCACTGATCTGGAGATATACCGGATATTATATGATCTTTTACTTATCAGCCCTTCAAAATATAGACAAATCCGTATACGAAGCGGCAAAAATGGATGGGTGTAACTTCTTCCAGTCCTTTTTCAAAATTACAGTGCCGCTGCTGAAACCGATTGTATTTCTGACCAGCATTATGGCATTAAATACAACCCTGCAGCTATTCGATGAGGTAGTAAACCTGACCGGAGGCGGACCGGGCAATGCAACCAGAACGATTTCTCAGTACATTTACGACCTTTCGTTTAATTATGTTCCAAGTTATGGATATTCAGCGGCAATCTCTTATGTAGTGCTTGTGTTAGTCATTATACTGACGATTGTGCAGAAAGGAATAACGGGTAGTAAGGATGAATAAAGTAGGCGGAATTTTCAAACATCTGTTTTTAATTATTGTGTCACTGGTTTCCATTTTCCCTTTTTACTGGATGCTGGTCAGTGCCACAAATGACTCCAAGGATATTACTATGGGAAAGCTGACCTTTGGCTCTTCTCTGATCAAAAACGTAACAAATGCGTTTGAGACAGCAGACTTGTGGGGCGCATTTTTAAATTCCACGATACTGGCGGTCATTATTGTAGTCATATCCCTGGTAATCTGTTCCCTTGCAGGATATGCATTTGTCATCTATCCAAGCAAAGGAAAAGATATTTTATTCATGGTTTTGATTGCGTCGATGATGGTTCCTTTTGCAGCAAAAATTATTCCCATGTTCCGCATGTTCTCGGAGATGAAACTGTTAAATAGTTACTGGGCGATCATTCTGCCGGCGATTGGTGCACCGTTTTTGATTTTCTTTTTTAAGCAGAATACCCATGCATTTCCGCAGGAGACAATCCAGGCAGCCAGAGTAGACGGGTTAAATGAATTACAAATATTTATAAGAATTTTTATGCCGATGATGAAGTCCACCTATGCGGCAGCAGGAATCTTTTCATTCATGGCAAGCTGGAATAATTATATGTGGCCGCTGATTGCGCTGCAGAGCAACTCCAAGTTCACCCTGCCTCTTACGGTTTCTAACCTGGCAGCGGGATTTACACCGGATTACGGTATGGTAATGGTGGGAATTATTATTTCAACGGTTCCTACAATTTTAGTATTCTTCCTGCTTCAGAATGCATTTGTGGAAGGTATGGTAGGCTCTGTCAAATAACCTGCGTTATTTACATTGACAAGTAGTAAACACCAGTGATAATATAAAACTAAATAAAGATTTAATAAATATTTAGAAAAATTTATAATCCAAAAAAGGATGGTATATGATGGGGATAAAAGTGAAAGATTTGGCAAGTATGTTGAATTTGTCGCCCTCTACGGTATCACTGGTGTTGAACAACAGACCTGGAATCAGCGAGGCGACAAGAAATAAAGTACGTAAGGCAGTAAAAGATATGGGATATGAGGAGCTGCTTGTATCGGAATCTCAGGAGAAAAAGAATATTCTATTCCTGGTTTACCGTAAACATGGCATAGCTCCCGCCAGTACCCCTTATTTTTCCCAGCTTTTTTCGGAAATCATTGAAGGTGTGGAGAGCCAGATTAAGATTAAAGGCTATAACCTGATGATATCTTATACAGACAAAGATACGATATTGGAAGAGGCTGAGAAGATCAAGAAGCAGGATGTAGAAGGCGTGCTGGTTCTGGCAACAGAGATGGCAGAGGAACAGATTAAGATTTTTACAGATTTAAAAGTTCCGGTAGTTATGGTTGATAACTATATGGAACACCGTAAATTTGATTGTGTAACTATAAATAATGAGCAGGGTGTCTATCAGGTGGTAGAGCATCTTGCTAAAATGGGACATAAAAGAATTGGTTACTTGCATGTTAGCCAAAACGCGAACAATTTCACAGAACGCTACTACGGATTTAAAAGAGCAGTGGAAAAATGCGGATTGCCTTTAAATGAACGGGATATCATCTGGATTGCCACAGACGGGGGAGAAGCTGTTTACAGTGAGTTAAAGCATAAGCTGGAAGAGCAGAAAGATCTGCCGGGGGCATTTTTTGCAGATAATGATATCGTAGCAATATGCGCCATGCGTGTATTCCGTGAATTGGGCTATAAGATTCCGGAAGACATTTCCATAGTCGGATTTGATAATATGACCCTTTCCGAAATGTTAGATCCTCCACTTACCACGATTCAGATACCCAAGCATAAGATCGGAGTATCGGCAGTGAATCTGATAGTTGAGAAGATCAGTGAAAATACGGAGGGCGTTGTAAAAATGGAAGTTGGGACCAGACTGGTAGCCCGAAGCAGCGTAAAACGTATCAGCGAGTAATCCTTATATTCAAAGAGAATAAAGGAGAAGTATTAATTATGCATAGTAAAAAAACACCATTTGTATTGTATGGCGGTGATTATAATCCGGAGCAGTGGGATGATGCCACCATAGAACAAGATATGCAATTATTTAAAAAAGCTGGAATAAATCTTGTGACATTACCGGTGTTTGCATGGGCAAAAATCGAGCCCAGGGAAGGTGAATACCATTTTGAATGGTTAGATAAGATTTTAAAAAAGCTGTGGGAAAATAAAATATATGTCATTATGGCAACGCCTACTACGGCACAGCCTGCATGGCTGTCTAAAAATTATCCGGAAGTGCTGCCTGTGGATATCGCAGGGCGGAAGAGAACTCATGGAATGCGTGTGTTCTTCTGTGTGAACAGTGAAAAGTACCGGGAGCGGGCGGCAGCAATTGCAACAGAGATGGCAAAGCGCTATCATACGTATCCGGGACTTGTAGGATGGCATGTGGCAAATGAATATGGTACATATTGTTATTGCGAAAATTGTCAGAAACAGTTTCGGATTTGGCTAGAAAAACGTTACGGAACCATTGAACACTTAAACGATAAATGGAATACAGCGTTCTGGGGACGCGTTGTCTATGATTTTGATGAAATTATGCTCCCTACGGAGTTAAACGACGATTATCGTTTTAATCCGGCAATTCAGCTGGACTATATGCGATTTGTAACGGATTCTACCCTGGAATGCTACTTAAACGAAGCAGATATTCTGAAGAAATATACCCCGGATCTTCCTGTCTTCAGTAATATTTCGGGATTTATTAAAAAGTTAAATCAGTTTAAAATGGTAGAACATATGGACTCAGCCGCATGGGACAATTATCCGGGACCCAGGGATGAAAGAAGCCTTCCGGCTCTGAAACATGATATTATGCGGGCTTTAAAGGATGGGGAATCTTACATTATTGCCGAGCAGTCTCCCAACCAGCAGAACTGGCAGCCGTATAACAAACTGAAGCGGCCGGGAGAGGTGCGGACCATTGCCTATCAGGGACTAGCCAGAGGGGCGGATGCCTGCCTTTTCTTCCAGATGCGCCAGTCCGTGGGCGGACAGGAAAAGTTCCATGGGGCAGTTATTTCCCATGCGGGGACTGATGATACCAGAATATACCGGGAAATAGCAGAACTTGGTCAGGAATTACAGAAACTGGGCGATACATTTCTGGAAGGAAAGATTGATGCAAAAGCAGCATTCCTGTTTGACTGGGACAGTTGGTGGGCACTGGAACTGACCAGCGGGCCTACAAAGGACATGGATTATCTGGCTCAGGTCCATAAATATTATAAAGCCTTTTATGAGAAAAATATCCCGGTGGATATCATTAAGGTCACGGCGGATTTGAGTAAATATAAGATTGTAGTGGCTCCTTTGCTGTATATGATGAAGCCTGGTGTGGCTGAGAAAATTCAACAATTTACGGCAGAGGGTGGTACTTTCCTGGCGACTTATATGACCGGTGTGGCTGATGAAAATGACCGGTGTATCTTTGGCGCAGCGCCTGGAGAACTTTCTGAAACGCTGGGTCTTTGGGTGGAAGAAACCGACGCCATGTTCCCGGATGAGCAGAATTCCATTCTGGTAAACGTAAACAGCCTTCCGCTTCAGGAGAAATACACCTCCGGATTTTTATGCGATGTCATCCGTCCCACTACTGCGAAAACGCTGGCTGTATATGGACACGATTTTTACAAAGGAGTGCCTTGTGTAACGGTAAATGAAGTTGGAAAAGGGAAAGCATATTATCTGGGCTGCGAACCGGATGATGCATTTTTGTCAGATTTTGTGGGCTGTATCTGTGAAGAACAGGGCCTGGCGCCGCTGTTTGAGACCGGCGGAGAAATTGAACTTTCCACAAGAACCGGAAAAGACGGAGACGTTACGTTTGCTATCAACCATGGTACAAAAACCGGATGGGTGAATCTGGGAACACAGCAATATAAGAATTTGCTGAAGGATGAATTGCTATCCGGTAAATGTGAAATCGGGGGCAGAGATGTAATGATTATCAGAAAACAGTGTGAATAAAAAAGTGCTGAATTTTAAATTGGGCACATTGCATATATACATGCAATGTGCCTGTTTAATTTGGTCGAATAATCGGAATTTATAGTAAAAACTCATATGAAATATTACATAATTCTAAACTTATAAAAAAAGTCTAAATTTTTGGTTGACAATTTTTGGTATATTTGTTATATTAAAAACGAATTAAATACATATGGATTGTTACTGGCAGGCAGGCAAAACCAATTTTGAACGTAAGAAAAATTTATGTTTTCTTACTACAAAATTGGTTTTTTTTATTTCTGGGGTGAAGTGAATTATGAAGATAGATAAAATTATTAACAATAATATTGTCAGCGCTCTGGAAGATGATGGGAAAGAAATTATTGTGATGGGACGGGGGATTGGATTCAATACAAAGCCCGGCAGAGAGATTCAGGAGAAGAAAATTGAGAAAATATTCCGCATGGACAGTCAGAATACCGTGGATAAGTTCAAACAGCTCCTGGAAAATATGCCGCTTAAGCACATTCAGGCATCTATGGAGATTATTACTTATGCAAAGAGTGTCCTGAACAGAAGGTTGAATCAGAACATCTACATTACCCTCACCGACCATATTAATTTTGCCATAGAGCGTTTTAATGAAAATATGACATTTACAAATCCGTTATTGCATGAGGTAAAGGCTTTTTATAAAGAGGAATACCTGATTGGGGAATATGCCATTGCATTAATAGAGCGGTGGATCGGTGTAACCCTGCCTGTGGATGAGGCAGGATTCATTGCGCTGCACATCGTAAATGCAGAATTTAATACCGGAATGCGTGATACGATTGATATTACGAACCTGATACAAAATGTTGTGAAAATTGTAAAAGAATATTTTGGAATGAATCTGGATGAAATGTCCCTGAATTATCAGCGTTTCGTGACTCATCTGAGATTTCTGGCACAGAGAATTATCGCAAAAGAACTGTTAAACAGTGAAAACAGTGAATTTAACCGATTGATCCTGCAGCTGTATCCGGAAGAATATGCATGCAGTTTAAAGATTAAGGAGTACATCAAAGAGATATACCGCCACGATGTAACGGAAGAAGAAACCGCTTATCTGGCTGTACATATTAAGAGAATGAGAATGTAAAAGAGAGGAGAATACATATGTTTGGATCAATAAAAAAGATGTTTGGTTCCAAAGAAAAGATTTTGGCACCTGTAGAAGGGAAGGTTGTTCCGTTAAGTGAAGTAAATGACCCTACCTTCAGCCAGGAAATTCTGGGAAAAGGGGTTGCCATTATTCCGGAGAGAGGACGGGTTGTTGCACCGGTAAGCGGAGAAGTCACAGTACTGTTTCCAACGCTTCATGCAGTCAGTATTACAACGGATTCCGGGGTTGAACTCATCGTCCATGTGGGACTGGATACAGTAAATTTAAAAGGGGTCCATTACAAAGCACATGCAAAACAGGGCGACCGGGTAAAAGCGGGTGATCTTCTTTTAGAATTTGACATTGAAGCCATCATAGAAGACGGATACGAAGTGATTACGCCTGTAATTATCTGCAATGCATCGGATTATCCGAATATGGAATGCCACACGGATATGCATGCAAATGAACTGGATCCGATTATTGAGTTGTAGGAAAGTGCCTATGAGGGAGTTCGAATATGAAATAAAAGATTTACTGGGATTACATGCAAGACCTGCATCCCGGGTTTTTATGGAAGCGAGAAAATATGAATGTAAGATTGAGGCTCTGTGTGGGAATAAAAGGGCAGACTGCAAAAGCCTACTGGAACTGATGGGACTGGGGGCAAAATATGGCAGTCGGATTCTGTTTCGTTTTGACGGATCAGATGAAGAAGAAGCAGCAGCGTGCTTTGGGCAATTATTACTATAGTGTGGATTTGAACTTGCGGGAGAGCAAGATCAGATAAAAAATGTCTGAAAAGGCGAGAGAAAGGAGATTCATAGTTATGATGAAGTATTTGCAAAGGTTAGGCAAATCATTAATGCTTCCGGTAGCCTGTTTACCGGCAGCGGGTATCCTTATGGGTATCGGTTATTGGATCAGTCCGGCTGTTATGTCAGGACAGGGAGATCCAAATGTAATTGCATTCTTTCTGGTAAAAGCAGGAGGTGCACTGATTGACAATATGGCAATCTTATTTGCCATTGGTGTTGCGCTTGGTATGGCGGATGATAATGATGGTACGGCGGCGCTTGCCGGTATCGTATCCTGGCTGATGGTCCAGATGATTCTGTCTCCGGCAGTTGTTGCAGTTTTAAGCGGTATAGACGTTGCAGCCGTGAATCCGGCGTTTGGTAAGATCAATAACCAGGCAATCGGTATTCTGTGCGGTTTAATTGGAGCTTCCTGCTACAATAGATTTAAGAACACCAAGTTACCGGATGCTTTGGCTTTCTTCAGTGGAAAACGGTGTGTATCCATTGTAACAGCGGTAATCTCTTTGGTTGCATGTTTGATCCTGTTCTTTATATGGCCGATCGTATACTCCGGATTAGTAGCATTTGGTGAATCAATCCTGGGACTGGGACCAATTGGCGCAGGTATCTATGGATTCTTCAACCGGCTTTTAATTCCGTTTGGACTGCATCATGCGTTAAATTCCGTATTCTGGTTTGACGTTGCAGGCATTAATGATTTATTCAAGTTTTGGGGAACCGTTGACGGAGCCGTATACGGACAGACTGGTATGTATATGTCAGGCTTCTTCCCATTCATGATGTTCGGTCTTCCGGCAGCAGCTCTGGCGATGTACCATACAGCGAAGCCAAGTAAAAAGAAAACAGCTTACGGTTTATTGTTCGCAGCAGCACTCTGTGCATTCTTTACCGGCGTAACAGAACCTCTGGAATTTGCATTTATGTTCCTGGCTCCTGGATTATACCTTGTACATGCGCTTTTAGCAGGTATTTGTATGTTTGTAGTGGCAATGCTCCCTGTTCGTTCCGGATTCTGGTTCAGCGGCGGATTTGTAGACTGGTTATTAAGTATCAAAGCTCCAATGGCTGAAAATCCATGGCTGATCATTCCGATTGGTATTGTGGTAGGTGTGATCTATTACGTAATCTTCCGTTTCGTAATCAAGAAATTTAACTTAAAGACTCCGGGCCGTGAAGATGATGATGTGGAAGAAGCAGAGGTTACACTTTCCAATAATGACTTTACCCAGGTAGCGAAAATTGTTCTGGAAGGCCTTGGCGGAAAAGACAATATTACCAGTATTGATAACTGTATCACAAGGTTGAGACTGGAAATCAAGGACTATACTTTAGTAAATGAAAAGAAAATTAAGTCCGCAGGAGTGGCAGGGGTCATCAGACCGGGAAAAACAAGCGTTCAGGTTATTATCGGACCAAAAGTTCAGTTTGTGGCAGATGAGTTCAAAATACTGTGCAAATAGAAGATTTTTCAGTAATATAGATTTCACAATTGCATAAACAGTGGATTGTTACTGGTAATGCAGGCAAAACCAAATCTTAAGTAAAATAAATTTTATACTTAGGGTTTGGTTTTTTTGTTCCAGAGCAAATTTTAAAATTGCTGTAACACGAAATAATAGGGTGAGAGCCTGTATCAATGTAGAAAGGGAGAAAAAGAATGTGGAAAAAGAAATTGGTACACAGAGGAATGTCAATGTTTTTAGCGGGTATGTTAATGGCGGCACCGCCGGTGAATGCTTTAGCGGCTAATCAGGAAAGTCCGGTTTCCGAAGACGCTGCAGTGGAATCCCATAACACAGCACGGAGTGCAGATGCCATCGGGGAGCCAAAAGCAAATGGGAATCTGCCGGAAACAGAATCCAGGCACCAGACGGACAGGGAAGCGTTAACGAAGGGGGATGCACAGACAGAGCGTGAAGCATTAACGGAAGGTGATTCCAAATCGGAAGAGGATTCCAAAACAGAAGGAGAAGCAAAAACAGAGGGTGAAACAACAACAGAAGCTGAAACTAAAACAGAAGGTGAGATAACAACAGAAGAGGAAACCAAAACAGAGGGTGAAACTAAAGCTAAAGATATATCAAACGCGGAAGATAAAACGCTGGAAGAAGGAAAAGCAGACGAACAGTCAGCAAATAAAAAAGCAGGACTTCAGAATCTGGCACTGAATACAAAAGCGGCATCCAGCGGAAATGAAACAGCAGATTTTCCGGCAAATAAAGCAAATGACGGCAGCCTGAGTACACGCTGGTCCAGCACCACCACAAATGGGCAGAAATGGCTAAGCTTTGACCTGGGGGAGGTTAAAACCATTGGTTCTGTAGTAGTGGAATGGGAGCGGTTAAATGCTACCAGGTACAGTATCCAGAAATCAGACAACGGAACAGACTGGACGAATATAAAAGAGTTCACAAAACTGCCCGGCAAATTCCGGGATATCATTAACTTTGATACGAAAGTAGAGACAAAACACCTGCGTCTTTTGATTGACCAGTTTAATGCAGAGGGGGCTAACAGAGATGGTCAGGTAATTACCTGGAATAATGTATCCGTCATGGAATTTGAAGCGTATGCCGAGCCGCTTCCGGATGAAACACCGGTTGTACCTGTGTATAATCCTGATACAAACCGGGTGGAAATTCCCGACAAAGAAGGCTTTACCATTACCAGCAACGGAGCGGATCTGGAGCAGATTGTGGCAGATGACCTGACAGTACATAAGCCCCTGACTGCAAAAGATGTAAAACTTGCCCTGAAAATGAAGAATAACCTGACCGGTGGTGAAACACTGACCGAAGAATATACCATCAGTATCCCGGGATTGCATGACAACAGCACTGGAAATGAAAAGCCGCAGGTCATTCCTGAGATCACCGAATGGTACAGCGACAGTACAGAGAGCTTTACGCTGGCTGATCATGCAAGGATTGTCATTGCGTCAGAGGAACTTGCTTCCATAGCCACGGAATTCCAGAAAGATCTGGAGGATATAACCGGTAAAAAATTGGAGGTAGTGACAGGCGGGCAGCCGGCAGCAGGTGATTTTTATTTCCGGCTTGGCAGTGAAGACACCATGATGGGGGATGAAGGGTATCACCTGGTAATCGGTGAATCCGTTCTGGTAGATGCCATTCATACTACGGGGGCTTATTGGTCAACCAGAAC
Organism: Clostridiales bacterium; assembly: GCA_018365455.1. Lineage (GTDB taxonomy): Bacteria > Bacillota > Clostridia > Lachnospirales > Lachnospiraceae > Robinsoniella. The sequence goes on from JAGZJZ010000002.1 coordinate 203,973, forward strand.
CATTCTTCAGGCGTTGAAGTTAAGCAGCGGCGGAAATACACTGCCCTGTGGAGAGGCCCGGGATTATCCCAAATACAAGGTGCGGGGATTCGTATACGATGTGGGGCGAAAACCGGTATCCATGGACATGCTGCAGGACATTGTAAAAAATATGTCATGGTACAAAATGAATGATTTCCAGGTACATCTAAGCGATAATTACATCTTCCTGGAGGACTACAAGAACAGCAGTGATCCGGACCCGGCAGATGCATATGACGCTTACAGCGGTTTCCGTTTAGAGTCATCCATTGCAAATGAGGAAGGCAGAACCCTGGCATCCGATGATTATCACTATTCCAAACAGGAGTTTCAGGAGTTTATTCAGAATTCCAGAAATTATGGTGTCAATATTGTACCGGAACTGGATGTACCGGCACATGCTATGGGTATCACAGAAGTATTCCCGGAATATGCGGTGAATGGATGGAATCCACGTATGCCAAATCGTTCCGTAGTAGATCATCTGGATATATCGAAACAGGAAGTAATTGATTTTACAGAAGGAATCTTTGACGATTATACCAAAGACGGCACATTTGATTCCCAGACGGTAGTCCATGTGGGGGCAGATGAATTTGAAGCAGGTACGACCGCATACAGAAACCTGCTGAACCAGCTGATTCCCCATGTGAAAAAAACCAATACCGTTCGTTTCTGGGGAGGACTTACCTGGTTAAAAGACAATCCGGTTACACAGATTATACCGGAGGCAGTAGAAGATGTGCAGATCAATCTCTGGGCAAGATCCTGGGCAGACGGAAAAGAAATGTATGATATGGGATATGACCTGATTAATACCCAGGATGAATATCTGTATATGGTACCCAGCGGAAACGGCAGCCGGGGGGCATACGGGGATTATCTGAATAAGAATTCCATATTTAATGAGTTTTCGCCGAACCGGGTAGCGGTTAAAGGCGGTTTCACCACAATTCCAGCCGGAGACAAGCAGATGTTAGGAGCCGCTTATGCTATATGGAATGACAATATAGACAAAAGGGCAACCGGAATGACGGAAGCAGATGAATTCAAACGATTCTTCGATTCCCTTGCTCTGATGTCTGAAAAATGCTGGGCAAACGGCAAGGAAAAGGGCAGCGTTGCCAGCATTGATGCATTGGCATCCCGGATATCCACAGCACCTAATACCAACCCCTATTCCACAGAAACAGATGTAGACGGCGTCTATGCAGAGTATAATTTTGACGGCGGCATAGGAGATGACAGCAGTGCCAATGGAAGAAACCTGACCGATCTGGTAAATGTAGGACAGGCTGAAAACTTAAATGGCAGTATGTTAAAAATAAGCGGCGGTGAGAGTTATGCAGCCACTCCGGTTGAACAGCTGGGCTCAGACGGAAATATGCTTTCCTTTACCCTTAAAATGGATGAAGTAAAGCCCGGTCAGATTCTATTCGAAGAAGATTCACCATACGGTACACATGATATCCGTATTCTGGAGAACAACAAACTGGGATATACCCAGGAATTGTACGAATATGAATTCAACTTTGTTCCGGAAGCCGGAAAAACCTATCATCTGATTCTGCGTGTAACTCCTCAGAAGACAGATCTGTATGTAAATGGGACATTTAATTCCTCGGCAAAAGGTTCTTTCACCAATAAAGGACTGGTGAAGAAGACCAATATTTCAAGCAGTTCGTTTGTGCTTCCTCTTGAAAGAATTGGTTCCAAAACAAATGCATTTAAAGGGTACATTGATAATGTCAGCGTAACTAAGAGCTATGATATAAACGATCCTTCCCAAATTCCAACCAGTGGCTGGACCGTATCCTCTGACAATGAGCAGGCATTGACATCGGATGGGAATGAAGGACCTGTATCACTGGCATTTGATGGTAATCCGAGAACAATCTGGCATACCCAGTATTCGCCGTCCATGAAAAATCTGCCGGCAACCATTACCATTGATATGAATCAGGTAAACCGTATTCATGAATTTGTATATCTGCCCCGTCAAAGTGGAGGAATAAACGGTATTGTAACCGGATACGAGATAAAGGTAAGCCTGGACGGAAGCAATTATGAGGTGGTTGCAAACGGAACACTGCCGTCTGACAGTAACTCCAAAACCATATCCTTTGATCCGGTGGATGCCAGATACGTACAATTTAAGGTTACTTCAGGTGAAGGCGGCTTTGGTTCGGCAGCGGAAATCAATTTGAATCAGCCGGATTCAAAGGGAGAACTTCGGGCACTGCTGACGGATGTATCCGGGATCCTGCGCGGGAAATATACCCAGGAGAGCTGGAATGCATTTAAATCGGCATACGATGTAGCGATGGGAATAATGAACAATCCAGACACCTCAGAAGCAGAAATCACACAGGCTGTCGCTGACTTACAGAATGCATTGGCGGCGTTAGAGGAAAAAGATCCCCAGCCTGCAGTAGACAAAACCGCCCTGCAGAAACTTTATAACGAAAATAAAGATAAAGTCCAGGGAGATTATACAGATGAAAGCTTCCGTGCATTTAAGGATGCGTTGTCAAAAGCAAAGAATGTACTGGATAATCAAAAGGCATCTCAGGAAGAGGTAAATAAGGCTGCCGCTGACTTACAGAATGCATTGGCGGCATTAAAGAAAAAAGATCCCAAGCCGGTGGTAAATAAAACAGCGCTGCAAAATCTTTACCAAACCTGTAAGAATTTAAAGGCTTCTGATTACACCAGCAATTCCTGGAAGAAATTCTCCGGTGCACTGGCGACCGCAGCAAATGTAATAAATGACCAGAAAGCAACGCAGGCAACT
>JAGZJZ010000026.1 GCA_018365455.1 Clostridiales bacterium
CTAGAGCGTGTTTTAAAATTGCTTTCTGACAACTGTACGTCACACTTTGTGGGAGATTTGTCCCGGATGAAGGGCGCGTAGCGGGCTACGTAACCTGAATTCGGGGCAATTATGCCGCTAAGTGGGGCGTGCAGATGGCGGGAATGAATTTTCAAACACGCTCTAGGCACTTTTGACATATTTTCACCTCATTTTGACACTAAAACCATACATAACATAGTCTTCTCCCCATTTCCCGGTTACTTCATATACGTACCCGCTCTGCCCATTTGGGATGATCCACATATGATCTTCTTCCCTGGTTACAAGCACCGCCTCACCGGGTTTAATCTGATCCTGCCCGTCCTCTTGCGCTATCCATCTTTGAACAACCACTTCCCCTGGCTCCTCACTGAAAACAAGTTTTAATTCCTCTGCATCTTGAGAAATATCAATCTCTACCAGATTCTCATCCTGAATGACAGGCTGACTGTCTGCCCTCTCCACATTTCGGGTTCCATCTTCATTGATAACCGTCCACTGATAAGCCCTCTGCGAAATATTTGCAGATGCTTCCATTCCGGCAAATGGAATATATTGAATCTGCAGGCCCGGCTTTTCATTTGGATCCGGTTCGCAGTAAAATTCATTTGCCCATTTCAGATTAGCAGCTGCATCTGCTTCACTGCCTTCCTCAACTACCTGCATTTTTATAACCCGGTCACAAATCACGGGATAGCACTCCATGATTCCTCCCGTATAATAAATATCCACTATATTACCTGTTTTAAGTTCTTCAAACGTAATTTCTTCCCCAGCCAGGCTGTAGATGATATTCTCATCTGCCATGACCAGGCTAAATAATTGTTTCCGTTCCACATCCGCAAAATAATAGGATGTTTCCCCCAGTTTCAAATACATTCCCCTTATTAAAGCTGGCTCTCCCAGGTACTCTTCCATGTCGTCATCTTCGTTCTCATCCTCATCCGGTAAAATGCCCAGTATGGTCTGCGGTTCTTGATCCAGGTCATCCCTTCCAGGCACATGCGCCGGAGTACTGCTATAGATCACTCCAATTTTCTCTTTTTTAATTTCTTCCTGCTTCTTCTCACATCCATTCATCCACAATCCGGTCCCGATTACCAGTACCAGCGCCCACACAACCATTCGAACGAGCTTTTTCCAATTATTTTTCATAATTCTTCCCCCTCTTCTTTAAATAACAATCACGCAACATCTGTTTATATATAAGTGTTTAAATTTACCACATCTGTTGCATGGAAAATAATTTTTTGGAAAACCTGCGTCATCTCCTGGGTTAATTTCTTTTTCTGAAAAACAATACAAGAAACAGATTATATGGGCAAAGGAAAAGGTACTGCTTTTTTTCAAATGCAGTACCTTTTCCTATATAATCTGTATTATTTTATAATCTGTATTATTTTATAATCTGTATTATTTTATAATCTGTATTACTTTATAAGCTGTGTTATTCCGCAGTTGATCTGCCGTCTTAAGCCGCATTTTATGCTTTTGGATATTATGCTTTTAAATATTATACCTATAAATAATATGCATTTAAATATTATGCTTTCGGATATTCGTTACAGAGTAAACGGTAAGCCGGTTCGTCTTCGTCGATTGTAGGGAATCTGCCAATCGGGTCGTAGAAGCGATTGTCATTTTCATCGTCGTTGCACATGGATACTTCTCCCAGAAGCACGGCACCTGTTCCTTCTTCTACATTAAAGTCATGATACATATAGGGATAGATGGTAATACTTTCACCCGGAGTAAGACGAACCTGGGTTCCGGCAGGAACGGAGAACTCTCTGCCATCGCAGTTAACCGTAACATCGGTATCTGCAAATGCTCCGTCTTCCGTAGAATTATATACGCGGATCAGAACATTACCGCCGCCGCGGTTGATAATATCTTCCATCTTGTTCCAGTGGAAATGCATGGGAGCCATCTGCCCCTCGTTTACCATCAGCAGTTTTTCTGCATATGTCTTTGTATACTTGTCATTTTTCAAATTTCCATTACGGATGGTAATCAAGGCAAATCCCACTTCATCAAATTTTCCAAGCCCGTAGTCTGTGATATCCCATCCCAGCATATTGTCACGGATTTCATCGTATTCCGTTCCTTTTTCTTTCCATTCTTCCGCTGTCCATTTGCAAAATGGAGGGATTTCAAAACCATGTTCTTTGATTAATGCTTCCATGTCTTTAATTACTGCGTTGATTTTTGATCGTTTCATAATTACCTTCTCCTTCTCATTTTTTCTTACAAATATTCCTCAATCTGTGCCCTTGTTGGAAGGGAATCAATTGCCCCTTTTGTCTGTACACAGATCCAGCCTGCAATATTTCCATATTCCATTGCCTTTAAGATATTCTCTAGCGCAATGTCTTCTTTTTTCTCAGCTCCCTGAATCAGAATGCTGGATAAAAATCCACCCCAGAATGCATCACCGGCACCGGTAGCATCTACTGCTTTCGCTTTTCTGCCCGGAATCTCACGTACTTCTCCGCCAAAGAAGCATTTGGCACCGTTTGCACCTAATGTCTCGATTACCACCGTAATTCCATTTTCCTTCATAAGGGGCAGGATATTTTCTTCACCGCCCATCATATCCACTTCTTCTTCTGAAATCTTCAATAAATCCACATAAGGCAGTACTTCACGTACTTTCGCTGCACATGCGTCAATATCATCATCCCACATTACATTCCGGTAATTCACATCAAAGCTTACCAGCTTGTTATTCTCATGAGCAGCTTTCATTGCGTATACAGTAGCATCCACTGCCGTTCCCTGAGACAGGGAGCAGGAACCTGCATGCACCATTTTGCTCTCTTCTATTTTTGCATTCTTAACGTCTTCAATCGTAAGCAGGGTATCTGCCCCAGGTTTTCTGGCAAATGTAAAGGAACGGTCTCCGTCTTCCGCCAGAGTTACAAATGCCATCGTCGTAACAGCGTCCTTTGTCAAATCCTCACATAATGCCTCAACCTTATTTTCTTTTAAAGTATCTACCAGGAAACGTCCAAAATCATCGTCTCCCATTTTGCCGCAGAATCCAGCTTTTAATCCATTTTTTCCAATTGCAATCGCAACATTTGCCGGAGCTCCGCCAGCTTTTCTGATATAACTGAACGGCTCATTCCCCGGAATAAAGTCTATTAACATTTCTCCAACACAAATAACATCCATTTTTTTATCTCCATTTTTTACTAAGGTCATTTATAGCAGTAACTATATGTAAATCCGCTTTACTAATTAAATTCATTATAAGTAATTTAAAAAGTAAAGTCAATATACATTTCAACTAAAAAATGTTTTTTTAAAATAGCAATTTTCCTAAAAAAGCCTGCTGTAATACCTGGCATGCGCCCCCCAGCAATTGAGCATCTGCCCCAAACTGCGTTTTTTTAATATCAATCTCTGCTGCATTGTGGAAAAACCTGCGGCTGTTGACTTCTTTTTTCAGAACTGCAATGGCATTCTCCGGCAGATAAATTCCATCATGTCCCAGAAGAATCAATCCCGGATTTAAAATATTTACGTAATTTACCAGTGCTGCAGCCAGCTTTTTCATTACATCCGCAAATACCTCTTCCGCCGCAGGATCACTGCCTGCCCTGCAAAACTGGGTAAACCGGTAATCTTTTTGCGTCTCTCTCTGCAAACGCTCTTCCACTACCGGTGTGGTTGCATATAATTCCAGGCATCCTTTATTTCCGCAGGTACATTGTTCTCCCTGATAATCAATGCTGGTATGCCCGATTTCCGAGGGCAGACCGCTTTGGTTTTCATACAGATCACCATTCATCACCATTCCGCATCCGATTCCGCGTCCCAGCCCCAGGAACAGGAAATCCTTATATTCATTTCCATAACCATACAGCAGCTCCGCAAGTGCTCCGCTTTGATTGTCATGATTTAAAAAAACCGGAAGCTGATACCGCTCTGTGAGCAGTTCCACAATGGGAATATTCTTAATATCCCAAAAATAAAGGGGTTCCAGGATCATCCCATTCTTTACATCTACAGGTCCGATGGATGCCACGCCAATTCCCAGTATGTTCCTTTCTTTCTTCTTAAGCCTGTCCACCATCTCATATAGCTGATCCATCAGCTCCTGGCTGTTTGTAACGCAGGCTTCTTTCATAACTCTGGTTTCCCGCCGGAGGATCTTCAAACTAAAATCACATAATACAACTTCCAGGCGGCTTCGAAATACCAGCACGCCAATGATTTTCGGACATTTTCCGGATATTTTTAAGCGGATCGGGTTTCTTCCGACTTCCTCATTCTGCACAGTGCTGGTTTCTTCAATCAAATGCTGTTCCAGCATTTCCGATACAATATTTGTAACTGCCATTTTGGTAAGACCTGTCCTTCTTGCAAGCTCTGCCCTGGAAGTACAGACTCCCGTAGCAATCAGCTTTAACATCAGTCCTCTGTTTAACTGCCGGTATGTCTTACTGTTTCCGCCTTTTCCACCATTCACAATCTTTCTCCTTGCTTCATTTATTTCTGAATCTATCCATATTTTAATCCATTTTCTCAGATAAGTAAAGCAAGTGTACCCACCACAATAAAAATCAGTCCCAGTACTGCTTTTTTCTGTAATTTTTCCTTTAACACAAAATATGCAAAAAAGACGGTCACTAATATACTCAGTTTATCAATAGGCACTACAACACCTGCCGGTCCGTCCTGCAATGCACGGTAATAGCAAAGCCAGGACAGTCCTGTTGTAAGCCCGGATAAAAGGATGAATATCCAGGAACGTCTTTCAATCTTTTTTATTTCCTTTTGTCTGTGCAGCCCAAATACCATGAGCCATGCCATAATTAAAACCACCAGCGTGCGGATTGCCGTACCCAGATTGGATTCCACACCGGTTATGCCCACTTTTCCAAGGATCGCCGTAAGACTTGCAAATACAGCCGAGAGCAGGGCATAGATCAGCCATGTTCTGCTTTTTTCCGGATTTGTAACCGTGGAAACCGGATTCTTCCGTTTCCTTTCCAGCATCAGATAAGTGCCCGAACCAATCAGTACCATTGCCAGCACTTTGATACCGCTAAGCCCTTCTTTCAGGAACAGAAATGCAAAAAGCATGGTCAGAATGGTACTGGACTTATCAATGGATACCACTTTGTTCACATCACCCAGCTGCAGGGCTTTGAAATAACAGATCCAGGATCCACCGGTAGCCAGTCCCGACAGGACTAAGAACAGAAAGGTTTTTCCGCTGATCGCTGTAATAGAATCAAAAGATCCCGCCACCAAAACCATAATCCATGCAAAGAGCACCACGATTACTGTGCGAAGTGCCGTCACCAGATAGGAATCTGTCTTTTCAATTCCAAGCTTTGCAAGAATAGCCGTTATACCGGCAAAAAGTGCAGAACCAAACGCAAATAAAACCCACATCCATTTCCCCTCCCGTTCCCGGCTGCTTCCTGTTTCTCCCAGGGCATGTTTGAAACAGTCTCTCATGCAACCGCTATCTCAATTTCCTGTTTCCCGCTTGTGCAAAATTTTCTTTATCATTGCAAAATAACAGATTCCTGTCACTACTGCGCTGACCACATCCGCAACCGGCTCCGCCAGAAATACCTGGTCTATTTCGTAGATCAGAGGCAGCAGGAACACTGCCCCAAGGTACACAATCTTACGGAAGGTGGATAAGGGCAATGCCATTTTAGCAATACCCATTCCCGTAAATCCGTCCACAAAAGTGTACTGGATAGCCAGCGGTATAATCCCCAACGTATATATCCTTATGGCACGTGTTGCAAACTGGATATATGTCTCATTCTGCGTGAAAATCCCTACAAATGGTTTGGCAAAATTCTGTGCAATGATAAACATAATGGTTGTAAAAATAAGGCATAGTATCACAATCCACTTTTCCGCTTCCAGAACCCGGTCAGATTTGCGCGCCCCATAATTATATCCCAGTATGGTCTGGGTTCCCGCCGTAATTCCTCCAAGAGGCATGGTTACCATAAGCATAAAGCTCTGAACAATGGTTGCACAGGTGATCAGCATATCTCCCCTGTCCGGTCCCCCATATTTCTGGAGTACGGTATTCAGCGCGATCAGCAGGACATTATCCATCACAATAATGATAAAAGGTGTCAGTCCCAAGAAGGAAATCTTTCTCATAATCCCAAGACTGTATCCCCCAAAGCTGATGGAAATCGGAACCTTTTTCCCAAACAGGAATTTTAAAACAAATCCGCAGGAAACCATCTGGGAAATTACGGTAGCAATTGCCGCCCCCTTTACTCCCATGCCAAATACAAATATAAAAATCGGGTCCAACACAATATTCATGGCTGCGCCGATCATAACGGACATCATCCCGGTCTTTGCATATCCCTGACAGATAATAAACTGATTCATGCCAATCGACATCAGCGCAAACACAGTGCCCAGCAAATAGATGGTAAAATAATCATTTGCATAGGGAAAACTCTGTTCACTTGCCCCAAACCAGAGCAGCAGATGCTCTTTTAGCGGCAGTAAAAGGATGGTCAGCGCCACGGATACCACGAGCAGCAGTAAAAAACTGTTTGCCAGGATCTGTTTCGCTGATTTTTCATCTTTTTCCCCCATACGAATACTCATCAGGGGGGAGCCGCCCACCCCTACGAAGGATCCGAACGCCGACAAAAGCGCCACAATCGGACCGCAGATTCCCACTCCTGCCAGCGCTATTTCACCGATCTGTTCAATATTTCCAATATACATGCGGTCTACCACGCTGTATAACACGTTAATAAACTGCGCCAGCATGGAAGGGATTCCAAGGCGCAGTACTAGTTTTCTGATACTATCTTTTTCCAGATTATTCTCAACCATTTTCTCTTCTCCAATACGGTACTTATCATTCGTACGCACTGAATATTCTATCTGGTTTACAAGAGAATTTCAATAGAATTTTACTTTGTTTTATATCTAATTTTCAGGCCGGTTGAAAGCCCTGACTGCATCCCTTAAAAAGCGGGCACACCCCTTTACATTCTGGTCATAATAAGCGGTAAAACGTTCATCCGCAACATACATTTCAGCTAAACCGCAATGCGCCTTTTTAGAATAGTGCGTCCAGGTGAAGGACAGCCACTCTTTGTGAAGCCGTGCAATTTTTTGTCCCAGATCTCCGGAGGGATCTGCCTTCTTTTCAACGGCTTCCTCCAACAGACTGTTTATCTCTTTCCCGGTCTCCTGCATTTTCTCGTATTCATCCATAGTCAGGTTCATCAGTTTTGCATTACTGGCATCCACTTCATCTGATCCATAGGATTGCCGGATCTCTTCCCCATACTGCTTTTCATTTTCCTGTATGATTTCTTCTTTCAAGCCTTCAAATTTCTCTCTGTCTGTCATGCTTCTTATCCCTTCTTCCTTTTCAATTGTTTTATTCACATTTTTAATCAGAAGGTCTATTTGCTGCTGACGTTGTTTTAAAACTTCCAGATGTTCCTTCAGAATATCCACCCGGTTATAGGCTGCATCTTCCGTAATTGCTTTTATTTTGGACAGTTCCATCCCCATATCCCGAAAAAGCAGGATCTGCTGAAGTGCGTCCACTTCTGTCTCTCCATAAATGCGATATCCGGATTCATTTACGTAAGCCGGATGAAGCAGGCCAATCCCATCGTAATAGCGCAGTGTCCGGGTAGTGATTCCTGCCAGTTTCGCCAGTTTTTGAATGGTATATTCCATTTCCGTCACCTCCTGATAAGTCCATCTTAAACCTTTACGCTGCGTCAATGTCAAGGGTTTTTATGTCTGTTAATAATAGAATTGTTTAAACAATCTTTAAAACAGACTTAACTGTCTCTCTTTCAAACTTTTTACATTCCGGTCCTTCACGATGTCCTTATCTCCCAATGCGCTGCAAAGCAGGGGTGAAGTCTTGTCGTATTTTAGATTATTTTCTAGGGTGAGTTCCTGATTTAAATTGGCATAACAATATACACAGCCATTTTTACAGGTATTATATAATCCGATATCGATACTGGCAGCGCAGCCGCATTCCAGTCTCTGGTTCTTATCCTTTTCCACCTTAAGAGGACAGTCTATGATCCGGGAAAGCAGTCTGTCATCAATACATCTGCCATGTGCGATACCGTATTTTTCAAGATCAATATCCTCTGCGCAGGTTTCCAATGCGATCCCATACCGGGATGCCGTCTTGGAAAATGCCTCCGCCAGATATTCTTTTTCCTCCCTGTCTGCCGGGCGGATCCCCATCAGCTTCATTTTATTTTTCATCTTGGTATAAAAATCCAGATAGCTGAAAACACATTTCTTCGTATAGGGAGCAAGCACTTCCGCCATATATGCAAACTGCTCCAAACAGATAAGTATAATAAGGTTATAGGGAAGCGCGCACCCTCAAAGAAAGGAGGTTACACACCATGAAGAAGCAGACAGAGAAAGACAAACTCACCGCCCTATACGAAAGGCTCTCCCATGACGATGAGCGAGCCGGGGAATCCGTAAGCATAGAGAACCAGAAGCGGATTTTAGAGGACTACGCAAGAAAAAACGGCTTTACCAATATCCGGCACTTTACAGATGACGGAATCCGTGGAACTACGTTCAAGCGTCCGGGGCTTGACGCTATGTTAGACGAAATCCGGGCGGGGAACGTGGCAACGGTTATCATCAAAGACCAAAGCCGAATCGGGCGTGACGTGGTTGAGGTGGGGCTTTTGAAGCGCACCTTTGACGAGTACCATGTGCGTTTTATCGCTGCAAATGACAACCTTGACACTGCCAACGGCTTTGATATTATGTCTATCTTCCGTGACGTGATAAACGAGTGGTACGTTGCCGACACCAGCCGCAAAATCAAGACCGTTTTCAAGTCCAGAATGGAAAAGGGCTTGCGCTGCTCTGGTAGTGTCTGCTATGGCTACCGCGCTTCCAAAGAGGAAAAAGGCGAGTGGATAATTGACGAGGAAGCCGCCGCCGTTGTGCGCCGTATCTTCCAGAGCGTCCTTGCCGGGGAAACCGTAGCCAGCATAGCAAAGGCACTCCGCGCCGAGAAAATCCCTATCCCGTCCGAGCATTGGAAGCGGACGGGCGAGCCAGTCCGGGCGGCAAAATACACCGACCCCTACGCATGGTCGGCGACCACTATCGGCTACATACTGAAACGCCCGGAATACACAGGGCGCAAGGTACTGGGGAAAACCGTATGCGAGAACTACAAGACCAAAAGCACCCGCAAGACCGCGCCGGAGGAACAGTATATTTTTGAGGACGCAATCCCCGCCATTGTGGACGTGGAAACGTGGCAGACCGTACAGAAGATACGGGAAACCGTGCGCCGCGCCCCCAAGCGGCAGAACGCCCCGAACCGCTTGACCGGGCTTCTCTACTGCGCCGACTGCGGCTCTAAACTCACACACCGCTATACCCTTGTGCAAGGGAAATGGATTGAGGACGCTTTCATCTGCTCCGGCTACCGCCACTTAATCCATGACTGCACCATGCACCATATCCCCACGGCGAAGATTGAAGCCGCTATCCTTGCCGTTATCCAGCGGGTAAGCTGGTATGTGCGGCACAATGAAAAGGAATTTACAGAGCGTGTCCGAGAAGCGTCCGACCAGAACCAAGAAAAAACCGTCAAGGAATGTAAGCAGAAAATCAACAAGGCACAGAAGCGGCACAAAGAACTGGACGGACTTGTGAAAAAGCTGTATGAGGGCAACGCCACGGGCAAGATACCCGACAAATATTTTACCCGGCTTCTTGCCGAATATGACGAGGAACAGACCGGGCTGGAAGCGTCCATAGCGGAATGGCAAAAGCAGATTGAAAGCTGGAACGCCGACAAGCTGAAAACAGACCAGTTTATCCAGCTTGTGAAACGCTATACCGACTTCTCCGAACTCACAACGCCCATGCTCAATGAGTTTATCGAAAAAGTGATTGTGCATGAGGGTGAGGGGCGGGGGAATGACCGCCGCCAGCGGATAGACATTTATTTAAACTTTATCGGCGCATTTGAAGTACCCGCCCATATCGTCACCCCGGCAGAGGTGGAGGAACAACGCCGCCAGCAGGAGGAACAGGCGGCAAAGGAAGCCCGTTCAAAGGAGCTTCAAAAGGCGCGGTATGAGAAACGCAAGGCAGAGAAACGGGCATTTACCGCAAGGAAGAAAGCGGGGCTTCTCACCCCGGAGGAACAAGAAGCGGAGGAAAAACGGCTTGCACATAACCGGGAGTGGCAAAAGGAATGGCGGGAAAAGCGCAAAGCCGCAGAGCCGCCCAAGCCGCCTAAGAAGAAATCCATAAAAGAGCTTATGGAGATTGAAAAGACCGGGGCAGAGCTTACGCCGGAGGAAACGGAACGGCTTGCAGAACACCGCCGGAAAAAAGCCACACAGCATAAGGCGTGGCGCGAAAGGCAGAAAGCCGGACAGCCAAAGACAAGAACACTCAAAGAGCTTGCCGCCGCCCAAAAAGAGGGGGAAGCCTTAACGCCGGAGGAATCGGAACGTCTGGAAGCCCACAGAAGCCGGAAGAAAACCGCAAGGGAAAAACTGGTACGGCAAGCCGAAACCGACCCGACAGCGGCGGCAGAGCTTGCAAAAAAGCGGGCGTATGCTTCCGAAGCCACCAAGAAATCCCGGCAGAAAATGTATGAGGAAGCCGCCACTGGAAACCCCGAAGCGGTAGAACGCTATGAGAATTATCTCGCCGTAAGGAGGGAAGCATACCACAGGAAAAAACAGGAATCAGAGAGAACCGCATAGCCGCCCTGTCTGAACAGTAAAAGCAAAAAAGCAAGGGCGCATTGTGGAAATGTGCATAACAGGCTATGGAATCATGGATAACTCTGTTCACAGCACATGGAAAAGCAAAGAGCAGCTTTCCCACGTCCTGCAAACAGAGTTACCCACAATTCCATAAGACAGCCAGTTATACACATTACCACCAATGCCGACTACTACGGAATCTATTCCATCCCTATGCGGTTAAAAAAAATTAAACTAATTTTCCTCTTGACTTTAATATTATTTATGCTATACTTAATTTTGTTAAATCAAATATGAAAGGAGAATTGAATTGGAGATTGACAAGATACCACCGTGGATATTAGCCTTAGAACAGGAGGATGCTGCTTTTCTCAAAAATTTTGTATTGAAATCTGGTTCTTTAAAAGAGATAGCAAAACTATATGAGGTTTCATACCCTACTGTTCGATTGCGGTTAGATAAGCTCATTCAAAAAATTGAATTGAATGACCAGAAAGAAGATGAACCGTTCTCAACTTTTATTAAAGGTTTAGCGGTTGACTCTCGAATAGATTTAGAAACCGCAAAAATCATTATTGAGAAATATAAGCAAGAAAAGGAGAAATGATTTTATGAAACACTGGATTATTGTTATAGTTGCAATTACGTTGATGATTTTGCATGAACGGTTAAGTGCAACAAAATTTTGGTTTTTAGGCGGTGTGCTTCCATTAACTGGCATTGCAGCAATGGTTTATCAACTTATAATATCTAAAACCTATTTTTCAACACAACTTATTATTGCTTATGCTGTTTTCTTTATTATCACTATTTTACTTTGGATTGTAGGACGGTATGAATACAGACAAAAGGAATTAAAACGTATGAAATCAAAGGACATAGACTAATGGGAGGGATAACAAATGATTGATTTGATTATAGGATTTGCTGTTGCTGGTGTACTTTTAATTACGGAATACATCCTATGTACAAAATTAAAAAATCCACTTTGGGGCGGAATCATTCCCATACTCATTCTGATTGGAACGATATTTATTTTTGCAAGTGGAAAAATCCCATTTACAACAAAAAATCTGTTTCCATTTGTAGTAGTGAATACACTGTTTTTTGGAGATTGGGGAACAGGTAGGGATAAATATAAGAAATTGCAGCAAGCAGAAATAAACAAGATGAAAGCTAAAGATATGTAACGGTGGCTTATCCCTAAATTATGTAAAATTCTTTGGGGAAGAAAGGGGGAATTTCTATGGCTTGTACAGAAGCATACAAGGAGCATATCGAATATACATTTAATGCCTTTTGCAGAGTAGTCATACGCTATGCTGCTATCAACGTATGGCGTGACAGGGACAAGCGGCGGCAAAGAGAAATATCTCTTGAATATCTTACAGAAGAAAAGTTTTATCCATTCTGTACGTCAGACACATATTTCATAGACCCCTACAAGCAATACCCGGTTATGATATGCGGTCAGAGGGTTATCCTCACAAACGGAAATCTTGCCGCCGCTTTGTCCTCTCTGCCGGAGAAAAAGAGGGAAATCATTTACCTTTACTTTTTCGGACATTACACACAACAGGAAATCGGGGAACTATACGGACGCTGCCGGAGTACGGCGTGGCATCACATACACAGTGCCTTGCAAATGCTGTATGAAGAAATGGAGGTGCTTCTCCATGAGGAATCCTAAACTTGTGCCGTATGAAACTATTGTTAAAGCGACCAGCGGAGAGCCGGAAGCCGTGGACGAGGTTTTGCGGCATTACAGCAAGAGAATCCGAATTGCTTCTCTTGAAAGCGGACACGTCAACAAAGACACAGAGGACAACATCAAGCGGCGGCTTATCGCTGCCCTGTTCCAGTTCCGCTTTGATGAACAGAAAACAGAAAATTGAATAAGTACCGCCTATTATAGCGGCATATGCAAGCAGTAAGTCTGAAAAAGATTTGCTGCTTTTTTGCGCTCTTTTTTAAAATTCCCACCCCCGCCAGCCGGAGGGATAACAGCAAAAGCCAGCAAAGCGGAATCCGTCACTTTCTAAGAGCAAGATTCTACCACAGTACCAAATTTCGCTAATCGCTCATTTTGTCCTATGGGAATCTTGTTGGGGTTGCCACCCCAAGCCCGCCTTTTTGCGGCTTGCGCCGCTTAAAAAATCCACCCACGAAAGGAGGTTCACAGCCATGAAAAGATACAACACGCCACACCGCCACCGGGTAATCAAGACACGCTTGACCGAGGAAGAATACGCCGAGTTTTCCGAGCGTGTCACCCTCTGCAAAATGAGCCAAGCCGAGTTTATCCGGCAAGCACTTATCAAGTCAAGCATACGCCCGGTTATCACCGTTTCCCCGGTCAATGATGAACTGCTTTCTGCCGTTGGGAAACTCACAGCCGAGTACGGGAAAATCGGCGGGAATCTAAATCAGATTGCCCGCTGTCTGAACGAGTACGGCGCACCCTATAACGCCCTCTCCCAAGAGGTACGAGCCGCCACAGCGAAGCTTGCCGCCTTGAAGTTTGAAGTCTTGCAGAAAGTAGGTGAAGCCGTTGGCAACATTCAAACATATCAGCTCTAAAAATGCCGACTATGGAGCTGCCGAGCAGTACCTAACCTTTGAGCATGACGAGTTTACCATGAAGCCCACACTGGACGGAAACGGGCAGCTTGTTCTCCGTGACGATTACCGCATATCTTCCCTTAATTGCGGTGAGGAAGATTTTGCCATAGCGTGTATGCGCTCCAATCTGAAATACGGCAAGAACCAGAAACGGGAGGACGTAAAGAGCCACCATTACATTATCAGTTTTGACCCCCGTGACGCACCCGACAACGGCTTGACCGTAGACCGGGCGCAACAGTTAGGCGAGCAGTTCTGTAAAGAACATTTCCCCGGACACCAAGCCCTTGTATGCACCCACCCGGACGGGCATAACCACAGCGGCAACATTCATGTGCATATCGTAATCAATTCTTTGCGGATTGAGGAAGTGCCGCTATTGCCCTACATGGAAAGACCAGCCGACACAAGGGAGGGCTGCAAGCACCGCTGTACAGACGCAGCTATGGAATACTTCAAAGCGGAAGTCATGGAGATGTGCCACCGGGAAAACCTCTATCAGATTGACTTGCTGAACGGGAGCAAGAACCGAATTACCGAGCGTGAGTATTGGGCGAAACGGAAAGGACAAGCCGCACTGGATAAAGAGAACGCTTCCCAATCCGCCACAGGAGAGCCGCCCAAGCAGACCAAGTTTGAAACCGACAAGGAGAAGCTACGGCGCACAATCCGCACCGCCCTGTCCTCTGCCGTTTCCTTTGAGGATTTTTCCGGGAAGCTGCTGCAACAGGGCGTGACCGTCAAGGAGAGCCGGGGGAGATTGTCATATCTCACGCCGGACAGGACGAAGCCCATCACCGCCCGGAAATTAGGTGATGATTTTGACCGTGCCGCCGTACTGGAAGCACTCACCATAAACGCACAGAACGCCGCCAGAGCCGCCGAAACGCCCGCACCCAGACAGGAATACCCCCGCAGCATAAAAGACCGTTTACAGCGTGGCAAAGCCGCCATAAACGCCCCGAAAAATGACGGAGTACAGCGCATGGTAGACATAGCCGCCAAGAAAGCCGAGGGCAAGGGGCGGGGCTATGAAAAGTGGGCGACCTTGCACAACTTGAAGCAAATGGCGGCTACCATGAGCGTTTACGAGGAATCCGGCTTTTCTTCCCCGGAAGAACTGGAAGCCGCCCTTGTCGCCGCCAGCGCGGAGCTGTCAAACGTCCATGCGGAACTGAAAGCCGTGGAAAGCACTTTGCGGGAGAAAAAGGACTTACAGAAACAGCTATTGGCGTACATCAAGACCAAGCCAGCCCGTGACGGGCTGAAAGCACAGAAAACAGAGAAAGCCCGCAAAAACTACCGGGAGCAGCACGAAAGCGAGTTTATCATAGCCGAAGCTGCCACCCGGTTTTTTAAGGCACAGGGAATCCAAAAGCTGCCAGCGTCCAAGACCTTACAAGCGGAGATTGAGCAGCTTATGAGTGAGAAGAACAGCCTTTACAACGAGTACCGGGAAAAGAGGGAACGCACAAAGGAATTGCAGACCGTAAAGGGCAACCTTGAGCAGATTTTAAGGCGCGAGCCGGAACGCAGAAAGGGGCGGGAAAATGAACGGTAAACGCCCCTACATGGACTACCCACAGTACAGAGCCGCCCGCCGCCTTGTGCATGAGTGCTGTAACTATGATAACGGTAACTGTATTGTACTGGATAACGGCGAGCCTTGTGTATGCGTCCAGAGTATCAGCTATTCGCTTCTCTGCCGCTGGTTCATTGCCGCCGTGCTTCCCCTTGACTGGAAACTGGAAGCCGCCCTACTCCACCGGGCAGAACTGAAACGCTGTACTGAGTGCGGCGGTCAGTTTCTCCCAAAATCCAACCGGGGGAAATACTGCCCCGATTGTGCCGGACGCATGAAAAGAACCAGAGCCGCACAGCGCAAGCGGAAACAGAGGGGGAAATGTCACGCTTTAGAAAATACAGAACCCCCGTAAATCAAGGCTTCCCGGCTACTGCTCAACGGGTATGCGGTACATTTATCCTCTACCCCCGGAAAAGCCGTTTTAAATGCGTAACAGAAGCCACAGACAGGAGGTGAAAACCATAGCTGAATACATCACAGCCGAAACAATCATACCGCCGTATCTGCCCTATCCCCGTTTCCTGCTGAAAATGGACTTGTCACAGACCGCAAAGCTGCTCTATGCGCTGCTGTTAGACCGTTCCACCCTCTCACAGAAGAACGGCTGGCAGGACAGCGAGGGCAGGATTTATATTGTCTACCCGGTTACGGAGATAGCGGAAATACTGGACAAAGGCAGGACAACAATTCAGGACACGCTGAATGAGCTTGCCGCCGCCGGACTTATGGAACGGAAAAGGACACGTTTTGCCGCCGCCAACCACATCTATGTGAAAGTGCCGCCAGTAGTACAGGTTTCCGTACCTATGACAGCCGGAAAACCGGACACCATAAGCCCGGAAAATCGGACTTATGACAGCCGGGAAACCGGACTTATGATGTCCGAAAAACCGTACCCTAACAACTATAATATAAACAAACTAAAAGAGAGCCAAACAAAGGGAGCGAGTGGGGAGCCGCCCGCGCCCTATGGCAAGTACCAGAATGTTTTCCTCTCTGAATCCGAATATGCGGAGCTGAAGCAGGAATACCCGGACAGCCTTGAACGTCTTATCGAGGAAATGAGCCGGTATATTGCTTCCAGTGGAAACGATTATATAAACCATGCCGCCGCGCTTTACAGTTGGGCGGACAGGGAGAAAAAGGAGAACCCGAAAAAGGGAATCCCCGACTATTCTTTCAAAGAGGGCGAGAGCCTTTGACCGCATAGATACAACGCCCTGTAAACAGGGCGTACAGACAGGACAACGAAGCACAGACAAGGAGGATTTATTTCTATGAGCGATTATGACAACACTATTTTCCGGCTTGCCATAGCACAGGAAGCAGAGCCGGAGGACTATACGGGCGAGGACGGGCTTTTGTACTGCGGGAGCTGCCGCCAGCCCAAAGAAGCCTACTTCACCGAGGGAAAAGGGCTTTTCGGACGTGACCGCCACCCCAAAGAATGTGACTGCCAGCGCAAACACCGGGAAAAGCAGGAAGCCGCCGACAAGGAGCGAAAACACCGCGACACCGTGGAGGACTTGAAACGCCGGGGATTTTCCAATGCTGCCATGCGCCAGTGGACTTTTGACAATGACAACGGCAAATGCCCCCAAATGGATAAGGCGCACTTCTATGCGGCACATTGGGAGGAAATGAAAGCAGAGAATATCGGCTATCTGCTATGGGGCAAAGTAGGCACAGGCAAGAGCTATTTCGCCGGGTGTATTGCCAACGTCCTCATGGAGCGTGAGATTTCCGTGTGTATGACGAATTTTGCATTGATACTCAATGACCTTGCTGCCAGCTACAAAGACAGGAACGAATACATAGCCCGCCTTTGCAGCTTCCCTTTGCTTATCCTTGACGATTTCGGCATGGAGCGCGGCACGGAATACGGCTTAGAGCAGATTTATAACGTGGTTGACAGCCGATACCGAAGCCGGAAGCCGCTGATAGTCACAACAAATTTGACGTTGGAGGAATTGCAGAACCCGGAGGACACCGCCCATTCCCGGATTTATGACCGTCTGCTTGAAATGTGCTGCCCCGTTTTCTTCACCGGGGAGAATATCAGAAAAGCCACGGCACAGGAGAAAATGGAACGGTTAAAAGGACTGATGAACGGAAAGGAGAGCCTATGAACCATGACACCAGCAAGACCAGCAGCACCGCCGCCCCTCTGGACGTGAAGCCCGACCTTGTGAAGCGGATAGGAAACACTACCTTTGACATTCATATCCATTTCAGCGAAACCAGCCGGGAAACCTTTACGGACAAGGTAGTGCGGCTTATCGAGAATGACAAGGACAGTGTAACCAACTGAAAAGAAGATACACTTTTTCTTATTCCCTACTTGACATTACCAAATGGTACTGTGCTGTATAAGTATTATTGATTATAACCGGATCATAACGCCAGATCACACGCTCTTTTCCGATCATTTCCGAAAGGATTTTAAAGCTTTCCATCCGCTCTTTAAGCGGCGGAAGATGTTCTTCTATTTCCCTTCCGTATGGATTTATGGTGTATTGAAAATAATATGCATATTCCTTTAATTCCTTCAGCCTTTTCAGCATAGGCTTTGGATTTTTCGTCCAAAAGACAATGCCGTCCACTACTTCCGGGGATAAATCAATCCGGCTGATCTGGTGGGCATTCATAGGGTTCCTGACCCACACCTGCTTTTCCTGAATCCGTTTTAGAAACCACTCGGAATAAAACGATGGGATATCGGTTCTTCTGCTCGCACTGATTATCATGGTCATCCCCCTTTTCGTGAGTAATAAAAGTTCTTTTATATACTGTACTATTTTATGAGGGATGCGTCAAGCCGGAGCATTAGCGACCAGGCAATTATATACTCAGCTATCTAACCGGTTTCTCCTGAATACGACTACAAATACAGCAATCAGAACTATAAAATTCACAGCCGTTATGAGTACCCCTTCCCAGCTGATCCCGTCCATCTTTTCCACAAACATGCTGATCTGATGTCCGTAAGTAAATTTAGCTATCTGTCCAATCTTGTCATTAAACTTTGCCAGCATAGGCAGAAATGCAAAGATCATCCCAAATGGCAGTGCCAGGCCATTTGCAGCCATCATGTTTTTTGCATAGGATCCAATTGCCAATCCCAGAACTATGGATATCACACTCCCAACCCCTAACGCGCCCATAAACATCAACATTTCAACCAGTGTATATCCGCCCAGAAATAAAAAGAGTACTCCGGTAACCATGGTGCAGAGGAAGACAAAGCCCCCGATGCTGATCAGATACTCCATCGGATTCACATTAGACATAAGAAGCACCCTCAGTGTATTTTTTTCTTTTTCCTCCGACATCATGGATGAAGTGGCTACAATTGGTGTAAAAACACCATGCATGACTCCAAAGATAGATATGAAAAAGGCACTGTTCCCCATCTCTTTTCCCATACTCTGGGTCATAACCATTGCAATGATTGGAAATGTAAAAAATAAGATTAATACCTGCATATTGTGTGCCGTATCTTTTATCTGTTTGCAAAACAATGCCTGTAATGTCTTTGCCTGTATACTCATAGCAGTCTCCTTCCTGTTAACTCCACAAATACCGTTTCCAGATTGGGTTCCGATGAATGTATGGATTCCACGCATTCATCCTGAAAATATCCCATAATCTTATCCGCATTTTCCCTTGTGTTTTTCAGCTTTACCATTGACTTATCTTTACACAGTATCGTAATGATATTCTGTGTATTGTACTTTCTGCATAGTTCTTCGGGTACTCCATATTCTACGATCCTGCCGTCATTTAACAGCGCCACATGGTCGCAGAGCCTGTATGCCTCATCCATATTATGAGTGGTGAGGAATATCGTTGTCCCCTCCTGCTTTAATTCCTGCAAAAGTCCATGAATCGTCTGCGTCACCGCCGGGTCCAGACCGCTTGTGGGTTCATCCAGAAATAAAAGCTTGGGGCTATGAAGCATTGCCCTCGCCAGAACCAGTCTCTGTCTCATTCCTTTGGACAATTTTTCCACTGCCTTTTTGGCTGCATCTTCCAGTCCCACCCGTTTCAGCAGTTCCTCAATCCGTTTCTTATCCACTCCGTAAATCCGTGCCGGCAGCAGCATATTATCGTAACAGCTCAGCCGGTCATACAATCCGCTGTTATCCAGAACCATACCGATCATCTTATAATCTTCCCTGTCCAGACAGGAGCAGGATTTTCCGAAAATCATCCCTTCCCCCCTGTCCGGCTTTAACTGCCCGGTTAATATTTTAATCAGCGTTGTCTTTCCCGCACCCGAAGGTCCCAGAAGCCCAAATATTTCCCCTTCTTTAATTGTCAATTTCACTTCATCCAATACACATTTTTCATTGAACGCTTTGGATATATTTTGAATTACAATCTCTCCCATGCCTATTCGCCCTCCTTAGAATCAACCTTTTTTTTCGCTTTATAATCGTTTAACAGTCTGTCGTACTTCTTCCCTTCCAGCTTGGTCTTGATCACCATGAGTATGGTGCTGATCAGAAAACAACCTCCAAAAGAGACAAAAAAACCAATCCACGCCGGCCAGAAATCCAAAGGAAACCATCCAAAGCATATTACAAAAATTAAAATGACAACTACAATCAGCACCACCATAATTACCGTGCGCCAGACCATCATGACATTTTGAAAACACTTAGCGGACATGCTGAAACTCTGTACCAAATTTACTGCAATGGAGCAGAAAAACAACTGCAGGATTGTGGTATTGGCAATTCCCCTGCCCCCAAGCTGGTACAGATTGGAAATCTCCATTGCATCTTCACCAAAGAAATAACCGATAATTGCAATGAACAAGACTTCAACCGTAAATATAATCATTACCCTGGCTGCAAATTTATATTTCGAAAGAATTTTATCACTCATTTATTTCACCCCCAATTTTTCTCTGATTATTCCGGCATACTGTCTGGAAACGAATACTTTTTCTCCATTATTCATGGTTACCAGGATTCTTCCGTCGATATCCGGACGCAGCGACTTAATCTGGTTAAAATTTATGATACAGGATTTCCCAGCCCGGAAAAAGTCCATATCTGCAAGCTGCTCTTCCAGTTCATATAATTTTAACGGTGTTTCATAAACTGCCGATTCCGTGTAAAAAAATGTTTTTTTATCAACCGTATCAATATAGAGGATATTGGAAGTATCCAATATATAGGTCTGTTTATCTCTTGTACCGGTCATTTTGTGGTCCATCATCTGCAGCATTGCAATTATTTTATCTGTTTTATCATTTGCGCATGAGCAATTAATCGTAATCTCTATCTCACTGAAACTGCTGTCCTCCCTTACATGTATCTTCACCCTTCCACCTCCTGGCGCAAATCACTTTTTATTTAGTTTAACTATACACACTGGCTTTTTTAATTTCAACCTGGTTTTTCTAAGTTGCGGAAATGATAGTCTAAGTTGTAAAAAGACGGCATAGCTCATGCTATACCGCCCTTTTTTGAATCTATATTTTATCTTGTGTAATTAATACTATTTTTAAACTACTTCCACTTTTACTTTTGTGCTCTTTCCGTTGCTGGTTCTAACAGTAATTACAGCTTTTCCCTTTTTCTTAGCCGCTATTTTTCCTTTTTTATTTACTGTGACAAATCTATCAGCAGAAGATGTATAGGTAATTTTGTCTGTAGCCGTAATTGGTGATCTGGTAATTTTAAGCTGGTAACTCCTTCCTTTTTTTAATGTGACTTTCTTTTTATCTGCAGTAATCTTATTTGTTTTCACAGCGCTTTTTACAACTTTAATCCTGCAAATCGCTTTTGCACCTTTTACGGTAGTAACTGTAATACTGGTATTTCCAGCTTTTTTTGCAGTAATCTTCCCCGATTTCGTTACCGTTGCAATTTTTTTATTTTTACTTGTCCAGCTTTTGATCTTGTCACCTGACAGGAGTCCCGAGGCTTTCAACGCTTTTGTGCTCTTCTTTAATTGCAGTTTTATAGAAGATGCGTTTAATTTAACTCTTGGTTTTACTACTTTAACGGAACAGGAACCAGATACGTTAGTTCCATCTGCCGCTGTGGCGGTTATCCGTACCGTTCCATCTTTTTTAGCGGTAACTCTTCCCTGGCTGTCAACCGTTGCGACCTTTGTATCCGATGAAGTCCAATTAAGGTTCTTATTAGTGGCATTTTCCGGAAGTACCACCGCTCTTACCGCAGTCTTATCTTTTATAAAGATCCTGTCAGATGAGGCTGTAACGGAAATGCGATTCACCTTTACATCTGAGGGCTTCACTGCTTTTAATGTAACAGCGGCCGTCCCAAATTTATCAGGATCAATTGCGGATGCAGCCCGAACTGTTAACAGAGTTGCTGTTTCATCCATTCCTACTGTCAGTACCCCGTCATTGGAAATTATGGTTGCCCCGCTGTAATTTCCATGAACGGACCATGTTACTGTCTGCTGCGGCTCGTTCTTTCCCATCACAGATGCCGTAAATTTCTGTGCATAACCTCTTTCCATTACTGTTGATCCCGGAGATACTTTTACACTATCTACCACCGGTACCCGGTCTGCTTCTTTCAGGTCTTTCATTGCCTGTTTCAGCGCCTCAGCCACAATATCCACAGTTTCCTGATCGGCAGTATCATCACTAAATATCCTTTGTGCTTCTTCTAATGCATCCTGGAAATCGTTCCAGCTGGATTCTGTATAATCAGCCTGCTTGCCGTCATAAGTTTTAGCATCTCCGATTACTTTTTCCAGAGTCGTTTTATCTATCACCGGTATGATCTCCCGGTTATATACCCCCATTTCAGCCAGCTGAAGGAAATAATAATTTCTGTCCGCTGCTGCCGGATCTCCTAATTTTGTTACATGCAGTCTTACATACCTTGCATTTACGGATTCAAAAGTAAATACGGAAGGTTTACCAACTGCCGCTTCATATTCCGTATTGCTTACAATCGTATCATACTGTGTTTCGTTCTCTTTGCGAACTTCAAATGAAAAATCTTTGGGGAAATTCGGCGCTCCACCATTGATGCTGCGCGTATCCGACCTTGGATAGAGCTGAATACGATTGAAATCCATATCTTCCCCTAAATCAATTTCTACCCAATAATCCACATCCGGTGACTGACCTTGCATCGTAGTATAGCCCAGGCTTCCGGATTCACTGGTTAAAATACCATCTACGAGATTTGCATGTGACCAGGCATCGATATTCCAACCGGTTTCATTGCTGGTGACCGGATGCTGCTGTGCAAGGTTTTCACTTCCAATCCATGCAAATTCTGCTACCAATGTCATATTGTTCTGAGGTGTAACTGTTATCTGCGTTCCTTCAGCAGACTCATCTCCACTCCAACCCATGCAGGCGTAATCTACATCATTAACCGGAGCAGCTTTGATGGTAATCGATTTTCCCTTTTCTACTTTAATACCGGATGGCATGGTCTGCATCTCACTGCCATCCACACTTATGAGACACGGAATTGAGGTATCTGCATTTTTCAGTGTGATATTACAGTATTCCACCACACCCGTACTAAAGTGGTAAGAACCGGAAACTGCTTCAAATACCGCTTTATTATCTTTTGTTTCAATGTAGGATAATCCATCTGTCTCTGCCGTCACATCTGCATATGATTTTCCATTAACCGTAACGGTTTCACCATCCTCTACCGGAATTGAAATTGTGGCAGTTGTATTTGCAGGTATTACAGCGTCATAATTAAATTGAGCATCCTGATAACTCCAGTTGCTGACAATTCTGCCGTATGCCGAGTCATACGAGCAATCCACTTTCTGAATAGACTGATCCGGTGAAGGCTGAAGAATTATATGCTTGAACCCAGGGTTCTGAGTGTCATACATAATTCCAGCCATGTATCCATACATCCATTCTGCAACTGCACCATATGCATAGTGGTTAAATGAGTTCATGCTGACTGGACCAAATCCGTCTTCAATTGTATAAGAATTCCATCGTTCCCATACCGTAGTAGCTCCCTGATCAACCGAATACAGCCAGGACGGATTACCATGTTGGAGCAGAAGCTGATACGCCACATCGGTTGCTCCGATATCTGATAATGTCTGCATGATAATTGCGGTACCTAAAAATCCGGTCTGCAGTTTGTTGCCATTGCGTTTGATATTGTCTAATAATGCCTGTTTTACTACAGCTTTAGAGTTTTCATCCGGAAGTAAATCCATTTTTAATGCCATCAGACATGCCGTCTGTTCTGTACGCTTCAGACTGCCGTCTTCCTGCACAAACATATCCTGAAAAAATGCTTTTTCTTCTTCATAAAGTGCCTGATACCGCTCTGCGTCCTCTGTCTTTCCCAATACGGAAGCCATTTCTGACATCATTGCCGCATCCCAGGCATAATAAGCGATTCCAAACAGATTTTGTACCTCATCGTCATTGCTTTCATATGCTAACCAGTCACCATGATTGTGGCCTCCGCCCATCTTATTTGTGGATGCCATAAAAATATCCATGAACTCTTGCATGTTCCTGTAATTTTCTTCAATTACCGTGGCATCTCCATACATTTTATAAAGGTTATAGGGTATGATAATACCTGCATCTCCCCATCCAAGCTGTCCAATCTCTCCATATCCGTTGTAAGGTGCCGTATCCGGATAAGCCCCGTTGTATACGCCCTCCGTCACCTGGGAGTCATTCATATCATCCATATATTTTCTCAGGAACCCCTTGGAATCTGCGTTATATGCAGCCGCAGATGAGAATACCTGCGTATCTGCTGTCCATCCTTTCCGCTCATCCCGCTGCGGGCAATCGGTAGGCACCGAAAGATAATTACTATATTGTCCCCACAAAATATTGCTGATCAACTGATTTACATCTTCATCAGATGTTGCGATACTTCCGGTATCATCTGCCACAGAACTCACTACAATACCTTTCATTCCATGAATCATCACATCCTGGGTTGTTGTAACTTCCACATATCGAAATCCATAAAAACTGGAAGTGGAATGATAACTTTCAATTCCCTCACCATTCATGATATATCGTCCCGCAGCCTTTGCTGACCGGAGATTCGCTGTGTAAATACTCCCTTGTGCACCATCGTTGCCACGGGATTTCAGTCCGCTGCTGTCATTTAGCATTTCGCTGTGACGCATGGTCAGAATGGTGCCCTTTTTGCCTTCTGCCTGTATCTCATCCCAACCGGCAAAGTTCTGTCCCATATCAAATACTGCTGTCTCTCCGGCTTTCAGAACAAATCCGGATACCGGAGCATAATTTCCGGTTATATTGATCCTGCCGAACTGATTTTCATTTTCATCTACAACGCCTCTGTATACCACTGCAGATTGTGCAGTCAGTTCAAGATCATTCCGAACGCGTACAGACGGTCCATCCTGTGGGCAGATGATACCGTTAAATTCTTTATTCAGATCTGCATATGTCCACTTTGAATCATCATATCCGGTCTGTCGGAATGACAAATCTGCATTGGCATCATAGGTTTCACCATTATAGATATCACCATACAGGATAGGTCCCTGAAGAGCAGTCTTCCAGCTTCTGTCGGTTCCGATAACTCTGGTGGAACCATCCTCATAGGTCAGCAGCAACTGGGCACGGAACGCTTCTTCTTTGCCATAGAATCCTGCTGCCTGTCCGGACCACCACCCTGAGGTTACATGTGCTGATATCACACTGGTTTCCGCTCCATTTACCATTTCTGTAACATCATAAGTATGGTAAATCGTTCGTTTGGAGTGATGGGTATAACCTGGTTTTAATTCATCATATACCACAGCTCCATCATCCTGCCTGGTGCCCACACGTTCACCATTGATAAATACATCATAAACACCTAATCCGGCAGTATATAGCTTTGCCGATACCAGATGATTACCAGGTGTTACTTCCTTACGAAAAGTAGATATCCCCTGAGGCGGCAGCAGTATACCAACACCTTTTGTTACAAATTTTCCGTCCTCTACCGCACCGGAAAGAAACGGATTTTCATTGTCAAAATTATAGTCGTATACAATATCTCCACTGCTATTGTCCGTATAATCTACTAATCTGTAATTATCCACTGTTCCGTTTTCCTCAAGATCTGCACGAAATCCCAGCTGTGCAATCCGAGGCAGAATTCCTTTTGAATTCTGATCGCTCAGTTCTCCAATGGAAAAAGTATCGATTAACTGTTCATTCATATATGTTTTTATTTCTTTTTCTGTAACATCAATCTTAACATGTGCAGAATTGGACTTAAATTCCTCGGCGGAACCCAAATATGCAGTAACATCTTTATTATGTTTGCTGTATGTAGCAAAGTTCCCATCCTTCCAGGTATGGGGTTTAAATATAACCTTTCCCGGCTGATCCTTTGTATTTAACTGAAACATATAAAAGTTGGATGTATCTGCTGCATTAAACAATAAGCTCACTGCATCTGTGAGGCAGGTAATATCCGCCTCTACGGAATAATGCACTTTTTCTAGTTCTGTGGAATTTCCTACCTGTATCCACTGTGACTGACTCCAACCTTCATTTCCCAACAATCCCATCTCAAAGCTGGCCACATATGACTGTATTTCATTACCGTCCCGATCCCATACAGACGTCTTCCAATAGTAAGTTACAGATGCTTCTAATGGATTGCCTGCATATTTAATTCCCACGGATTTATCACTCATTTGCTTTTGGGAATCCCAGACTACGTCCGCAAATTCCATATCCTTTGCCACTATAATCTGATACGCTGTCTGGCACTGGCCCATTGTAGTTGACTTCATTTTCCAGCTAAAAACCGGATTAGCCGTATCAATCCCCACTGGATTAACCAGATCATCTGTTTTTAAATCATATATAGCAGTATCCTGAGTATCTGCAGCAATACTACTGATCTCAGCTTCACTCACCATGTCCTGAGCTTCTGCTGCAAATACTGGTGTTTCCAGAGATACAACACTCATTACAACCGCTAACACCAACGCCAAGCCCTGTTTCCTTTTCTTAAAAAACCCATTAGACATACTTTCTCTCCATCTCATACTTATCTTTTTCTCATCCCTTCTATTTTTGCTTCATTCTGGCAGAATCTTCCGAATTCTTCTTCTCCTTCCTTTTCTCCATTGTTAAATTTTTATATTTTTCTCCTTTCAGAGCATAAAAATCCATCACTATTATCTATATTTTCTCAATTAGAATAGCAATAACCCGTCTTTTTTACTAGAGTAATATCTTTTGATTATTGGTAAAATCTTACTTTATAAAATTAGAACCATGCTTCCCACACAAATAAAAGCCATAGATCCATTACCTCAGATCTACAGCTTTCCATTTTATAATTCCATCTTTTCCTTTTCCCTCCAATCCAGTGCCGCCTGATAAATAGCCAGTATCTTCTCCGGCGATACCTCGTCCAGAATATTGTGGCACTGGTTAAATACAAATCCTCCGTCATGATTAAATATTTCAATTAATTCGCTGCTATGGCGGTAGATATCCTCTATATTGGATGTTCCAGCCACAAACTGCTGCATATCAGCTCCACCGCCCCAGAAAACCAGATCTTTTCCAAACTCTCGTTTCAATTTCACGGGATCCATGCCCTTAGCCGATATTTGTACCGGATTCAGCACCTGTACACCCGCCTCAATCAGGTCCGGAATCAGATCATAAATTGCTCCGCAGCTATGTAATGCCACCTTAACTCCCGGATAATGATCACGTACAAACCGGAAAATCTTTTTATGGTATGGCTTTATCATTTCGCGGTAAAGTTCCGGTGACAATTGCGGCTGAAACTGGTTCCCCAGATCATCCCCGCCAAAAATCAGCACATCCAGGTATTTCCCCACTCTGTCCAGCATCTTCTGCAGATTAACCACATAGGCATCGGTCATCTTCTCAGCCCATTCGTGCACCATTTCCTTTTCCAGTAAAAGATGGCATGCCCAGTTCTCATATCCAAAATCCTGCTGTCCCTGTTCGAATACACTGCAGCCTGCATGCATTATCAGGGCTTTATCCGTGTTGTAATATAATTCACGCGCCTGAACCTCTATGAATGCCAGTTCTTCCTCGGTGACTACCGGCAGCACAAGCTGCTCCTGTAACTCTTCCAGCGTCTCTACGTCCTCCAGGTAATACCTTACCGAATCATACAGCGTTCCATCTTTAGGACGTACCGCCAGCAGTTCTCCGGTCTCGCTGTCATGAATTTCAAAATCTCCCTTTCCATTGACTACAGGGTTCAGGTCATAGGGCACCATGCAGGGGCTTTTATCTGGTAATTCGGATACTTTGTAGCGGTCGCCTTTTACCTGAAATGCGGATACCAGCCTCCTCACCTGCACTACATCCCCGCCAAGCCTGTCTAATATAAAATCTTCCGGTATTGCAAGCTGCTGCATAACATCATATAATTTCGTGGTTTCCCGTGCGTAACCCAAATGCATTTTTAGTCTGTTATATGCGATTGCACTTATGCCGCTGGAACGATGACCGGCAAAATCAATCGGCAGTACATCCGGTTTTTCATGGTTTAATGCGGCTCTTATTCTTTCTCTTGAAGTCATTATGATACCTCCCGCATATCGCAGGTTCCGCCTGCGATAATGCATTAATATGTATTTTACAAGGAACTTTCAACTTTCCATCATGAATAGCGCAAGCAGTAAATTCCAACTTTAAGATCTACTGGGCGGGCAGGAGGAATCCTTGATTTCCAGCTCTACCGGAAGAAATGTCTGGCTGTGAGATTTTTTTCCGTCCAAAAGCCCTAACAGCTTGGATGCTGCCACATGCCCCATTTCCTCAAAGGGATGATTGATTGTGGTTATTCTCGGTGAAGCATATTCGGCTTCATCTGACCCGTCAAATCCACAGACTGATATATCTTCCGGAATATGATATCCTTCATTTTTCAGACGCCGCATTACCAGAACTGCCATCTTATCATTCACACACTGCACAGCTGTTATCCCTCTGGTTTTTACCAGTTCCACCAGCTTGTCCTGCTGCTCCTGCAGATGAACCTGATCTATGACATACTGCTCTTCACAGGCAATTCCCGCCTCCTGCAGTGCCATCCGGTATCCTTTAATGCGGTCCTTCTCTGCCTCTAACTGAATGGTATCTGCCGCAAAGACAATATTTTTATGCCCGATTCCGATTAAATAATGTGCGATCTGATACCCACCGTCAACATTATATGCAGATACCAGCGTAAAAGGCATGTCACTTGGTCCACGGTCAAGCATAACCGCCGGGATATGATGTTCCATAATCAAATGAAAGCTTCCGATATTCTCCTGGGGATCTTCCGCAAAACAGATAATCCCATCTGCTTTGCTCTCCAGGCACCGTTTAATCAATTCACTCTCTGAACCTGCCATCTGGCTTTTACACAGAATAGTCATGGAATATCCCTTTCCAAACAGATACATCTGCGCTCCGCGTATCATTTTCATAATGGAACTGTCCGTAATATCCGTAAACACCAGGAAACAAATATTTTTCATAGGTTTTGTTTTACTGTCTGCATCTATTAATTCTTCGATATCTTCCCCGCTTACAAAAGTTCCACTGCCCTTTACCCGATAAATAATTTTTTTATATACCAATTCACTTAATGCTTTCCTGACTGTCGGTACACTCGTATTATATATTTCTGCCATCTGGTTCTCACTTGGGAGTTTTGTCAGCTTCCCATAGATACCCTGAATAATTTTATCTAATATATCTTTTTCAATCTGCTGGTACTTTGGAATATTGTTGTTTTCCTGCATTCTAAATTTCTCCTTATAGATCAACCACTCATTTCGTAACTCATAACATAGCATACTCATAATATAGCATATCCGTTTTCCATTTACTACCAGCACTCTGGCCTTTTAGTTATTTTTATGCTCAATTCTGATCCATTTCAGGGCATTTGGTTCCAGTACCGAAATGACTCTGTTTTGTTCCACGGGAAGCTTTTTCCTTTTTTCTTCCTGAACCGTTACTTCCCAGGCTTCGATTTTCTCCCACCCCGGAATGCAAAACGAGACTTCTCTTTCCTGTAACTCCTGGTTTTTCATCATTACGATCAGTCCCATATCAGTTCCCTTTGCCGGATACAGTGACGCAATACAGCCCTCTTCGCTGCAGTCAATTAACACTTCTGACTTTTTCTCAGCGTGCACTGCTGCCCCAAGGATTCCCAGATTCTCCGCTTTGACAAACTCTTTGTAAACGTTTGTCCGATCAAATTGATCCATACAGAAAAACCGGTAGGAAAACTCCATTGCCCCTGATTGGCAAGCTTCAAAGTTCGTATCCCAGTAATTATTCAAGGGCCACGCCAGCAGCAGAGGATTCTCTTTACGCAAAATCTGGTGCTGCTCTCTTCCAAAATGAAAGTCTCCCACCTGAACCATCGGTGCATGGGGGCAGGCAAGTCCATAGCAGACCGTATCATCATAAACTGCCACCCCATTATCTGTAGTAACCCAGTCACGGCATACATGTCCAAGCTGTTCATCATCTAATTTCACAAATTGTCCCGCTGTATTATAGCTGCAATTCCAGCCCCCTGCTATTTTTAATGGAAATGCCAGATACAGTGCTTCCGGTGTATATACCGGCAGCTTTATCATTTTCAAATGGAGATCAATATGAGCACTGTCCCGGTAAAACGTAACTCTTTGTTCCAGCATGCCGGTTCCCGGCACCTCGGACTTCCATATAATATCTGCTTTTAGCCCGTCATTACAAAGGTTCCACTCAGAAATCCGTTCCGGTCCTCTTCGTCTGGCCTTCCACCCATGATTCCACATGCTGATATTCTGATTACATAAGTCCACATCCCGGTCAAATATGGCACGACGCTCTTCCTTTTGGAATCTGCCGTCTACTGTTTCCCTCACCACTTCAAAAAATGCCCAGTTCTTCTCTTCGTCCAGCATCTCTCTCTTGCGTTTCCGGTCATAGATTTGCACAATTCGTCCTGTTGCCTGATCGATACTGATCTTATAAAAGGGAGTGGTCATGCATCCTTCTTCTGCCAAAATGTCTGATGCTTTCTCATTGCCCTGCCGGTAGTTTAAAAGTTCTCCAAAAGGAATCACCTGATATCCAAAGGGCGGCAGGATGACCTCCCCATAATATTCTTTTTCCTCATTTGCATAGTAATCTTTTTCTTTTTTATTATCCAGATAGGGAATATACCTCTTTACACGGACAGCACTGAGCTGCCGCTCTTTACGCATCCAGGATTTCGGCACTTCCAGTGATACCTCCTGGGTTACGCCGGTGGGGTTCATTACAAGGATACCCTCCATCTCATCTGACTGCCATGGATTTCCCGCTAATTTTTCCAACTGGTTCCCAATCAGATATCCAGCCAGATCCGCGGCCTGATAAGCAGTATTCAGCTTATGAATCGTCTGTGACTGGCTTTCATAATCATACGGATCTGATACAGCCTGGGAGGCTCCCCAGGTGTGTTCACTGAAGATCAGGGCGTTTAACTCTGCTTCTTTACGGATTGCCCTGTAACGGCTTTGGTTTTCCCCGTTGGCACACTCCAGCACGCCCGCTGTCTCCAATGCCTTTTGTGCCATGCGGTTTACCTTTGTTTCCCTTGCGGTACTTGCGCACCCGAAGTTCCAGTAGTCGGTCCAATCTCCTTCATATACCGGGATGTTCCCGGTTCCCATGCTTAAGAGCTTATCCCTTAACATCTCGGGCGTTGCAAACCGGATCTTATATTCATGTCCCTCTTCATTGTACTTTTTAATCAGTCCTGCAAGTCCTGCATCCGGGCAGTTATTATCAAAAAGTGGCGGGTTGGTTGCTGTCAGTAACGCAAAATCCCAGTTATGGTTCTGCTTTTCCATACGCGCTGCATAACGTTCAATCCCTTCATGCATTTTCCCGGTATCCGCTTCAAAAGTCTTTAAAAATTGGCTGAATAAGGAATAGTGCTCACCCACATAACTTAGAAGTTCTCTTCCGTCCGGGGTCTTCCACCGAAAAGCCATTGGACGCTTGTAAGGGATTCCTCCAAAATGAATGTTGATGCCTGTCATGTAAAAATCCACGCCACTGTCCAGCAAAATCTGGGACAATGGCCAGGGCTGCCCGTTTACATCATGGTTTATTGCAGTGTTAATCTTTGTATTTAAGCTTGCTCTTAATTCATTCAGTTCCTTCATCATTGTTACCATCTGCCCGCTGGTACTGCATGGGGTGGTATGCATGGGCAGGGCAGCTATGCTGATGCGCTTTTCAGTTATCAGCTGCTTGAACTGCAAAATTTTCTCAGGCTCCGCATGCTCCATCCATTTCAAAACAGGATACGTGACTTCACAAGTCCATTTAAACTGGCTTTCCTGGGGCCACTCTCTGCTCAGCATGCAAAGTTCCATTGCATTCTCTATATAATCTCCCTGCAGCTCCATGAGCATTGGCTGAGGATGTGTATAACCGATATCCAGATGACTGTGATGCATACACCATATTTCTTTTATTTTAGACATTCTGATCCTCTCAAATATTTACAGTCGTTTTATC
Organism: Clostridiales bacterium; assembly: GCA_018365455.1. GTDB lineage: Bacteria > Bacillota > Clostridia > Lachnospirales > Lachnospiraceae > Robinsoniella. The sequence goes on from JAGZJZ010000026.1 coordinate 31,538, forward strand.
AAAACCCGCAGAGCGTGTTTGAAATTGCTTTCGAAATGAATTTTCAAACACGCTCTAGTCTTGATAAAGGTCAATAGTTACCCATATTAATCAGCCCTTGACTCCGCCTGCCGTAACGCCATCCAGGATCTTACTGGAAAAGATAATGAACAGCAGTAAAATCGGAATTGTAGACAATGTGGATACCGCCATGGCTGAATCCATGGTATTCATCAAATTTTTCGTATATTTAACCACCAAAAGCGGAACTGTTTTTGCCGAGTCCTTCTGCAGAAAAATCAGCGGCAGGAAGAACTGGTTCCAGATTTGTACCGAAACGGTAATACATACAGAAAATACAACCGGACTGGCCATGGGGAACATAATTTTACCAAAAGCCGTCCACTCTCCCGCACCGTCTATAACCGCCGCTTCATAAATTTCCTTTGGCAGTTTTGCGAAGAAATCCGTCAGCATAAATACAGGCATTGAAATATTTGCTGCCGATACCAATATGACCGATAAAGGGCTGTTAATCAAATTCATTTGTTTCATAATCTGGAAAATGGGAACGATACCCAACTGCACGGGAAACATCAACCCTATAAGGAAATAAATCCGGAAGAATTTTTTCCCTCTAAAATTAAACCGTGCAATTCCATAAGCCGTTATGGATGATATCAGCACCAGCAGTGCCAGGCTTACAACCAGTATCAGGACGCTGTTTCCAAAGTAACGGAAAAATCCGTCATTCACCAATAATTTTATGTAATTATCAAAAGATACTTTTGCCGGAACACCGAAGGTATTGCTTAAAATATCCTGCTTCGGACGAAGGGAATGGTATATCATATAAAGCAAAATGAAAAAGGTGCAGGACGAATATATCCACAGAATTATCTTAATCACACCCGCAGACCTTCCGTGATGCCTGCTCATAACGTCCCTGTGTTTCATACTATTCCTCCTTTCTATACACAATCAGCATCTGCAGAAGTGCAATTACAAAAATCATCAGAAACAGGACGCATGCAATGGTTGTACCCATTCCAATGGAATTAGAGCTGATATTTCCTCCAAGAGGATTTGTATCGCCAAACGCCATACGGTAGAAGAACAGGGACATCACATCCACATTTCCATTTATTCCACCGGAGGTTCCCCCCATAATATAACTGTAATCAAAGATCGTCATACTCACAATGTAGCCCACCAGCACAAGGTTCAAGATGGTCATTTTAACCTGGGGGATAATAATGTACCACAATCTTCTCCAAAAACCGGCGCCTTCCAGATACGCACTTTCCAGGCTGTCCATGCCGATCATTTTCATCGCTCCGATAAAATACATCATGCCCACGCCGATTCCCGCCCAGGTGATCATTGCCCAGATGATATAAATGCCATACTGGGGAATTCCAAGCCAGGAACGTGTCAGAGCACCCAGCCCCACCATTTCCAGAAATTTATTTACAATGCCGATATTTCCATCAAAGATCAGGGTAAAGATGAACACGATTACCGGTGTGGAAATAAACTGGGGAGAAAATATTGCAACCTGAAAGTAATTTTTGCCTTTTGCCTTGCTGAAAATCATATATGCCATAATGATCTGAATGGGCATAGCAATCAGGACGGTCAATATAAATATTGTCAAACTGTTTTTCAGTGCGTTCATCATCTGTGCCATTAAGTCCGCATTCGTAAATAGCTCCACATAATTGTTAATTCCCACAAAAATTTTTTTACCGATACCGTTCCATTGGTACAGACTTAACTGTCCAGCCGCAAATATTGGATAAATAACAAATATGGAATACAGAATAAATCCCGGTACCAGAAAGAAGATAAATGGCCGTTTTCTTATTATTTTTTTCATTTTATCCTCCAAGTGAAAGTTAGAGCACGCCCTACTGCTTTACGCTGCTTTTTGCTATTTCTTCCTGTATTTTCGTCACTGCCTCTTCTCCAGTCATCTCAGACATCATTAATTTTGGCAGTACATCTCCCAGAAGAATATCCTGCGGTTTTCCATTTTCATCCGCAACTCCGCTGAGCACATGATAAATATTAAAACCTACCTGATCAAAATCAGAGTGTTCCGATACGGTCTCATCCTTTGGTGTTAAGTCTTTTACTGCCGGAATACTGCCGACATGGTCTTCTAATATCTGCTCTGCTTCCTTGCTGTTCAGGAACTGCAGGTATTTAACTGCCTGCTCAGGATGCTCTGTCTTTTTGGCAATTGCATATGTATTATACTGACTCTCACCGCTTTGTGCATAGCGGGTTCCGTCTGCAGAAGGGAATGCAAAGCTTCCTACTTCAAAGTTCAAATCTTTGTACATCTGATTATTCCAGGTTCCGTCAATACTCATGGCAGCCTGTCCGTTGGTGAATGCCAGCTGCGCCCCCACACCGTCAATAGAGGTAAAATCTTTTCCCATATATTCTTTTTCGGAATATTCGCGGTATTTGTCAAATAACTCTGTCATAGGTGCATAGTCCGGTTTTTCCCCACTCTTAATTGCAGCTAGCGTATCATTACACAATGCCGGTGCCATTAATTGGATTAACCAGTAACGGTCAAAGTCACCTTTCCCGCCCAAAGCAATCGGTGTTACTCCGCTTTCTTTCAATGCTGCCAGGGCACTTTCAAATTCTGCAAAATTCTCCGGCTTTTTTACCCCTGCTTTATCAAATAGATCTTTGTTATAATAAACCGTTACATAATCGATAAATGCAGGGTAACTGCAATATACCGAACCGTCTACCGTAGCATAATCAATAGATGATTGGGGATATCGGCTGGCATCCATTTTATACTCATCCAGGTTCAGAAGATATCCGTTTTGTGCAAGTTCTGCCATCTTCGTAGATTTATTTCCCTGTACCCAGAATAAATCCGGTAAGGAATCCGACTGTACCGCAACATTAATCGTGTCAAATGTTCCGGAATACTGATAATCCAGCTTAATATCAGGATTTGCTTTTTCAAAAGCTTCATTGATCTCTGTGAATGCGCCTTCTACAACGGACTGGTTGTCTGCATCTCCCCATACTGTTAATGTAACTGTTTCATTCTTTTTTCCGCATCCGCCTAATAATGGAATACACATTGCAAATACCATCCCTAAAACCAAAACTTTTTTCATCTTTGTATTCTCCTTTTCTTTTTGTAAGATTAAATTACCTGACTATTCCACTTGCAGCTTACTATGTTTCTCTGTTTACATTTTAAACAAGAACTTTCCATCCCCCTCTCCTGTCATTATCGCCAACTTAGTAATATAACTTTTAGTATTTCTTGTGCTTTATTCGTCGTTTCTTATACTTAACTTTATCAGTTGTTGTACTATATGTCAATTAATTTTATTTTTAATTATATCTTTTCGTTGTTTTGTACATTACTGATTCCCTCTTTTTGTTACTTTTCCATTTCAACCTCGTAATATAACTATCCAATTTATGAATTTTAGATGTTCTGTTTTGTCTAAAATCCCATTTTTACAGATAAGAATTGACATATTCCAAGCCATGATATATGCTTTTTTTAAATTCCAAACAGGTTTTTTAAACAGTAAAATGCTTATTGTGATAAGGCACGCCAGAACTTCTATACCTATATTAATCAAATTCAAATCCATAAGAAAGGAGTTAACCTATGCGTTCTAATACCAGCATTGAGGAACTATTATATTTTCCCTCCACCCATTGGGATCGGGAATGGTATCTGCCATTTCAGTCTTTTCGCATTCGATTTGTGGACGTTTTCCGTGAGATTCTCACAACTCTGGAAACCACTCCTGCATTTTCCGCATTTATTTGCGACGGACAGACTGTAATGCTTGAAGATTATCTTGAAATTATGCCTCAGGATGAGGAAAGAGTAAAAAAGCTTTTAGATTCCGGCCGTCTATCCGCCGGTCCATGGTATACAATGCCCGACGAGAATCTTATCAGCGGAGAAAGCATCATTGCAAATTTAAACATGGGAAGGGAATCTTTATCCGGACTGACCCGGGATGCAGCCATTCTGCCTCTTGGCTATCTCTGTGATATTTTTGGGCATGTCTCACAAATGCCCCAGATATTAAACGGATTTGGTATTACCACTGCCATATTAGGGAGGGGGACAAACGAATCCAGCCTGCCCTCTTATTTTATCTGGGAATCTCCGGACAAAAGTAAATGCCTCACTTATAAAGTTCCGGAAAGCTGTGGCTATGGAAGCTTCTGGTACGAAGTGTATTCCGACAACAGAAAAACAAAGAGCATGGAAGAAGCCGCAATTGCATATGTGCAAAAGGAACGCCTTCGCTCGCCGCTTCCTTTTGTCATCCTTATGGATGGAATGGATCACACTCCCATTCATAAGGATGCGGTATATCTTGCAGACCATTTAAAAGAAACCTTTTCCTGTAACGTATCAATTGGTAATGTTTCGTCTTTTTTCAGCCATGTAAAGGAATATATCTCCAACCAAACCAAGGAATACATATCCAATATACCTGTCCTAGCCGGAGAACTCCAGGCGCCTGCACAGGCTGTGGAAGAACACAATAAACTCATTTCCGGAACACTGTCCAGCCGGTATGATATTAAATATGCCAACGACCAGGTCCAGACTCTTTTGGAAAAATTGGCTTTGCCCACCGCTGCTTTGGCATCTCTGTATGGGTACTCCGTGTCTCCGGAGTTCGAAAAGACGGCATATCAGTACCTGTTGAAAAACCATGCCCACGACTCCATATGCGGCTGCTCTGTAGATGAAGTGCATCAGGATATGCTTTACCGCTATCGACAGTCATCCCAGATCGCCAGGGAGATCTTTGAACATGCTTTAACGCCGTTTTTGCCTGAGGTCTGTACCAAGGAGACGAAAAATCAGGATGAGGGTATCCTGCTGACACTATTTAACCCTCTGCCCTTTGAACTTAACAAGGTGGTCACTGCGGATCTTTCTTTTCCTCCCGGCTTTTTAAAGGAAAAATACCCGGTGATACCTTCCGAAGTAATGAATTCCTTTCTCATACAAGACCGGCACGGCGCAGTCATTCCCTATCAGATTGAATCCGTCAGGAAAAACTCCACCGCAAGAAACCCCCGGGAATATTACGGTTCGGCTGCTGACATCTATACGGTGTGCTTTGAGGCAGCCATCCCCGCCATGGGAAAGAGCGAACTTTATATTACGCCCTCCCCCACTCCGGTTCGATATTTCGGCAGTTTGAGAATCGGACCCTTATCTGCCAGGAATGAATTTTTACAACTGGATATTTCAAATGGCGGCGAAGTTACCCTTACCGACCTTAGAGACAACAGAACCTATTCCAATCTTCTTACTTTTGTGGATTATGGCGAGACTGGCGACGGGTGGAATTCCAGATCTCCTATACCCGATGCCGTTCACCACAGCGGATTCTCCTCCGGAGTGGAAGTGACAGCAGACGGGCCAAACAAATGTACTTTTTGTATCAATCATCTGATTCCTCTGCCCGGGCACATAGAGTACCACCGCCAGTATACCCGCCGGAGTGATTACCACGAGTTACTGGCTGTCAGAACTTCTATCACCATAGCAAAAAATTCCGATATGCTGCAATGCCGTACCGTAGTAAACAACAATGTAAAGGACCATCGTTTTGTATTAAGTGTACGCAGTGCAATTTCATCGGAATCTTATTATGCAGAAGAAGCTTTTTCTTTTGCGGAGCGAGCCGCGGGAAGAAGCCGGATATCAGAAAACTGGAAGGAAGAAGAACGGGAAGAAAAAAGTTTTGGAAACATCATTTATAGAAAGAGATCAGACGGCAGCGGCCTTGCTTTCCTGTCAAAAGGCGGACTGCACGAAGCGGCCTCACGGGCTCAGGCGGATGGCTGCATAGACATTACATTGTTTCGAAGCTTTGAAAAAACATTTTTAACAGACGGGCAGGCAGACGGACAGTTACAGCAGGAATTAACATTTGATTATTCCATCCTGCCTTTTGGTTCATCCTTAAGTACCGTTGAAATGCTCCAGCGGGAAGATGCGTTCCGGGTATCGCCTTTCTGCCATACCATACCGGCTCACAGGGACGCATTAGCTTCCCTATCCTCAATATCCTATGGTTTTCATTTGGCTGCCCAATCCCTGTATATATCTATGATCAGGCGTTCCCCAAAAAATCCCGGTCAGATACTGATCAGACTGGTGAACTATCATCATTTTTCAGCCTCAGACGAATTATGCAGTCCGCTTCCGCTTACAGAAGTATCTGTCTGCAATCTAAAGGAAGACTATATAGAACCAGCGGAATTTCAGGACCGGATAATCAAGCTCCATTTAAAGCCACATGAGATAAAAACCCTGCTGCTTACTTTCCGTGCCGGTCAGAAGCGCAGTAGTCCATCCGAACAGTAACAAAAAAATTCATCGATATATTTCCCTCCGTCAAAATATTAATTTCAAAAATCGTACATAATATGTTAGAATAAATATGTAGTTACAAACCATATAGAAAAGTAATGCAACAAATAATTTAACGAACATTTAAGGAGGTTTTATCATGTTAACAGCAGGAACCAAAGCACCTGATTTCACCCTAAATGACAAAGATGGCAACGCCATCACACTCTCCTCTTTCGCTGGCAAAAAAGTAGTCCTTTATTTTTATCCAAGGGATAATACACCGGGGTGCACCAAGCAGGCATGTGCTTTCGCCAGTGCCTATCAAGGCTTTCAGGAAAAGGACGTTGTGGTTATCGGCGTGAGCAAGGACAGCGAAAAATCCCATGTGAAATTTGCCGAAAAATATAATCTCCCTTTCATCTTAGTATCCGATCCGGATCTCGTTGCCATTCAGGCTTACGATGTTTGGAAAGAGAAAAAATTATATGGGAAAATTGGCATGGGCGTGGTACGCAGCACCTATATCATCGATGAAAACGGAATCATTGAAAAAGTCTTTGAAAAGGCAAAACCAGACACCAATGCTGGTGAAATACTGGAGTATCTGGATCAAGCGGCAGCCAATCAGCCATCAGCCAATTAATCGGTCAATAAACTTAATTCACTTCACCTTTTCGCAGCAAAGCGTGTCTAAACAGCTGTCAGCAAGCTGTTCAGACACGCTATTCCTTTATGTTTGCGATGCATTAACAGTGTATTCATTTACCTGTTTTTACTTAAATCTAGCATTATCATAATTATATGGAATGCTGGTTCCCACCACTACGTCTTCTATCTTCTGCAGGATCAGCCAGTCATCCATATTTCCCTGTCTGTCAAACTCCAGGGGGCCAATTGGTTCCACATTCTTAAATTCAACCAGGCAGAGGCACTTTTTATGCCATCTCTCCTTTTGTTTCTCTGTAAGGTCCAGCTTATCCTGATTTTCCTCCAGCACTTTCTCTATTTCCCCATCCGACAGCTTCAGATAATTGTCCACATGAACAACCTCAGCTTTTGCAGATATCTTCGCTGTGCCCTTTTTCATAAAATACAGCGTTTCCCCTTCAAATACCCGGCTGTGAGGAATTTTTCTCCCCGCTGCCCCCCGGACAACCATACGCTTTGTCCCTTCCAGGATCTTTTCTAAAACCTTTGCTTTATCATCACAATAGACTAAATGTACCATTTTTTCAGTTTTCCTTTCTGGTTTCTTAAAACATTGTTTTATTATATAAAAAGAATAAACCCTACAGTGGCTGTAGGGTCAAGCTTTTTTTATTCCATTACTATTCCGTTACTATTCCATTGCCAATCAGGTTATCCATCTTGTATCCATCTCGTTACCAATTGGTTACTTACCGTTTCCTTACCGGAATCATTAATTCCGTGATAAATTCTTCTTCATGCTCTGTAAGCACCGGATCGATCAGATACTTTTCAATGGCATTTCCGCACATTTCATATCCCTCTTTTTCCATCCATTCCATCATAATCCCATAGGTCTGGTATTCCATGCAGTATGGGCCATAATGGATCCCGGATACCACTTCCATATTTCCAAAATCACGAATATGAACAGATTCATTCGCATCTTCCTGCACGGGCACACATACCTCTATATCCGCATTCATGGGATCATATACACGATAATCATCATAATAGACTGCCATTACCGGCCCCGTGGCATTACACTTCTCTTTCTTTAAGAGCGTCTCCAGTCCGGCAAAACGCTTCATAAATCCAACAGGATCTGCCGCCCCTTTCTCTCTGATAGAAAGCACCTTCACAGGCGGTATTGTCTGTGCGTGAATATGCGGCTGATGGTCCTGGTAATTTAAAGCATTTAAATAATATTCCAATCTCTTCTTAAGAAGAATCAGACCTTCAATATCTTCTTTGATTTCTGACAATTTCTGCTGCAGGGCTTCCCTGCTTACGCTGGCGGAATGGTTAGACAGACGCTCCTTGATTTCTTTGATATTATATCCCTGCACCTTAAACTGTTTAATAATATTTACATGGAGAAGCTGGGATTTACCGTAGTATCGGTATCCGGTATCCCCATCTTTCTTCGCCGGATTCAACAGTCCGATTTCATCGTAATAATGCAGTGTCCGAACCGGAATATCACAGAGTTTGGACACCTCTCCTACCGTATAATACTCTTTTTCCATAGGTTGTTACCGATTACAGCATTTGCAGCTGATTTCCTCCACTTCTAGTTTTATTACCTTTACCGCTTTTATCATATTTTCCGAAAATGGCAGATCACCATTTGTGGTATACTGCTCCATCAATATGGACAGCGCTGCCTTTTTCTCTTCAAAGTCATCTATAAATGAAATGGTTCCAACCCCCAGAACACACTTGTAATTCATTCCATATCCGCATGCAGTTTCACTTTCAATCAGCTCATGTGCCGTATCCATTTCAAATGCGGCAACTTTGTTTTCTTCCATCAGGCGAATCTTTCTTCCCTCGGGAGCACTGTGGAAATACAGCGTAATTCTGCCGTTTTCTTCCCGGACTCCAAAACTGAGCGGTACAATATAAGGAACTTTTCCATCCATTAAACCCACCCTGCAGGTATCGCACTGCTGAATCACATTCATTATTTCCTTTAAATCTTTGATCTCCCTGTCACTTCTTCTCATATTAATTATCCTCCCGGCTAATGCCTTTTTACTTTGTGAGGCTCCCCTGTTTCCCTTTTATTGTACTTGGAAATCCAATTTTTATCAAGGTTTTGCTGATTAAATCACTATGTGTATGTAACATAGCAGGCTGAACTGTTACTTGTGTATGCACCTGTTATTTATGTTTTTATTTTCAAACAATTATATGCATCATTATTTCTTGTTTCTTTTATTTTACTCTATATTTTGTAATTTTTCTACATATCAATTAGCGTACCTCATTTTTTTAAACACACCTTTGACAGCTCAAATAAATCAGCAGCATTTAATCTTGTTTTTCTTAAAAAGCTCTTATAATTTTCTGATAAATATATCATTTTTGTAGTTTTTCTACAACAATATTTGGTATTTATATTTGTATTTTTACAATTCTTTTACAAAAACTTGAATTGGATTTTATTGTTATTACAAAGACCCATTGCTATAATGGGCAATGTCCAAATCAAACATGTTAAATATGTAAAGGAGAAAATTATGAAAAGAAAAGCAGTTGCACTTTTGCTTGCAGTAACACTGACGGTTCCAAATACCGGTATTCCGGCTTTGGCTGCCCATACAGAAAGGTCCGTAAATGCGGAACAAAATACAGCTCCGGCTCAATCCGTTGTCACAGAGGCATACGCAGAAGAAGATCCCTCATCATCCGAATCCATTTTGGAAACCCAGACTGAACAGGACACTACGGTGCCTCAGATGGAGGTGTCTGACGAGGTGTCTGACGAAGTGTCTGACGACGCATCTGACGTTAAAACCCAGACGGAATCAACTGATCAGACAGACACTCCAAAAGCCCAAAATATCATCCCCCAAACGGAAGATGCTGCTGCTTCATATGATTCGTCAGCTCCTGCTGATTTATCTCTGCAGACCGAACTGCCTGCAGCCAGCGTAATGAATGTGGATTTCTCAGACCGGCTGGGTACCGACCATTCCGAAACTGCCAATTCCTATCGCACCATCGGCAATCCTGTCATTACAGAAAGTTCGGAATTACATAAACCCATCGCTAATTTTGACGGCAGTTCCGCTTATATTTATCCTTTTGACGCAGCGAAATATAACAAAATTACAAATGCAGTATCCATAGAATGCATGTTTAAATATAACAGCCTGCCATCCGGTGAACACGATATATTCTCAAACCAGCAGAGCGGCGGAATCGGCCTTGGGCTGGACGGGGGGAAACTCACTTTCTTTGCCCATGTAGGAGGGTCATACAGACAGCCTGCTGCTGCTATCCAGGCAGGCCAGTGGGTTCATGCAATCGGTGTTGTTGACGGCGAATCTGTCAAGTTATATGTAAACGGAGAATTAGTTGGTGAAATTGCAGCTGCAGGTCCTGTTAAGTTTACCTCAAATACAACTGCTTTTAATTTTGTAATCGGCGGTGACAGCAGCCCGGGCAACACAGCTGAATATTTTTCGAATGCCGCTGTAAGCTTTGCCAGACTGTATGATCAGGCTCTGACTCCGGAACAGGTAAAGGCGCTGGATGAAAAAGCTTTTGAAAATGCAGATATACAGCAACCTCAGCCCCAGCAGGTAAATCTGGGCATTATCTCTTCTTCTACCGCAGCAGAAGGCTCAGAAATGAACGTGAATCTCCATGCAAATGCAGACGAAGCAGGTTCTGTAAATAAAATAACCTATGATCTGGTCTACGACCCGTCAATCATTACTTATGAAGACGTGCAGCACAAAATGAGCGGTGTTACCATAGACAGCAGTCAGTCCGGCCGTTTGAAGATCACTTCTACCGCACCGCTTGTTACCGATGATTTCCGGCAATATGGCACCACGCGTCTGGGAAAACTGAATTTTAAGATCCATGACGTATCCTCCACTACAGACACAACCCTTTCCATTGAGAATTTTCATGCATTTGAAAATGGGAAAGACGTAACAGGCGTCATGAATCCTCAGGAGGCAGTACAGACGATTAAAGTTTATGCCAAAAGTGCACTTGATTTCAACGGTGACGGAGTTATCGGTGCAGGAGATGTTGCACTGGCACCAGCAGATCAAAAAGAGGCCGCTGCAGATGCTGCCGCCATCTATCCTTATAAACACGCAGTTGTACTGACCACAGACGGAGGCGGCCAGGTATGGAATCCCGATTCCATTTACTATACCACTTCCAATTCCATACTTCCCAGTAAAACGAGTGACCCTGCCATTATGGCAAAACGCACCAATGAATATGCAATGGACCTGTTCAATAAGGAGTTTGCCACCAGTTACACTGCCCAGGCGGTCACCCCTTCCATTTCCGGGCAGAATTACAGCTCCATGATCCATGGTATCCCATGGGGGGATGTACTTCCCGAATACCAGCTTACCAACACCAGCGCAGGTCAGGAATATTATGCGGACTTCCAAAAAGATACACCGCTCTATCCTTCCATGTTCAAGGCAGTAACCGCTGCAGCACCGGACAGACCTATGGCTGCGTTTTCCGAATGGAACCCTATTTTAAACGGCATTATCGAAGCAGATGCGGCTGTAATCGGCAAATCTTCCGCGTCCCAGAAGAGCTTCTATGACGTAGCCGACTATATCAGAAGTGACGCTTATGACAATACCGCATTAGTTTACATGCAAAGCGATTACATGGATCACATCGGCCACAGTACCGGATATTATAACGACCGTTACTGGTCCGAATTAAAGCTCTATGATGATTATTTTAAGGCTGTAACCGATGCATTAAAGGAAAAAGGCAGTTATGACGACACCTTAATTATCGCTAACTCCGACCACGGCGGAAACAGCACCAATCACGGTTCCTCTGACCCATCCAACATGGATATTTTCATTGGGCTGGGCGGTCAGACCATCGATTCCGGGAAAAAGCTTAATGGCGGTGACAACTCTGACATTGCGGCACTGGCACTCCACGGCCTGCGTATGGAGAAGCCGGAAACCATGACCGGGGAAGTATTCGATACCAGCGCATTCCTCTCTCAGGAAGAAATGGTGAAGAAAAACCGTGATATTGAAAAAGTGATCTTTGAACGTGCGGGAAAAAATGGCGTTTTGAAGTTAGAGAACCAGAAGTCCCAGACCCGCGTAATCGATGCCGTTATTGATCTGGCTGGGGCAAGTATTGTGAAAATAGATGCAAAAGGCGGTACAATCCTCCGTCAGGAAACGGAAAACGGTCAGCTCAAGTTAACCATTTCCTACCAGAATCAGCCCACTGCACTTGCAAAAATAACCTTTGACAGAGATACATCCGAACTTCTCAAAGTATCGGAAATCATGCTTGGCACCCAGGACGGACGGGAAATTTATTCCGATCTTGCCAATACCCAAGGTATTCCGGCGGCTGATATGACTAATCTGAGTAACCGGATAACAGCCCTGGCAAGCTTAAATGCTTCCGCTTACACCAAGGCAAGCTGGGCAGTATTTGAAGCAGCTTTAAAAGAAGCCAAAGCGACCGCAGCCAATGAAGATGCCTCTCAAAATAGTGTTGACAGCGCTTTGACAAAATTAAATGCAGCTTTTCAGGGCCTCATAAAGTTAGCTGACAAAGCCATACTGAATCAGAAAATTGCATCCGCTGCTGGAATGAAGCAGGGCAATTATACGGACTCCTCCTTCCGGTCACTGCAGGATGCCCTGACTGCAGCCAGAACCGTATCCGCAAAAGAAAATGCTTCGCAGACAGAAGTAGATCACGCAATTAAAACACTGGCAAACGCGGTATCATCACTGACATTAAAGAAACCGGCGGCAGGCAATACCTTTACTTATGGAAAACTGAGCTATAAAGTCACCTCAGCTTCCAGTGTAAAATTAACCGGTGTGAAAAGGGGTGTTTCCTCGAAATCCCTAACCATCCCATCCACAGTAAAATTCCTGAATACAACGCTTAAAGTAACTGCAATTGATAACGCTGCATTCAAAGGAAATAAAAAACTGCAAAAAATAACTATAGGAAAAAATATAACCTCCATCGGAAAACTTGCGTTTTATAACTGTACATCTCTCAAAAAAGTAACAATGAGTGCATCCAAGGTATCTTCCATTGGAGACAAAGCGTTTATGAAGTGTAAATCCCTCACCGCTATAACTCTGCCTACAACTGTAAAGTCCATTGGCAAATATGCTTTCTATGGGGATAAAAAATTAAAATCAGTTACCTTCAAATCCAGTAAACTGAAGACAGTAGGCATCAAAGCGATTTCCGGAATTCATACAAATGCCACAATTAAAGTTCCAAAATCAAAAGTTTCCTACTATGAAAAACTTTTGAATAAAAAGGGAATGAAAAGTACCATGAACGTGAAATCTTACTAAAGTTGTTTAAAAAGAAAGAAGGAGCATATTTTGTTTCCATAAGGGAATATGCTCCTTCTTTTTCTATGCTTCTTCTATACTACTGCTTCTATGCCGCTTCTTCTTCTATGCTGCTTCTTCTCCCTCAATATCTTCTTTTATAAACATGACCAGAAAGCCCGCTGCTAAAAAGATACAGCAGAAAAGTACGGCTCTGTCATGGAATATCCGTGTCATTACCACTCCCAGTATTGCCCCCAGAATAAAGACCAGGATTATTCCATAATATTGCAGGCTGCGCTTTTTAAGTTCCGGGTTTTTCGTCTGGCGGTATGCACAGAATAACTCTGTGGCACTTCGCAGATTGCCTGTGCACATCGTCGTAGCGTATACATTTCCCTTCACCTTTCGAAAACTTTCCACCTGCATGGCGCACAGAAAGGATACGCTGACATTAGCAAGCAGATTCAGCGACTGGGGAAGAACTCCCACAACCAGCAGCAAAATGATCTCTATCAGAACAATGATCTGTCTCCAATGGATCTGCGTATTCTTCTGAAACCGCTCCTTTATTTTTTCTACAATATAGATTCCGGCTGCAAATGCCAGAATGGGAATCAGATACTGAATTCCTTCCATCCATTGTCCCTGAGACAGGTTTTGTCCCAGAAGAACCATATTTCCGGTCTGCGCATTTGCGAATACATGTCCTCTGGCATTATAAGTGTAGGCATCCAGATAACCGCCCACAATCGCCAGAATAATACCAACCGGTATGGATTCTGACATTTGTCCATGCCTTTTTTTCTTCATCATGTTATGCACTCCCCGCATTTATCTTACAGGCAGTTTTGTTATCAACCCTTTTACTGCCCTGCATTCTTTTCCATTTACTATTATATTCTTGTATTTCCATCATATCCAATATATAATAATTATATTTACATAATATGTATATTATCAATTTAGTTTACGTAACAGATCACCGTGGATCATAAAACGGTAGACACAAAGGCGAATATCCAAAGGAGAAAACACATGGAGCTTCTGCAACTGAAATATTTTTTGGCTGCCGCAAAATATGAACACATTACCCAGGCGGCAAAAGCCCTCCATATTGCCCAGCCCGCCCTCTCCCAGTCCATCCACAGGCTGGAATCAGAACTTGGGGTTTTACTGTTTGACCGTAAAAACAGAGGCATCACCTTAAACGATATGGGAAAACGACTGGAAGAACGGCTCCTTCCCATTATGTCCGCACTGGATCATCTTCCTGCTGAATTACAGGCAGCAGATGAAAACACCGGACGTACAATCCGCTTAAATCTTCTCACCGCCACAGCACTGGTCACCAGCTGTATCATTTCCTATAAGGTCCTGCATCCGGATATCATCTTCCAGCTTTCCCAGGACCAAAATGATACGGTCTATGATCTGAGTATCTCTTCGGCTATTCCCGGAAATGTCCTGGACAGCAAAAGCATGGTCTTGCTTCAGGAGGACTTTTATCTGGCTGTCCCGGCTAATTCCGCATACGCCCTGCGCACATCCATTTCCCTGGGCGAAACCAGGAATGAGGGATACATTAGCTTCTCCGGTTCCAAGCCGATCCGTACCATCTGCGACCAATTCTGTCTGGCGGCTGGTTTTACGCCCCGGATTGCATTTGAAAGCGATAGCCCGGAAGCAGTCCGCAACCTGATTGCCGCCGGACTTGGTATCGGATTCTGGCCGAAATATTCCTGGGGTCCTCTCCCGAACCTCCCCCAGGTAGTTCTCCTTCCTATAGATAGTCCTGTATGCCGCAGGGATATTATCATCACATATGATTCCACTGTCATGAACAAGGGAACCGTGGCTGATTTTTATGAATATCTGACCGCTTATATCCGGGACTTGAATTAATACCTGGCCGGCTTTTTCACAGAACTATATTTTTGCCAGTCAATTATAATTTAAACGTAAAAAACGCGCTGTGCCCCTTATTGGCACAACGCGATATACAAGTATCTATTTAATTTCCACCTACCGATTGTTTCCTGCCTGATATTGTTCCTGCTGCATTTTTCCCCTGGATTATTTGAATAATCATTGCCACAATCCTTTCCAGCAAAAGAGCTCCCACGGAAACAAATCCCAGTAACATGATGGCGTCAAAGCTAAGCCTTTCAATTTTAAGCAGAGAGTGGAATAATGTAATTGCTGCAAGAAACCCAAATGTCATGGTACTGCATACGAAGACTCTCAACTTGGTAAACGGGGCACTGGATCTGATCACTGCTGCTATACTCACAATTGCTACCAATAGATATGCCGTAGTGTTCATTTGCCCTTCTCCAATTCCCAACAGGGGCGCTGAAAAGTAAACAGCCAGGACTCCAAATACAATAGCGATGGCATTGGGCACCGCCCTTCGAAATGCAGCCGGAAGAAATCTTTCCCCGACTTTATTTCCATTTGCTTCGAATGCGGTTAAAAATGCCGGATACGCTTCAATCGCGGCGTCAATCAATGTAATTTGAATCGGAATAAACGGAAACGGTGCATTTAGCAGGATGCAGATTATAGTCAACAGCACCGAGTAAATTGTTTTAATAAAGAATACTCCTGCAACTCTGGTTACATTGTTTACTACTCTCCTGCCTTCCAGAAGCACATCCGGCAGAGAAGAAAAGTCGGAATCCAGCAATACCACCTGGGCAACCTGCTTCGCCGCATCACTTCCTTCCGCAACAGCAATACTGCAATCCGCTTCTTTCAGTGCCAGCAGATCGTTCACGCCGTCCCCGGTCATCGCCACCGAATGTCCCTGTTCCTTCATCGCCTGTAAAAGCTGTTTCTTCTGAAGCGGAGTCGTCCGTCCGAATACGGTGTATTTAGAAGTAATCTGGGTGAGATCTTCGTCTTCCCCAACGGTACTCATATCGATAAACGCCCGGTAATTAGCAAGACCTGCTTCTTTTCCTATGGATGATACTGCTGCGGGATTGTCTCCGGAGATTATTTTAATCTCAACCCCTTCTTTCTTAAAATACCGCAGTGTTTCAGAAGCATTTTCCCGCACCTTATCGTTAATAACCACAGCCATTAACGGCACAACTTCGCTTAGTGCTTCATCCGCCTGCACCGTTTCACCGGTGATACCAGCGATAATTACCCTTTTTCCATTTTCAATTTCTTTTTGCAGATATCCAGGAATCCTGCCCGCTAACAGGCGTTCCGGTGCACCCACAACAAAGGTTCCTGCGCCTTCAAAAGTAACCGCACTCCATTTTCTCTGAGAAGAAAAAGGTATTTTACGAATCACCCTATAAGTATCTTTCTCCTGGTAGTATTCTTTCAAAGCCTGAAAGGTTGCATTATTATCATCGCTGTGATGCAAAAAGCTTCCCATAATCCCGGAAAAGTCCACTTCGATACCGCTTTCCTTCCCCAGATCATAGGTCCGGCTCACCTGCATTTTCCCTTCTGTAAGGGTACCGGTTTTATCCAGACACAGGATGTCCACATGGGCAAGAGATTCCAGCGAATACAGATCCTGTATCAGAACCTTTTGTTTTGCCAGCTTTATCACGCCCCCAGCCAGTGAAATACTGATCAGCAGGACCAGTCCTTTTGGAAGCATTCCAAGCAATCCTGCAGCACTGGATACGACTGCACTAAAAGTGGTATCTCCCCTTAAGAAAAATGCTTCTGCAAAAAGGATGATGCCCAGGGGAATGATCAGGAAGCTTGTGATCTTCGTAACTTTCTTCATGGAATTCATTAACTCGGAGTTAACGCTTCTCATTTTCTTAGCTTCTTCTGAAATTTTCGCCGCATAATTTTCATTTCCAACATGTTCAACCTGGGCGTAACATTTTCCACAGATGACACTGCTGCCTGAAAGCAGTTTGTCTCCGGCTCTTTTTATCACGGAGTCCGATTCCCCGGTCAGAAGGGATTCATTTACTTCCAGCTCCCCTTCCATTACCACAGAGTCACAGCTGATCTGCTTTCCGCTTTCCAGAAGCATAATATCATCCTGTACAATTTCATCCACAGACACTGTCTGTTCTTCACTGTCCCGAATTACGGTTACGGTAGGCATCGATAATAATGATAATTCTTCAACCAGCTTTTTTGCTTTTAATTCCTGCGCAATCCCTATGATTATGTTCATTAAAATAATGCTGATAAATATCATATTCGACCAGGCACCAACTACCGCCAGCGCAACTGCAATCAGCACATTCAGCAGATTAAACAGGGTAAATACATTGGACTTTATGATTTGTCCTTTCGTCTTTGTTATATTGCTTTGTACGATATTCTGCTTCCCCTCATTTATCCTGTCAGCAATTTGTTCTTTATTTAATCCTGCCTTACAATCAACCTCTGTTTTCATTTTACCATCCTCTCATAAGCCGGCGAACCTTGTCCGGCCATTTCTGCAAAAGGTCATATTAAGATTTCAGTCTAACCTTTTTATGTAAAGTCTGTGTAAAGTCGGGCTAAACAATTTCTTAATAATTCATGGGAAAATTATAATTTTGCTCTTAACTATAAAATCTTAATAATTTTATAAAATTTTCCTAAAAACGAAAAATCGTCTGATAATATGTTATACTATAAAAATAGTAACTGGTACATCAGCACACATAGAAAGGATACTTATATGGAATTAGGTGAAGGATTAAAGAAAATATTTCTGGCAGGCGTTGGCGCTATTGCTACCACAGCGGAATCTACCATGGAGATCATAGATAGCCTTGTAAAAAAAGGTGAGATTACCGTAGAACAGGGCAAAGTATTAAATGAAGAATTAAAACGCAATGCCAAAGAAAAAATGAACGATCATGTTACCGTCAATATCGTAAGAGAATACAAAGATGTGATGAAAGCAGTCAATCACATGACCGAAGAGGAGCTGGAGGCACTAAAAGAAAAAATTGCTGCAATGGAAAAAGAAAAACCAGACTGTTCCTGTGATAAAGGTGAAGATTGCTGCTGTAACTCTTCTGATGAAAGTGACGAATGCTGCTGCTCTTCTGATGATTCCGAAGAATGCTGCTGCAAATCAGCCGAAGCACAGAATGATATAAGCGGAGAAGAAAAGGATCATGAACAATGAGACTTTAAATAAGGACATCCCCCCAATCGATAACAGGGAGGAAGACTTTCCCGGCGGTCGTTTAAAAGACATACTGGAAGTACTGAAAAAGCATCATATTACCCGTGGCTTATCGCCGGTAAAGCTGCGGGAAATATTAGAAGATCTGGGTCCCACTTACGTGAAGCTGGGTCAGATCATGTCCATGCGTTCTGATATGCTGTCGGAAGCATATTGCAAAGAGCTTTCCAGGCTGCGTACCCAGGTAAAGCCCTTATCTTTTGATACCATAATATCTGTTATAGAAGAAGAGCTTGGACGGCCATCCGGTGAGATATTTTCAAAAATCGAGCCCCTGCCTCTGGGTTCTGCTTCTATTGCCCAGGTACATATGGCAACATTATCAGATGGTTCAGACGTGGTGGTGAAAGTACAGCGTCCGGCAATCAAAGAAACCATGTCCAATGATATTAAGCTTCTTAAGAAAGCCGTCCGCATCTTAAAACTGACCATAGGCACCGGAAGCCTAATTGATTTTAAAATGGTTCTGGATGAGTTATGGAAAACAGCCCAGGAAGAGATGAATTTTCTGCAGGAAGCCAGAAATCTGGATTTATTCTATAAAAACCAGAAGGATATCGTCTATGTCACCTGTCCTAAAGTCATCCATAAATATACCACTCCCCGGATGCTTGTTATGAATTATATTGACGGAATTCCCATTGATCATACGGCAGTTCTGGAAAAACAGGGATATGACATGACGGAGATCGGAGAAAAGGCGGCTGAAAATTACTGCAAACAGATTCTGGAAGACGGATTCTTCCACGCTGACCCCCATCCAGGAAATATACGAATCTCAGGCGGGCAGATTGCGTGGCTGGATCTTGGCATGACCGGACATTTATCAGAATTCTATAAGCAGCTTTTAAGACGTGCCATACTCTCTATATTAAAACACGATATCTATGAATTAAAAAATGTGCTTTTATCCTTAGGCAAAGCCAAAGAACGGATTAACCATGCAAGGTTGTATACAGATATTGATGACATCGTAAGTAAATATGTCTCCATGGATTTTGGAAATATGAAACTGGGTGAACTGATTGAAAAGCTTCTGGATATGGTAAAAGAACATCACATTGCCGTCAATATGGATATTACGCTTCTGGGAAGAAGCATGATCACAATGGAGGGAACGCTGAGCATCTGTTCCCCTAAGGTAAATATTCTTCAGATTTTGTCCGCCCACATGTCATCCCTCCTGTTTCAGGAACTGGATTGGAAAAAGGAGCTTATGCATAAAGGCAGCTCAGTTTATACATCCTTTGATAAAACACTGGATATTCCGGCACAGCTGTCCGATCTTCTGAATATCACTAAAAATGGACAGGCAAAGATAAATCTGGAATTACCCGATTCCAAAGATTTCTTATATAGTATCCACCGTATGACAGACCGGCTGGTTCTGGGTATTTTGGCGGCAGCATTATTTATTGGCTCCGGTCTCATCTGTATGACAGATATAACACCGGAAATCTTCCATATGCCATGGATTAGCTTTGCAGGATTTTCCCTTTCGGGTATTTTGATCTTCTGCCTGCTGATACAGATTATCTTCAGGCGAAAAAAATAAGCTTTGGTTTCCGCATTAACGGTTATCAAAGCTTATTTTCATTTACTCCCAATATTTTCAGATCATATTTTTCATCCTTAATATATGGGTAAGTTCCATTTCATACTCATCACCAGATGTTGTACCCAGGCGTACCGAAGGTTTCGTCTTCCCATGATAATCACTCCCCATGGTTTTTATCATTCCCAGACGATCCGCCAGTTTACAGTAATACACCGTCTGTTCTGAATTATGATAGTTGCTGTAAGCCTCAATTCCTTCCACACCGCAGCTGTGCATATAACGTATCATCTCTTCGTCTCTCTGAACGGTATTAACAGGGTGGGCAATAACGGCAGTTCCCCCTGTATCCCGGATCAGCTTCACTGCTTCTTCAAAAGAAATATAATTTACCGGGATAAACGCCGGTTTCCCCTGTGCGCAGTAATCCCAAAAGAAATTCAAACACGGATTATCACACCTGCTTCCACCTGGGAAATAGGGCTGCATCAACGGATTACTCTGGTTCCTAGCATCCGACAAAGCTGCTTCTGCTATCATTTCTCCCACCACAACACCGCCTTTGGCAAGTTCCATAACCTCAGCATCCTCAAACTGAATCCCCATATCATGTAACATTTTCATTCTTAAAGAAGAGGATTGCTGCTTCTGACCCAGAATATTATGTTCTATATCAAGATAGCGCCTGTCCGTTATATCCATCCCATATCCCAGTAAATGAAGATCCACACCATCACAGATGCAATCCAGTTCCACGCCATTTATAACAGTGATCCCGTAACTTTTGGCTGCTTCTTTCATCTGTGCCACTCCACGGACAGAATTATGGTCTGTCAGCGACACTATGTTAAGCCGTGCTCTGCCACACAGTTCTGCCAGTTTCTCCGGGGGAAATTCACCATCCAGACTGATATCCGAGTGCATATGAAGATCCATAAATCCCATATTTCCCTCCCTTTGGTAAACCGGTTTGTGAGTTCTCTATGTCTTCCATTCCCTAAATCTGGAATTCCTCATCAACTTTTCTGTCCCTGGTATAATATTCTTTGTCCCGTTCCGTAATCTGACGCAGAACCCTGCATGGGTTTCCTACCGCCACCACATCAGCCGGGATGTCGTGGGTAACCACACTGCCTGCACCGATAACCGAATTCTTTCCAATGCGGACGCCCGGTAGAATTACCACATTAGATCCAATCCAAACATCATCTTCGATCACAACCGGAATAGAGAATTGAGTTCCCTTGCGGCGGAATTCATAATCCACCGGATGTCCGGTCGCGGAAATTGTTACATTCGGAGCAATCATAACATGATCGCCAATGTACACGTCAATGTCATCTACAATCGTAAGATTAAAGTTGGCATAAAAATAATCTCCGATATGTACATTACATCCGTAAGACATAAATACCGGCGCTTCAATCCAGATATCTTTTCCCATTTCTCCAAGCAGTTTTCCTAATATTTCTTTTTTCGCCTTCAAATCAGAAGGACGTGTTGCATTATAATCAAAAATCAATTCTTTGCAGTCCTGTCTCTGCTTTTCAATCAATTTCTCGTATTTCTGATCTTCTTCGCTTTTATTTCCTGCTTCGTAATATAAAAATCCTTTTTCCATACGTTCTTTTAATGTCATTTCTGCCTCCATATATTAAAAGCTTCTGATTTGATCCGCCGCATCTTCCACGGTTTTCTCAATCGACCGAATCACAATATAATATCCATAACTGTCATTTACCCGGATAAATATGCGGTCATTTACCTTGTGTCCCATAATTGCCTTTCCAATGGGAGATTCCGTACTGATTAACCCCTTCATGGAATTTCCTCTGATGGATGTAACCAGCCTGAATTTCTCTGATGCCTCATCTTCTTCAAAATATACTTCAACCGTATTATTCAGCCCTACTTCATCTTCCTTTGATTCATCGGTTATAATCTCTGCTGTTTTAAGCATCCGTTCCAGATAACGGATTCTGCTTTCATTTTTGTTCTTGTCCTTTTTTGCCGCATGGTATTCAAAATTTTCACTCAGATCTCCATGGGCTCTGGCTTCCTTTACTGCTTCCAGTGCTTCTTTGCGCACCACTAGCTTACGGTGTTCGATTTCTTCTTCAATCTTCTTTACATCGCTTCTCGTTAGCTTTTCCCGCATTGTAGCTCCTTTCTTTCAGATTAATTAATTTTTATCATTCGTTCAAGGTTCATTCCTCGTTCATCTTACCGGTTCCTGATTCATATCTTACTAATTTTTGATAGCGTCTGATTCATATCTTGCTGATTCCATATTTTTCTGTTAATGATGCCCATTATATACTATCCGGCTCTGTTTGTCATTGCATTTTTTTGTGGAATTTTCTCATATAAATTTATAGAACAATTGGTATTATCACAGCTTACCGTTTCATTATTCTACTTTTTTATATATGGATATCGTACCTAAAGCCAGTTAGGTCACAGCCCAAGTGATCCACCCTGACGATCCCCCTGATAATACTATCCAATGCAATACGGTTACTTACGGAATAATTTACGATACTCCGCCGGAGAAACACCGTAATGCCTTTTAAACTGGATATAAAAGGTCTGCCTGGAATTCATCCCTATCAGCGGATCTATCTCCCCAATGGGAATCGGGGTATTTTCTAACAGATCTTTTGCCGCATCCATCCTGCATTCCATCACATACTGCCAGATTGTACTTCCCGTTTCCCGTTTGAAAATCCGTTCCATATAGGTAGAATTTAAATGAATCTGATCAGCTATCTCCTGGATATTAGAGAGTTTGCAGAAATAATTTCTGATATACTCCTTTATCTGGGCTATGTATGCCTTCACAGAAGGATTTTTGCTGTAAAAGGCGTCAGCTGTATCCATCAAAAATTTGTTTGTCAATGTAGCAATATAAAGTTCCCGGTTTTGATCCTGGCATTCACGGTGGAGCTTTCCAAAATCTTCAAGCAGCAGATGTGCATCTTCAATCACGCTGCATTCATTCAGCTGGCGCAGAAATTCCCCCAGCTGCCTGTCATGTTCTGCCAGCGCAGAAAAAGAAATCCCAGGCAGTTTCACTTCCTTTAACCGGAACTCCCCTCCCATAACCGTACAGGGCACATTCCGGTCAAAAATTTTCTGATGCGGTATCTGACCTTCTATAACTATCATATTTTTCTTTTTTAGACGGTATTCCTTATCTCCAACGATATAACTGCAGGCGCCTTCCAGGATATAATTTATCTCCAGGCCTCCATGGGAATGCTTTTCCATACTGTAACATTTCCAGTTTCCATTTACGTAACAATGTTCGGGCCAGAGGATCTGATTTTGTGCATTTGGACTTATCATGATTTTCTCCTATGTTAAAAATACAAACCTATCATAAAACATCCAGTCTGAAAAGTCCATAGTATAAACTACTTTTCTGATATAAAATGTATAAAAAACAAGAAAGGAAACTAATCATGTACACAGCTGATCCTACAAGATACGACAATAAAATGCAATACCATAAATGCGGAAACAGCGGTCTGTATCTCCCTGCACTGTCTCTGGGAATGTGGCACAATTTTGGTTCCGTCAATAACTTAGAAGATATGAAAAAAATCCTGTTCACGGCATTTGATAACGGAATTACCCATTTTGATCTGGCTAACAATTACGGTCCGGTCTATGGCAGCGCTGAAACAAATATGGGACAAATCTTGAAATCTGACCTGATGCAATACCGGGATGAACTGATCATTTCGTCCAAAGCCGGCTACGATATGTGGAAAGGTCCTTACGGAAACGGCGGTTCCCGCAAATACCTCACCGCCAGCCTGGACCAGAGCCTGCAGAAAATGGGGCTGGATTATGTAGATATCTTTTACCACCACAGACCCGATCCCGACACGCCACTGGAAGAAACCATGCTGGCACTGGATCAGATCGTCCGCCAGGGAAAAGCTTTATACGTAGGCATATCGAATTATAAAAAAGAAGAAGCCAGCAAAGCTTTTGCAATCTTAAAAGAGCTGAAAACACCATTTATCATCCACCAGCCATCCTATTCCATGTTAAACAGGTGGATCGAGGAAGACGGGTTAAAAGATTTCTTATTTGACCACGGTATCGGATGCATCGCATTCAGCCCGCTTCAGCAAGGCATCCTAACCGGTAAATATTTAAACGGCATCCCATCTGATTCCCGAATCGGCAACCAGAAAAGTCCTTATTTACATGCACAAGACTTAAAGGCGGAAATGCTGGAAAAAGTCCGGGGATTAAATGATATCGCAGCAAACAGAGGACAGTCACTGACGCAGATGGCGCTTGCCTGGATTTTAAGAGATGGAAAAGTGACTTCTGTACTCATCGGCGCAAGTAAGCCGGAGCAGATTCTGGAAAATATAAAGGCGCTGGAAAACACCTCTTTTACGGAAGAAGAAATAACGCTGATAGATGGTATTGTGGGCCAATCCTAAATTTCCCAGGTGCTTTATTCCAAAAATAAAAGACGCAAAAAGAAGTCAGAAACCCTATTTGGTTATCTGACCTCTTTTTGCTGTACACCAGCCCGTATAAAATATTAAGCTATCACTCCTATAGTGCCTGCTAAATCCTGTTGGGTAAGCCCCTTATTCTTTCTAAGATCTGATATCCTTAAATCAATCGTCCTCATGTCACTTCTCCCTTATCTTTGATGAACTTCTGGTATCATACAAAAAATATTTATATTGATCTTATTTGATCTCTTTCTTACCCAGCCGCACATCCTCCATATAATCAGCCATTTCATCCGACATATGGTTAAACAGATAATTCCTGCTGTTCTGCCGTTTCGCCAGACATTCATTGCGAATCTCCTGATTCACAATTTCAATTTCCTCTTGCAGCCCTCTTGCCGAGAGC
Source organism: Clostridiales bacterium (assembly GCA_018365455.1). Classification (GTDB taxonomy): domain Bacteria; phylum Bacillota; class Clostridia; order Lachnospirales; family Lachnospiraceae; genus Robinsoniella. Next base: position 56,554 of record JAGZJZ010000026.1, read on the forward strand.
AAATTGCCGCCCTGTCCCATGATAATTACCTGTTCCAGGCGGTCAGAAGTTGCCACGGTTACATGATATTTTCTTCCAATCTCATGCACTACCTTTTCGATATACTGATCTGCCGTCTCGGCTTCCTTTGTATAAACTACATGGATATTATTGTAAGAAAGCACTTCTCCAATATTACCTTCTACCTTATAAGCATCAAAGACCAGGATCAGCGTACACTTTTTATATCCCTGATAATTACATAATATATCCATCAGCTTATTTCTGGCACTCTCAATATTTACTTCTGCCAGATCTTTGAGTTCATCCCAGGAAAAGATGATGTTATAGCCATCCACCAGCAGATATTCATCCTGCCCATCCTGTTTTTGCCGGATCTTTACTTTCGGCTCTGCTTTTTGTTCAAAGGAACTGCGAAATGTAGAATCATTTCTTTCCCGCTTAATCGGTCCAAATGTCCTGACAAAGATCTCCTCCAATTCTTTTTCACTTTGCCAGGATCCGAACTCCCCCGGCGCTGACGACAGGGGTAATTCTTTTGAAATATCCTCTTTCTCCTTCTCAAGGGCTAAACCGCTCTCCACATGCATATAATCCTGCACCTGATCCCACTTTACCACAAATCCTGCCCCATGAGAGCAGAAAACAGACCCGGTAGGATTTTCCAGATCATGCTCTGAATCATACCCAATGGCTTCCATGACTTCATCAGCATTATGGCAGGGTGCATATCCTTTCAGTGTACAGAAAAGCCTGCCCCTTCCTCTTGTATATGAGATGACCTCTTTTTGGTAATCCCGCATGGTTACTACCGGAGCCGTTCCCAAAAGAACAGACATCTCTCCATCTGGGAGAGGGGTTCCAAAAGTACCATGCATTTTCTGCATGTCCGCCAATGCCCTGCCTATCATTTCCGACGGGACTTCTAATCGATACTCATAATAGGGTTCCAGCAAAATACTTTTTGCTTTCTTTAATCCCTGTCTGACAGCACGATAAGTTGCCTGTCTGAAATCTCCGCCTTCTGTATGTTTGATATGCGCACGCCCCGTAATTACCGTTATTTTCATATCGGTAACCGGAGAACCTGTCAGTACACCTATGTGTTCCTTTTCTTCCAGATGCGTCAAAATCAGTCTCTGCCAGTTTCGGTCCAGAATATCTTCACTGCAGGCTGTGGCAAACTGCAAACCGCTTCCCGCCTCCAACGGCTCCATCAGCAGATGTACTTCCGCATAGTGTCGGAGAGGTTCAAAATGTCCCACTCCTTCTACTGCTTCCTGTATGGTTTCTTTATATAAAATATTCCCGGTGCCAAATTCAACCGCCACACCAAATCGTTCCTTAATCAGGCTTTTTAAGACCTCGATCTGCACCTCTCCCATAAGCTGGGCATGAATCTCATTTAACTGTTCATTCCAAACAATATGCAGCAGCGGATCTTCTTCTTCCAGCTGGCGCAGCTGCAGCAGCATACGATGTACGTCACTGTCCGGAGGCAGCTGGATCTGATAGGTCAGAATCGGTTCTAAAACGGGAACCTCCGATGCTGCTTCTATTCCCAATCCCTCCCCCGGATAAGTTTTACTAAGACCGGTAACTGCACACACACTTCCGGCCTCTGCTTCATTTACCATCTCATATCTGCTGCCGGAATAAATACGGATCTGATCTGCCTTTTCCTCCCAATATTCAGATTGTTTCCCGATTTTTGCTTCAGCACTCACCCCGGAACCATTTGACAAAAGGGTTTTCACCTTCAGGCTTCCCCCCGTAATTTTCATATAAGTCAGCCGGCTTCCCTGGTCATCTCTTGCAATTTTATAAACTTTTGCACCAAACGCCTCCGGAAATACCGGCGGTACCATATATGTTTCCAAACCTTTTAAGAATTCTTCCACACCGGTAAGTTTAAGCGCAGATCCAAAGAAACACGGAAACACTTTTCTTGCCTGTATCAATCTCACAATTTCACTATTTTCTATTCTGCCTGTTTCCAGATAGTGCTCCAGGGCTGATTCATCGCACATTGCCAGATTTTCCATAAAATCTTCCCCATTTTGGGAAGTTCCAAAATCCATGCACCCTTCATCCAGCCTTTTCTTCAACTCCTTCAGAAGCCACTCTTGATCCGTCCCGCTCTGATCCATTTTATTTACAAATAAAACCACCGGTATCTGATAGCCTGCCAGCAGCCTCCATAACGTCTGTGTATGCCCCTGCACCCCATCGGCTCCATTTATCACAAGAATCGCATAATCCAGTACCTGAAGCGTACGCTCCATTTCCGCTGAAAAGTCCACATGCCCCGGAGTATCCAGAAGCGTTACCTGGGTTTCTCCCAGCTGAAATACCGCCTGTTTGGAGAAGATCGTAATGCCTCTTTCCCGTTCCAGTTCATAGGTATCTAAAAATGCGTTTCCATAGTCTACTCTTCCCAATTTCCTAATACTGCCACTCAGATACAGCATACTCTCCGACAACGTAGTCTTACCTGCATCTACATGGGCTAAAATTCCAATCACTAATTTTTTCATTTGCATTCTCACTTATATCATATTACTTTATTTTAATCTTTTTATCCCTGAGCGTGTTATAAGCTGCTTTCTGTACGCTGTGCGTCACATCTTTTGGGAAATTAGTTCCGAAAGTGTGAAACCCGGCAGGCTGCGCTGACCGTCTTAAGTAAATCCCTCGAAAAGTGATGTGTACAGATGGCAGTAATATTCAAACAGGCTCTATATCTTGCAGCTGAATAAAAATATTATAACATTCCTATCCCATGATGACCATGATAAAGTAAAATAAAATATTGAAAACCGTTTAAAAGCCCCTCCGCTATGGGAAGAGGCCTTTATCTATGCAATATTTCACAACACAATGGTACTGCCTTCTTTCAAGTATGGGCTCTACAATCATACCACTATTTCCATAAAATTCGTCTCTTTACAATTCCGTATTCTAGTGTTATATTATTATTAGAAAAGGAACAATCGCCCACAAGGTGGTTTGACCGATTAAATGAGTAGAACTACCACCCTAAGCCGTTCAAAGTATCAGGGTGGTTTTTCTATGTAGCTACTTACAAAACGTAAAAACGAATGTAAGTAATGCCAAAAGGAATATACCAAAAGTCATTATATCCTTAAAATCAAAATGATTTTTCATAGGCATCACCCCCATTCTTTTAGAATGAGGCTAACACACCCTGCAACACGATTGTTCTTGTGTTTATCTTATCATATGTATAGTTTCTATGCAATCTGCTATTTTGCTAATTAATTCTTTTGGTTTTCTTGTTATGTTTTGTTTCTCATCTATTTCCGAGTGTTTACGATGAATTTTAACTCGCCCACATATAAAAAACCCTTGAAAACATTGCATTTTCAAGGGTTCTGTTAATTCTTTTATTAAATTTCTTATTATCTCTTGGAGAACTGAGGAGCACGACGAGCTGCTTTGAGTCCGTATTTCTTTCTTTCTTTTGCTCTTGGATCTCTTGTTAAGTATCCTGATTTTTTCAAAACTGGTCTGAAATCGCTGTCTACCTGAAGTAATGCTCTGGCGATACCATGTCTGATAGCACCAGCCTGTCCTGTTGTTCCACCACCATGTACGTTTACTAAAACGTCATATTTGTCATTAGTCTCTGTTGCTACTAATGGCTGACGAACGATAACTTTTAAAGTTTCAAGACCTAAATAGTTGTCGATGTCTCTTTTATTAATGGTAACTTTACCTGTTCCAGGTACTAAATATACTCTTGCGATAGATTTTTTTCTTCTTCCTGTTCCGTAGAATTTTGCGTTAGCCAATGTTTTTTACCTCCTTCTTAAAATGTTAATACTTCTGGTTTCTGAGCTGCATGATTGTGCTCTGCACCAGTGTACACGTGAAGTTTTGTCATCATGGATCTTCCTAAAGGTCCTTTTGGAAGCATGCCTTTAACTGCAAGCTCGATAACTCTTTCCGGCTTCTTGTTTAACATTTCTCTTAAGGTAGTCTCTTTCATTCCACCAACGTAGTCTGAATGATGATAGTAAATCTTCTGATCTAATTTTTTACCTGTTACCTGAATTTTTTCTGCATTTGTGATGATTACGTAATCACCTGTATCGATGTGAGGAGTAAAGATCGGTTTGTTCTTTCCTCTTAATATTTTAGCTACTTCTGATGCTAAACGACCTAATGTATATCCTGTAGCGTCAACTACGTACCATTTTCTTTCAATTGTTGCTGGACTCGCCATAAAACTCTTCATTGGTTTACCTCCTTGGATAATTAACTGTTTCTATAGTAAAACGTCTCACCGGGGCTTTGGTTTTTAACGTCTACGTACTACGTCACATTGAGATATTATATTACACATCACCGTGTGTGTCAATAACTTTTTCACACATTTTTCCACAATTTTTCGAATTTTTATTTTCCAAAAGGATCACTTCCTGCATAAAATTCAAACAGAGAAAACATAGCATTATCAATGCAGCCTGAAAACCGTAAAAAATTTATACTTTCTAAAATTTTTACCAAAAAGCTATATTGTTAACCACTAAAATCCAACACAATATGCTAGACTTCTATTATAAAGCTTAGTGAAGGAGAACACAATGAATATTTTTGAAAAAATAGAGCATGCAAAACAAATTTCTTTAAACAGGGAATCTCTTGACCGTCAGCTCATGATTGATCTTCTGTCCATCCCCCTGGACTCTCCTGCCATAGATGCACTGGGGAAAGCCGCTTTTGAGGTTGCTCAGACAATTACGGAAAAACGCGCTTACCTTTGGGGAGCAATGGGTGTGGATTTTAAAGCCTGCCCAATGAACTGCGACTTCTGCTCCCTGGGGAAAAAATGGGGATTGGTGAAAGTAGAACGGGATTTTTCCGAAGCAGAAATTATCGGGAATGTGCGCTACTATGTTGACAATACAGTACGCTGGATCGTACTCAGAACAACCGAGTTTTACAGTCTGGATGTTTTGGAATCACTCATCCAGACCATCCGCAAGGAAGTTCACGGTACCTACGAAATCGGTTTAAACGTTGGTGAATTTGATGTTACGAAAGCCCATGAGCTTTCCAGGCGCGGCGTGGATTTCATTTATCATTCGTTACGTTTAGGCGAAGGCAAGGATACCCGCTTCCAAAAAGAGGAACGTATTGCTACGTTAAATGCCTGCAAAAACTCACCACTAAAACTGGTTTTTCTGGTAGAACCGGTTGGAATAGAGCATACGAACGAAGAAATTGCAGATATCTGCCAAATGACCATCGACTTCGGCGCTATTGTTTCCGGAGCCATGGCAAGAGTTCCGGTAAAGGGAACCCCTCTGGGAGAACTTCCTCAGATCAGCGACCAAAGGCTTGCCCAGATTATTGCCGTTACCAGACTGGCATGCGGTTATAAAGTTCCCGGCATCTGCATACACCCTGCCAGTGAACTGGCAATTCAGTTTGGTGCCAATGTGGCGGTTATTGAAACCGGAGCTATTCCCCGGGATGCCTGTTGTTTTCCGAACGAAAAATGGAAACAGTTCGATGTAAACGTGGCAAAACAGTGGTTCCAAAATAATGGGTACACAGTCTGTCAAACAGAAAACGATTAAACAGAAATGTAAAAAATAGCTTTCATTTATGAAAGGAACACTTGTTATGAAAAAAAACATTATGAAAGAAAAACTAATATTCCTGCTTCTAACCCTGCTTCTGGTTTTCAGCATGGTATTTGCTGGCGGATGTCAAAAATCCGGCTCTGAAGTTTCTAATTCCACTGAAAATGCTGCTTCCACTGAAGTTTCTAATCTCACTGAAGATACTGCTTCTTCTAAAGATAAGAATGCATCTGAAGATACACAACCCGCCGATGAGGCTTCAGCAGATGCCATACAATTAAAGGTGGGGTCCTGGAAAACTGCTCAGACAATCCAGCCATTTTTCTATGACCAGTTTATTGATAAAAGCTTCCGCATCGAAGTTCTTCCATTCACAAACCCCGGTGATCAGAAAACTGCTCTTCTTTCCGGCGGTCTGGATATGACTGGAACTACCCTGGTAACAGCTATAAGTGCCGCAGCTAATAATGAACCTGTACGCATTGTCACCAATCTTTGCAACAAATGTTCTGCTCTGGCTGTGGGAGTAAATTCCGGAATTGAAACGGAAGCCGATCTAAAAGGCAAAACCATCGCATATGTTCCAGGTACCATGCATCATGCATTATTGCTGGATGTTCTGGAACGTAATGGCATAGATCCTGAAAAGGATGTTGAATTGGTACGAATTGATTTCTTTGATATGGGACAGGCTCTTGCTGACGGAACCATTGATGCATTCTGCAGCGGTGAACCGTACCCTTCAGAAGCAGTCAAAAATGGTTACGGTAAAATCTTAAGCTATACATATTTTGATGACAGTATCGGAACTATTAATGCAGCTATGATTGTAACAGAAGACACCATTAAAAATAAACCTGAGGAAGTTCAGAAGATGGTGGATGCCCACATTAAGGCAACCCAGTATCTGACGGAAAACCAGGATGCATGGCTGGATAAAGCGGAAGAATTCGGAACGGAAAAAGATCTTCTGAAAATCTCTGCAGATAACATCGAGCTGTGTTGGGACATTGACGATGCCTTCATCCAGAACACCAAAAAACTGGCACAGAAAATGCTGGACCTGGGTATCATCACAAATATGCCTGACATTGATTCCTTGTTTGACCTTACTTTCCTGGAAAATGCAAAGAAAAATCAGTAACAAGAACGAGGCGCTATGGATAGAAAACTTGCTAAAAAAACTCTGACAACATTATCTTCCGGCTTATGGGGCTTTCTGATACCTGGAATACTCCTTCTGCTCTGGTACCTGGCTACCAGCAGAGGCGCAGTTCCCGAATATGTGCTGCCTTCTCCACAGAAGCTCTGGATTGTTCTGATTGATTTTATATTTGGAAATTCTAAAGCCACCCCCTACTCAGGTAAGCTTTTTGCTAATTTATGGATCAGCTGTTTCCGGGTCTTAAAAGGATTTCTGACTGCCGCTCTGCTTGGCATAACCCTGGGGTTTCTCACAGGGCGGGTCCGCCTGCTTCAGAAAATATTTGATCCGTTTGTTCATGCTCTGCGGGCAGTTCCCGGCATCGGATGGCTGCCCATAGCAATCGTCTGGTTCAGCGTTGGCGAAAAAAGTACACATTTTCTCATATCACTGGCTACCTTTTTCCCAATCTACATGAACACCGCGCAAGGTGCAAAAGAAGTTCCTGATTCCTATCTGCGGGCAGGTCAAATGATGGGAGCAGGTTCCATTTCCCTGTTTTGGACGGTGACGCTTCCCAGTGCATTCCCTTCCGTTCTGGTAGGTCTTCGCCTGGGGCTTGGAATCTCCTGGGCTTACCTGGTTCTGGGTGAGGTCACAGGTGTAACCAGGGGGATCGGAGCCCTCATGACGGATGCACGTATGCTGGGACATGTGGATATCGTCCTTGCCTGTATGACGGTCATTGCTGTTACCGGTAAACTATCCGATTTTCTGCTGGTAAAAATCTGCACTCTGTTTTATCCGGTCAAAAAGTGCAATGTTTAGAGTGTGATTAAACATTGGTAAACCATAAACTTGAATCCTTAACGACTTGTTTGTGGCAGGCCCAAAATGTATTATAAAGGAGATTTTCATGAGCCATAATCTATTAACCGTTCAGGGAATATCAAAAAGCTACCGTTCCTCATTTCAGGATTCCATATGTGTCTTTCAAAACCTGAATATCACGGTAAACCAAAATGAAATCGTAGCACTCCTGGGTCCCAGCGGCTGCGGAAAAACCACGCTTTTGAATATGATTGCCGGATTTGAAATGCCGGATACGGGTGAAATATATTTGGAAAAGCAGTCAGTTACCGGTCCGGGTACAAACCGCGGCGTAGTATTTCAGACCCCGGTTCTCTTTCCATGGCTGACGGTTCAGGAAAATATCGCATATGGTTTAAACCGCAGACATATTTCCAAAAAGAATCAGCACGAGGCGGTCCAGGAATATCTTAGTCTGGTACATCTAAACGGATTTGAAAATTATTATCCCAACGAATTATCCGGCGGTATGCAGCAGCGGGCTGCTCTTGCACGCACCTTAATCCTGCATCCCCAGCTCCTTTTAATGGATGAACCATTTTCCGCACTGGATCCTGTACTGCGTTTTCAAATGCAGCAGCTGGTACTTTCCATCTGGGAAAAATTAAAACAAACCATAATTTTTGTAACCCATGACATTGAAGAGGCAATGATTCTCGCTGACCGCATTTATATTTTCGGTAAATGTCCCATGGGTATCTTAGAAGAACGAAAGGTTCCTTCATTTACCATAACTTCCCCTTTTTCCTCCAGTCTGGACTCACCGGAATTTATCCGCACAAAAAAAGAAATCAGGAACATTTTATTCTCATGCTCCTGATTTTCCATCTTATTTTAACCACAGCCCATTCAATTTCATGTCTTTCGTAAAACTGATGGTATACTGGATTGTTCCATCTTCATATTCTGCTGCCATTACCACTACTCCGCAGTCTTCACCTGTCTTTTCATACTTCTGCCCGATAACAGCCTGCTTTCCATAAGATTGAAAGGCACCTTTGCTTTTCGCATATCCCACAACCTCATTTTCAAACTTTTCCTGTGAAATAAGTTCCTTCATTTCATCCCCTGCAAACTCCAGAAATGCATCATAATCATTCTCATTTATCTGGTCCACGATCTGCTGAGAAGCTTTTTTTAATTCATTCTCATCAAATCCGTCTGCCAGCTGCGTACTATTAGCCATGCATCCAGTGCAAAACACAAGCATCCATATAGCACCTGTTAAAAAAAACACCTTTGCATTTTTGACCCTGCCTGCCATTTTGCCTCCCCCGGTTATCTTCCTCACCCATTTCTAATCAATAATACCCTTTGAATAAATTCAAATATATAAATTAATTATACCTCTTTCATGAATTCAAATACATAAATCAATTATTCCTCTTTCATGAATTCAATGGCATAAATCAATTATTCCTCTTTCATGAATTCAATAGCATAAATCAATTATTCCTCTTTCATGAATTCAAATACATAAATCAATTATACCTCTTTTATAAATTCTGATACATATAGCAGGGCACCGCCAACCGCAGATGACCACCAGGAAAAGCTGCTAGCTTCTACATAACCGCCATCATTTTCAAATGTATTCCGTCCCGCTACCTGCGTCTGGATATCTTTGATATATTTTTTAATATATCCGCCGACATAACCGCCCAATACTACCTTGCAGTCAAAAAATGTTCTCAGATTATTAATGTGCACAGAAAGATAATACACATACTCATCCCAGATTTTTCTGCATTGTTCATCCCCGGCATCCAGAAGCTTAAAAAATCTTTCCAGGCTTCCATCGGTATGATCCGATAAGATGGAGGAGGCAAGATATGCATCTGCACATCCTTCTTTCCCGCAATAACATTTCTTTCCGCCCGGCACCAGCGTTGTATGACCAAATTCACCGCTCCTCTGGTTGTCCCCATAATAAATTTTATCATCCAGCAGAACAGCGCCGCCAACGGTAGGTCCCAGGAACAGATACAAGATATTCTTTCCTTTTTCCCGGTACCACATTTCGGCAAATCCGCCTCCGTTTGAATCATTGTAAAACGTATACGGGTATGGGATATACGCTTTTAATTCCTCATAAAAATCAGGTGGAAGGGAAAACAAATAAACCTGCGGAATACTTTTTCGATCCCCGCCGATAATCGCCGGAAGTGTCACCCCCACTCCCAATACTGTTTTCGGATCAATCTTGTTTTTCTCCACGATCTGCTCTAAAAGCAATCGTATTTCTTCATAATATGCCTTATCCGCCTCAAAACTTCGTCTGACCCGGATACAGTCCACCATTGTCCCCGTCAGATCCACAATTGCCAGGGAGATATGGTTTTTCGTTATATCAAGCCCTATACCTACTTTAGCCCGCCCGTTACAGGAGAGGCATTTCGCCTTTCTTCCGCCCGTGGATTCAAAGGTTCCTGTTTCTTCAATTAAATCCATTTCCATTAATTCTGACAGGTTTTGACTTACGGTTGGAAGGCTTAAGCGCAGTTTATAGGCAACATCCTGCTTTGATATCTTCTTGTCATTGAGAATCAGCCGATAGATGTTGTTACGGTTGATCTTTTTTAATTCCATGCTGGTACTTTTCATGCTCACTATCCCTATTTTCCCCTTTTTAGCCACAGGGGTTTCTAAAATTATTTGTTCCATTATACCAAATTCTACCATATTCGTAAAGTCACATCTTTTCTGTATATATTTTGTTTGCTAAAATCGAAAAAGCAGAACACAGAGAATGTCCCGCTTTTTCATTTCATTGCTAAGGAAAGCAAGTTACTCCAGGTCAATAATGAATGCTTTTTTATATTCTTCTACTCCTGATGCTGCCTGCATAATTACATTGGAATAAGGAGACAGTTCACCGCTTCTTAAAATAAATCTGCATTTCTTTGCCATTCTCACAAGCAGGTTCTGGGGCATACATTCTACCGGTTGGTTCACAAACACATTTTTAATATACCCATAGCCGTCCCGATTATATTTCTCCATTTCCTCGGCTATGCAAACCTTTTCAACAACAACCTCATCCAACACGGCTTTCAAACACTGTTTCAATGTCGGAATCTCAAATGCAAGTGCCAGATCCACCCTTTCCATTCCTTCCGGAATAGGAAAGCCTGCGTCGCATATCATAAAATAATCCGTATGCCCCAATCCTGCTATTTGTTCACTGAGTTTCTGATTGATAACCCCGCCTCTTTTCATACAAATCCCCTCTTCTTTTCCTATTTATAATCTGCTATGTTGTCTTTTGTAACAAGAACATACGGAATCGATACATCTTTGGGTTCCCCTCCCTTAACAATGTCCAGAATCTCATCAATACCCGCTTCTGCCTGTCCCTTAGCATCCTGGAATACGGTTGCTGACAGTGTTCCTGTTTCAATTGCTGCTTTTGCATCATCAATCGCATCAATTCCTGTTACAATTATTTTATCACCCATATCATTATCCAGAACTGCCTGGAGCGCTCCCATTGCCATCTCATCATTTTGTGCCACGATTGCCTGAATCTCATCGGCTCCCTGCAAGAGGTTCTCCGTTGTGGACAGAGCTTCTTCTCTGGACCAGTTGCAAGTTGGCTCACTTAAAACTTTAATATCCGGATATTTTTTTAATATATTTTCATAACCTTCTCTTCTCAGTACTTCTGCGGAGATACCATTTGGTCCGTGTAAAATCACAATATTTCCTTTTCCATTCAGCTGATCTGCTACATACTGCATTTCCAGTTCCCCTGCAACGACATCATCAGAACCCACATGTGCCAGGACCTCATCGGAATTTACCTGGGCATTTACGGTAATCAGCGGAACCTTAGCATCATTTGCAGCTTCTACGGCGGGCACCAGCGCATCCCCGTCCATAGGGCAGATTAAAATTCCATCCACATTCTGTGCAATCAGGTTATCGATCTGCCCCACCTGGGTGGCAGAGTCCATATTTCCGTCTAAGACGCTGAAATCCACAGAGTCGGCATATTTTTCACTAACATAATCCTGCATGGCTTCCGCAAGCAGTACCTGAAACTGAGCGGTCTGGCTGTAGGAAGAAAATACGATTTTGTACTTCTCACCGGAAGCTTTTCCTGCTGCTTCTGTAACGTCCTCATCCAACGCATCTGCTGCGTCTGCATCCGCTTCTGATTTTGATTCTGTTTTTGCTGTTTCCGGCTTTGCTGCTTCTGCTGTACCTGCCTCAGTTTTAGCAGATGATCCCCCTTCCGTTGTTCCTTTGGAATCAGATGTCCCACAGGCTGCAAGTGAAATTGTTGCAAGTACCCAAACCATCGTTAATGCTGCCACTTTTTTCTTCATACCTTGATCTCCTTTTTATTTGTTCTTATTTTTTGTTATGCGGTCTAAAAGTACAGCCAGTACAATAATAGACCCCTTAACGATCTTCTGATAATAGGAAGAAATATTCAGAAGATCCATACCGTTATTGATTACCCCTACAATCAATACACCCAGGATTGTCCCTGATACCTTTCCTATACCTCCATTTAAACTGGTACCTCCAATTACAACCGCTGCTATGGCATCCAGTTCATAGCCTTCACCTGAATTTGGCTGGCCTGCATTGATACGGGATGCCAGTACAGTTCCCGCCAGGCCTGCACAGATGCCAGAAATCATATAAACAAATAATTTTATCCTGGCTACGCTTAATCCGGAAGCTTTTGCAGCTTCTTCATTGCCTCCGATTGCATATAAATACCGTCCAAACTTCGTCCAGGATAGTATCAGATACCCAATCAAAAAGACGGCTGCTAATATGTATATCAAAATAGGAAGCCCCAGGATTGATCCACCGCCTATGTAACGAAACTGCTCACTCAGATTACTAATTGGACGTCCTTTGCTCAAAACAAGCGCAACTCCGGAAGCCACCGACAGCATACCAAGTGTCGCAATAAATGCCGGCAGATGTAAAAATGCAACCAGTGTTCCATTGACCACGCCGCAAGCCGCACCTGCCAAAACTCCGAGAATAATCGGAATAATCACCGGATATTCTCCCGGATGTGCAAATGTTGTTGCTACAATACCGGATAATGCCACGATGGAACCAACCGATAAATCAATACCTCCTGTCAGCAGTACACACATCATTCCCACGGAAATGATACCGTTAATCGATACCTGCTTTAACACATTTATCAGATTTCTGGATGTAAAAAAGGTATTGGTAATCACTGTTAAAAGTACAAACAATATTAAAAAAACTAACAGAATACCATATTTATTAAATAGATCTTTTCCATTTAGCCGTTTTGTCATTTGATTAGCGGTTTTCTCTGTCATTTCTCTCCCTCCTTATGTGGTGTTGCATACTGCATAACCAATTCCTGACTGAATTCTTCTCTCTTCAGTTCTCCGGTAATCCGTCCTTCACTAAATACCAGTATCCGGTCACTGATTCCCAGCACCTCCGGCATCTCAGATGAAATCATAATAACTGCAATTCCTTTCGCCGCCAGCTGGTTAATCAGTTCATAAATTTCCGTTTTTGCTCCAATATCAATTCCTCTCGTTGGTTCATCCAATATCAACACTTTCGGATTCGTCAGCAGCCATTTTACAAACACTATCTTCTGCTGGTTTCCTCCTGACAAATTCAGAGCGAGTGCCTCTCTGGAAGGCGTTTTGATTGACAGCAGTTTAATCTGCTCATCGGCTACTTTATTAAGCTTACTAGTATTCAAAAACAGTTTTTTATTCAGTCTTTTCAAATTTGAAATTACAATATTGTCTTTTACACTTCCAATCAGATTCAGACCTCTTAACTTTCGATCCTCCGGCACATAAGCAATTCCTTCTTTTACCGCCTGGTCAGGATTGACGATCCGGATCTTTTTCCCTTCCAGGTATAAGTTACCCTGCTTTTTCTTACGGAGTCCGAATACCATTTCCGCAGTTTCTGTTCTTCCTGCCCCCATCAGACCTGCAAATCCCAAGACCTCGCCTGCTTTTACCTCAAAGGAAATATCCCGGATCAGCCTGCCGTCATCCAGCCCCTCTACCTTGAATACCGTTTCTCCAATCTTCGCCGCTTTTTTCGGATAATAATCACCAAGTTCACGTCCAACCATTCCCTGAATCAGAAGTCCATCATCTAATTCCGAAGCCGGTTTAGATAACACCCACTGTCCATCCCTCAGAATGGTTATCATATCGGCGATTTGAAATATTTCGTCCATTTTATGTGATATGTAAACGATTGCAACACCTTTTTCTGTCAGAGAACGTATAATCCGAAACAGTTGTTCCACCTCTTTTTCCGATATTGCAGAAGTCGGTTCATCCATGATAATCACATCAGAATGATAAGAAACTGCTTTTGCTATTTCGATCATCTGCTGTCCCGCCACAGTCAATTCGCCTAAAATCATCTTAGGTGGCACAGACATCCCAAGCTCTTCTAAGAGTTCCTTCGCTTTCCGGTTCATCAGAGACTTATTAATCAGGCATTTTGCCCTGCTGCTTTCTCTGCCTAAAAAGATGTTTTCTGCAATCGTCATTTCCGGAACCAGGTTCAGCTCCTGATAAATCATAGTAATTCCATGATCTATGGCATCTTTTGTGGAATGAAAGTTCACTTCTTTACCTTTTACAGATATGGAGCCTTTATCATTGGTATAAGCACCGCACAAAATTTTCATCAGAGTTGATTTCCCTGCACCATTTTCCCCCATCAGTGCATGAACCTCACCCTTCTTTAATGTCAGTTTCACATTATCAAGTGCTTTTACCCCGGGAAACTCTTTTGTAATATTCTTCATTTCCAGAATTATCTCATTTGCCATGAAGAAGTAATCCCTCCTCTTTTTTCATAATTCAGCTCAGAGCCTGCATTATAATCCATTTGGATGGATAATAATTTTCATCTGCCCTCTGCCATTTAACATCTGATCCATTGCTTTATCAAAGTCATCCAGGGAATAATGATGGCTTGCCAGATCGTCCACTTTTACGATTCCCTCTTCCATAAATTTTACAGCCCTGTCAAAACAATGTGTCTGTGCAAAAGATCCGATCAGCTTTAACTCTTTTTCAAAGATCTGATAAGGTTTAATCCGTATGGTATCCTCATTGCCGGCAACCCCATAAACCACGATTTTTCCTTTAGCCTTAGGAAAATTCAGACATTGTTCCAGCACCGCCGGCACCCCGGTTGCATCAATGACCACGTCAAATCCCTTTGGGTACATTTGATGAAGCTGCTCTGTATGGACCCCATAGTCGTTTCTGTCCATCAGAACTGTTTTGGCATAACCATTTTTCTCAATCAGATCAAGTTTTGCCTTTGAGGATGCACAAACTACCACATTTGCGGCCCCTCCCCGGTGTATCAGCTGTGTCAATAAAATTCCTGTGGGACCTGCACCAAATATCAAAACATCATCGCCGCACTGGACATCAATCACATCCATGCCATGAATGGCACAGGCAAGAGGTTCTGCGAAACAGGCTTCATCATAAGAAAGTTTGTCGCTGATTGGAAATACCTTATCATAATTCACCACCACATACTCTGCAAAACCACCGGGTCCATTGCATCCCAAAGAGTAAAAGTTCTCACAAAAAAGCGGCATATTTCTTCTGCAATAATAACATTCGCCGCATAATACGGTATTGTCTCCCGTTACCCTGTCACCCACTTGAAATCCCTGAACGGCACATCCTGTTTCCACAATTTCACCTGCAAATTCATGTCCCGGTGTCAGCGGAAACCTGGCGATAAATTCCCCTTCATGAATATGTGCATCTGTTCTGCATATCCCGCAGGATTTGACTTTAATCAATACCTGGTTTTCCTTTACTTCCGGATTTGGAATCTCTGTAACAGAAAATTTTCTTGGTTCACTATACACTACTGCTTTCATTGGTTTTCCTCCCATTCTTTTTTACAATCTTCTATTTGCTGCCTGTTTGAAACAAGTCAAGAAACCTTAATTACCCCTTTTACAACATCCTGTGCATTTTCAATAACCGTATCAAATGCTAATTTCACATCACTAAAATCAAATTCATGCGTTGCAATCTTCCCAACATCAATTTTTCCATCTGCGATTGCGGCGATTGCCACCGGATAAAGATTACGGTAGCGGAACACAGACTTCACACTCAGTTCTTTTGCCATTACTTTAGCAAAATCAAATGCTATGACATCCTGCGGCGCCATTCCTACTAACACGATTGTACCGCCTCTTTTTGTAAATTCAGGCGTCTGCTGAATCGTCTTCACAGCACCAGCCGTTTCCAGAACAACATCCGCACCTATTCCACCCAATAGCCTTTCCAGTTCTTTTTCTACATTCATCTCCTTTGCATTTACCGTATGATTTGCTCCCAATTTCTCAGCATAGTCCAAGCGTTTCTGCAGCATATCCACAACAATTACATTAGCCGCCCCCCTGGCTTTACAGGCCAGCAGCGTCACCAGACCAATACATCCCCCGCCAAGTATCACTACGCTGTCTCCCAGCTTAACATTCCCCTGTGCTGCTGCATGTAATCCTACAGCCAGCGGCTCTACCAATGCACCTTCTTTCGTAGAAACATTCTCCGGGAGCTTAAAACACATATCAGAAGGATGTACTGCATACTCCGTCAATACGCCATGATACGGCGGCGTTGCAAAGAACTTCACCTCCGGACACAGATTATATCTGCCAGTTTTGCAAAATTCACATTTCCCGCAGGTAATCCCAGGCTCCAGTGCCACCCGTTCGCCTGTTTTCAAATCAGTAACTTTACTGCCTGTTTCCACTATGGTGCCTGCCGATTCATGCCCCAGAATAAATGGTCCGCCAACAATAAAATCTCCTATTCTTCCGTTTTCATAAAAATGAACATCTGAGCCACAGATTCCTACATATTCGATTTTAACCAAGACTTCATTCTCGCCTGGCACCGGTTTTTCAATGTCCCGGTATATAATCTCGTATGTTCCATCCATATATGCTGCTTTCATGCTGTTACCCCCTCATTTTATATTTTATTTTGGTGTGATTAGTGTTTTTTGGTTTCAGGTTATGAGTTTGTGGTTTAGTTTTTGGCTTGTGGTTTTTAGGTTATGTGGTTTCCGGTTTTGTGGTTCGTGTTTTGTTTCATTTGCGTCTTAGTTCTTAATTATCTTTTATAAATATATTTTGCAAAAGTAATTTTAAGCACATTTTACAAAAGTTTCTTATATTTGTCAAGTAAAATATCCAAAAAATAAAAAAAGTTCGAACAGATTCTTTTTCACCTGTTCAAACCTTTTCTATTTTTTAATACATCTCAACTTTATTAGACAATCTTAACAATAAAACACATTTCGTCAACATATCTGCTATCGGAGGCATTATCTGCTTTCGAAGACATTATCTGCTTTCCGGAATTGGCAGTGTTATATTCACCTGAAATTCACTCTCCGAACTTCCTGTCTGCATCGTACCGTTATACTTTTCCAGAGTTTTCTTTACATTTTGAAGTCCATATCCCATGTGCCCTCCTGCTTTACAGCTATGGCGGCTCCGGTGCTCCTCATCTCTTTGGATCGCATTCATTACCCCTTCCGCCAAAAGTGAATTGCGGATACTAATCACAACAAATTCATTAAAATAGTTCATTTTGATACGTATATATGGGTGTTCGCTCACTCTTTTAGCCGCCTCAATAGCATTATCCAGAAGATTTGCAAATACAGTTGTCACGTCAATGTCCTTCATAAATTCCAGGCTGACCTCACCGATTTCAACCGCCGAATTAATACCGTCCCGCTTTGCATTGCTCAGCTTATCATTCAAAATGATGTTTAACATTTTATGATTCGTATAAAAATGCTCCCCCAGCACATTCAACATATGATGCATATCTTTTACATAAGTATTTCCTGCGTCTGACTCCTGCATATGGTACAACTGCTCCACTGCTATGAGATGGTTTTTCATATCATGGAGAACTTTCCGGGAATCCTGATACTTCTTCTCCAACTCCCCATAGTATTTGTATTGTAGTTCATTCTGCTGATGATACAATTGCAGTTCCTTTTCCAACTCATTAGATTTTGAAATATATCCTCCCAGATAGATAAAGTAAACATCCAGGATCAGCAGTAAAACAATATTAACTGCAATCACAGTAATTCCATACAACTGGATATAAACTGCACCCACCTGAACTAGTGAAAGCAGAAATATAACACTCCATACCGGAACCATATACATGCTTACCAGCTGCCATTTATTAATTCTGTTTATCTTCTTCCTGTTAATAAAGAACACCATAAACCTAGTCAATAAAAGATATAGGACTATTTTCAATGTCAACGCAATATTCGCCATCAAAAGAGCACTTTTTATATCATTTGACGGGATAAACAATGCAGACAGATTCAATATAGCCGACTGCCCCAAAACTCCGATCACTGTAAACAAAGCATAATAGACAATATACAACATATTGCTGTTAAATAAAAAATGCCCCATCACAGCCAGATACACAATTCCGGCAACCATGCTATAAATTGTATTTCTAAATGTCACACCTAAAATAATAATCATACCATAGAAAAAAAACGCGGCAAAATACCACCATTTTCCCCGATAGATATTCCGCTCAATATGACTCATAAAATAATATGCGCAATAAATCATCACGCTCAATTCCGAAATTCCCAATACAAGATTTAAAATAGCCATTTTAATTATGCCCCTCTCAAATACGGTTAGCCATATAATGGCTCAATTTTTCCCTGAAATCCACGGACTTCTTCTGCGACAGAGGAACCGTACTTCCATTCATCATATGGATATCGTAACCCTTAATTGTCTTGACATAAAACAGATTAACCGAAAAACTTTTATGAGGCATATAAAAACCATACGCTTCCATCTTAACAGACATTGCTGTGATACTGCCATGCAAACGTAAATCTCCCGCTTTCGTCCTCATAAGAATTTTCCGATCAGCATACTCAAAATAATAAATATCCTTCACATTTATTTCATGTATTCCATCTTCTGTCTCAAAACGCAGCATCTGCTCCGGCTCTTCTTCCGCCGTATATGCTAAAACCTCTTCCAACTGCCTGTGGATGTTTTCCTGGCTGACCGGTTTAATCAGATACCCAAATGCATGTACCGAAAACGCATAATTGCGGTAATCATTGTAGCCAGTCACATAGATAATTTTCACCTTTTTATCATAGCTTCGAATCTTCTGTGCCGTCTTAATTCCATTGATCCCTTTCATATCGATATCCAGAAAAATAACATCATATTCTTTATGCATCCTGACCAGTTCTTCCCCGCATTCAAATGTATCCACCACACACAGCAGCCTAAAACTTATTATATAATCTTTAATCTGCTGAACGACTAATTTCTCATCATCGCAAACAGCCACCTTAAGCATCTTATCTTCCTGCCCTTCCAAATTCGTTAATTCCAGTATAATAGCTGTACTGAAAAGATTCAAGAACAAAAGCTCAAGATACGGCGACTTACACCTAACGTATTGAAAATATAAGTATTGATATGTTGAACCATCCAAAACCTGCCTGAAAGCTGCCTAGGAGTCCACGCAGATTGTACCGGTTTTAAGATTCTGAAACGGCTTTGATGCATGCTGATTGATGAGCTTAATTCTCATAGATACTCTGGCATATCCCTCATAAATGCTTTTCAAAATATATATTAGAAAATGATTGCCTACCTTATATGCTTTCATGTATAATAAAACAATACAATTAATTATTACTCTTGTTTCCCACACATATCGCAAAAACTGCAATATTATATTCATATCTAGTTTTATCCCTATGGAATTCTTATTAATATCATGAAAATCCCACTATAAGATTAAAATAAATATATTGAATTTTTTGATGTACAAAAGAATGATTGAGCGTTATTATTTTTGTTTTATATAATGCATTACGAAACCATAACTGGTTTCTGTTTGAAGGGAGAAGATTTTATGAAAGTTAAGATATTTACACGTATTTTATCCGTCACAATAATAATCACATTAGGGATCTCAAATATAGCATTTGCAGCATCTGATAATGTGGAATCAGAAACAGAAGAAACTGCTTTTATTACTGAATTAAACGATGAAGAAGATAATGCTGTAACTGAAGAAACTGAAAATATAAATACTCCATCTGACCCAAAAGAAAAATCTGATAAAATTAAATCCTCAGCGGAATCTGAAAATGAAGTCTCCTCTTCCACAGATAATATGCCGTCACAAGCTGAGCAGTCAGCACAGGTTGGGGACACATTTAACTCTACTTTTGGCATATATCAAATTTTAACCATTGGCGAAAAACCAACTGCTATGCTGGTTGATAAAGCCCAGCGTGATCCCAATGGAAACTTTATCTATGGAGACACTACCAAGCCTTGGACTGTGAAATATTTGAACGTGGAATACGCCGTCACTGAAATTGGAAGCAATTGTAAATTAACCGGCATACCCGGTACCATTACAATTCCAGAAGGAGTTACTTATATCCATAATGGGGCTTTTTCGAAAGCTTCTGCTAAAAGGATTGACTTACCGGCTTCTCTGATGCATTTTGATGAAGATGCTACTTGCTATAATCTGGAGCTTGTTACCGTTGCTCAAGAAAGCCAGTATTATAAAGTAGTAGATGGTGCTCTCTTAACTAATGATGGTACTAAACTGATTCTTTATCCCGCAATGCATCAAAATGACTCCTATACTTCACCAGAGAGTGTTCTCAGCGTAGAAGAAGATGCTTTTTATAATAATGCATACTTAAAAACCATTACGCTAACGAATGTTAATACCATTAAAGACTATGCATTCTATGAAATGAAGAACATTGAAACGATTAAATATCCAAAAACGCTTACTAATCTTAGCCCAAAATATGTTACTTTTAATTGTTTTACTCTAAAGCAGATAATTGTTGAAGATGGAAATCCAATATTGTATGATGAAAACGGTATTCTATTTTACAGAAATGAGAATGAACATATGTTAGTATTGTACCCAGCTTCCTATCCATTGAAAGAATATAGCATTCCATATGGCATAAAATCTGTTTGCAGTTTTGCTTTTAATGGAATAACACAAACTCAAATAATCAAAATACCGGCTACTGTAAATAGGATCTATTCATATGCTTTTGAAGAAACGCAAATCCCCATAGAATTTATTTTACACTTTTCATCTCCTTTAGAATTGTCTCAGAGTGCATTTGACCGTCTTGCCCGTGGCAGTAAATTATATGTTGAAAGTGAAACAATAAAAAATGGTTTTCTGAAAGACTTTTTAACAACTAATATTAATGAAAATGGGGGGACACAAATAGATACTGAGACCCCCATTATAATTGATTATGAGAAAGCAGTATCTCGCATTGATAACTGGTATGTTAATAAAGGAAAAAAATATTATTATGATATAAATGGTAATTTGACAGTTGGTTTACATCAAATTGATCAAAACACCTATTTGTTCGGCAAAGACCATATCATGAAAACCGGATTTCAAGAAATTGACGGAGAAACATATTATTTTTCTACAAAAACTGGAAGAATGATGACTGAATACGGATTTATAACTATAGATAATAAGCTTTATTTTATTAAAACTGATCATACGATTTATAAAGAAGCATCTTTAAATTATAATAATATGATTTACTACTTCAATACTATTACTGGAGAAATGATATGTAACAGCCTGAATCATACCTTTGGTTCATGGATGGAAACACTTCCTGCCTCCTGTACAAAGGAAGGTTCCAGATCCCATTCTTGCATTAAGTGCTGTTATTTAGAAACACAGCCTATAGAAAAATCACAACACCAGTTTGATGGCTGGAATATATTAACCCCACCAACCTGTTCATTACAGGGAATCAAAACCCTAACATGTGTTCTATGTAAAACCATCAAACAAGAGATAATTCCAACATCCTCCCATAATCCTGGAAAATGGATTATTAACTGGCAAGCAACTTGTCAAGTAAATGGAAAAAAAGAATTACACTGTATCCTATGCGGTCAGATAATACAAGAAACGGAGATGCAACGGCTGCCACACAAATATGGTTATTGGAATATTCATCAACAAGCAACTTATACACATACGGGAAGAAAAACCCGCTCCTGCAGTATATGCGGCAAAGCTGACCTTGTTATTATTCCTAAACTTTCACGTAAAAGTATCTCAAAAGCGGTAACATCTACGATTAAACAGAAAACTTATAATGGAAAGCCACAAAAGCCGTCAATTAAATTAATACTTAATAATAAGCTTCTTAAAAAGAATAAAGATTATAGCCTCCTTTATAAGAACAATAAAAAACCTGGAAAAGCAACGATTACGATAAAGGGAAAACGTAATTATTATGGGACAAAAAATTTATACTTTTTTATTGCACCAAAAGCCCCTATTATACACAGTTTCAATAATTCTCATAAAAGAACATTGACCATAAGAATTAGAAAAACTATTTATGCGAGTGGTTATCAATTAAAGTATTCTACTAGTAAAAGCTTCAAATCTTTTAAGGTTACAAATTTCAGCGGTTCTTCAAAAACCCTGCGTAATTTATCTTCAAACAAGACTTATTATATGAAAATACGATCATTTAAAAAGTTAGGAAATAAAAAAGTGGTAGGACCTTATAGTAAAACGCTAAAAATATTAATAAAATAAATAATTTTCCAAACGAAAAGCATCCCACGTTTTTTCAGCGGGATGCTTTAAGTGCTATTTATTCATATAATTTTCTTTTATAACTTTTAAAACATATTCATAATCTTGTTTTGTTTTCAAACCTTTCATTAATTTTTTTATTTTTACAACCTGCTCATGAGTATAGACTTTAGTATTGATAAACTTTTCATTTTCCAGTATTGTCTTTAGTTCTTCTTTATTCCATTTTGAATGTTTGTCCAGCGTGTCCAGATATTTCAGTGATATGAATCTGACATATTCAATATGATTTACTGTTAATTCCGCTGGTTCTACAACCGTTAGTTTCATAGTTTTCTGCGTTTCTTTACCAAAACGGTCTTTCACTGAGTAAGTTACAAAATATTCATTTACGTCAAGTATATTTTCCGGATGAATAGTATTTCCTAATGCATCTTGAATACTTACAATTTCTACTTTTTCCTGTATATTAATTAAATTACCGTCAGCATCAGTCAAACCTTGATTTTTTGCCGCATCGTCTTCAATGTCATTTGCTTTTGCATAACCTCTTAGATCATTCATTGTTAATGGATTCATCCTGAGTTCTTCTGTTGTTATAATAAGATTTTCAGGTACTTTTAAAGTAGGATAATTATTATATATTATTCTTATATCACTTTCTTTTACCGTAACATTTCCTGCACTGTCTTCCACTTGAAATGTCAGCTTATGACTAACCACTTCATTTTGCTCCATTCCCTTCTGATTATAAGTATCAAAAAAATAGTCATCAGGCATATCCGTATGAAATACGATTTTGTTTTTACTTGGTATATAACCGTTTTTTATCGCATGATAATCTACTCCTATAATTTTCACTTTATCATCGAGCAGGTGCGGATAATACTCCATACCTTTGCTTCTTAATCCATCTTCTTTGTCAGTTGCACCATTATCTGATAGATAAATCTCCTGCATTAATTGGTCTTTTTTTACCATTTCACCTTCATAAAATTCTAATATTTTAATATCAATAATTGGAGCCTCATTCCATAAAGCATTTAGCTCAAGTAGATAGTCATAATCAACGCCATCTGATTCTCTTGAAACAGGTCTTCCATATGCCGCTACTATAGCCGATACTGTTAAACTATATTGAATACTATTATTTAAAATTTGTTTGCTATTGGTTTGTTTTAAATAATCAGGAAAGGTAGTCGCAGGTACAACAACCTGTCCAGGCTGAAAGCGAATATCCAATGACTGTTTTCTAGGTTCTGGGTCCCATCCCGCATACGAATGATCCTTATACTGAAATTCATTCTCCCGCAGAACATAATCATCCTCTAACGGCACTATATCTCCAACCATTTCCCCTGTTCCCCCATTGGGCAGATAATTTATCAAAACACTTTTTCCATCTAATAACACCTGATAAGGATAAGCATCATCTACGCCGGACTGATCATCGATCACAATTCCCTTTTCTTCTGCAGTTTCTTTCGTTCGATCCTCCAACGAATACTTGGCAGTTTGTTTTTTCGTATTGAATATATAATTTGCCAATATTCTGCCTTTAAAAGTATCGTTTTTATTTAAGGACATGATAAAATCCGATTCACAGATATCAACCACTGTAATAAAATGATTTGTTGTTAAAAAAATGTCCTGAGACACTTTGGGATTGCCCTTTACGTTTAAAATACCATTCTGATATATACTATTTCCCATCTCGTCAGATCCCCTGAAACCATCTGGAAAGAATTTGGTTGTAATTTGTTTCCCATTATTAGAGATATCTCCGGCATACAGATGAAAGGTTCCTGTATTCTCCAATCCCCTTTTTGAATTTTCTGTAAGCGTACCACCACTCAAAGTTGCAGTTCCTTCATTTTTCAGCCCTGTTTTTGCAAACCGGACCTGATTTTCGCTACCAATTGTCAATATCCCGGCTCTCCCATTATATATTCCAAAATCAGAATTACCAAATAGGATACAATCTGCTCCGTTATACATGTTGAGTTTACCCTGGTTATTAATTCCATAAGCAGTTTCGCTGTATATTCGGGTTTTACCTTTTATATTTAGTCGGTCTGCATTGTATATGGCACCATTCGAATTTTGATTGGATTCCGACTGTGCCTGTGTAAGTCCGCTACCTGCATTTTCAAATTTTTCGAATCCGATGAAAGACCACTTATTACCCACAGACGGCGCATTTTCGATATCTACAGTACCTAATGTGTTTACTATGCCATATCCTTGATTTCCATAGATTCTGCCGCCGGTCATTGTAAAATACGCAGATGCATTTCCCAGCCTAATGCCTCCTCCGGTATTTCCAGCTTTACATTTATTACTGTGGATCGTTCCTCCCGTCATGCGAATGATTCCATCATTGTTGATACCACCATCATTGGGTGCGGTATTTCCATAAATTGAGGCCTCATTTAGAACCAGTGAGCTGCCTGACAATACCTGGATGCCTCCTCCCCAGGATGTTGCCGTATTATTAGCCACGGAACCGGATTTCATTGTATTTTCACTTCCTCCAAAGGCAATGCCTCCGCCGGTTACAGCTGAATTACTGCTAATATTATTGCTTTCTAATGTAACGCTGGCATTATAATATATCCCGCCGCCGTTTCCGCCTGTGGCTGTATTTCCTGTAATCGTAGTATTAGTGAGACTTAATATTTTGGCATTATGGGTATCCGTATAGATTCCACCTCCATTCCCGGATGAAACCTTATTATTTTTAATAGTACCTCCGGAAATGTTCAGATCATTATTTCTTCCGCTAAAGATTCCGCCGCCGCCACTGGCTGCTGTATTTCCATTAATGCCTCCACCGGACATAGTAAATGTCCCATCATTCCTGATACCACCACCTAATCTGCCTGATATATTGTCTTTAATCTCACCGCCTTTTAAATTAAATATCCCGTTGTTTTGCACACCTCCGCCGCCTGATGATGTATTATTTCGAATATATCCCGATGACATGGTATAGGTACCAAGGTTATAGACTCCTGCCCCCGTACCATAATTGTAATTATCATGAATATCTGCATTTCCCATAATTACATTTCCGGTAACGGTATTATATATGCCATAAGCAGTACAGCCGTAAATCCCTCCACCGTTGATATTTATATTCCTGCTATTGTAAATTCCAGCTTGTGCATTCAAAATCAGGACTTTAGCTATCGTCATTTGTCCCGAATTATCTACTGCATGTGTAGATTTCCCTGTTATAACAGGATAGTTTCCTGATGAATTAATGGTACAAGTCCCCACATTTTTTATATTAAAATTAGTCGTACTTGCCAGGCAAATCCATGCATTTGCGTTTCCCTGAACTGACAGATTTCCCTTATTATATATATTTCCTTCTCCATTATTACTGGATGTAAAGACGGTGCTATTCGTCCAGGATGAAAATCCCATACCAGCGCCATCCTTTATTTCTACAGTTCCCGCTTCATTATGTATTCCGTAGCCGCCAGCATTGCCATATATCCACCCGCCCTTTACAGTCATTTTCGGATTATATGCCCCATGCTGTTCAATTCCGGATCCTTTGCCTGAAGTATTATTATATATTTTACCATTCGATATAGTTAATACAGTGGCAACGCCCTGTGTACCTCCATCGTTGCATATGCCGCCGCCGCTGTTAGCCACTGCACGGTTACCTGTAATTTCACCTCCGGTAACTGTTAAGGTGTTTTTATTCATAATACCTCCGCCATAAGTTGCTGCAGTATTATTTAAGATCCTTCCGTTGTTTATAATTAAGTTTTGATTGTTATAGATAGCTCCGCCACTGGATGACGCTGTATTTCCGGAGACAGATACCGTTCCTTTCAGGGTTACCGTTCCATCATTATAAATTCCTCCTCCATAATTTCCTTTGTTAGCGTTAATACGGATTGAGTCTGCATCACTGCTTTGCGCATCTATCAGGCAGGTCCTTCCGGTATTATTATAAATTCCTCCACCCTTATCACCTCCTCCGTTATTTATAATTTCTATCCTGTTTCCAAGCCCATAATCTACCGTAACGATAGACATGTTCCCATTATTTTGAACACCCCTTAAGGTACAGTTTTGAATTACGGTGCCTTTCGTTGAGAAAGGTGAATTTTCTATATTGCAGCTGTCTTTTCTGGTATTCTCATTTAACACGCCCGTCTTGGCACCATCAATATTAACTCCATAAAGGTATACATAACCGGTTGCTGTATTGCGGATGCCATACCCTGCATTTCCCCATATTTTTGTTCTATTTCCATTTGTATTGCTTGTAATGTCCAGTGATCCTTCATTGTGTATGCCCTCATTTCCGGTATGGTAAATCCTCCCTGCTGACTCCATCCATACATCTGACTTGCCGGAAATAGATATTCCATAAGTTGTATTAGAAGAAACTTGATAAGTATCCGCATTTGTATACGAAGTCAAACCTACATATACGGAATTAATATCCGCTATAGAATTATTGATCTGTATTCCAATATCATTATTATAGATAAATCCTCCACTGAAGGTTGCATATGCATCCTCTTTATTCCCTCCATTTGCACCGTTTCCATGATTTACCCCCACACCTACGTTGCAGTTATAAATACTGCCTCCGGTAACTTCTATCGTACCGCCATTGGAATGTACTCCCTGTCCATACTGCATTTTCCGCTTTGTACTCTCACAGTAAATTTTCCCGCTTTTTATCAAAATGGTTCCGTAAGATCCAATTCCAAATGTATTTCCCCCGCCATTCACTGCTGTAACCTCTGCTGTATTCATAAGGCTTCCGCCATTTAATACGATAGTGGTATTTGGATCTCCATAAACAGTATGATAACGGCTGTTCCGCACAAGTACATTGCCGTTTATTGTAACTCTTGCTGTGCCCTGCACAATGATATTGCTGGAATTTATACAATTACCGGTTCCCTTTGTGGCACTTGCACCAATATAAAGTTTATTAGCTGCTGCCGATCCATTGGATGCCGTATGGGTTCCTGTTGCTGCAAAAGTGACCTTGCTGTTACCGTTTAAGATAAATGCAGTTACATTATTCCCATTGGCAGGTGTAATTGTGCGATTGCCGCCGGAGGCTCTGATCGTGATATTTTTATTCGTGATAACAACATTTTTAAGGGTCATATTTTTTGTAATATTAATAACATCACCACTGCCGGATTGTTTAATCGCAGTTTCAAGCTCTGCCTGGTTGGATGCATTTCTGGTTGATGCCGCAAAAGGTGATATCGTCTTTTTTAAACCAGCCTTTTTATCTACTACCGAAACCGAATATTTTATTTTTGCATACGGATAATTTTGCTGTATGATATCATCATAATAGCTTTTCAGATCCTTGTATCTCTCTCCTGATTTTCCGGAACTACCACTTCGTTTTTCCAGAAGTTTCTGTAATTCAGCCTCTTGTAATTCCTGTGTCATTTGGTAGGCATTATAATAAAGGCCTCCAACAAAGTTTGGTTCACCACTGTCATTGGTTTTCCTGTATGATTGTATTTCAAGCTTCACATAACGCGGATACTGGAAAAATGCATCTTCGTTTATCTTAATTTTTTTTAGCTCTGCATCTTTTTTCCTGATCTTAAAACAATTAAAAAATGCATTTGATTCAATTTGCTGCAAAGAATCAGGGAAGTTCTCTATCTTTAGGTTTATGTCCTTGCTAAACGCTCCTTCTTTTATAATTTGGAGGTTGTCCGGCAGTTGTATTTTAGAAAGGCAGTAATTCTCAGCAAAAGCATATTTCCCTATGTTTTTTAAAGAAACCGGCAACTTCAGTGTTTCTGCATTACGGCAGTTACGAAATGTATAATCACCAATAACGGTAATCCCCTCATCTATAATAATAGATTTAATTTTCGTTTGTATATCATTAAGGGGATTAGTCTCTTGCATAGATAAATCTGGTATTTCGCCCTTTCCGGTGATCGTTAGTACTCCGTCCAGGAATTCACCACTTACATATTCTGAAAATTTGAAAATCATTTTTTCGGCTTGTTCAGCATTAGAAGTGTCTTGTATTTTGCTTTCCTCATTAGGTTCTGACTCAACAGCGGGATGTTTTTCTGTATTATTTTCTTCATGAAGATCTGTCTGGCTAACGGATTGCTCTGAATTCCCTTCCCCTTGTATCCCTGACTCACCAGTTAATTCTTCTGTATTACTTTCCGCATTCGTTTCTGACTCTCCTCCGGGATGCTCTTCTGTATTGCTCTGCGCATTCGTCTCTGGCTCTCCCCCTGGATGCTCTTCTGTACTGCTCTGCGCGTTCGTCTCTGGCTCTCCAATGGGATGCTCTTCTGTATTGCTCTGCGCATTCGTTCCTGGCTCTCCAATGGTATGCTCTTCTGTAATGCCCTGCACATTCGTTCCCGGCTCTCCAATGGTATGCGTATGCTCTTCTGTAATGCCCTGCTCGTTTGTTCCCGGTTCTTCTTCGTTATCCTCTTTTGAATTGCCCGCCTTGTTCACTCCATACACGCTTGCAAAATCTTCTACTGCATTACTTTGTGCTTTTGCATCTGTGATCCCAACGGACTCCTTTGATCCATTCTTAACACCCGGTACTCTTTTATCCACCCCATAAGCTATGTCCGGCAGACACAAAGCAAGGGCTAATATGGTTGCGATCATCCTTCTCCCTGGTTTAATTTTCATTATCTATTACCCCCTATCTGCATACTGCACGAAATGTCATATCCTCAGTTACAATAATTTTACCGAAATCACCATCCCATGCACTATCCCCAGTTAATTCCCACCGGATTAAATTAGCAGGCTCCGGTTGTGGTGCTGTCAGGCGCCCCTCATGGTAGACCTGGATCTGCCGAAACAATGTTCCATCTTTATTTAGAAAGGTAACCTGATAAAATTTGTCATTTGGATCCTGAAACTGCTCGAAAATTACTGTTTTTCTGACTGCAATTTCCCCAACCTTTCCTGTAAAATATTTAAAGTGTTCTATGGCTTCCACATCCATACACCCATTTTCAAAGTCTATTGTTTTAACACGAATTTCTATATCTGCATCGCTGGATATTTGTGCAAATAAGTTTCCGGTTAGATCTGCAATCAGCTCTTCCTGATCTCTGATTGGATATGTATGATCCAGATATTTTACTTCCATTGTCTGTTCAATTGCATTTGAAAGACTTTTTTCCAGCTCCGATTTTCTGATATTTCTTCCGGAAACTGTATAAATGATGCTTCCTGTCAAAAGTAATACCAGAATGCTGATAAATGCTATGATGCCTGCTTTCATATAATCCTCCCCTATCTTGCATAGCCACGTATTGTATGTTGTTCCTTTGTAATATTTAAAATTCCAATATCATAGTTATAGTTTAGAACCACTTCGGCTGTTTTCTTATGATCTTCTATTTCATAGGGAAGTATTGGTTCGAGAACATAGCCTTTATCTGATGCATCGGTATATAAGCTTTCGATTACTTCCTGATTAAAATTACTGGATTCCAGCTCATTTATAATTGATGCGTGATAGTCTCTTGCATTTGCCGTATTGATAGAAGCCGTAATATATGCGGTTCCTGAAATGGCAAGTAGTGCAAATGTAATGATAATCATAAAAAATTCAACAATTCCTTTCATCTTTTCTCCCTCATTTTTTATTTAGTACGACAACGCCTGCATCACTGCCCACAAAATTTTTACCAGAGACAAACCGATTATAACAATTGCCGCTGTCTGTCCATATTCCTCTAAGATATCCTTCATAAATTACCTGTACCCCATCTAAAAGTTTTTTGTCATCTCTGCCAGTCACTGCATATCTAGACTTTTATTCCCATATACTTCACATGGGAGCCATTCTGTTTTATATTTTCCTGAATTACCATTTCTTTTAAGGTAGAACTATTAGTTTCATCTGCTCCATAGATTTTCAGAGAAACACCGCCTGTTTGGCTTGCTGTCAGCTCCAGACAGTCCAGATAGCTGATAGGATCTGCTTGAATGAATAATTCTCCCCTCAGCTTTACACATCCCGAAAAGGCTTCATCCATCCTGCTGACAGAGGAAAAAACAGGTCCCATTCCAGTCATTTCTGAACAGCCTTTAAAAGCCTGACTGATATCTTCCACGGTATTTTCAATAAAACCATATCTTATAGATACACAGTTCTGAAAAGTTCCCTGCATTCTGCGGACTCCATGAAACTTAGGTATCATTTCCAGTCTGGAACACCCGCTGAACCAGTAACTGACATTTTCTGTCTGGACAGTATCTGCAATTTCACATTCCGTTATTTTATCTGCATAATCTTTCAGCCAGGGTATCTGGCCAGCACTACCATATTCCTTTACCGCTCCTTCTCCATCAATGGTAAGGGCATACCGCTTTCCTAGATTGCCTGATGTCTGATCATCATACTCAAAGACCTTTGCCATTACCGTCTGGGGTACTTTTCCAACATCCCATTCTTTTAAAAGCTTTGCGGCTTCCGGACTATCCGAATTATTTACTATCGCTACTGCAAATTTTTTATCCGTTGTAAGTCCCTGTGAATCCTCTGCGTGAAACAGAAAAGACATCGTTCCAAACTGGACTGCCCGTATTTCGTAATCGGATGATACCTGTGTCCCATCCTCCAGGTAGTAACGGATATTCTCTTTCAGATCATTACCATCTGCATCCGCAACCCTTAATACCAAATCACGAATAAATATTTTATCCCCCAGCTTTAACTGGGGCGAACCAAAAACAAACTTTGGTTTTTCTCTTTTTGACAGACTGGTAAGTTTATATTTTGTTTCTTCGTTTCGAACATTTGGATTAGCAGGCTTCAGACGGTCCACCATATCCATAAACGCTCCATGAAACAGTAATATCATCATACAGATCACCCCGATTATGGATATTATGATTACTTTTCCATACTCCTGAATAAAAACCTTCATCTCACAACCTCCCGCTTATCATTGCTCTTAAATGGCTATGCCAAATACCATACTTGAAAATCTTCTTGCCAATACTTCTAAAAATCCACCTTCTTTTAATCCACTGAATAAAAACATTAATATCAGCCCCGCCAAAATAATTCCGATTATTACGTAGGCATACTCTTCTAAAACTGCTTTCATTTTACCCCTCCTCTACATTCCCTGGGTCAAATTCAGTAAGGACATCAGAAAGACTCCCAGGTCTGTCATCATTTTCAGGGATCCGGTTACCATTGGAATTAGCACCAGCATTCCTGTCCCTGCTGTCTTATCTTCATTTATGATTCTTTCCGACTTATCCAAGAGCCGGTTATTACGCTCCACCAGAAATATAATCTGATTTTTAAAATCTTCCAAGCCGGATTCAGACATGGAATACAGCATCCGAAGTACAGACTGCACATCCGGCAAATCAAATCCGGACATAAATCCCAGATATGGTTCAATGGCTGCAGGATTTTTTTCTATATTATCTACTAGCTTACGCAAATCTTCTCTGAGCACATAGGGCGCCCTGTCAACAGACTTTGTCAGCGCTACCTGGGGATTGTCTGTTTGCAGCAGCAGTGACATCTCCATAATCCAGATCGGAAATGCCTTATCCACTTCCCTAACCATCCTTTTTTTCGCCATCTTAAGTCCCATTCCGGGCTGCATCAGCGCATATATAACAGCCGATGCCCCAATGACCGTAACCGGAATATTTTGAAGAATGGTTCCGGCTGCACAGATTATCAGGCAGATTCCAGCCATGAAAAAGGATTTTTGTCTTTCTTTTTTGGGATTTTGCTTCATAACCCGATCATAACATCTTTGGATCTCTTCACAGTTTTCTTCCAGGTCGTTTAACCAGTCCACACTGAGCTTCTTCTGCCCCACATACCAGATAATAATATTACTGATCATCAAAGACATGGTTGCTGCCTGGGATAACCCGTTACCAAGCGTCTGAAAGTCCTTTGGCAGCATGAACATCGTCAGTCCGCAGATCAAAAAGGAAAGTGCCAGGGAAATCGTAATCTTTACTTTGAGATTACTTCGATTCTTTTCCAGTTCATAGACTCTTTCTATCCACATTCTGCGGTCTTCCAGTAAGATATCAATTGCACCGTTAAACTCGCCGCCAAAATTCTCTACCTTTATTAAAAATTCATGTGCCTGACGCATCCTGCGGCAGCCATAAGACTCTTCCATCTCCAAAAATGCATCCCGGTATAAATCTCCACCTTCTCCAATGGGTTTATTTTGAATGGCATCCATGACCTTCAGAATATGATCATGCATCTGCCCTTCTGGAAATACAGCCAGTGTATCCTGTAATGATGTGAGTATCTTAGGTCCTTTACGAAAGGAATACAGAAGCTGCTCCAGATAATTGGTTACATCCAGAAACCGTTTCTGCTGGTACATATTCTGATACGTATTCAAAATGATAAAAGGGGATAAGAACAGAGAAAAAATCGATACCGCCAGAATATAAGGCAGTTGTAATTGATAGATGATACTTATGATAAAAATACTGACCAGTGCCAGCAGATAAAATTTCCAAAAACCCAGCAAGGAAAAATGATACCCATACCGGTTTACTTCATACACCAGATTTCTGGGACTTAACCAGTTAAAGATGCCTGGTTTTCTTTTTCTACTCATTGCCAATCTTCATACCTCCCCGTTACCCGGAAGGGATTATGGATGTTGTCCTGTAGGAATTTCTTCTCAATATTCTGAGGAAGTCCGCGCTGTGTCATACCGCCATTTTCAGCAAGCATCATTATTTCATTCACCCCTTTGCCTTCATTTCTGTTATAGATACCGATTTGCTCTATAAACCGCTGGATTACTCCTGCACTGTTAATTCGCTTTTTCAATAAAACACCTACATTCACAAAGGAATAGATATCATTTTCCATGCGGTTTGCCGAAAAGGAATCCTTCATCATATTTTGGATTCTATCCGGGACTTTGCGAACATCATCCGTATGCAAAGTCGTCAGACAATGGGTACCCGTACTCATTGCCTCCAGCAGATATTTTACTTCTGTCGATCTGGCTTCTGAAAGCATAATCCACTTTGGATTTTGACGCAGACATGCTTTTATTGCCTTTGTATAGTCAAATAGTTTTTCATTTACTTTCAATTCCACTGCATCCTTTCCGGGATTAATGTCTGCATAGTGTATCTCCAGATTGTCCTCAATCGTGATGACTCTTTCATTGTCGGGTACAAATCTGGTGAGATATTTGAGTAATTCCGTCTTTCCCGATCCCGGCAATCCGCACATAATAATATTCATATGGGCTTTTACGGCATTTTCTAAAAATGCCATCATTTCTCCGGAACAATAGCCGCACTTCTGCATTAACGGCTCGGTGAGCCGACGGCAGGGATCTGTTTTCCGGATGGATACTGATCTGCCCGTACTTGCTACGCTTTCATGTATAATTGATATCCGCAGTGTTTTTGTTTCTGCCTCCAGCAGATTTTCATTTTTATTAAAGTTTGCGCTGACCGCATTGGACAGACGCATACTGAACTGATTAATAAAATCCGGTGTTACTTCTATGTCTTTTGCAAGGAACCGCCCCTTTTCCAGGTGATCTATCCAGGTATCTCTGCCATTATAATTAATGTCCGTTACCAGGTCATCCTTGACATACTTTAAGAAAGGTCCATAATTTTCTTCTTTAAAAGTCCAAAAATCATCTTTAAGATTAATACTGCATTCTCCTTTCTTTTTGCAGGAACTTGTTACAGTCCCTGCATTCTCCTGTACTACCAGGGCATTGTAATTTGAGGTGGACTTGTGATACCGGATTTGGTAATGAAATTTGTAACGGTGGCTGCGACTGCTTCACCGATATAATGACCTAATGGGGTTGCCAGTAAAACCATAATCAATGCAATAATTGCAACAATTATGATGATACCGTATTCCTCCAGAAATGCTTTCATAGGCATATTCCTCCTTTCCATATTTTTCTATAGAGAATCCCTAAATAAAGTCAGAGATGTTCTATCATGGTAATCCTTAATACTGTTTTAAAAAATGGGAAAATCTTTGGCGAATGCCAGAATTTATATTTGTAAGATATTCATACTTTAACATAAGATATTTTCTTTGTCAATAGAAAAAGAGTGATGTTTTTTTATTTTTTTAAACATCACTCTTTATCTTTATATTCTATTTTTACCAGCGTCAACCCTTCCGGCCTTGCTGTTTCACCTGCTTTTTTCCGATCTCTGCCTTCTAAAATCTCCATTATATACTCCGGTTCAAAGCTTCCATTCCCTACCCGGATAAGCGTACCTGCGATAATCCGAATCATATTATACAAGAATCCGTTACCCCTGACACGGATTGTAATCAGGTCATCCTTTTTGTCAATATCCAGTGAATAGATGGTTCTTACCGTATTTGTGATTTCCGGTTTGTGGGTACAAAGTCCCGCAAAATCGTGTTCCCCAATCATATAAGCAGCCGCTTTTTGCATACGCTTCACATCCAGGGGAATATAGTAGAACAGGGAATACAGACGGCGAACAGGATCCTGAAATCGTTTATTCAAAATTTTATACTCATATGTCTTCACTGTTTTGCAGAATCTCGGATGAAAGTCTTCGGATACTTCTCTGGATTCCTGGATCCGGATATCTGCCGGGAGCCTGGTATTCATGGCATAAGAAATCTTATCTGCCGGCATTCTCGCCATTGTATCAAACACAGCTACATTTCCCAGGGCATGTACCCCGGCATCTGTCCTGCTGGCACCGATCACCTTAATTTCCTCTTGCAGCAGTTCGGAAAGATGACGATTCAATTCATCCTCAATCGTATTTCCATTGGGCTGAACCTGCCAGCCGCAGTAATTTGTGCCGTCGTAAGCAACTACTAATTTTACTCGTTTCATGTCACACACCTTTTTACAGACTACTTTTTATACACTACTTTTTTACAGAACTCCAGAATTTACATCTTTACATACAATTTTATTAATATCATCCCTGCCAGATAAACCAGGAGGCAGATATATGCTGCATAATCCTGCTTCTTATAAACCAGAGGTTTCATCTTCGTTCTTCCTTCACCTCCATGATAGCCCCGGGCTTCCATAGCCATTGCCAGATCATTCGCCCTGCGAAATGCGGAGATGAACAGCGGAACCAGCAGCGGAACCAGGTTCTTTGCCTTTTGTATCAGATTCCCATTTTCAAAATCAGCTCCCCTGGCCATCTGAGCTTTCATAATTTTATCCGTTTCTTCTAACAAAATCGGAATAAACCGAAGGGCGATGGACATCATCATAGCTACTTCATGTACCGGTACACGCAGTTTATTCAGGGGACGCAGTCCTTTTTCCATACCGTCTGTCAATTGGTTCGGCGTGGTGGTCAACGTCATGACAGAAGATCCGATAATCAGAAATGCCAGACGAAGTGCCATAAAGACTGCCGTTTCGATTCCCTCCCGGGTAATCGTAAACTTCCATATTGTCAGAACCGGGGTTCCTCCCGTCAGGAACAGGTTAAAAACAACCGTGATCATGAGCAGGATCATAATGGTCTTCAGCCCTTTTATCATAAATTTAAAAGGTACTTTTGACATCTTAATCACGACACCCAGGCAGACGGCAGCAAATGCATAAGCAATAAACGACCGTACAATAAATAACGATACGATAAATACAATTGTACCAACTAATTTAGTCCTGGGGTCAAGACGGTGAATGGGAGATTTCACCGGATAATATTGTCCTAATGTAATATCTCTTATCATATTTATAACCATTGCATATCACAGGATCTCCTGTAATACTGGCTTCCTTTCCATTTCTCAATTTTCTGGCAACAGGCACTAGTACCTTGACAAAGTTATATAGTATATCGTACTGATTAATACACAACTGGATAAAGATGCTTAAGTTTTA
Organism: Clostridiales bacterium; assembly: GCA_018365455.1. Classification (GTDB taxonomy): domain Bacteria; phylum Bacillota; class Clostridia; order Lachnospirales; family Lachnospiraceae; genus Robinsoniella. The sequence continues at coordinate 92,801 of JAGZJZ010000026.1, forward strand.
TTCTTGCATCCTCTGTCCGAAATTGC
>JAGZJZ010000093.1 GCA_018365455.1 Clostridiales bacterium
GTAGAACCGATACTGCCATCATTCATGACCTTTTCTACATAGCCTGCCTTTTCCTGTGCGTCTGTCCAGTATTGCTTCTCCGCAGCCTGTACCTGTGAAACTGGTAAGGTTGTGAATACCGCAGCCAGACTTAGTACGCCAGCAAGCATACGGTTCATAATCTTTTTCATATCGTTGTAAATTCTCCTTTCGTGATTTTGGGTAAAAAAATAGACGCTCATTTTTGAACGCCTGAAAGAGAAAAGGAACGCTCTGAATTTTGCGTTCCTCTACCTGTAAATCCTATTCAATTTTCACTTTTTCAATACTGATGTGCTGTGTGTAAACCTCATAGACAAGTGCCTTTTGACACCAATTTTGACACCAATTTTCTGCCAAATGACGATTTCAGATGAAACGTGATAAAATCATAAAACCCGTGAAATGCCTGTAAATAGGCACTTACGACACTTTATGAAGTTAGACAAAATCCACGTCATGATAACAACCCTCGAGTGCTAATAAATTTATAAAAAAATTGTGAAGTTTCAAATTTTAGAAGCGCCATCTACTCCACATACTCCTTAAGCCTCACTAAAATGCTTTCCCTCTGTGACCTTTGAAAAATAAAAACCGGTACAGTTACGCAAGCTGCAACAACCGCAGCAAATAGAATCAAATTGCTCACCCATGGTATCGCAAAGGGTACCCCATAAATGTTCAAACTGTGAAAAACACCATAACTAATGGGAAATCCGGCAGCCAGCCCCATTAAAACAGAACTAACTCCATAACCTGCACCTTCTATAACCAGCATTTTCTGAAGCTGCTCTGCCGTCATTCCGATACTTTCCAGGGTAGCAAATTCCCTGGTCCGGTTTTGAATACTGGCGGTCATCATATTTATATAATTTAACATCGCAAGTATTGCAATAATAAATCCAATGCTGTTTCCCAGTACCTTAACCTGGGTTTCCGAATTCTTCATCTCCATATACTGATCGAGTTTTGATTCTGCGGATACCTGTTTTTCTCCTGCAAACACCTCCTTTACCCTTTGCTCCGTCTCCATATGAAAAGCTTCTGTATAATCAACTGCAGCCAGTTCTGTAAATGTACTGCCCATTAGCTGCTGTGCATACTTTTCACTTACAATCAGATCCGGCGTATATCCTCCGGCGAAATAGGCGGGGTTATTTTCTGTAACCGCAGCAATTTGAATTGTGTGTTCTTTATCCGGCTGCAACCCTTCCGGCAATAAAAACTTTACTGTTTTACCCGGAATTCCATTATCACCTTTCGTATACATCTTTGCTGCTATTGCAATTTTTCCCTCTTCAAAATCCTTCCACTCCAAAACATTTCCCAGACTCTTATTTAACTTTTCAAACCCTGCTTTATCAATCCCCGTTAATCGGGTAATAAAGTTGTAGTGCTCCGGATTTGTCTTATATAATTCCATGTCTTCTTCATAATTACCCGGTGAATATCTGGACTTGTAAACTTCTTTAAAATAATCTCCGTATACATTTTCCTGAAAGGGAATGATGACAGGCGTGGACGTAACCTTTCTTACGCATTTTACCCCCTCCAGCTCCCGGATCTGAGCAATTTTATCATCCGTTATCAGCTGTTGTTCCTGCTCATCCAGGGTGGTCATATTTTTAAATTCCATATCGTAATCATAGATTTGATTTAAGATACCTTTTGCGTCATTTTCCCGGATAACTACATTGATGATCAGGAATAGCGATACGGCTATCAGAAAGGACAGAAAAATAATCACTGCCTGCTTTTTATCCCGGAACATATTTTGCACAGCCATTGAGAATACGCCCCCGCTTTTTTGCTTTTTTATTTTTCTTCTTCCGGTTGTGCCGGTGTAGCGCATAGCTTCTACCGGTTCACTGTCTGCTGCTATTTTAGCGGGTTTCCTGCTGCTGATCAGATTCGTGGCAAATGAAAAAATGCCGGCAGCGACGTATACCCATAATTGTCCTTGTACAATCTCATTGCTGCCCAAAGCGGGATTCACAATTTGTAAAATCCTGGGTATGATGACTCTGGAAGCCGCCGCTGCCGCTAAAAGTCCTGCCGGAATTCCGTACAGGGCATTCCAAATTGCCTGCCGGTAAATGATTCCTTTCAGCTGGGAAGATGTCATTCCCAGTGTTTTAAGCTGACCATAGTACCGGATATCCTTGGATATGGAAATATACAGCGTATTAAAGATAAACAGATATCCGCTGACAAATATCATGCACAGCATGGCGGCAAGCCCTGCAATTATTTTACAGAAGTTTTGGACCGTGTCATAATCTGCAGCAATAATCTGATTCTCCCTTAGTCCGGCTTTCTGCTGCATATCCACAATGTCCGCTTCAAAATACAGCGGATTATTTAAAGTAATCTTTAAACTTCCCTGTGTGAAATCCGTCTGCCTTACTCCGGTAGAAGAACAAAACGCACCGGACACATATCCTCTGCTATCTCCACTGTAATCTTTAAACCATCCGCATAGTATAAAATCCATTCTTAATATTTCTTCATTCCCTCCCTCACGCAGGGTAAAATAATCCACAGGCAGAGTCATTCCAATCTGGGGACTGTTTATTCCCATAGCCTTTAATGTGCTTTGGGAAAGCATTATTTCCTTTTCACTTTTGGGGTAGGTACCCTCTACTTTTTCTAACGCCGGAATGACCTGCTTTTCCCAGCACGTTTGATCCACCCAGAATAATCTAGTTTTATCCAAGGAAATCTCTTTGTATTGTTCCATAATGGCACACTTCACGGCAACTCCGGCATATTTTACACGATCCATTGAACGGATCAGCTCTGCCTGTTCTTCTTCCGGCTCTGATAACTCAATATCATAATCCATCCCCTCCATCCGTACCTGACGAAGGGATAAGGTATCCCAATAGCTCATGCCAATAGAAATCACCACTGCAATTAAAAAAGTTGTCAGGAATATAGCCAATACCGTCAACATATTTTTCTTTCTGTTGGCTTTGTAGGTTTTTCCTGCAATATGTGATACAACCTTTTTATTTTTTACTTTCAGCATATTCTTCATCTCCCTTACAAATTTTTTTCTAATTAGCCATAGTAAAACAACGTACAATTGCAGGTTATAAATATACGACGAATAATTAAAGTTTTTACTTAGCAAGGACGTTTAACCCTTTTCTGATCACAGAACAAAAAACAAATCCTCGTCTCAAGAACAGTTGCTATACATTAGTTGTTTTACGCCAATCGCGTTCAGCATGCCACAACCCCAGAGTTTCAACCTGCTGAGAAAACCAGCTTTGTATCAACAAATGCTATCTCGGTATTGCCACCCGGTTTTATGTCCATAGAATAGCAAAGGATTCTTTCTCAAATCTTTCTTAAAGGTGACACTATTGACACAATTCTGCTGCTCCGTAAATCATGCATAAAAACTCCTGCTTGCTTTCTTGCAATAAAAAAAGCCAGCGTCCGGAATAAAATCCTTACGCTGACCATACCTAATCCTATTTACATGAACATACTTCCATCTCTTTACTGCTTTATATGCTTATCCTTACCGTCCCATCCTGTCTTCTGCTCTTAAATCCCCGCAATATTCCCCGCTGAAACCATACTCTGCCAGAATCCTCCCATACACAGCTTATGATTCTCATCTTCCGGATCTTCCTGATACAGAATCATAGGCTCTTCCAGTTCTTCCAGGCACCTTGTCTTTCCCTCCAGATAACGCCGCAGTCTTTTTTCTGCACTTTCCAGCCGTATCATGACACCCCCGATTCGGATATCCAGAACTTCATAGCCAAAGGGCCTGCACTCTGAGAACCATATCTCTTCCCTTTTTTCTTTCAGGCAGGAGACTTTTGGCAGGAGCATTTTGATCCGGTCTGCCAGCAATGCAAGGGATTCTCTGTCTCCGGCATGATATGCCTTTCGAATTTCTATCCCTAGCATGGCTTTTAGTGACAGAATTTCAGCCAGCGTTATATAATAGCCGAAAACTGCATCCATTGGAAATCTGCTTTGTGTATCCGTGGTAAATTTATCTTTTGTACACAGCAGTTCTTTCAGCTGTTTTTCCAGTTTCTTGTAATAGAGCCCCATATCCAGTCCCAGACCGGCAATCTGGCCGTCAAACAGACCGGTAAGAACATCCTGATACAGCAGATATTTAGATGGATTATCTGCATTTTCATTATCTTTTTTTACACCGGGGGTATGATCAAAAGCATCCAGCAGGTGATATGCTTCAGCTGTATAGCCGGTCAGCTGGAAAAGCCAGTCATTGAACTCCTCCTGATGTACCTCTTCGCAATAGCAAAGCTGTGCAAAATATAAAGCAGAATAGAATGCTGTCCGTACCGGTGTCTCCGTACCATTGTCAAACCAGAACGTACACATCACTTTGTCTGTATGCTGCTCTCTGCAGGATGCCATCCCCTCACGCAGTGTTTTCTCTGCCTTGCTGTAATTTGGTGCAATTCCATTCCAGGTCCACCCGCCCCCTGCAAACCGTATGTTGTCCGTCAGCTTTCGGTGAAGCCGTATATTTTTATCGTAGATCTCCCTATCATGATGGTAATAATCCCAGTAAACCAATGTGAGATCCTCAGGAAGTTTTCCCGGAAGATTAAATTCCGTATCATCCGGCAGATCGTAATAATCCCCGGTGGGTGACTTGAGGCGGAAGAACATATCGCTCCAAAGCATCATTTCCAATCCTTCTTCCCGGCAGATACCGGACACCATGTCCAGATGGCTTGTCATAATTCCGTATCTCTCCTGAAATCCGTTATTGCGCAGATACTGTCCAAGTCCCAAAAGATCCGCTTCATCCATGCCCACATGTATTTTCTTAGAAGAAAAAGGCCTGGATACGCTTTGTATCATTTTCTTTACGAATTTTTCGGTATCCTTTGTGCCCACCATCAGGATATCTTCCGTATCACGGAGGTTTTTGGTCTTTGGCCAGCGCAGATAAGTATGGAGATGTGCCAGGGTCTGAATTGCAGGGATCAGTTCCACCCCCGCCTTATCTCCGTAATCATTCAGCTCTTTCAGGTCCTCATAATTATATTTCCCTCTGTAGGCTCCAAAGTATGATTCTCCTGGAACTTCATATACATCCTCCATATAAAGGTAAAGCTGATTCATACCAGAGGCTGCACAGAGACGTATAAACTCTTTCAGCATTGGCTTATCCACCGTTCCGTTTCTGGAACAGTCAATCATAATCCCTGTTTCTTTAAAACAGATTTTCTCTTCCTTTGTAAATGGTTTCCCGGTTCCATCCACTACGTTCTGCAGAAATAAATGCAGTGCCCGGTAAAAATGTACTTCTTCCTTTCCATACAACTGCACCTTCTCGCCGTCAAACTCTACCCTCAGAACATCTCCCTCGGTAAATTCAAATGTAATGCACACACCTTCCCCAGCACATTCATGCCCCTGATTAGTTAAAAACATTTGTGTCATTTCTTTTCTGTTTCCGTTAATTCCCGATAAATTAAATTTCATGACCTCTCACCTTCTCTCTTTCTTTCCAGTTTATTTTTTCGGTATTCCGATGGGTAAACGCCTATTTTCTTTTTAAAGACCTTCGAAAAATACAGCGGATTGGGGTATCCCACCATCTCCGCCACATCCTTAGCCAGTATTTCCTCATCCATCTCCAACAGATTTTTTGCCCGGTCCAGACGGATTTTCTGAATGTACTGAGACAGTGTATAGCCACTGTATTCTTTAAAAAGGGTACTCAGATAAGGGGCTACAAGCCCGAATTCTGATGCCAGTACCGCCGCAGTTATGGGTTCCGCCATATTTTCTATGATATAGCACTCCACCTTTTTCATAAGATTCTCAGAAGTCTCCGCTTTCCTGTAAATCTTTCGTTCATCCAGCATCTGTCTTAAATTCAGAAATAAATGCCTCACATCAGATGAATACAGGATCAGATTCCATATGGTTTCTTCCCGTTCTTCCTCACTGCCATATGCAGCCTGCGTCTGTTCCTCCATGCTCTGGAGAATCCTGCTGATGATCTGGAGACATTCTTTTTGACGAATCTTACGGGCAGTGAAAAATGCCTCAGCCTCTTTTAGAAACACTTCCTTTCTGGTATCAGACAATTCTCTCCCAAGGGAATAAAAGATATCCTCTCCAGCGGGATATGGAGTAACCGTACTGTCTGCGTCTCCTTCTATTACAAAACTTTCTCCAAAAAGGATATTCTCCTGCAGTTTCCTTCGCAGCTGATGGCTGACCATGGGTATTTCATGGGTTTCTAATAAACCTTCATGGAAAGCTGCCGTAATCTGGATTCCTTTTTCCTTCATCTCCTCCAGCATTTTTCTTGCAAAAACTGCCAAATCTGCTTCATTCTCCGGTACAATCAGCAGTATTTTTTCATTTGCCTGATTCTTTTCAAAAGAATATACACAGGATGCTTCGGTTAGCAGCCCTGCCGCGACTAACTCTATATCCACTCCCCGCCAGAAGTCGCATTCAACAATATTCTCCTCCATGCCATCCCGAATCAGCGGTCCTGCACAGAAATAAACCATCTGCAGCTTCTCTCCCGGCTTCGCAGGCTTTCCCGTATAGACTGCCTCAGCCAGCCTTTCTTTTTGCCTTTTCATAAGCATACTTGTGTATCTCTCTGAAATATTATGAAGGATTTTCTCCAGTTCCTCTTTCACAATCGGCTTCAGCAGATATTCCTTTACTCCGCATCGGATTGCCTGCTGGGCGTAACTGAAATCACTGTATCCGCTGATTACTACTTTTGCAGCCTCCGGATATTTTTCGTTTGCATAATCCATAACTTCGATCCCGTCTGCCAAAGGCATATTGATATCGGTAAAGATCACATCTACCCGGTTACTTTTTAAATACGTAATTGCTTCTTTTCCATTATGGGCACACATGACTACCGAAAATTCCGGATTCAGCTTTTCTATCATCGTCTTTATTCCTCTTAAAAGGGGAATTTCATCTTCCGCTATAAGTACTTTTATCATTTAACTCTCCCCCTAATAAAACCACGGCACCTGTTTCTCCGTTATACAATTGAAAAACAAAAGATTCTCCATAAGTTATTTTCATCCTGGTATAAATGTTTGGAAGACAGAGCCCGCCAATCGCAATATTTTCCAATATGGCTTTTACATCACTCCTGTCCAGTTCCTCTTTCTGCTTCCTGAACTTATCCAGGAACTCATCGCTAAAGCCGCTTCCGTTATCTTTCACGGTTATATACCATTTATCCGCTTCCGTCCAGGCGCGTATGGAAATATTCCAGACCGGATTTACATTTTTAAGCCCATGCTGAAAACAGTTCTCACAAAGAGGCTGTATAATCAGTTTGGGGATACCGATGTATCCTGCATCCTCTTCTGTCTGTATCTGAAACTCAAACAGATCTTCATACCTCACTTTCATAAGCAGCATGTAATCCTCAGCGATTGCAAATTCCTTTTCTACAGTACTGAATCCGTCACCCATCTGAGTATTGTACCTTAGTATTTCTCCCAGCTTCTGACAGATATCCGGTACTTTTTCATTGCCGGCCAGCTGGGATTCCATAGATATAATCGCCAGCATATTATGTAGAAAATGTGGGTTCATCTGAGACTGCAAAGCAAAAAAATGGGATTTCACTTCATTGGTTTTTGCCGTAATCTGATTCTGCATACTGTCATTTAGCTTCTTCAGCATAGCATTGAAAGAATCCTCGAGACGCAGCACAATATCTGCTGAATCTTCATCCGCAATTGCCACGTGCAGATTATCCATCGTAATGGATTTCATGGAATCATTCAGGTTCACCAGCGGTTTTGATAAATGCCTGACCAGAATCTGTTCCAGCATAACGGCAACGAGCATTATAATTCCTACCGTTGCAGCCAGTACCAGGTAAAACTGGTTCATGGCATGGTTGAATTCAACCGGATTTTTGTAAAGTTTTACGGAATAAGGCGCATTCTCCAGCGGAACCTCCATCCTGTAGATATCATTACTTTCCAGATCCATCCCGCCTGTTGTACGGTAAATGCTTTTTCCATCCTGGTTCAGGATTTCCGCCTGGATTCCCGGTCCGAAATCCGCCAGAATTCCATCCAGTTTTTCCGTTGATTCCTGAACTTCTACATAACCGCATCTGGAACTGTTGGAGTAATAATCTTTAATTTCCCGCACTACCGCCAGATAATCCGTCCGCTGTGCCTCCCCGGATGCCAGTACATCCGTCCCCGGTTCCCGGTAGAACACATATCTGTCCGCCTCCTGAAAGAACTCACGGACATCCCGAAAGGCGGTTCCTGCGAAAAACTGCTTCACTCCACTCTCCGTAACTGCCCGGTTAGAAGTGCAGACCCAGTCATTGTAACGGTTATAAAGACAGATTCTGGAATGCCCGTCATTTTTAAAGTTATAGGATTCCAGAAGCTTTTTGACTTCCCCCGTAACAATGGGATGACTGGTAAAGTAATTTTCTTCCGGTTCTGCCGGCAACGACTGAAAAACCCTTACAATATCCGGGTTAGCAGCTATTTGCAGCGCCGCTCTGTCCATATCATAAAACAGGATATCCAGCTGTGTGGCTGTTTTTTCCGTAATAATACGAAAGTCCTGTTCTTCCTTCTCTTTCATTTCCCCTACTACAATTCTGTTGAAATATCCCACAAGTCCTAAAATAATGATCATCATGATCACAGTATGGTACAGAAAAAACTTGGTTTGGTATTTTAATTTTTTCATTTATCTTCCCGCTGCATATTACAGAAAATCCTGCAATACTGCCACAAAATAAAGCAGATGAAAGCATCAAAATGTGGCTCCCTTTCAATTTCAGATTTTCTTTCACTCTTTTTCCCATCTCCTGTTCATCATACCTTATCTGTATCAATTTTTGAAGTACCAAACTCTTTTCACAGAGGCTAATTCTTTTTTAGGTAATCAGCCCTTTACCGCCCCCGATGTCATACCTTCCACAATATATTTCTGCAGACAGAGATATAAAATAACAATCGGCAGTACCGTAATGACAAGCGCCGCAAACACATAATTCCAGTCTCTGGAATAAAGCCCATAGAAATTAAAAATCATCATTGGAATCGTTGTACGCTCCGAACTGCTCATGAGATACAGCGGAACCTGAAAGTTATTCCAGATGCCGATAGCCGCGATAATCAGATTTGTAATGGTAATCGGCTTCATAATCGGAAGCAGAATTTTGAAAATCAACTGAAATGCATGACATCCATCCATAACAGCAGCTTCATCTATTTCTCTTGGAATCCCTTTTACATAGCTTGAAAATGTCATGACGGCAAATGGAAGGTTCACTGCTGCCAGAACCAGAATCACACTAAAATAAGTTCCGTATAAATGTAATTTCAACACTAAGGCATATGTAGTAACCATCTGCATTGTAGCGGTTAGCCCGAATACAAAATAATAATAAAGTCCCCTGCCCTTATTGTCATCCCTCCTGGAGATAATAATCCCGGTCATTGCACCGAAGACTATAATCACCGCTACCGCCGTAACCGTAATGATCAGACTGTTGGTATAACCCCGTAAAATCCCTCCGGTTTCAATTACATGCCTGTAATTTTCAAACTGCAGCTGTTTCGGCAAGTTCAAATTCATCTGAAGCGCTTCTCCCTGGGTCTTAAAGGAACCGAATACCATCATAACAATCGGTATAATATATACGCTGGAAATGAGAATTAAAATCAGAATAGTCACCATTTTTCCCATCTTTTTCTTTTTCACTAGGTATCCACCTCCCTGGATCTTAAAAATTTATTTAATGCAAACGTGATTCCCACTATGAAAAATGAAAGTATTAAGGCACTCGCACTGGATTTACCAAGCAATCCCATACCAAATGCCCGGAAAGTATAGGTACTGAGCACCTGGGTATCAAATCCTGGACCTCCTCCGGTGAGGGAGTACACCAAATCAAATACTTTCAAGCCTCCTGTAATGTTTAAGGTTACCACAACCGTAAAGGATGGTGCCAGCAGAGGAAGTGTAATTCGTTTAAACTGCTGCCATTTTGTCGCTCCGTCTATCTGGGCGCTTTCGTAGTACTCCCCCGGAATCGCCTGCAGACCAGATATAAATAAAAACATGGTAAATCCTGCCCACATCCAAACTTCAATAATGATAATCCAAAGCATTGCTGTCCCATAACTTCCAAGCCAGTCCCTGGTGAGGTTTCCCTGTCCGATTGCCGTCAGAAAGTTATTAATCAGACCGTCCTGTTTCAGAACTCCCGTAAACAAAAGTCCTACGATCATACAGCTGAGCACACATGGAAGATAAAACAAGGTTCTGAAAATACTGTTACCTCTGAATTTCTGCACAACCAGCAGCGCCAGGAGCAGCCCAACCACTGTTTTAAAAACAGTAGTACTCAAAGCAAAAAGCATTGTATTCCACATGGACCTGAGAAATACTTCATCCTGAAATAAATTAATCACGTTTCTAAGTCCGATAAATTTTGCATTGTCCATCCGGTCCATATTCCAGTCTGTAAAGGAATAAAAGAATGCAGTAATAATCGGTATAATAAAAAATATGGTATAAACCAGCGCCGCCGGAGCTCCCAGCCACATGGGATAAATTTTTGATAACTGTTTCTTATTGATAACAACCACCTCTTTCTCATTCAAAAGGAGCTGCTATTGCAGCTCCCCCATTTCCTGTATCTTAGAATCCTTCTGCGCCCTGATCAATCATGTACTGTTGGAAGTCGCCCTGGAATTTTTCCATGATCTGTTTGCCATCCATATTACCTTTTGCAGGAGCATCTACGTAATATACATATAAAGTACTTTCGAACAGTGGATTGAGATCCATAACAGAGTAGTTAAACTCAGGAATAACTTTTCCGGCTTCTATATATTTTTCATTTACTGCTTTCAGGTATTCGGGAACTTCTCCGCCATTTACATCCTTGAATGCAGGGAATGCCGGTCTTTCTTCAAAATATAAATCTGCATATTCCGGCGTTGCCCAAAGATTCAGCACCTTCTTGACCGTATCCATATTTTTTGAATTCTTATAAACTACAAAGCCAGCGGATGACATATTCTCAGTCATAACATCCACGCCATCTTTCATAGACATTGCGAACATCCCTATCTTAGCCTCCGGATTTGCCTCCAGCACTGAGGCTGCAAAGAAATCTCCGTTGAAATGCATGGCTGCCTTGCCTTCTGCAACTGCAAGAATCGCATCGTCATATGTGGCTGAAGCAAAATTATCATTTATAAATCCTTTTTCATACAGGCTTAAGTATTTATCAATCACCTCTGCAAATTCCGGAACATCTGTCCATTTCGTCTCATTTTTCATTATCTTTTCGCTGAACTCTTTTACTTTATCATCCCCAAGGGTCTTGGCAAAATTATCCGTCATAAGAACCTGTGGCACCCATGTGTCTTTTGGCATGAAAATTGGTGTTACCCCGCTGTCCTTAATTTTCTGGCAGACATCCAGGAACTCTTCCCAGGTATTTGGAACTGTTACACCGCACTTTTCAAATACATCTTCGTTATAGGTAAATCCATGTACTCCTGGTACGGACAGGAATGGAAAGCCATAAATTTTCCCGTCATCAGCCGTTACATTTTCCGGTATTTTCAGTTTGCTTACCCATTCTTCACCAGACATATCTGCAAAATTAGCAGCCGGATCTACAATATCATAGATAGCAGGCACATTGTAATCGATCAGATCCGGACACTCACCGGAATTCAGCTTCATTTTAATCATGTTCAGCGACTCATCATCCGGAACTACCTGAACATCCACTTTGATGTTTTCCTCTTTTTCTAATTTCTGAATCATATGCTGCAATCCCGGGAAATTTCTGGACTGCTGCACCAGTGCCGTGATTGTCTGTGTCTCTCCTGATTTGCTTTCTGCAGTTCCCTCCGTATCAGTATCTGCCTTGGCTTCGGTAACCTCCTTGCCGGCTGTTGCCGCCTTATCTGAATTGTCATTGCCTGTCCCGCAGGCTGCGAGTGAAAGTACCATTGCTGCCGATAACAGGACTGCTGCCGCTTTTTTCTTTTTCATTGTATTTCTCCTCTCTCTGATTGATAATTATAAAATAATACAATTTTTAAGTTTCGTACATGGCATATTTTCAAATGCTGCATGTCTTTTTTTAAACTTTTTCTATTTATACCACCTTACATAATCCACTTCCATCTCAGCAGGTAGATACTCATCGGCAATTGTACCAATCCATCCCCCAAGCCCATAACTTAAGATAAAAATTTCCGGGGTATTTGGCACATTATTTTCCTGTGTTGCCACTACCTCTCCATCCAGCAAAAAGTTTATGTACTCCGGTGTCCATTCCATTCCAAACTTATGCCACTTATATGGATCTTTAATTGTTGGCTGTGCATGGAATTTCTCATGGGGATTATATGTATAATTGTCATAATGCATGGTAATCCAGTATTTTTCAGCCAGTCCTGCATGTTCCGGTGCTCCCTTTGGATGGGGTCTTTCCAGAATATCAATCTCGGCACCGAAGTTTTCCTCATCTCCCCAGAGCCACCCCCCATTTGCTTCATCTGCCTGAGGCATTGTCCACACTGCCGGATTGCTTCCCGGTACATCGGGGATTTTAACCATCGCCTCTACATATCCATATTTTTCTTCGAATTTATCTCTGGTCTGAACCATAGCAGAGCGGTAATTACTAGTCACTCCGTCAAACACCGTTTCTTCTTTACTTCCAAGCAGCCGTAAAGTTCCTTCGCTGACATATGCATTATCCGGATGAACTGCAACATCAGGAGAATTACCGTAACGGAACAATCCGGACTCCTTTAAGTCAACACACCAGTTATTCCATTTTGTAAGATCCAGCGTATCTCCATTGAAGTTATCTTCAAACACAAGAACCTTTCCCTGAAGTTCCGGTGCATTTTCAGCTGATACACTGACCTCACAGGAGGCTGATTCTCCTGCTTGCGTATAACCTGTTATCGTTGCGGTACCTTCTTTTATTCCCGTTACCGTTCCGTCCGCTAAAACCGTAACCGCTTCCGGATTGCTGCTGTTCCATGAAATATTCTCACCGGCAATCTCGGTCAGCTGAAGAACTTTGCTCTCTCCTTCTGTCAAAGCCATGGTCTGCTGACTGATTTCCGCCGGCTTAATGGATTCATAAAAGGTAAACTCCGCTGCGGTAGCTGCTGTCTCTGAATCAGCACCCCCTAAACTCCCCTTCTTAATCTGAATCTGAACAGCTGAAAGACGCTCTGCAAAAGTAAGCTTCACTTCCTTATCCCGATGATTATTTTCCCAGAAGCCATGTTCTGCAAGCGTAACCCTTTCTCCATCCTGGGTTGTCCCATAAATGGAGTATTCCAGAATCATTCCATTGGGATTGTCATCCTGGCGGGGTGTATATACCAGTTTCGAAAGCATTTTAGGTATATTAAAATCAACATCAACTACAATGGGCTTTTCATTTAACCCCTTGTCACCTGTTTCCCATGCAGCATCCCAGAAGGTATTCCGGTCCCGGTCAAACGCTTTTGCAATTTCAGCACCTTTGTGCTCACTATTTGCCCGAACGGTCATGTCCTCCACATTAACTTCCTGCTGATAATCATTGCCTTTCCCACTTCCCTCCGCCAGTACCGAAAATCCTGTAGAACAGAAAACCATAGCAAACGCCAGCGTCCCATAAATAAATCGTTTTGCTTTCATCATTTTCCTCCCTTTCCTTTTTATAATGATAACTTTATCGGAATCCGCTATATTTGTACATGTACAATATTCAAAACTTATATGTACGAAATTTAAAAGATTAATTCACAATCCTACTGTAAAAACGCATTAACACACCATTAACATAGCATCTGTGTTCTATCCTTCTGATTAATCACCTCCTGCGCTGCCCGGCTGGATTGATAGCGTTACTCCGGAATATTTACAACACCCGGTAAAATCGCTGCATCCGCCGGATCCATTGGTCCCAATATGTTAGCCTGGATAATAGCCGGCGCAAGTGCTGTACTATGTGCATTAGTGCATGCAGAACTGTCTCCCGCTATGCCCAAAGCTGGAGGATCCTACGTATATATATACGAGGCTTTTGGACATGGTGCCTCCTTCATGTATGGCTGGTCTATGATTTTCGGCACTTTTCTGCCCGTTATGGCCATGATGGCTACCGCCTTTGCCAGCAATTTTGCTGTTCTGTTTCCCGGACTGAATTTATCCGTTACCGGTCAGCGTCTGGTAGCAACAGCCTTGATTTTGATCCTTTCTTTAAAAAGCTGCATCCAAAATACAAGACGCCTCACATCACCATCTTAGTCTATGCCGCAGGTGCTGTAATTTTTATCTGGACAGGCAATTTCATGACGTTTCTGATGATGAGCACTTTTGTAGGCTGCCTGAGTGAGGTTACTGTATGTATTGCCCTGATCGTTTTGCGCAAAAAGCAGCCTAATCTGGAGCGCTCCTTCAAAATGTGGGGGTATCCTGTTACGGCTATTCTGGCAACCGCAATTACCTTAATTCTAGTATTCAGTGTTTCCACCCAGGAGATGATAAGCGGAGGTTTCCTGATGCTGACATCCGTCCCGGCATATCTTATTTTCTTGTTTACAAATAAGAAGATGCGTACTGTCGCGGCTGAATCATAATAAGATAAGTGCCCTGATCACCATCCGGCGGTCAGGGCACTTATCTTATTAAATCATTTCTTTCCTGTAAATTCTACAAATTTATGCCCGTAATTACTCCAAACAGTACAGGGATACTTTCTAAAATAAAAGCTGCTGAATAGAGCCTCAGATTCCGAAAGCCGGAATGCCAGTTCAAACAGCTCTTCCGTCATCGTAAAATAAATCTGGTCATCTTTCAGGCACAGATTCTCCAGATATTTTATTTCCTCTGGTTCTAAAATGGCCTGTATGCGTTCTTTCTCATCCTGTTTTAATCTGCCGTAATAAAAATCCAGATAAGAATGATCCAAACCATTTTCCGCGATCTTGTCCCGCAGATACTGATGAAGATCATCACCAGATCCTTCTACATATGCCCAGTCATAGTCCCGGAAGCCCTCCTCTATATTCTCAATAAAGATGCATCCCTTATCTGTCAACTCATTCCTTGTAACCGGAACCGGTCCGAATATCTCCTTGGATATTTTTAGAATTTCAAGCATATGACCAATATTGCCTTCTCCGGCAAACTTTTTCATATCATAAAAGTTCTGCTCAAACCCAAGCCAATGGAGCGGATGCTTTTCCGGTTTGAGTATGACATCATGGTTTAACACCCCTGCATAAACTTCCATTCTCATATCCTGTAAGTGCCAGCAAAAATCCATAAAATAGTATAACTTTACGTCCTCCCTGCTGATACCAGTTTCTTCCTCCAGTTCACGATAAGCCGCATCCTCGGAAGTTTCTCCCGGTTCTATTTTTCCTCCTACAAAATTAAATAATCCCTCATACGGATCATTCATTCTTTTACAAAATAGAATCTGGTCTTTTTTCGGATTCAAAATAATAATTGTATTATAAATTCGCATAACTGTCCCCCTGTTCCTGTTGTCCTCCCAGAGCGTATTTGATAATTCATTCCCGTAAAGTGTGACGCACAGCTGTCAGAAAGCACTTATAAAACACGCTCTGGTTTATAGAAAATTAGCAAAAATGGAAGCTCCAACTACGGTTAAAATACCTGAAACCGCAATAGACAAGCTGCTCATTGCCCCTTCTACCTCACCTAGTTCCAGCGCCTTTGATGTACCGATAGCATGTGAAGAGGTGCCCAGTGCCAGACCTACCGCTATCGGTTCATAGATCCGGAATAATTTGCACACCAGCTCTCCCACAATATTGCCAAGAACCCCTGTAACAATAATAACCGCAACCGTAATAGTTGCAACTCCGCCTAATTCATCCGACACCCCCACTCCAATTGCAGTGGTGATGGACTTCGGTAATAGTGTAACATAATATTGATGTTCAAGTCCAAATAAATATGCTAGTGCCAGCACACTAACTAAACTGGACAATACCCCAGACACGATTCCAAATGTGACTGCCACCATATTTTTTTTCAAAAGCTCTAGTTGCTGATACAGAGGTATCGCCAGACAGACCGTTGCCGGAGTCAGAAGATAGCTGAGATATTTAGCAGATTCATTAAAACTGTCATAATCCACGCCCAACAGTTTAATCACTAAAATCACAAATATAATAGATATCAGCAATGGGTTAAAAATTGCCTTCTTAAATTTTTTCCGTATCAGAATACCTAACACATATCCTAAAATACATATTGCTACGCCAAAATAAACGGATTCACATAGAAATTCTTTCACTACTTTCCCTGTCCTTTCGCTGTTTATGAATAATCTTCTGAGACGACTTTCCAGTTACCACCATAACAATAATCGTTGTAACAAAGGTAATGATCACAATTGGAAGCAAAATCTTCTGCAGATCACCCCAAACTACAATTAGTCCCACCGCGGCCGGAATAAACATCGGCGGCATAATATCCAGCAGGAAGTGTGCTGCATCGATGACACGATGAAGCTTTATTATTTTAGTTGACAGGCAAAAAAGCATCAATACCAACCCGTAAATGCTTGCCGGTATCGGAAGGGGAATAAAATAGTGCATCATTTCCCCTAAAAAGGTTACAATCAAAATAATCCCAAATTGACCCAGTAATTGCATAATCTCTCCTTTTATACATGATGCCCTGTTCTTACAAGCAAGGATTTGCGCATTTTCATACGCCGGTTAGTACAGCAATTTCTAAAAAGCCAGTAATTCCAATGGCTGCTTAGAAAACGCCGCACGCGTTATTATCAGATACTCAATTATTGTATAATTGTATACAATCTTTGTCAAGGGTGATGCTGTACGTAATTTATGAGTTGCTCCGAATAATTTTATGCAACTATACAATAAATCTATCCCATACAGCATTTGAGAAATGCCCCTGCCAAACATCAGATTTTCCCAACGGCTCTCTCCACAAGTCTCCGAAAAGCCGTTTCAAAACGGATATCGTCTTCTTCCGTCCTCTTCCCTGGACCTTTTCCATGGAATTTAGAAGAACTCCTTCTTGCCTTCTTGGACAGATGCCGTTCAAACAGCATCTGATCTATATTCTCATTTGTATATTCCTTACCACTCTGATGTATGACATACACCCCTTTTCCAAGGGCCATTGCCGCAACCCCATAATCCTGAGTTACCACAATATCCCCTCTGGCAGACCTGCCGATCAGGGCAAAATCGGCAGAATCTGCCCCTTTGTCAACAATCATTACCTGTGCGTAATCCGAACTCATAACATGAGAAGTATCACAGACCAGAATAAGAGCAATGTCCTTCTCCTTAGCCACTTTCTCTGTAATCTTTACAACCGGACATGCATCAGCATCCACTAATATCTTCATATCTTCCTCCTTAAGACTGCTCAAGAGCGTGTTTAAAAATTGCTTTCTGGCAGCTGTGCGTCACACTTTGTGGGCGATTTGTCCCAGATAAAGAGCGGCGCAACGGGCTATGCAACCTGCATTCGGGGCAAATATAATGCAAAGTGGGCATGCAGATGGCGGGAATGATTTTTCAACCAGACTCTAGAGCGTGTTTTAAAATTGCTTTCTGGCAGCTGTGCGTCACACTTTGTGGGAGATTTGTCCCGGATGAAGGGCGCGTAGCGGGCTACGTAACCTG
>JAGZJZ010000094.1 GCA_018365455.1 Clostridiales bacterium
ATTTAAAAAGTCCAATATGATTTTAAGGGGATTCTCTGCGCTTTTTTAGAACAGCAAAAAACCAGTTCGCAATTATACGAACTGGTTGATGCCATTGAGGCGTACATTTGTATGTCTCTTTCTCATTTTGAATGATTAAAAAAAATACATTATCCTAGCATTGAATTCTTTTTTATATTGAAAATATATTAACAATTTGTTATACTTCAAGTTGTGATTGGGTGAGCACCTACCGTATGCATGGCTGTATTCTTGCATGCGTTTTTTTGATTTAGGAGATACTTCAAATGAGCTGAAAAATAAAAAATTATAATTGGGCTCCGTGTCAAAGAGCCTGTTTGAAACATATAAAAAACAGTTAGAAATGGGGAAAATAAATATGTATACGAAAATTTATATGAACGGTTTGCCCAAAGATGCAAAGGAAATAAGGAAATCAGTTTTTATAGCAGAACAGGGTTTTCAGAATGAATTTGATGATATAGATGATGAGGCAGCACACATTGTAATATACAGCGATAAGGATCTGCCAGCTGCTGTATGCCGGGTATTTCAGGCTCATGAAACGGAAACCTTCTTCCTCGGGCGTCTGGCGGTTCTTAAAGAATACAGAGGAAAAAGTATCGGTGCAGAGGTAATAAAAGAGGCTGAAAAATATGTACGTGAAAAAGGCGGTCATAGAATTGACCTCCATGCACAATGCAGAGTAAGTAGTTTTTATCAGAAATTAGGGTTTACTCAATATGGTGAAATAGAAGATGATGAAGGCTGTCCCCATGTATGGATGAGTAAACTGCTTTAAATGGGGGAATTGTCTCCCCCAACTGCAGATGTTTATTCACGAAGCCTGAGAATCGTCTGATAGAGATTGAGCTTTCCCATGCCCCACTCCCTGTTTGGATAAATATGGTTAGGATTTCGTTCAGCGCCGCGGATTAAATATGTTTTGATGGAGTTGGCATTCATGCTGAGATTATGCCCCTGTACAATACCCCAGGTCATCAGATTGGCGGCGGCACCGGCAACATGTGCGGCGGATACGGAAGTACCTGTCTGATGCGTCATGGGTATGCCGGTTCCAACAGCGATGCCGGAAAGAGCAGGACCATATACATTTACTCCGGGTGCAACTAGGTTTGGTTTTTCAAACTGAATGCGGTTATTTCCATAGCTGGAATGTATATAGAGGCTGCCGTCATGATGATTATAGGCACCTATTGTAATGCAGCTATATGCATTTGCCGGTTCTGTAATTGTTGTAAATGGATTTGGTTTTAAGAAAACGGTTGAAGGAGAAATAAAGCCTGTTATGGGAAGCCATATATGATAACTGCCCCTGATAAATAGATAGTTGTACACTCGAATTCTCCAAAGTCCCGGGGTTGGTGACTGAAACCGCATCGTAATAAACTGACTGCCGGAACCCATTTCTGAAATGACATAATGAACCGTAATTTGTGTGTTTTCCAGGGTGAAGGTCACATAGGTATCCCTGTCCTCGCTTAAAGGGATGCGCTGAATTATTTGTCCGGTAGGGGATACAAATCCAACGGTATAAAGTTCCGGCGGAGAAGCCCATAACTCGGCTGTAAACCCTTTTTCATTTGGGGCTACCATTATTTCTGCAACTTCGTATTCCATGTTTGCCTGAATATTACCTAAAAAATGATGGTATCTGCCCACTTCGTTGCCGGCTGCTACTACGGATGCAAATCCTGTGGTTAAGTTTAACCTTCTCAGAAGCAGTCCCAGAGGGGAGGTTCCTTCATGACTGCCAGTGTTGGTTCCCAGTCCAAGACAGATTACAAGAGGCATCCTATATTGAGCAGATAGCAGAGTCAGATATTTAATTCCCATCATAATATCATTTTCCTGGTATGCATCAGCAGAATCATCAATTAGGAAGAAATCCCGTAAATACTGCTTTGCAGGCTTCAGTTTTACTACCGCAATATTACATTCCGGTGCAGCCCCGACAAAATCTGCAGTGGGCGTTGGTGATCCGGCTGCGATCCCTGCGAGAAAGGTACCGTGACCGTTTGAGTCTGAACTTGGGACTACGTCTAACGGATTTTCAGCTTGCAGTGCTTCATTAATTGCAGTGTTCTTAAACTCTGTTCCATATATAATGGTATCATTTACAGTGAACCCTGGTACTCCCGGGGGCAATTTCTGAGTCTCCAATGACGGTAAGGTCTGATCCCAAATACCCAGTATGCGGGTTCTGCCATCGGGATGCCGAAACAGAGGATTTTGATAGTCTATGCCGGTATCTATAAAACCAATGATAGTTCCCTGACCCCGGAGGTTCAAAAGAGGCTGTTCAATGGTTTCCAATATACCGGATGCTTCCATGCTGGATGTATCCAGGGTGGTATATAGATTAGGAATCGTATAATAGTAATATTTTTCATAAGTAATCGGTGCAGCGTCCTTCATGGGAACATATATGATAGAGAATTGGCTGTCAACATAATCCATGCAAGTAGAAGGATTATTCTGAAGAGCTTCCAAAGAGTAACTGCCGCTGGTAATAATAAAGTCAGCAAACTCTTCAGAGGCAATATTTTGAGTACATTCCATGAATTCCTCCCAGAATCATTTTGTACAATATATGTAAAGGCACATAAAGAAAGACCATGGTTCAAAAAAGCAAGTAAAATCAAGCAGTAATCCCAGGAATTTTTTATAATACATATAGAGTGGTTGAAACGAGGTGAACAGAATATGTACGATTGGCAGAAACAAGGTGAACAGAATATGTACGATTGGCAGAAACAAATTCAGATTATCGTGGATGAGATTGACAAATGCATTAAAAATTATAATGATGAGGCCTTGACGCTGAGCTATCTGTCCCGTAGACTGGGCTATTCCGAATTTCATACAACGAGAAAATTCAAAGAAATATCGGGTATGCAATTTAGGGATTATCTGCGGCTTCGAAGGTTAGCCTTTGCACTTATCGCGGTGCGGGATAGTGAAAAAAGCATTTTGGATATTGCTTTTGACTATGGTTTTTCATCACATGAGGCATTTACCAGAGCCTTCAAAAGAACTTATGGCTTAACGCCAAGTGAGTTTCGAAGAAATCCGAAGCCTGTTGTTCTTCGTACCAAAATTAACCTTTTTGACCGCTACTTTTTAGGATTAGGAGAAATTGGTATGTTAAAATCTACAGAAGAAATTAAGATCTATTTTGTAACAATTCCGGCACACAAATTTTTACACATTAAAAACTATGAGAGTAACGGGTATTGGGATTTTTGGCAAAAGCAAAGTCTGATCCCAGGACAGGACTGCGATACAATCTGCGGTTTACTGGATATTATTAAGGGCAAACTGGATGACGATGGAGGAAGCGAATCCAACAGCAGCAGCGGTCATATTATGGGGTACATGAATGACCCCGAAGGCAGACTCTGTGATTGGAATATTCCACGAACAGAGTGCTATGGTGTACGTCTTCCTTCTGATTACAAAGGTGAGGTACCGCCGCAAATGCTTATGATGGATGTTCCTGAAGCAGAGTATATTGTTTTTGAACATGGACCATTTGACTACGAGCAGGAAAAACAAAGTGTGGAGGAATTAGTTGAAAAGGCTATGGCATCTTTCGATTTTACAGGAACTGGTTATTGCTTTGATACTTCTCCAGGCAGAATGATATACTTCTATCATGATCCGGAGCGGTTTTGGAAGTATGTCAGACCAGTGAAGAAACTGACATAGAAAGAGAAAAAATACAAATATATTAATTAAATCCAAAAAAAAAGTAAAATTACAAAAATATGAAAAAAATATAGGAATATATTCCTAAAGGTTTTGCTTGGGAGAATGATATCATTGATGATAGAATTAAAATTTATATCTATTAGAAGGTACATTCAGAACAAGGAGGAAACTATGGGAAAACTATTAAAAAGAGGGGCTATATTTGCGCTGACAGGGGTATTAACGATGTCGGCTGGCTTTCCGGCTATGTTTGCACAGGCTGAACCAATTGATTCAGCCATGGATGGACAATCCGAAGTGAAACAGTTTATGGACTGCTTCCTGCCTATGCCGGTTATGGATCCGGAGGGTTTGTCGGCTGACTGCTGGGGAGCGGCGGAAGTAGGTCCCCGTGACCGGCATAATGGTTTGGAGGATGATGATATGTCCGATTATTCCTATTGGGACGGGGGCATTATCAAAGATGAAGTATCCGGGAAGTATTATATGTTTGCCAGCCGCTGGGATCAGCGTGGCGGTCATGAAGGTGAAAATGGATATCCTGGATGGAGAGGATCGGAAGCCATCTATGCAGTCAGTGACAATTTATATGGGCCATATGAAGATAAGGGACTGATCTGGCCGGATTATCATGATGGAGCAGGTCACAATGTATATCCTTTTGTGTTAAGCAGTCATGATCCCCTCTATGAAGAGGGATATCGGTATGGCATCGTTTTGGGTGATCCATGGGACGTGCAGGGTACCGTACACATTTCCAAAACACTTGAGAACGGAGGAGAATGGACGCATCTGGAGCAGATGAACTGTGACGGGAGTTTTACAATGACCAACATCAGCATCATTGTGAGACCGGACGGCAGATATGAGGCAATCAGCAGAAATGGAGACATCGCCACCTCAGATTCCCTAAATGGACCCTGGCATGTGGAACGCAACGGTTTGTGGTGGAATCTTCCGGGAATGGATACTGCAGAGGATGATATGGAAGATCCGGTGATGTGGTATTCAGATGGGATGTATCACTGCCTTGTAAATAAGTGGAATGCAAAACAGGCATATTATATGACATCATATGACGGGATTAACAATTGGACCCTGCATGAAGGTGCTGCATATACGCCATATCAGAATTTCCTGAGCTATGAAGACGGTACGGAAAATAACTGGACGAAGCTGGAACGTCCAAATGTATATATAGAAGGCGGTGAATTAAAGGCAATGCTGCTTTCTGTTATAAATGTAGAAAAAACAAATGACAGAGCAGATGACCAGAATGGAAGTAAAATCATTGTCACCCCATTTGATGGAGCAGCATTGAAAGAATTTGCAGATAGCCGTTTTGTTGGGAATCTTCCGGCAGGAGATACGAATTCCCAGACGTGGCAAAATGAAAGATATGGGAATTATGGAGGCCAGTCCTATTTTCAGGTACAGAGGGATCCGGGTGTTGAAGGACTGGGAGAATCCGGTAACTCAGGCTGGTGGTGGCCGGACTGGGAGTATGACTGCAAGATTGGATTTCTAAAATATGATCTTTCCCAGTATGATTCAATTACAGAGAAAGAAATAGAAAGTGCCAGCTTGACATTAACCTTTCTGGGAAAAAAAGCGGGAGGCGCAGAGACGGACAGTGTGCGCATTGTGCTGGCTGACCCTGACTGGCAGGAGGGCACCGGAAAAGGAGAGGACACTGGAGAGGATGACCTTGCCGCACTGAACTTTCCAAAACTGTATTACGATGTGGAAGACCTTGAGAATACTTCCGTTGTATCCGAGACATTTCCCACCAACGAAGGATTGAAGACTGTGCAGGCTGATGTGACAAAGCTGGTCAGGGAGTATAAAGAAAACAATCCGGATGAACAATACATCAGTTTTGCTTTAAATGAAACGGAATCAGGTAATCGTCTTCTGTTTGGAAGCAAAGAGGCGGGAGAAGGTTATGGAGCAAGGCTGGTTGTAAATTTCAAAGAAGAAACATCAGTACAGGATGGATCTTTGAAACTGGCGGTTAGCATGGCGGAAAAACTTGAGCAGGAACAATCAGAGAGCCAGTGCTACACAGCAGAGACATGGACGGCAGTGCAGACAGCTCTTGATGAAGCAAGAGCACTTTTGGATAATCCACAGGCTGCCCAGAAAGAAATAGATGACGCCTTCCTGAAACTGATGACAGCTGTTAACCTTCTGGAGAGCAATGTACAGCGGACAGGCTTAAAGGCAGCAATTGACGGAACCAAAGCAATTCTGGCTGAGAGTGAGGCACTGGCACAGTATACGCAGGAAAGTGTACAGGCAGTGAGAGATGCTTTATTCTACGCAGAGAGTGTATATGCCCAAAGCAGCGCAGACCAGACAACAGTCAACGCCGCAGCAACAAGGCTGATGACTGCGGTGAATAGTCTTCTCATTCAGGAAGAGGATACCAGACTGGATATTCTGATCCGGACAGCAGAGGAACTGATTAAGAACAAAGAGCAATATACCGATACCAGTATAACAGCACTGGAGACAGCACTGGAAGCAGCAAAAGCTGCGGCGGATAACCCACAGGCTGCACCGGAAGAATTAGATCAGGCATATGGTGATCTGGCGGCAGCCATGGCATCGCTGGTAAGAAAAGCGGACAAATCAGAACTGAAGAATGCCCTGGAGAAAGCCGGCGAGATTCTGGAGAATTCAGCAGATTATCTGGCAGATACCATCGCAGGTCTGGAAGCAGTCACAGAGAAAGCTCAAAAAGTCTATGATGACCAGTCGGCAGATGCATCCGCGGCAGGCGGAGTTTTAAAAGAACTGGTGGCAGAGATTCTGAAAGCCCGCCTGATGGGAGATGTAAACTTAGATGGAACCGTGAATGCCGCTGATTCGGCAGAGGTACTCAAGTTTGCGGCAGAGTTTAAGGAGCTGACCCAGGAGCAGCACAAGGCGGCAGATGTGAACGGAGACGGAGTGGCTGACAGCAGCGATGCAGGATTGATTCTTCAGTATGCAGCAGAAAAGATCAAGGGATTCTGAAAAATCCTGCCCTATCAATAGATTGCAAAAATTGCAATAATTAAGTCCAAAAAGCCGGACGTATAAAGTTGATTTCTTTATATGTCCGGTTTTTTCTTATATGAAATTATCTTAATTTACAAATACAATGACAAAAGCAAACAGGGTGATCAAAACAGGCAGTATCCGTGTGGTATTGTCAGCTAAGGTGACGCGGTGTCCGGAGCCGGATTTTCTATTTCCAATTCTGGCAAAGAGCTTAAAGCAGCAGCACCCAATTATCGTACCCAGTGTATTTGCAATCAAATCATTAATATCCGTTGCTCTGTATAAAGTGAATAACTGGCTGATCTCAATGATAAGTGAAAGTCCAAAACCGATCAGCGCTGCTTTTTTTATCGGTTCATAAGACCTGGATATGAATGGACACAGAAATCCTAATGGCATAAAACAAATAATATTCAGAATGAATTCTAAGCTGAATCCGTTCACGAAAGGTATGAAACTAAGATTAGGATGAAATAAGGATTCTCCCAGCTTAGTCAATCGGTTGAATTCGCTTATTGTCGGAATTCCAACGACATTCGTGAGGACAATACACAGATAATAATACAATAGAATGGAACTGATTGTAATTCTGATCTTTGGGAGCTGTTTATCTCTTTTAAATAAATAAATTAATAATAATCCCGTCACCGCTAGTCCCAATAAGTATATGGGGCTTATACACAGCATATCCATAATTGCTTCCATTAAACTCAGTTGCGTAACCATAATACACACACTCTCTTTCCTTTTTTCTTTATTCTACAGTATGAATATTAAAATAAAGTTTATAAAAAGTGAGAATTTCTGAATATTTTCTTACAATTTTCATTTCCAGCAGGGAAGCAGATCAGACGATCAGTAATACGAGTATTCCCAAAACGATCCGATACCAGCCAAATACTTTAAAATCGTGCTTTTCTTTTTTTATTCCAGTTTTCGATCACAATAAATGCGATTCCGTAGAAGATTAAGGCTGCTGCGATGACCATGGGCGTATGCAGATGGGCATCGATATAATCGTCAAACAGGATGGTGACTACCGCACCTGGAATACAGGCGGCGGCGACTTTAAACCACATGGAAAAAGTATCTTTTTTTATCACCGGCTTCTTTTTGTCTTTGAATTGAAACGGGAACATTTTATTCCAGAATACCAGTACAACAGCTAATATGGCGCCCAGCTGTATGACGACGAAAAACATTTCTTTAAAGGATTCACTCATGTTCAGGGAGATGAATTCATCCACCAGGAGCATATGTCCGGTACTGCTCACAGGCAGCCACTCTGTGATACCCTCTACAATACCAAGAAAAATAATTTTTAGTACTTCTAGTAAATCCAGTGTCATTATTTAATATCCTCCTTTTGAAAATAGATGTATGTTTGTTTTGAAAACCCGATTGTTCCGATTACATAATGGTTCATTTTGTATTACTCCTTTCTGCTACAATATATTTTACCATCCAAAGCTGACAGGGGTCTTTATTAGATCTTACTTTTTTATTACTTTAAGAAATGTGATCTATATACGTAGTCGGACGTCATTGACAGATTAAGGCAAAAATGTTAAAATAATGTTGCAGAGCGTAATAAATACGTAATAACTGCGAAAAAATTTGTAATGAAAGAGAGGTATGCGATTATTATGAAAAGACGTATGCTGAAAATTGCAGGCCTTCTTGCCACCGGTGTAATGGCATTTGGTGGAATGAGTCTTGTATCAATGGCTGCGAATACTGGAACTCCCCTTGTAGGTTTAGCTGTACACGTAGAAAATGTACAGACAGACACTACGAAAGAGAAAGAAGCAGTTCCCTATGACAAGATGGTTATCGCTGATTTAGAACAAAAAGAAGGCGTAAAACCGGAGGAACAGTATGTGAACATCCGTAAATCTGCAAATGTAGAAGATGGGGAAGTTCTGGGAAAACTCTATAATCACAGAGCAGGTGAAATTGTAAAAGAAGAAGGCGACTGGTATTTGATTAAGTCGGGCTCTGTAAAAGGCTATGTGAAGAAAGATCTCGTAGTGAGCGGTGACAAAGCAGCTGAACTGGCCAGGAAATATGGCTGGGAAGTGGCGGTAATTAATGCAGAGGTATTAAATGTACGTTCAGAGGCTAATGAAGATGCTGAAGTTGTTGATACAGTTATGGAATCTGAAGCATACTCAGTTGTCTCAGATGCGGGAGACTGGGTAAAAGTACAAATGAGTGACGGACGCGAAGGCTATGTTGCGAAGCAGTATGTTACCTGTGAAGTTAGATTTGATGAGGCAGAATCACTGGAAGAGGAGCAGGCTAGACTAGATGGTGAATGGCAGGCATATCAGAAGGCTCAGGAAGAAGCAAGGAAAGCAGCAGAAGAAGCAGCCAAAAAAGAGCAGGAGAAGATACCTGTTACACAGCCGGAAGTTGTGAAACCAGAGACAACTGTACCTGAGACAGAAGCGCCAGAGACAAATGTACCGGCAACAGAAACTCCTGAAACAGCTGAAACGAATATCCCGGCAACAGAAACTACAGAAACAGCTGCGACAGAAGCAATAGAGACTGAAACACAGGAGACAACTGTACCGGAGACAATTGCGCCAGAGACAACTGTACCGGAAACAGAAGCGCCAGAAACAACTGCACCTGAGACAGAAGCGCCAGAGACAAATGCACCTGTGACGGAAGCACCGGAAACTGCTGAAACGGAAGCACCGGCGACCGAAACACCAGCGACAAACACTCCGGAAACAGAAGTGCCAGACAACTCTTCTTCAGAATCATCTAATTCTGGACTGGGAACCAGTATTGCGAACTATGCACTCCAGTTTGTAGGAAACCCATACGTTTGGGGTGGAACGAGTTTGACAAATGGTGCGGATTGTTCAGGATTTGTACAATCTGTAATGGCAAACTTTGGTATCTATCTTGCACGTGTGGCTGAAGATCAGGCTGCCGGCGGTACGTCAGTATCCCCAGGCAGTGAACAGGCAGGCGATCTGGTATTCTATGTTGATGAAAGTGGATATATTTATCATGTGGCCCTTTGCATCGGCGGAGGCCAGGTGGTTCATGCAAGTAATCCCACAAGCGGAATTATCGTATCTGGCATGTATTTTGATACTGTATATGCAATAAAGAGATACATATAAGAACAATAGCAGAAGGAAGGCATCATACCAGTTTCGGTATGATGCCTTTTTAGAGCGACGGTGTATTGACCAATGAAGAAACAGCCGGTCTGGGATATTGAACCATGCCAGACCGATAGGTGTTATCATTTAATATCCTCCGTCTGGAAATAAATAAATGTGGCAGCAAACCCCAGGATTGACACCAGGGCGATGATACTGACAGAAGTCCAAACAGGGTAACCGGTGCCGGACAGACTTCCCTGCATAAGAAATAGGATGGCTGTCCAGGGATATAATGAACCAAGATCCTGATTTGATAAAGCAGCATTGCCCATGATGACGGCAGATGATATGATCAATGGAACAACCAGGCTTTTTGTTTTCTCGGCAAGAAATGTAAATGGTGTTATGGTTAAAAACATTAACATTGTACCGATCAGCATTTTTCCCAGATAAGTCAGGGCGATATGGAAATGAAATTCAGCCATACCAAACACAAAATGATACAGGAGCGCCAAAAGATAAGTAGAACCCCAGGAGAAAAAGGACAGAACGATCATCCAAACAAACAAAATGCAGAACTTACTGGTTAAAAATGAAGCTCTTGAAACCGGTATTGGTAATATATTTTTCAAAGTCTTCTCTGTATATTCCCGGCTGAACAGGTAGGAGGCTATAATAATATAAACCAACAGGTTCATAAGAATTATCGTATAGAGCATCAGACTGTCATATATATGCGTCAGAGTAATGATTTTTTCAGGGTGTTCAAAATGTGTTTGCAGACATTCCAGAAGCAGCATAGCCGGTGCTGCCAGGGCACCAAGAATACTGATTATAATCATTTTTGACCGTTTCAGCGTTAATAATTCACAGTAAATCAGATCAGCCAATTCCACCACCTCCAATCAAATTTGAAAAATAATCTTCTAGTTTTTCTTCACTAATGTTGATTTTTGTTACCTGTAAGCTATTTTCCACTAGTAAAATCAAGGGTGCACAGTACTTGTAGTAACCACTAAAATATGCTGCTTTTAAAAACATAGCAATAACAATCAAAATATGTGTCGTAAAAGTGTCGTAAAATAATAACAACCAAAAGGAATCTTAATGATAAATACAAGTGTCTTTAGATAAATATACAATACCTATGTGTATTTATCTAAGGGCATTTTTATTAGAAGATCAAAAGAAAAGGTAAGTTTCAGTTTATCGCTAAGCCTTGGAAATACAATAAAGATAAACCACAAATCCATTATTCAAATATGGATGAATGTTTTGGCGCGGTGAGGGAAATTATACTGTCCGTGGAAGAAATGTGAGGTTCAAGGCTTTGCAGTATCAATATCCGTAATTATGTATTGAAATTGTGAAATTATGAAAATAATGCACTATATATAAAAATAGTCATGTTGTTGCCGCCAGAATGGGAGGCTATAATAAAAATATCTATAATAATTGTATTATGATTAAATCAATATCAAATAGAAAGAAACTAATTACACCATGTAGTACAAGAGGGGGAAAAAGTGTATTAGCAAAAGATGACTATGAATAGTCAAAAAGGAGGCGCAAGGGAGAATGAAAAGAAAGAAAATCTTAGCATTGTTTATCGTGGGGGTACTTACTTCCGGAGTGATTCCCATGAATTATGTGAGGGCGGAAAATATTAATGCTGTGGCAGGAGCAGAAGGATATCAAACAGTTTTAGATTTTGAAAATGGACAGATGGGAAAATGGATTGGAATAGAGTCGGATGATATGGAAATTGTGGGAGAAGGGGATAACCATGTTTTGAAGATCAATGCATCAGGAGAAAACCAATATGTTTTAAATCAGGATACGCTTCCTTTTCGAGATGGAACAATCCGATTCCGGTTTAAATCGCTAACGGAACCAGCAGTAGATGCTAAATTCGGTTTTACGTTCAGACATGAAGGAAGTAATCAGGATGCGCCGACCTTTATGCAGACCCCGGTAAAGGGAAAATGGAACCTTTATCAGCCAGGGCATGACTCATCACAGGAATCAGGAGTGTCATTAAATGTAAATGAGTATAACGACATTGAAATAACAATCCGTGAAAATCATTATATACTGAAGATTAATGGTGAAGTTGCAAACGATTCCCAAAAGGACGGATTCAATACTGCCCCTGGGTATTGTGGATTTAAGTTTACGGATGGAAACCTGAATGCAAGGGAATTTTATATTGATGATTTTGAGGTGGAAGGTGTTGAGATCCTGGACCCCGCACCCATATTTTATATTACACCTGATGAAGGGCATATGTCGGATGAAGATCTGAATATGAGGCTTTGGTATAATAAGCCAGCAGAAATTTGGGATACGGAGGCTCTTCCCATTGGAAATGGCTCTTTGGGTGGTATGGTTTTTGGAAAGGTGGATGTAGAGCAGGTACAGATGAATGAGATTACTCTGTGGGATGGTGGACCTAATTCAGAAAAATATAATGGGCATCCGTATAATAAACCGGGTATGCATCAGTATATACATCAATTTGAGGAAGAATATTTTGGGAGTAGAAGACAGAATCAGCTTACCTCAATCTCTGATAATCTAACAGGGGATGAAAATGCGTTTGGAGCATACCAGAATTATGGTACGCTGAAAATTGATTTGACAGATAAGCTTTCAGGAAGTGTAGATGTCACTGATTATCGGCGTGAACTGGATCTGCAGGAAGGGTGTGGAAGAGTTTGGTACAGCATAGGAGATGTAGAATATACACGAGAATATTATGTAAGTAACCCGGACGATGTGATGGTTATACATATGACTGCCTCCCAGGATGATGCTTTGAATTTCACCGTTTATAACGAGGTGGATGATAGTCAAAGTAAAATCAGTGCTCCACAGAAAAGTAAAACTTATCATACTTCGACGACAGACCATACGATTACCACAACAGGTACGATTATTCAGAGCGATATTAATTTTGCATCCCAAATTAAGGTAATTGCGGATCAGGCGGAGTTGTCAGATATGGAGGATGGAAAGATTACGGTTGAAAATGCTGAAGATGTAACTATTTTGGTTACGATTAAGTCAGATTATAAAAATGAATCAGACCAATTTTCAGATCCGAATAACCCGCCTGACTATAAAGATGGCTCTGATCCGCTTGTCAAGGTCAAGGATATCGTCAACGCGGCCAGTAGAAAGACTGTCCAGGAATTAAAAGAAAGGCAGATGGAGGATTATAAGGCTTATTTTGACAGAGTTGCAATTAAACTGGGAAACAGCAGTGTAGCTAAAATGCCGACTGATGAGTTTTTGATTGCCTCTCAGGGAGATAAGAATCGAAACAGCTACATTGATGAACTTTTGTACCATTATGGGAGATACCTGTTAATTTCATCCTCCAGGAATTCAGAACTTGGTGCGAATCTGCAAGGCCTGTGGAACCGTTCCAACCAACCGCCGTGGAATGCAGATTATCATTACAATGTCAATATTCAGATGATCTACTGGCCGGCGTATGTCGCAAATATGCCGGAAATGGCGCTTTCTTATATTAATCAGGTGGACAAGCTTCAGGTTCCAGGGAAAACTACGGCTAAGGAGTATCATGGAGTAGATGAGGGTTTTGTGTTCCACATGAAAACAAATGCTTTTGGGTGGACAGCGCCGGGAGCGGAATTCAGTTGGGGCTGGTCACCAGGATCAGCTGCCTGGGCACTTCAGAATGTATGGGAGTATTATGAATTTACGAACGACAGAGAAATGCTGGAGAATACAATTTACCCGTTATTAAAAGGTAATGCACAGTTTTGGCTGGCGAGTTTGAGGGTAGATCCGGAAAATCCTGATAATTTGATCTCAGTACCTTCTTACTCTCCAGAACAGGGACCGAGAACAGTAGCAACTACCTTTGATCAGGAATTGGTTTGGCAGTTATTCACAGATACAATCAAAGCGTATGAAGAACTGCAGGATGTGGCAGATGAGAGATTTATAGGACAGCTCAGGGAGGCTAAGCGGAAACTGAATCCTCTTGCAATTGGAAATGATGGACAAATCAAAGAATGGAGGGAGGAGGCGGCTTATAATAAGGATGTAGCCGGCAAACGCCTTCCAGGTACCGATGACCACCACAGGCATGTATCACAGCTATTGGGACTCTATCCGGGAAAGCATATTACATTTGATACACCCAAATATATGGAAGCGGCAAAAAAATCGTTGACTTTGCGTACAAATGGAGGGACAGGATGGTCGAAAGCCCATAAGCTTAATTTGTGGGCAAGGACAGGAGATTCTGAACAGGCTTTTAATACACTTACCAGTTTTATTAGGAGATCTACAGATATTGTAGGTGATATGAATGCGGGCGGGGTTTATGACAACCTGTTGTCTTCACATTCGCCTTATCAGATGGATGGAAATGAGGGGACGACATCTGGTATCAGCGAAATGATTCTCCAGAGCCAGGGGGGTTATATACAGCCGTTACCATCGCTTCCGGAGCAGTGGAGCAGTGGATATGTGAAAGGACTTCTGGCCAGAAATAATTTTGAAGTTTCATTATCATGGGATGAAAGCAGTTTAGAGGAAATGAATATTTTATCAAAAGGTGGAAAAGAGTGTACGATTGCTTATGACGGAATTGATTCTGGCTATGTAGTCACATCCAACGGAACTATCGTAACAACAAAAGTTTTGGAAAGAGGGAAAAAGATAGTCTTTGATACTGAACCGGAAACTATGTATAGGGTCGAAAAGAGGGATGGTGAGGCAGTGGTTGACAGTATTACGCTGGATCCGGATACACTGTCTTTGAAGGTGGGAGACCAGCAGCAGGTAACTGCGATCATTACACCGGAGGATATGGTTTCCGCTGAAATAATTTGGAGTGTAGACAACGAAGATGTGGCTCAGGTAAAAGATGGTATGGTAACAGCAGTAGGACCCGGAACAGCAACTGTCACTGCCTCCTGCGGCGGAGTAACTGGAACTTGTAATGTTACAGTGGAGCAAATAATAGTTCCGAAGCCAATTACGGCAGTTCAATTAACGGTTTCCAGAAAAGAAATAAAAGTGGGAGACAGGTTTGATATTGGTGCTTTAGTAATTCCAGTAGATACAACAGAGGACAATACATTGATATATAAGTCCAGTGCTCCTACTATTGCTTCTGTGGAGGCAACAGGAAAGGTAGAGGGAAGAAGTCCGGGAGAGGTCAAGATTACTGTTACATCTAAAGCAAATCCTGAGATTTCCAATGTATGTTATGTGGACGTAAAGAGTTCGGTAGTTATTGTCCCTACAATTGTTATTTCTCAAAATACTAAAATATTGCCTGTCGGTGAAAGTTTTACATTGACAGCAAAGGTTACTCCTTTGGGTACACCAACTTGGAGTAGTAACAATCCTGCTGTTGTGACTGTAGGCAAAAATAATGGCAAGGTTGTTGCAAATAAGATTGGAACAGCCATAATTACAGCATCCTGCAACGGGAAGACAGCGTCGTGTACGGTAACTGTCGTGGAAAAAGTACCTGATAAGGTTAAACTATCGTCAACTAAGAGAGTCATGGGTGTCAGGGAGAAGTATAAGCTCAAGGTAACCTTGCTTCCGGCGGGAAGTAAAGCAAACATTACCTACAGCTCTGGCAGGAAGGCAGTGGCTTCGGTAGATGCTAAGGGCCGGATTACAGCAAAGAAAACCGGAAAAGCAACAATTACAGTGAAGACATCTAACGGCAAGACTGCGAACTGCGTCATTACGGTTAAGAAAGCACCTGCAAGGATCACACTGAGTGCGAAGAGAAAGACGGTGAAAGTGAGGAAGACTCTGAAATTAAAGACAACTTTATCAAAAGGTAGTGCGGGAACTGTAAAATATACCTCAAGCAATAAGAGGATCGCAACAGTAGATGCAAATGGTAAAGTAAAGGGATTGAAAAAAGGCATCGTCACTATTAAAGTTAAAGCATATAATGGAAAAAAAGATAAGATAAAATTGACGGTAAAATAATATATTGATTATGTGGTAGCGAAATATAAAAAGAAGGGGGGCAGTTGGATCGGCTACCATAAACTGGACAGATTTTAAGCTGATAAATCCAGCTCTCTTAGTCGGAAAATAGATAGACTGCAAACAGTGGAAGGTGATTATCACCAATTTCACCTTCCACTGTTTGCAGTGATGAAGTTAAATGAAAGATGGGAAGACTCAAAGAAGAAACCTTTACATTAAAAAAGAGCAGTACCGAAGTACCACCCTAAGTCAGATAGATTGTTTTAGTTGCAACTATTTAGTTTTAAGAGATTTACTCCCGGAGCCTGAGGATTGTCTGATAGAGATTGAGAGTACCCATACCCGATTCCATGTTTGGATAAATATATGCAGGATTCCGGTCAGCACCACGGATTAAATAGGTTCGGATAGAGTTTGCATTCATACCTGCATTATTCCCTTGCACGATACCCCAGGACATCAGATTGGCCGCAGCGCCTGCTACATGGGCTGCAGCCACGGAAGTTCCAGTATCATATGTCATTGACAATCCTGATTCAGTAGAGTTCCTGGAGATGGAAGGCCCATAGACATTTACACCTGGTGCAACAATATTTGGTTTTTCAAATTGAATGCGGTTATTGCCATAACTGGAATGGATATAAAGACTGCTATCCCGATGGTTATAGGCACCTACAGTAATACAACTATAAGCATTTGCAGGTTCTGTAATTGTGGTAAATGGATTTGGTTTCAAAAAAACGGTTTCGTGGGAAATAAATCCTGTAATTGGTAGCCACATATGGTAATTACCGGTAATGAAAAGATAATTATATACTCGAATTCGCCATACTCCAGGTGTTGGAGATTGAAATCTCATAGTAATAAACTGACTGCCAGAACCCAATACGGAGATATCGTAATGAACCGTAAGCTGTGTGTTTTCCAATGTGAAATTCACAAAGGTATCCCTGTCCTCGTTTAAGGGAATGCGTTGTATTATTTGACCTGTAGGCGATACAAATCCAACAGTATAAAGTTCTGGTGGGGATGCCCATAGCTCGGCGGTAAATCCCTTTTCATTTGGCGCTACCGTTATTTCCACCTCTTCATATTCCATGTCCGCCTGAATGTCACCCAGAAAATGATGGTACATTCCCAGCAGATACAACAGATGCAAATCCAGTGGTTAAATTTAATCTTCTTAACAGCAGTCCAAGCGGGGATGTTCCTTCATGACTTCCCATGTTAGTCCCAAGACCGAGACAAATGATCAATGGCATTTTATATCTGGCAGATATAAGAGTCAGATATTTAATCCCCATCATAATATCATTTTCCTGATATGCTTCAGCAGTATCTTGTATTAAGTAGTAATCCCGTAAATATTGTTTTGCGGGTTTGAGTTTAACTACTGCG
Organism: Clostridiales bacterium; assembly: GCA_018365455.1. Lineage (GTDB taxonomy): Bacteria > Bacillota > Clostridia > Lachnospirales > Lachnospiraceae > Robinsoniella. Next base: position 17,310 of record JAGZJZ010000094.1, read on the forward strand.
ATATTACATTCGGGTGCTGCTCCAATAAAATCCCCATTTGGTGATGGTGAACCTGCGGCAATTCCAGCCAGAAATGTTCCATGTCCATTGGCGTCTGTACTAGGAATTAACGTTAATGGGTTTTCGGATGCCAGAGCTTCATTAATTTCATCATTTGTAAATTCTGTTCCATAAATAATAGTATCATTTACGGTAAGTCCCGGAATTCCAGGCGGTAATTTCTGGAGAATATCCAAAGACGGTAAAGTCTGATCCCAAATCCCCAAAATGCGGGATCTGCCGTCCGAAAGCCGGAACAGCGGATTTTGATAGTCTATTCCGGTATCAATAAAACCAATGATCGTTCCCTGTCCCCGCAAG
>JAGZJZ010000095.1 GCA_018365455.1 Clostridiales bacterium
GAAGGTTAGAAAATGCCAGTTCTGCGTTAAGCATTCCAAACCAATGTCCTGGTCCGCCCCCTTCTCTTTCCGTACACTACCTATCATTTACAAAGCGTCTTTTATCAGCTAAACCCCAATATAGTGTTTTAAAACCGGCTAGACTATTAGTGGAATAAACCCTTGCATTATTCTTACAGTTATGTTATATTAAAAAATAATAAGAGATTCACCCGATCTATTTATGTGTATTTAATGATTTTTCATTTTCTGTGTAAACTTCTGATTTATTCAAATCAAAAACCCCTATTTGTTAAGCAAAGTATGATGATACGTATATATTTAAAAGTTATTCTCTTTTTCATGTAATATATGTATAATGGTACATTTGCACGTGAAGGAGAGTGCTGTCGCTGGAAGGAATTGCGTATCAAAACAAAGATATTTTATCTAAAATTTTTGCTGAGTCACTAAAAGAGAAATCATTTTCTGTTTACGGAATTGATTTACCGAAGATTATTGAGGTACTGCCAACCAATCTGCCTGGCATTCAGGTTAATGAACTGAGATTGGATAATTTGTTTTTGCTGGAAGATAACAGCATTGTGCTGGTAGATTATGAAAGTAAATTTTTAAATAATTATATTTTAGGTTATCTGGACTATGTCTGCAGAATATTAAAAAGGCTGGGAAAGGGATGGATGGGGGTGAAAATACGGGTTTTAATCCTGTATACCTCCGATGTGGAACAGGCAAACGATGTTTTGGATATTGGATGCCTCACTTTTAAAATTGAGCAGGCATTTTTATGCGGCTTAGACACAGACCGTATTTTTGAAAATATAAAGAAGAAAATAAAATGCCTTAAGAAACTGACAGATGATGAAAAAATGCAAATGATTATATTACCATTGACAGTAAAAGGAAAAGAAGATAAACAAGTTCTTCTAAAAGAGATCATCCTGTTAGAAAAAGAAATAGAAGATGAAAACGACCGAACGTTTATTATGGCAGGACTGCTGACTTTCGCTGATAAGATTATAAGCAGTCAGCTGGCAGAAGAGATAAGGAGGGAAATTCGTATGTTGAAAGTAGAGAAAATTATATTTGAGGAAGGGTTGGAGGAAGGTATTGTGGAAGGCGAACACAGAAAGCAGATTAAGATTGCAGAAAACATGATTCGTGCCGGGAAAACCATACAGGAGATAGCAGAAATCACAGAGATGGCAATAGAAGATATCCTGAAGATACCTAAAAGTATATCAATGTAAGAGAATAGGAAAACTGCATGATCTGTCCCGAATGAAGGGCACATAGCGGGCTATGTAACCTGAATTCGGGGCAAATATGCCGCAAAGTGGGGCGTGCAGATGGCGGGGATGAATTTTAAAACACGCTCTAGCTTAAAAGTCTGCTGGCATGGAGATTTATTTACGGTACATTTTATAGATCCTGTTGGGTGTGTAGCCAGGAACGGCCTTCTTCCAACTGGATTTACCAATGGTTTTCAAATATTTGTTGGTATATTTACCGGAATTTTTAGTGTCCATGTATTTGAACACGTTATATGCTTTTTTACCGCTGATGCCCATATACAGACCCTGCGCTGTTTCACCGGGTTCGTCGGCATAACTTCTTATGATAAAGGAATCGATCATCGGATTACAAGCCGCTTTGTAGTATCCGTATGCGATTGCTGCGGCTTGTACGTCTTCTCCTTTTGAGGAACTGAATCCCTGTTCGGATAAGATGATACGGGTTTTTGAGCCATAGTGCTTTTTAACGTAGTTGGTTAATACCTGTATATTTTCCATCGTGACATAAGGTGAATCTTCTTTGGAAGAAATAGCGCTGTTATTCCAGAAATCAGGACTGGTTAACGGAGCCGGATAGGCGTGAAACGCCACATTCCAATCAATACCGCTTTGCATACTTTTTATTTTCTTAGCAAAAGAATTCATAAAGTCTTTTGCCGTATAACCTGCATCGGCGGTATTCCAGCAATGATCCAGACAGATGAATACTTTGGAATTATTCCATTTGCTCTTTACCGCGTTATATAGGGAACGGAAAGCATAAGAGTAAGAATTGATAAATTTATTCTTGCTCATACTTCCTTTATAGTTCCAAAGATTGCAGGAATTTACTTCATTACCTAAAATCCAGTTGGATATCAGGCAATCACTGGTGCTGAATTTTGAGGCAAGGAAACTGAAGATTGCTTCCATTTTTTCTCTTGCCGCTTTGTTGGAAGTATTCCAGGTATAAAGGATATGTCCTTCGCTTCTTGCTTCGGGAGCAATCAAATCCTGATAACTTCCATCTCCCCAATCCAGGCCTAACTGTAACGTTACATTAATGCCCTTTGAGTTAAATTCTGATACTGCAATTTCATATCCCCTTAAACTGTTAAATCGATAAGTTTTTCCGTTATATTTATAAGTCGTATCCGGATTCGATAAAATAGTGGATGCGTATAAGTTTAGAAATGTGTTCTTGGCATCAACTCTTTCCACATCCTGAGTAGTTGTAAACTGTATCCCTTTTTTGGTCTTACCGGTTTCATAGGCATGGCGGTTTTGGGCAGTGTTTTCGGGACTCGTTACGTATTTGGAACTGCTGATCACTTTATATCCTTTTTTCTGTTTGACTGCAATGGCGTATTTAGCCATAATATATCCTTTATTGGGTTCGGCAGTATTCAGGGTAAAGCTTACGGAGGTTTTCTTTGTTGATTTTGCAGCTCTTTTTAAAATCTTACCGGAACTCGGATCCACGGTAACGAGATAGTAGTAGGAATCTGTGCTTTTAATCCGTTTGGTGATTTTGGCTTTAATGTAAATTTTATCTACACCGCTGCCTTTACAGCTTGTGATTCGTGCTGAATTGGATTTTGGGGCGTATTCTTTTAGCTTTTTCCATTTTGCATATACCGAAATGTTACCACTGGTTCCAGCTGTAATATTTTTGATTTGCTTTTTGTATTGTTTATCCAGAAACCATCCGGAAAAGGAATACCCATTCCGGGAAGGAGTTCTTAATGTTACATTTTGTGATGTCAAATAGGAAGCAGGATTTCCCTGTGCATTTTTTCCGCCGTTTAATATGTAGGTTATCGTGTATGTAGTATTTTTTGTATTTACTTTATCGGAAGAGGACACTTCCGTTTGGTTTTCTTTCCCACGTTGCTGTTTTGATCCCAATGATATATCCGCAGATTCTTCTTCCGGTTTTGTAAGAGGTTCTGTTACTTTTTCTGTAATTTCTTTTTCTGTAATATCTGTTTCTGTCAAATTCGGTTCTGTAATTTCTGTCTCATCTTTTTTTTCGGTCAGAGGTGTTTCAGATTCGGAAGAAGAGGTCTGGTTATTCGAGTTGAATTCCGATTCATCTGAAGTTTCAGGATTTCCATTTACAGATTCCGTCGAACTAGATGTATTGTTCTCGCGTTCTCCTGCTTCAGTTTCATTTGTTTCTGTTATCGGAAGTCCTGCCATTGCTGCTTGATTCTTTTGATTTTGATAATCCTGTGCCGTATTTGCTGTCAATGGTGCTTCTGCTGCCAGTGCAGTAACTTGGTTCGTAGGTAGAGCTGTCGGAATAGCGATCGATAGCGCTAAGAGGACTGCCATTAATTTCTTTTTCATATAAATCTCCCATCCTGCATATTTTTTACGCATGAAAATAATTTAATAGAATTAAAATATATTTAACTTTTATTACGAAGTGCATAATCTTTTGGAGAGTATCCGTAAGATTTTTTGAAACGTTTACTGAAGTAAAAGACATCCGAATATCCCACCTGCTCCGCTATTTCAGAAATTTTATATTGATTGGATTCCAAAAGTCGTTTGGAGGCTTCCATACGAACATTTGTAATATATTGGAGTATGGATATGTCATTTACTTTCTTAAACACGCTGCCCATATAAGAGGGGTTTAACTGAAAAATATCACCGATCTGGGCTACGGATAGATCCTGGTTATGGTAGTGTTCATCAATATAGGACATCAGTTTTTTACTCAGTGCCACATCAGAAGGAGAGGTGTCATTTTGCTGGATGCATTGCAGCCCGTAATGGATTGCTGTATTTTTTAAACTTTCCAGTGTATACTCTTCATCCAATATGGAAGAAATAAATTCATTTATGTTTGTGGGTGTATTCTCCAGTATGTGATAATAAATATGGAAGGTCATAAATAATTCCGTTACGATCAGATACAGATAGTCCACACTGTGCTTTTTCTCAATGGATGAAAATAACACTTCAATGTAATCGGAAAATGTCTTCTCATCTTTACCATTGAGATGTAAGGTAATGTTTTGTCTGATTTTAGGCAGATCAATGGAATAATCAGGTTCCCGGGTGGCGGCATACTCCAGCAGGAGGTTTGAGCCGGACGAAAAATAGCGTTGGCTCAATCCATGGAGAACCCGTTTGAAGTATGGATTCCAGCTTTCAGTTAAGGAAAACAGATTACCTACGCTTAAAAACACAAAATGTTTTTCCTTCTCCACAAATTCTGTTAACACGCTGCCAATATGATGGGAAGCCTGCCGGGCTGTAAAAAAGATCTGCAGTACATAAATGTATTCCGCTTCCTGGGTATATTCACACTGGAAACCTTCCAGTCTTAGAGCAGTGATCAAACGATGTACCGCCATCTCTGTATTTTCAAAAACAAAGGCCCCGATATAAAGTGCGTGGGTAATCTGTAAAAATTCCGGATAATTCGTATAAAGCCCCTGAATATCCAGTGAACCGTTCTGCACATTTGTAAGAGCAGTACATTTTTCATAATGATTGAGTTTTTCAATCTGGCGGTGCTGTTTTTTGGAGAGGGCAATTTTTTCAATACAGTCCTCCAGCGTACTTTTCAGTACCAGGGTGTCTACCGGTTTTAGCAGATAGTCGGTAACTCCATACCGCATAGCCGTACGGGCATATTCAAAGTCATTATAGCCGGATAGAATGATTATTTTTGTCTGGGGATAATCCTCATGAATTTGTTCCGCTGCCTGGATCCCGGTCATTTTAGGCATTTTAATATCCAGTATAATGATATCCACCGGATGCTGCTCCAGCAGTTCCATAACTTCCATTCCATTTTCAGCCTCACCAATAAAGTTCAGATTCAGAGCAGTCCATGGAATTATTTTTTTTAAACGCTGCCGGATGAAATATTCATCGTCAGCGATCAGAAGATTTAAGGCCATTTTGATTTGCGGCCTCCTTTCCAATTGTAATTGTTGTGATACAGCCTCCCTCAGGGCGATTGGCGATTTCCAGACCATATTCCGTTCCATAATAAAGCTGGATACGCTGATGGATGTTTTTGATGCCAAAGTGGTCGCTGCCTGTCTGCCATATCTGGTCATAAGCTTCTTTTGAAAAACCAATGCCGTTGTCCTGTACAACAATACGAATAGCGTCAGTATATTCTGTGACCATGATTTCCAGGATACCTTTATATTCAAGTTCTTTGATACCGTGATAAATACTATTTTCTACAATGGGCTGTAAAAGCAGCTTCAGGCAGGGATATTCATAGAGGGATCTGGGACAGTGAATATAGTAGTCAAATTTGTTGAAGTACCGTACCTGCATAATGTGCAGATAGGCTTCTGTGATTTCCAGCTCTTCTTTTATTGTAATGTAAAACTTACCATTACTCAAGCCTTCCCGGTAAAAAGTTGATAAATTCATAACAATATCAATCAAAGTCTCTTTTTCATCTATTTCAGCAAGAGAACAGATATTATCCAGGGTGTTATAGAGAAAGTGGGGATTTACCTGCTGTTGTAGGAGATCCAGAGAAATCTTTGTTTTCATTTTCTGGGATTCCAGCAAGTCATTTTTTAATTTCTCCTGGGCTGTAATCATGCTGTTAAAAGCTTTGAATAACTCACCGATTTCCGTATCGCTGCACTCTTCCTGTACGGGTGTCCAGATTCCCTCCTTAATCGTCCGGGTGTGATGTATCAGATGGTCGAGGGGGGAACTGATCGTATGGGAAACTTTATGGGACACGTAGATGCACACTGCGATACATACCAGTGTGATCATCATGGTGATAAAAAATAAAAACATGGATGGCCTGATAAAATCCAGCAGGTTGATTTCGTTAATAATGTACCAGTCCAGGGTTGGAAAATACTTATATAGTATAATGGAATGGGACGTAAATCTGGATTCATCCCCGGTAGTGGGCTTTAATAAAGAAAATGAATCATATTGAGAGCCAAGGCTGATAGAATTATCGGAACTTCGCACTTTGCCTGTTTCATCTGCCATGAATATGTGGTTCGTGTCCGTAGCCTTATCCCGGTATATCTGGGAAATCGTATGTTCCGGAATGGATATTTCGATGTAACCCAATAGAGCAGCAGTCTGGTAATGGTAAAAGGGACGGATTAAAGAGACTGCAGCTATATTTTGATATCGGTTTGTCTGCGGATGTTTTGTGCGCAGTACCCAGACTGCTTCGGAATCCACAGGTACGCCTTCCAGAGTCGTATCATAAGGGTAAATCTCCGTAGTGGCTATCATATCCTTATCGGAGGAATATATCGTTACTGCATGTATAAAGGGAGTAGCCTGTACAATGCGGTTGATTTGTCCGGTTATATTTCTCTTATCATCCGCATTAAAATCAGTACGGTTGTCTTTGTATTTTCGCATCAGAGACTGGACTGTATTATCGATTATGATTGTTTTCGAATAATTTTTAGTAGATGTCAAATAATAATCAAGCTGAGAAGAAATATAGTCTAACTGCCTCAGTGCAGAGTTTGCTTCCAAACTGATAAAATGTTTATAAAAAATAAAGGATGTACTCAGAAGCAAAACTACCATAAATGCAATGGCAATGCCGGCACTGCTCAGGAAAAATTTAGATTGTATCGAAGCAGATTTTTTCTTATTCATTAAAAAATTCCTTTCCTATAAATATAGAGAATTTTATTATCTCCTATTATCTTCCTTATATTATATTATTTTAGACAAAAAGTCTACGTAAGGAATATGCTTTTTGTAAATGAAATGCAAAATGTACAAAAAAAATAGAAAATGACCATTCTAATTTACCGGAAAATTTTTTATAATGATTAAGACTTAAGAAATGAAAACTTAAAAAAATATAAAAAACGGAGGAGAAGAAGCAATGAGAATGAAAAAAGTAACAGCATTATTACTGGCAAGCGCTATGTGCGTTGGAGCTTTGGCTGGATGCGGCAGTTCATCCGACACAAAAGAAACAAAAGCAGCAGGTGATACACAGGCAGCTGGAGAAACAAAAGCAGCTGATGGAACAGATGCAGCAAAATCAGAAGGAGCCGGTGATGGTGAAAAAGTTACAATCCGTCTTCTGACCAGAATGGCAGGTACTACAACTCAGGTTAATATCTATAACGATATCATCAATGAGTTTAAGGAAAAACATCCGGAAGTAACCATCGTGGATGATTCCCAGAGTGATGAGTCTGCATTTAACAATATTCTCTCTACTGATATTGCATCCGGAACGATGGCGAATATCTTTAGAATCCAGGGTGTTGCAAACCTTTCTGAGTATATTGATAACGGCATGATCTTAAATCTTCAGCCGTATTTAGAGGAAGATAAAGAATGGGGCGGCGGATTTACAGAAGGTTCCCTTGCATACTACCAGGTACCGGGACAGGAAGGAACTTACGCAGTACCAATGGAATCCGGACTGATTGGCGTATACTATAACGAAGATTTATTCAAAGCGGCAGGCGTTGATAAATTCCCGGAAACATGGACAGAATTTACAGATGCTATCACAAAATTAAAAGACAGCGGTGTAATCCCGATTGCTATGGGAGCTCAGAGTACTTACATGGCAGGACATTTACATGACCAGATCTTCTACAAATGGTTAGGAACAGAAGCAGCGAAACTGCTTGGAAACCGTGAAAAGAAATGGACAGACAGTGACGTCGTTGAAACCTTGCAGAAAGAAAAAGACTTAATTGATTTAGGTGCATTCGATGCAAGTGCAGCAGGTATCACAGATGATATCGCTATGACACAGTTCCAGCAGGGTGAAGCAGCAATGGTTATCACAGGCCCTTGGAACATTGGAGTATTCACAGATAAAGAAAAAACACCTGTAACTGACAGTATTAAAGTTGCTAAATTCCCATATTTCGAAGAGAAAGAGGAATTCAAAAACGAAGATATGCAGACATTAAGCCCATATATGGTAAATGGTAAATTACAGGGAAAAGAATTAGACCTGACAATTGAATTATTAAAAATGCTGACAAATAAAGACGCTGCTAAGAGATATGCAGAAGAAGCTGCTTTCTTAATCCCAAGAACAGATATTGATCTTGATGAAAGCAAATGCTCTCCATTATTTGTTGAAAATGTTAAATTAGGTGGAACCTCTACCGGTATCGGCGTTGATATATTTGACTTTGATCCATTGACATCTATGCAGGACAGAACCAGAAACTCCATCGTAAGTATGTTTACAGGTGCAACAGCAGAAGCAGCTGCACAGGAGATTCAGGGAGAAATTGATAATAACGCAAAATAGTGCGTGGTATCAGTCAGTAAATTAAATTCATAAATTCAGATACTGCCGGGGAATTTCTCCGGCAGTATATAAAAAATTTCACAATTCACTTTTGAGTATGTTAATGATACCACACTGATGCGGTGTGCTTTAAATTGAATTGTGAAATTTTTTGTCTAAAAGGAGGACAAAGATACGAATGAAACTAAAAAGTAAGAAGACCAAATTTTATATCTTTCTATTTATCGTTCCTGCATTAGTGATTTACCTTCTGTTTCAGATTATCCCGTTAATCGGAGCAGTGTATTTTTCCTTTATTGAATGGAGCGGAATTGCAGGATCAGAACTGAAGTTCGTAGGATTCCAGAACTATGCAAATGCATTTAAGAATCCTGATTTTATTCTTGCACTTAAGAACATGTTAAAAATGGTAGTATTTAGTGTAATCTTCCATACGCCCATTGCTCTTTTAATGGCTGTGGCAATTAACACTAAATGTAAGGGATACCGTTTGTTTAAGGCTTTATTCTTTGTGCCGACCGTATTTCCGTTAACTGCAGTAGGTCTGATGTGGTATTTTGTATTTATGCCAACAGGATCCTTCAATGCATTATTAAAAGTTGTAGGACTTACCGATCTGGTTACCCCTTGGCTGGTTAACCCCGCATCTGCAATGAACGTAATCGTATTCGTTAATATCTGGGCGGGCGTTGGTTATTTCATGGTTATATTACTTGCCGGACTGACTACCATACCGGAAGATCTGTATGAAGCGGCATCCATTGACGGTGCTACAAAAATACAGCAGTTCTTTAAAATTACAGTACCAATGATGAAACCAACCATTTCTATGTGTATCTTACTGGATATCATCGGATCTGTAAAAGTATTCGACCTGGTATTTGCGATGACTGGCGGAGGGCCAAACGGACTTACCAATCTGCCCACAACGCTGATGTACAACGAAGCGTTTAAATACAGTCATTACGGACTTGGCAGTGCAATCGGTATTATCATACTGGTCATCTGTCTGGGCGGTACTTTAATCAGTAATAAACTTATGAGCAGCAAAGAGAACTAGGAGGTATACCATGAAAAACAAAGTGAAAAAAGAACGTAAAAAAATAACAGTGGGTACCGTGGTCATGTATTTATTCCTGATTGCAAATGCAGTAATGTTTGCAATGCCAATGGTTTTCACCTTGTTGTCTTCTGTAAAAACAAAAGTAGAAATCTTCTCCAAGCCATTTGCGCTTCCGGAAGTATTCCAGTGGAAAAACTACGTAGATGCATGGAACGGCGCCAACATGGGCCAGTATTTCCTGAACAGTATCATTCAGGCAGGTGCAACGGTTATCGTACTGGCAATTGTGGCATCCATGGCAGCATTTATGCTTTCCAGATTTGATTTTAAAATTAACGGATTTTTAAGTGTATTCTTTATGGTAGGTATGATGATCCCGGTGCATACGGTACTGGTTCCGGTTTCTTATATTATTGGGGCATTGAACCTGAAAAATAATATTCCGGCATTGATTATGATCTATGTTGCATTCAACCTTCCATTTAGTATTATCGTAACAACAAACTTTATGAAGGGCGTTAACAAATCCCTGGAAGAAGCAGCATTAATTGACGGTGCAACTTATTTCCAGATTTACCGTAAGGTTATGCTTCCATTATCGGTACCTGCTTTGTCCACAATTTCCATTTTCAACTTCCTGGGCGCATGGAACAACATTTTATTCCCTCTGTTGTTCATCAATGATAAAAATTTAAAACCAATCGCCTTAGGTCTGCTGAACTTTAACGGAGAACGTGGAAGTGAACATGGTCTTTTAATGGCTGCAATCGTTATTACAGTAGTTGTACCGCTTGTTTTATACCTGTTATTCCAGGAAAAAGTAGAGAGCGGTTTGTCAGCAGGAGCAGTAAAAGAATAAGCATTGCACATGGCTGAATAATCAGATATAATTTTAAATATATGCCCGGCTATATATCAAACCAGATCAATAAGGGCGGAAAACATCAGGAGGAATGGTACGTGGGAAATATCAGATACAGACAAATTCATTTAGACTTCCATACCAGTGAATATATACCAGAAGTAGGAAAAGACTTCAATAAAGAAGAATTTGCGGACACCTTAGTGAAAGCAAATGTAGATTCAATCACCTGTTTTGCAAGGTGCCACCACGGATGGCTCTATTATCCGTCAAAGAAATTTCCGGAGTTAATTCATCCGGATCTTACAAACCATAACCTGCTGTTAGAGCAGATTGAAGCCTGCCATGAAAAAGGTATCAAAGTGCCGATCTATACAACAGCACAGTGGGATGGACGTATTATGAGAGAACATCCGGAATGGCTTGCTGTGGATGAAAACGGTGAATATATTGATACCCAGCATGTACCGGCACCTCATTTCTACCATACCATCTGCCTGAACAGCGGATATCGTGAATTCTTCAAGGAACATTTAGAAGATATGATTGACGTGGTAGGGGCAGACAAGGTGGACGGTATCTTCATGGATATACTGTTCCAGGTGGACTGTAAATGTGAGCATTGTGTTAAGAAGATGGAAGAACTTCATGTGGATGTGGAAAGCAAGGCGGCACGCCTTCGTTATTCCATACATATGCTGGAAGAATTCAAGTCTGAAATATCAGCATTCATCCGTGAAAGAGCACCAAAAGCAAGTATTTTTTATAACAGCTCTCACGTTGGTCCTGCTTATAAGGACAGCTTCAAGGATTACAGCCATTTAGAGCTGGAGTCATTGCCAAGCGGCGGCTGGGGATACGACCACTTTCCGGCAACCAGCCGCTATGCAAGAAACCTTGGAAAAGAGATGATCGGAATGACCGGTAAATTCCATACTTACTGGGGAGATTTCCACTCTCTGAAAAACCGTGCGGCGCTGGAGTTGGAATGCTTTAGTATGCTGGCAATGGGCGCAGGCTGTTCCATCGGTGACCAGCTGCATCCAAACGGCAAATTATCTCCTGGTGCCTATGACCTGATCGGGCAGGTTTACGGCAGCGTTAAGGAAAAAGAACCATATTGCCGCAGTGCATCATCTGTATCAGAAATCGCAGTGCTCACACCGGAAGAGTTCTATCCGGAAGAAGAATACGATCTGGGTATTTCCCCCTCCCTGATCGGTACGGTCCGCATGCTTCAGGAATTATCCTACCAGTTTGACATTATTGACAGTCAGATGCCGATGGATCAGTATAAAGTAGTGATCTTACCGGATTGTATATACTACAATGCGGATTTGGATAAGGTGATGAAAGATTATATTGCTAAAGGCGGAAAAGTAATTGGTTCCTTTGATTCCTGTATTCCGAAGGATGGAAGTGAAAATATTTATGGCGTGAAATATCTGGGTGAATCGAAGTTCTACCGTGAATTTGTCATGCCGAATGAAGTAATTGGCAAGGATCTTCCAAAAGAAGAATTTGTCATGTATCTAAGAGGATTTGATGTGGAACCGGCAGGAGCCGAAGTGATAATGGATAAAATAGAACCTTATTTTGACCGTATCGGAAAAACCTTCTGCTCCCACCAGCATGCGCCGTCATCCGGAAAAGCAGGTTATCCGGCTGTCACGAGAAATGGAAATGCTGTATACTTTTCACATCCGATCTTCCACCTCTATCGTAAAAATGCAGCAAGATGGTGCAAATTGATGGTGAAAGATGCCTTGGATTTATTATTGGAGCACAAGCTGGTTAACCATGATGGTCCTTCCACGCTGATTTCATCACTGAATCATCAGGAAGCAGAAAACCGCGATATTCTTCATTTGTTACATTATATTACAGAAAAACGTTCTGAAGATATCTATACGGTAGAAGATGTGATTCCCCTGTATATGATAACAATGAAGCTTTATGTAGGAGAGAAAAAGGTTCAGTCCGTATCTCTTGTACCGGAAAACAATGCCGTCTCCTTTAAACAGGAAGGACAGTATATTACATTTACCTTACAGGAAGTGAAGGGTCACAATATGATAAGTATCCAATACTAATCAAGGGTGTGTTTTTCACAAAGTGTAACGTGGTCTAAATTAAAGAGCAGGATGCCGGGAGAAATCCAGGGTACAGCATTGCGCAAATTATTTGTGCAATGCTGTGCTGGCTTCCTGCTCTTTATGAAGTCATAAAAACAGAGAAAGGAATGCCAGCCGTCAAATTTTTAGGAAAAGGGCAGGCAGTTGGGGTATGATTATGATAGAGGCAGTTGTAAATAGCAGCGAGGCTTTTCAGGTAAAGTTTATAAGTAAAGAAGCATGGGTCCAGGCGGAATGCCCGGATTATGCGAAAAGACTTTTTCAGGGAGAATATCTCCAGGCTTTTTTTTTGAAAAATTCAAATGAACAGATTGATTTATTAATCGGTTTAGGTGATAATGATTGTAGCAGTAAGGAAATCAAAGAAGTCTCTGCAAAGGCAGTGAAAGAGATGAAGCAGCACAATATCTGCGAGTTTTCTATAGATATGTCTTTCTTTATAGAAAAGAAAGGAATTTTCGCCATCCGTGAAGCAGCAGAGGGTATTCTGCTGGGTGATTACGAGGGTCCTTTTTTGGGGGATAAAGTTGGAGATAAAGAAAAGAAAGAACTGCAGGTATCGCTCAGCGGAATATCGGAAGAAGGATTAGAAGCGGCAAAAAAAGAGCTTGAGGCAGGAATTCATATCGGGGAATCCGTGGTATGGGCAAGAGACATGGTCAACATGCCCGGCAATCATTTTAAGCCTCTGGATTTTGCAGCAGAAATCAGCAAAAAGATGGAGAACACCGGGGTGGTCTGTGAACTGATTAGCTTGCAAGAATTAAAAAAACTGGAAATGAAAGGCCTTCTGTCTGTAGGGGAAAGCAGTTCCAATGAACCCTGTTTTTTCATATTCCGTTATCTGGCTGATCCCGACAGTAAAGAAATTACGGCACTGGTTGGAAAAGGAGTTACCTGTGATACAGGCGGATACTGCTTAAAACCTTCTAATTCCATGCTTGGGATCAAAGGAGATATGGCGGGAGGCGCCGCAGTTGCAGGTGCGGTACTGGCTCTTGCAAAAAATAAGGTAAAGACCAATGTGATCGGACTCATACCAATGTGTGAGAATCGGATTGCGCCCGGAAGCCTTGTACCTGGAGATGTAATATCTTCTTATGGGGGCAAGACCATCGAGATCTGCAACACAGATGCAGAAGGACGCCTGATTCTTGCGGATGCCGTTTCCTATGCAGTAAAAAATGAAAATGTAACCCGGGTTTTGGATATTGCTACGCTTACGGGAGCCGTTGTAAATATGTTTGGGTTCTCTACTGCGGGAGTGGTTTGTGATCATGATGGCCTTTTTGCAAGATTTAAAGAGGCATATCGGCTATCTGGAGAACGCTATTGGCGTCTGCCTGTTTACGAAGAACAGGAGCGGATGATCGAAAGCAAAATTGCAGATATCAGGAATATGGGAGAAAGCCATTGCGGTACGATAACGGCAGCCTTATTCATAAAAGCCTTTGCTGAGGAAAAACCATGGATTCATCTGGATATTGCAGGTACCGCATGGGTAGACAGCCCGCTTTTTGAATATCAGTCTAAAGGTGCTACCGGAGCTGGTGTTACTACTCTCTATTATTTATTTCCATAATTTATTAATCATGTATGATATCACTGTTATTTACGCAATGCAGTATTAGAGCTTACAAACTTATGCCCGGCTTCTGGGGCATGATATTGACTGAAGTAGAAAGGATAATGAATATGTTTTCAGTAAAATGTGAAGAACGGATTGAAAATGGATTTGCAGATATAGTATCGGCATATCCGGAACTATTTGAAAAAATAAGAATAAAATTACAGGAGTGTTCTCCTCAGGAGACACTTTTGATGAAATATTTATACGCAACTATGCCTCTAAGTGATCTGGGAAATTACTCCTTCGAAGTCTTTTTGGATTATGCGAAACAGGGTGCACTGCTGTGGGAACAGGGAGCATTTGCAGGAAAGTTGCCGGAAGATATTTTTTTGAATTACGTGGTTTACCATCGTATAAATGAAGAGGATATTTCTCCTTGCAGGACTTTTTTCTTTTCCTGTTTATCGGGACGGATTGAGAACAAAACGATGGAGGAAGCTGCACTTGAAGTAAATTACTGGTGTGCAGAAGAAGCTACATACCAGACTACCGATGACCGTACCGTTTCTCCCATGACCGTTTATAAAAGTGCTTTCGGACGCTGTGGGGAAGAATCTACTTTTACAACCAGTGCACTGCGAAGTGTAGGAATTCCGGCGCGCCAGGTCTATGCTCCAAAATGGTCCCATTGCGATGACAATCATGCCTGGGTAGAAGTATGGTGTGATGGTAATTGGCATTTCCTTGGGGCTTGTGAACCGGAAGAAATATTAGACAAAGGCTGGTTTACCAATGCTTCATCCAGAGCCATGCTGGTTCATTCCAGATGGTTTGATTCCGTCCCGGCAGAGGAAGAAGTCATTCAGAAGGACGGCATGGTAACTGTTCTGGGACAGCTTAAGCGTTATGCACTGACCGAAAAACTGATGGTACATGTAACCGACGGTAATGGAAAGCCGGTACCGGGAGCACTTGTAAAGTTTGAAATCCTGAACTACTCAGAGTTCGCCCCCATTGCGGCAATCTTAACTGACGAAAAGGGACAGGCGGGATTCTGTACGGGACTTGGAAGCTGTCACCTGCATGTAATAAAGGACGGGCTGTTTGCTGAGAAGTTAGTGGATGTAGAGAAACAAAAAGATTGTACGGTTTCTTTTGAGGCTGTCCTGGAAGGAGATCATTTATCTGATGCCAAAGCCGGATGCACACCAATGCTTCTGGATCAGTGGCAGGATTTCGACGTGATTGCTCCAAAAGATGCCAGAATTAATACCAAACAGCCCCGGAAAGAACAAAAAGAAAGAGGGGAAGTGCGCTTCGCAGAAGCAGCAGCCCGCAGACAAAAAAAGGCAGCATCTTTTTATCAGGCGGAGAAAGCAGAAGAGATCTGCAGCACATATGGCAGAGAAATAGATGGAATTCTGAAAGAAAGCAGAGGGAACTTTGATGAAGTAGTGAACTTTCTGGCGCATACTGAAGAAACAGATCTGAGAAGAGAACTTCTCCTTGTTTTGACGAAAAAAGACTACCGTGATTTAAAGAGTGATGTACTGGAAGAGCATTTTAGAGAAAGCAAAATTTATACTCAAAATGTTCCTCATGACATTTTCATCCGCTATATTTTAAACCCAAGAGTCTATATCGAACCCCTCACAAAATACCGTGCGTTTATCCGGGAATTTTTTACAGAGGATCAGAAACAGGAATTTATATCAGATCCGCGCTGCATCTGGGAGTATGTGGAAGCTTCTGTAGGGGAAAAGAGAGACAGAGAATACGAAAGCCTGACTACATCACCCACAGGCTGTCTGCTCCTGAAAACAGGCAGCTATCAGTCAAAGAAGATTCTTTTTGTTGCAATCTGCCGTACCCTTGGCATAGCAGCAAGGTTAAACCCGGCTGATCTGGGTATGGAATATTATAAAGAGGGAGCATTTTGCCCCATTGTGGAAAATGCCGGAAAAGATTGTACACTGCGCCTGACAGCCGGAGACAGTACAAAATGGGTTTATTTCCAGAACTGGACGCTTGCTGTATGTAAAGACGGCGATTATCAGACGTTAAATTTGGCAGGAGAAGCATGGGAAGATGGCATGACAGTGGCGTTAGAGACCGGAATTTACCGTGTGGTTACCTCTAACCGTCTGCCAAACGGAAATATCTTTGCAAAGACCTATTGTTTTGCATTAAATCAGGGAGAGAAAAAGGAATTAGAGCTTTCCCTGCGTGCAGCAAAGCTGTCTGACATGCTGGAAAATATTGAAATCAGTGATTTTGTGCTTCATCGGGAAGATGGCAGCGATATTATGGCATCTGAGATCATTCAGAACAAAAAGAACCTGATTATCTGGTTGGAAGAGAGCAAAGAGCCTACGGAACATATTTTAAATGAATTATATGAGCGGAAAGAGGAATTTAACTGCATTGACGGACAGATAATCTTCGTTGTGAAGGAGGCAAAATCCCTCCAGGATCCTACCCTATCCAGAACACTGGACAGCCTGAAGGACGTTCAGATCTATTATGACAGTTTTACGGAAAATGTAAATACACTGGGCAGAAGGATGTATGTAGACCCGGATAAGTTACCCCTTATAATCGTGACCAACCCCGGCTTAAACGGAGTATATGCCACCAGCGGTTATAACGTTGGGACCGGGGATATGCTGCTTAGAATACTAAAATAGCCTGTCCATTGTTTAGACAAATAAAAAAGTGTAAAGCCTTTGATGATTCAATAGACTTTACACTTTTTTATATGTTAGGTTATTTAAATATATCTTCTCAGGTCTGCTGTGTTTTTTGAGATCTGGTTATTATGCATTTCGAGTTCACCGGATATTATAGCTATTTGATCAAACAATTCCGTGTTTGCTTCTTTTTGTGATATATAAAAATCTTCTGTCATCTTATAATTAGCACGCACGAGATTTTCAATGTCATCAAAACGCTTGTTATAAGCATTAAGTTCACAATTAACGTTCCCAAAATTAGTTTCAATGTCATCGAAACGCTTGTTATAAGCATTAAGTTCACAATTAACG
>JAGZJZ010000003.1 GCA_018365455.1 Clostridiales bacterium
TCAGCGTATAGGTCTTATGCTCACCTTCCCGGTATCGGGCTGTCAGCTTCGTATCCTTATGTATCCAGAAACGGCTCTTGTCCCAGCCTATAAAGGTATGACCTTCCCGTACTGGAATTAACGGGCTGTAAGCACTCTCTCCGTCTGGGATATGCTGCGGATTCATCAGTGCTTTCCCGTTATAATCCACAAACTCGACTTTATGCGTACTGTATTTCCCCTTATAATACAACGCCTTAATAGTCTGGTTTCGGTACACATTTGTGTACAGGCGGTCCCTGTCCCAGCCTGCAAAGGTATATCCTTCTATCACTTCCGGCTCGGGCGGTACACCATCCTCGCCTTCCACTACGATTTCCTCTTTTAGAATTTGCTGGGTGGCTTTATTATCACGGTAACCGTAATAATTCAGCGTATAAGTCTTATATACGCCCTCCCGATATTGGGCATTTAGCGTTTTATCCTCTCTGATATAGAACCGGCTTTCATCCCAACCTAAAAAAGTGTACCCCGCCCTCTCCTGCACCGCAGGGCTAGCGGCACTGCCACCGTCCTGTACATACTGCCGGTTTCCTACAAGTCTTCCATCATAATCCCGGAAAGTAACAACATGGGTTGCAAATTCCCCGACAGCATATTGTGCATATACATTCCGGTTGTTTGTCACCCTGGTATAATCTCCGCTCCATCCGAGAAAGGTATACCCTGGTTTTTCCGGAGCTCCCGGTTCTTCTGCCGCTTCCCCTTCCGTTACTGTCTGTTTATCTACGATTACATTATCTGCAATAAATGTTACCGCATATGTTTTTTCTGATGTCCCCTTCTGTGAAAAATTATCCTCGAAAACTACGGTTTCCGATTCTGTTTCCATATCCTCCGTAACTTTCTCCTCTGTTTCTATATCCAGTAAATTTTCCTCAGCAGAGTCCTCCATTTCAATATCATCAGCATCTTCTGTCTCTATTTCGGTAAACGCTTCTGTTAACACCTCCGTTTCCATTTCTGATTGCAGTTCTTCCTCCGATATTTCTTCTGAATCCCAATTTAACGATACTTCCTCATTCTCCTCAGATTCTGTTTCCAGTGAGTACTTCTCCATATCCTCTACTGACTCAGTTACTTCAGCTTTTCCTGCTCCTGTCTCTGCCCTGCGTATCCCGGCATCAGCCAGAACCGTGCTCGGCTGCGCGAATATCATTACGATCGCCAGAAGCAGCGCAGTGCATCTTTTCCATTTTGTACAAAAAAATGTATTTCTCATCTTCATAACCGTCTCTCCTCTTTTCGACATATTTTTACAATACTATCATATATCCATCACATATATTTCCATGATGTATTAAATAGCTCCAAATAAGTCATAAACAGGCGTTATGGCTATAAAAAAGACGCTTCCTTACTGCCAGATCCTGTAGACATGCTGCGTTGTAAAAAAGTAAACTAAATTTTGTATCTGCTTCTTTAAGAAACACCGTAATAAAAAAATCGCCACTCGATTGTAAGTGACGATTTCTAAAAATTTATTTTATTGTTATCAAATAAGCCAACTGTAATCCTTACGGCAATCCAAGATATAATCTACATATACGATGTCATTTTGAATTTGATAGAACGAAATCAATACACAAAGAAAAATTTTGCGTTACAAGTCCATCAATTGTTACTGTTCACGCACAACACGATCTGACTTTTTGACCGCAGGGGCGTTGCCGCAAAGAACGAAAAGATGATTCAGCCTCTCAGCCAACGATAAATCGTATCTATCGTCGCACCGGTAGCCCCCTTTGCCTGGAATTCATACAGCGGTCTTACAACATGTGCCGTTCCGGCAATATCCAGATGAATCCATGGCACCTGGTTGGCAAAATGCCGGATGAAAAGACCTGCCGTAATTGCACCGCAGAAACTTTCACCCATATTTTTAATATCTGCGATTTCACTATCCAGCATCTTTTCATTTTCCCGGTAGAATGGCAGACGGCAGAAATATTCCCCTGTGCCTGCTGAAGCTGCTTCCAGCTCACTCCAGATCCGGTCGGAATCGGAGATTACTCCGGTTACATGATTTCCAAGTGCATTAGCCATGGCGCCTGTAAGAGTTGCGATGTCCAGCACTCTTGTAACCTTTTCCTCCATTACGGCATAGCTCACTCCGTCAGCAAGGATCAGGCGGCCTTCCGCATCGGTATTTAATATTTCAATTGTCTGTCCGGAGTAGGAAGTTATGACATCCCCGGGAAGCAGGCTTCCGGCTGTCAGCCGGTTTTCACAGATGGGAATTACGCAGGTCACATTGACTTTGGCATTGCTTTTTGCCAATGCTTTTATCACCGATGCCGTTACCGCACCGCCTGCCATATCACCATGCATGCCGATGAGGGAATCCCGGGATTTCAGGCAATAGCCGCCGGTATCGGAAGTTACGCCTTTACCTACCAGTCCTGTGATCTCGTTGCTGCCCGGATCTCCTTTGTAGCGCAGAACGCACATGCATGGAGGGAATTCACTGCTGCCCCCTACTGCTTCTAATGCGCCCATGCCCATTTCCCGGAGCTTGTCGTAATCATAAAGGACGTATTCTATTTCGCTGTCCTTTACATGCTCTTTAATTTCTTTTGCCAGATCCATGGGACGCAGTTTATTCCCCGGCATATTTACCAGCTTTCTTGTAAAGATCACTGCATCTCCCAGAACTTCTCCATCCCGCAGGAGTTCCTGCGCCAACGCCAGCTGATTCTCCGGAATTCCAGACAGAAAAATCTTATATTCCGCTGCCTTAGCATCCTTCTTATAAGTCAGCCCTTCCGCCAGACCAAGACGAATACTCTCCACACATTTTTCAACACATTGGATGCCGAATATTTTCAGAAGTTGTGAAATATCAATCACCGCTTCTGTAATCTCACAGCCCTTCACTTCTTTCGCCGCTTTTGCAAGCAATTCTTTTAATTTCAGAATAGTAACCTCTTCCGGTTTTCCCATCCCCGTTAAAATCCATACTTTACCTTCCCCGTCTGTTAAGACCCGGCTCTGCAGATATTTCCCCTGAAAAACAGCCGATGCCTTTGGAAAATCTTCTTCAATTAAAGAAGACTCTTCCCCATAAAAACGAACGATACAATTTGCAAAGCTTTCATTTCCTATTGTTATCATAATACACTCCTTTCAGATCCTCCCATTTCCATTTACGGTGTTACAATTTAATTTCTGACAGCTGTGCACTCTAAAGTTTGACTGCTGCTGTCATGCTGCTCTTCTATTTTAACAATATCTCTACCACCGTATCATGTTCATCCGGAAGCGGATAGCAGTCACTGCTATGGGTATCAAAGAAAAAGAATGCATTTTCCGCATATTCCTTTAAGTTCCAGAAAAATGTTTCCTTCACTTCAGACCCATCTTTTAACAGACGCATATGGTCCACCATTCCCGCCATCTTCTCCAGACAGATTGCCCCTGCCTGCTCTTCCATGACATGTGCGTAAAGTTTTTTGCCATTCTGGGTAAATCTTCCCCACTCAGGCTTTGGAAATTCTGACAGCCCGCAGCCATAGATACTTTTTCCGTTCTGCTTCATCCACGTTCCTACTTCTTCCAGAATTTCTACCGATTCCTTTGGAATCTCACCTTTGGCGTTGGGTCCTACATTTAAGATTAGGTTTCCGTTTTTGCTGACACACTCTACCAGCATATGAATGACCATTTTCGCTGATTTATAATGATAGTCATGAGCCGCATATCCCCAGTTATTATTCAGGGTAATACATGCCTCCCATGGTATGGGGCTGCCGCCCTCATCCCGGATCCCTTCCGGCGGAACCATTTGTTCCGGTGATGCAAAATCTCCCGAATATGGAGTGGGATTCATTGTGCGGATCGATCCTGCATTTTCTGCGCTTCCTTCCAGCCGGTTGTCAATTACGATATGGGGCTGGATGCTTCTTACCATTTCGATCAATTCCGATGCTTTCCACTTTTCACAATTCATGGGACCATAAGAAAAGTCAAACCACATCAGGTCTAAGTGCCCATAATTTGTCAGCAGTTCTTTGACCTGTCCATGCATATACGTAAGGTACCGGTCAAAATCATGTACTTTTCCTTTAAAATCTTCATTGTCCCTCATTGGATGGAACTTGTCCCCATAATGGGGAAAGTCTGGATGACGCCAGTCAATGATGGAAAAATACAGTCCCACGCGAATTCCCTCAGCACGGAATGCATCCAGAAACTCCCGTACAAGATCCCTTTTACAAGGTGCATTGGTGGACTTAAAATCTGTCAGCGCCGTGTCATACAGGCAGAACCCGTCATGATGCTTTGCTGTTAATACCGCATATTTCATACCTGCTTTTTTCGCCAGCCTTGCCCATTCCTTCGGATCATAATTTTCTGTGGTAAATTCGTCAAAAAACTGGTCGTATTCTTCCTTTGGCATCCGTTCGGTGCTGCGCACCCATTCTCCTCTTGCGGGAATGGCATACAGACCCCAATGAATAAACATCCCAAATCTTGCATCACAATACCACTTCGTTCTCTCAGTTCTTGCTTCTACTACCTGGTTTCCCATTTTATCACTCATTGCATATCCTCCTATTTTATTATACAGTGCCTCCCGGCATCAATACGTAGATATATAGTGCCTGATATCTGCGTCAGATGTGCGTCTCTATAGTGACGTATTTACACGGTGAGGTACCAGATTACTTACATATTCTCAGCAGCATCTGACCGGTTCCCACGTTGTATCCGCTCACTGCGTATACGGTGCAGAGATCTTCTTTGAAAGCCAGCACAAGGGGCAGCTGATCCGGATCCACATAAACGCTTCTGGCAAGGGTCTGTACATTTTCCTGGAAATCATCATACAATATCTGTATATCAGGAAACGCATCCAGTACTTTATCAAGGGCCTCATCGGACCTGTCGGGTTTTTGCCGGAAGATAAAGCACAACTTTGCCCCGGATTTTAAAAATGCTTCCCTGTTGTCATACAATTCATTTAAAATATGGTCGGAAGGCTCTTTGTTTTCTTCCAGCCAAAAAAGGAAAAGCATATGGGATGCATCCAGCGAAGATGCCGGGATCTCCTTCTTATTTTCATCCAAAAGCTTAAAATTTTCAACTGTTATTTCTTCTAACATGTCTGAAATTTTTGCTTCTTTTTTGGACAGAACAATACTCTTCTCCTGTCCTTTCGCCAAAGAGAAATAATATTTTCTGGCAAACTGGGTGCCATTTGGGAGGCGGTTAACCGTGATGAGCCTGTACTCTCCTGCTGAAACAGGCAGATTAAGCCCCTCTTCACCACAGCGGCTGCCCTCCAGAACCAGAGAATTCCATCCCTCGTCTTCCAGTTTGCCCAGACTCCAGTTGCCGGAATAAATCCATTCCGTTTCCGAACCGTCCCCCATAACCGTAATGGCTGCATCCGGTTTTGTTTTTTCCAATACAGCAGCAAAATGATTTCCGTCATAGTATTCCATTGCCCCTTCTGCTTCCGTCAGCCTTGCCGGTATCCCAATGGAACGGCAGACCGCCACAAACAGAATTTTTTTAGATAGAAAACTGCCGGACTTTACTTTTAAGCAGGCACAAGGGAAGGTAATCAGATTCTCCTGCTCAGCCTCCGGTTTTTCTTTTACATAATCATCTATGTAGTTCCATAGCAGAAGTGGGTCGTTTTTAAATTCCTGCTTTTGTTCTGAACTGAAATATGTACATAGCCAGGTACGCCAGCAGCTCAGCGGCTCTCTGGATATTCTGGGGGAAAGCAGGTACGGCACATATATTTCCTTTGGAAACTTATCTGCATAGGTGTTCGCTTCCCTGCAGTGCTCAGCCAGGATATCTGCTCTCAGATCCTGATAATCCTTTTCCCGCAGGCTTTCCAACAATAAAAGTTTGTCTTCCCACAGATTTTCCTCCTGCCCAAAATTCCAATTCAGGAATCGAATCACCTCTGCCTGGTTCCCTCTGGATGCTTTCAAAATCGGCAGAACTCTGTCCGCATCCTCTTCTTTTTCCAGTAAAATCGGAGCAATCCCCGCAATCCCCACGAAATCAATTTCACGCTCAAATCCATCTATCTTTCTACGCAGCGCTTCCGCCGCAGCTTTACTTTTCTTTCGACCCAGTTCCTTCTGTTCTTCGCTTAGCGGAACCGGATTTACCGGGGCTGCTGCCGGAGGATAAAATTCCAGGTCCTCCCAGACATCTGGTTTCCAGGCTTCTTCTGACAACTGCAGAACCGTTTTCTCTTCTTTACGTGTATCGACGCATCTTTCTGCCCATCTGCCGTCTTTTGCAGCAAACAGATACAGGCTTCCCAGACCGGTCAACAGCTCTGCTTCTCCATTTTGATCCGTCCGTACAGATGCTGCCGTATCCAGCTGTGCATAATTTAATATTTGAAAATCTACTTTGACTCCTGCACAGGGCTGGTTATTCTGGTCCAGAACCTTCACCTTAATTTTCCGGGTTCTCGCATACTGACGGGTCAGATTTACCGATACTGCGCTGCCATTTAGCAAGATCTCTTCGTGCTGCGGCGCTTCCACATCAAACCATCTTGCTTCTACCAGCATAGCCCTGGAGGAAGCACCGGTAAACCAGCCCTTATTCAGGATTTCTTCCGGTTCACAAGCCCCCAGGAAGTACCACTTACCGTCACACCATACTTCTACCCAGGCATGATTGTCATCGCAATGGGACCATCTGGGCACAAATACCTGCCTTGCCGGTATCCCAAGGCTTCGAAATACCGATACTGCAAATACCGACTCTTCCCCGCACCTTCCGGCTCCGCTGCGGAACACCGTAAGAGGCGGTGCCGTCCGGTCATCGGTTGTCTGGTAAGCCGCTTCCCTGGCACACCAATAATTTAGTGAGATGACATCTGCGATCCTGTCTTTTCCGCTGATGCAGTCCTTTGCCGCATCACGGAAAAACTTCCTGCAGGGCACAATCTCTTCGCTGCTGATCCGGTGGTAAAGCACATAGTTTAAGAAAATTTCCCCGGGCATATCCCGGCAATATTGTTCCTGCTCCCACAGCGCAATTCCATTTTCAGCATAATCGAGAAAAACCTCAAACTCATAATTCGCCGCATCACTGACAGGCATTATGGCATAGAGGTATTTCAGCGCAAACCCCAGGCTGCCCTGGTACACGGCAGCCTTCTTTTCTATTTCTTCTCTTTTTTCTCCCAGAAGGGAAAGTTTTTTCCTGTAAGCCTCTGTAATCTTATGTTCATATTCTTCTGAAAACATGTGATACCGTTCCTTTCCAAAGCATTCCTGCCAGCATGCAGATGGCGGGAATGTATTTCAAACACAATGCTCCAACCGGTCAGTTTTAGCATTAACCCTTCACTGCCCCGATCATAACACCCTTTACAAAATGCTTCTGCACAAACGGATAGATTAAAAGTACCGGAAGTGAAGCTACCACTATTGTGGAATATTTTAGCAGGTCTGTCAATCCCCTTTGTGCCGCAACAGACGATACATCACTGATCATCGTGTAATCTATCTGATTCTGTATCAGAATTTCCCTCATGATAATGGTCAGGGGCTGAAGTTTCTGATCCTTTAAGTACAACATCGCATCAAAATAGGAGTTCCACTTAGCCACGCCATAATACAGGGTCAATACTGCCAGAATGGGTTTACACAGCGGGGTTACAATTCTTAACAGATATTTAAAAGGCGTACATCCGTCAATACTTGCCGCCTCATACATTTCATCGGGAATCGAATTTACCATATAGGTACGGCAGATAATCATATTGTATGTAGACATGGCACTTGGAATAATCATCGCCAGCCTGCTGTCAATCAAACCCAATTTCTGAACCACCATATAAGTTGGTACCAGCCCGCCGCTGAAATACATGGTAAATACAAACAGCATCGCCAGTTTATTTCTTGCCGCAAATTCTCTTCTGGATAATGGATACGCACAGAGCATGGTCATCACAAGATTGATTACAACCCCTACTGCCGTATATAAAATGGAATTAAAGAATCCATTCATAATCTTTGTATTCTTAAATACTGCCGCATATCCCCGCAGGGTTGGATTGACCGGTAAGAGAAATACTTTTCCGCTGACAACTGCCTGGGGATCGGAAAAAGATGCGCTTACAATATAGATCAGCGGCAGCACAACGATTAAAAATACAGCCGTCAGTATCACATACACCATAATAATAAATACTTTGTCTCCAAACGAGGAGTTTACAAACTTCGACCATTCTTTCTTATTCATGTCTTCTCCTCCTTACCACAGACTTGTCTCGGTAACTTTTTTACAGACCTTATTTACAATCACCAGCAATACAAAGCTGACAATAGACTGGAACAGGCCTGCCGCCGTCGAGAAACCAAAGTCGGAGTTCACAATACCCACCTTGTATACGAAGGTGGAGATAACCTCTGACACCCCGCTGTTTAGAGAATTCTGCATCAAAAATACTTTATCGAATCCAATATTCATGACACTTCCGCAGTTAAAGATCAGCATGGTAATAATCGTGGGCAGAATCGCCGGAAGATCCACATGCCAGATTCTCTGTAGCCTGGATGCACCATCCATCCTTGCCGCTTCCTTTAGCTCAGGGCTTACCCCTGCCAGAGCCGCGATGTAAATAATTGCGGAATAACCCGCTGTCTGCCACAGCCCGCTCCACACATACAGGCCCCGGAACAGCTTCACATCTCCAAAGAAGTTAATAGGATCAATCCCAATTTTTCCAAGAAGAATATTGATTACCCCCGTCCGCAGATCCATCATCTGCATCATCATGCCCACCATTACAACGGTAGAAATAAAATATGGCGCATAGGTAACCATTTGAATTGTCTTTTTATAACGCACACTCCGCATTTCATTTAATCCGATTGCCAGAATAATTGGAAGCGGAAAATTAATCAATAAGGTATACACACCCAGTACAAGTGTATTAATAATAACCTTTGAGCTGGAAGGTGACATCAGAAACTGCTGGAAATATTTAAACCCTACCCAGTCGCTGCCAAATATTCCTTTCCGGATACTATAATCCTTAAATGCCATCAATATTCCGCCCATGGGAATATATGCAAAAACAAATGCATAAATTGCAGGCACTGCGATAATCAGCCAGAACTGCCAGTTAGAAGTCTTAATTTTATTTTTTTTATCCACACGGACCTTTGCTGTTTTTGTTACTGCTTTCAAGCAAATCCCTCCTTCTTTAAAAGAAGCCGTTACCATAACCTGTCTTATGCAACGGCCTCTTTCCTATATAACCGCTTACTTGTCTTTTCCCATCTGTCTTTCATATGCGGTCTGGTATACACCTAATAAGGTCTGCAGTCCGGCGTTATCAAGCCCCTGCTTAAAGGACTCCCAGTCTTTATCCAGATCTTTTTGTCCTGTGATAAATGCTACCTGGTTCTCTGCAATATATTTTTCTACTTCCACGCCTACGGTCTGGATATCCGTTGCTTCCTGATCCGTCAGCTTTAACTGCGGCATAATATCCAGTTCTCCTTCTTTTTGTGCATATGGTTCCTGAAGGTTCTTGCTTGCTTCATAAAGCATTTTTTCTAATCCCTCTGCAGATCCGATGTCAACATTGGGGTCTACCGCCTGGCCCAGACGGTAATCAGCCGGTGCTACACGAATCCCGATATCCTGCCAGTCATGGTTCTGGGTATCCGGAGAGTAGGCATTGAGTACTTTATATAAAGCAGGTTTTCCGTTTAAGCCTACTTCCCCTTCCGGATTCAATATCCAGTCCTTGCCTTCCTCTGCCCCGTACTGAGAACACAGGTCCCCTGTTTCCGTGAAGAAGGTATCCACCCAGCGAAGTGCCGCTGCGGGATCTTTACATTTATCCGTAATACATAAACCAAATTCATCTACTCCGGAGTATTTGAAAAATGGAGTAATCTGTGTTCCATCCGGTCCTTTTACCGGAGACATAGCTACATAATCCCTGTAAAACTCATTATTTTCCGCAGGGTCAATGACATCGGACAGCGTTCCGGCAGGTACAAATAATACCGGTTCATCTTCCTGGTTCATCAGCGTTCTCACCTGTTCCTGGGTCTGGGTGAAATCTCCGTCATAGATATAACCCTGTTTGTAAAGCTCGCTCATATATTTAAGGCCTTCTTTGTACTTATCGTCTGTAGCAACGCAGACTACTTTTCCCTCCGGCGTTACTGCAGTCTTATCCCGTACAGCCTGTTGTTTTCCCGGGTCTAAAATGAATGATCCCATCATCCACTCTTCAAAGTTCGCATACCAGCCATTTTTAGCATTTGCACCTGCAATTGCAATTCCATCCGGTTTATACTCTTTGAATTTCTTGCATACTTCCATAAATTCTTCCGTTGTGGTAGGAATATCCACTCCCATCGCATCCAGGTACTTCTTATTTACCCACATTTTTCTGCCATACATGCAGTGATAGCAATCATTAATTTCCGCTATGGAATAGATATGCCCATCTGTCTGACGGGTAAGATCCATATACTGGCTCATCATCTTCATATAATTGGGCATATTTTTCTCAATCAGATCATCCAGTTGGATAATCACACCCTCTTTTACCCCATATTTAGCTAAATTGGGGTCTACCCCCAGAATGATATCCGGATAGTCGCCGGATTGGAGTGCCATATTCAGCTTATCCCTCCAGTCATCTCTGGTTCCGGTCTGGAACGTCAGTTTAATTCCAGTCTTCTCTTCCATGTACTTTGTAAAATCATTCGTCGCCAGATCTTCAACATTTGGCATGGTCATGGTGAAAACAGACATTTCAATGGGTTCTTTTACAATAGGATATGTCCCCACCTCATTTAAATTACTTTCATCAGATACGGCGTTTGACTCCGTTTTTGCGTCTTTACTGTCCACCGAATCGGTACTTCCCCCACATGCCGACAGACTAACCGCCATCGTAAGAGACAATAAAAGTGCAGTGATCTTTACGAATCTTTTTCTCATAGATTCTTCCTCCTTTTCTTTTTCTTGTTTCGCAAGCCCAATGTGCAAATATACTTTTGAAAAGATTTTTCACAATTTATTCTGTACTTTATAGACAAAGCAATTTTTTATTTACCAGGTCTATCCTATACTGACTGTTGTGTTTTTTCACAGTATGCACTAGGTTTTTACACCCTTTTTTATACATTTTTATCATTGGAATAGCAACGTACAAATCTTTTTTTGGACATACAATTTTTTCCAAGCCTTGAATTCAGAGGATTTTCACTGCACTTATCATGAAAAAGTACTGTCTTTGTACTTCTTTCATCTTTATTCTGTTTTTTTCAGATTGCTGGGTGTGGTTCCCATTACCCGCTTAAACGCTCTTCGAAAAGAGTAATCACTGCCGTATCCGGTCTGTTGTGCAACTTCCTTTACCGGACATCCTTCTCTTAACAGACGGCAGGCATTCCGAATGCGAACCTGCTCCAAAAACTCACTGAATGTAATTCCAAAATAACTTTTAAAATCTTTGTAGAGCCGGTTCTCCGAAATGTGAAGCTCATCTGCCAGCTGTACCAGAGCAAAGTTGGAGTTTGAATATTCAGAATTGATCCGGTCAGCCAGATACTCCTTCATCTGGACCGCATTCCCTTCTTCGGTTACTTTGGTGTACTGCAGATAATACTGTTTTGCCTCACCGATTGCC
Source organism: Clostridiales bacterium (assembly GCA_018365455.1). GTDB lineage: Bacteria > Bacillota > Clostridia > Lachnospirales > Lachnospiraceae > Robinsoniella. Next base: position 11,693 of record JAGZJZ010000003.1, read on the forward strand.
TGAAATAGCTTTTCCTGGTTCTCAGCCTTCTGTATCGCTTCCATAATATCTGCAACTGCTTCTTCTTTCTGAACTTTTTCCAAGCTTCTGATTGCCGTACAGCGAACCATTTCCAGCAAATGTTCCGTCATAGAAAGGCTCATTGTTTTCTTTAAGTAGCAATCATTAATTTCAGCCATTATTTTTTCCAGTTCTTCTTCCGTTCCCTTCTTAATGGCATTTTCCAGATGGATCTCCATATCAATAGGGAACATGGATACCTCCATTTTAGACGGCAGGTCACCTTTGCAAAGAGGCATACGAATCCCATAGAACCTGGCATATTTACAGATATCCAACGCTTCATTATACATTTCCCCAAGCTTTATCAGGTCTGTGACCTCACCGCTGACCCCGGCGAAAATGTACAGCCTTTTATCGTAATAAAATTTATAGTTCAGATTCTCTATCTTCTGCTTCAGTTCATCTTCCGCATAATAATCCAACTCCGGAATAATCATGGCGTACACCAGCTGGTTGACCTCATAAAGCATGTGGGGCAGATCCAGATTTTCTCGAAAATGTTCCTGCACGTATTCCTGGAATTCTTCCACCGACGAAAAAATATTATCTTTCAGCGGATCTTCAAACTCCAGTACCGCCACAAAATACCGTTCTGCATCCAATTCCAGCTTACTGCACTCTAAGTCAGCCCTCAGGTCATCCAGGGAATCGTACCTTCCATATAACAGTTTTTGGATCACAGCAGCCCGCAGTATTGGTTCCTGATACACCACTCTGCTCTGGAGGCTTTCCACACTTTCCAAAAACGGATACAGCCCTTCCCAGAAATTACGCGGTTTCTTACCATCCGCCCCCACAATGGTATCACTGCAGTCACAGTACTTCTTAACGGCGTCCTTTCTTTTAAACCAGTAAACAAAGCAAATAGCATAGCCTATCAAAATTGATGTAATACTGAAGATAATAATCACATACTTCATGTATCCGATTTTCTGCATCATTACCTTTTTCGGAGTGATCGTAGCAAATGTCCATCCCGTATAGGAGGATTTCACAGAAGTGGTAACCATTTCAGACTGCTTCATCTCACGCGCTGTTAAATATTCTGAAAACGTGTGGTATGTGCTGCCTCCCTTTTCCTCTCCTCCCATAAAGCAGCTGATGACATTCCCCTCTTCATCCAGAATAAAAGCATCATCCATATCATCCACTCTGGCACCCTGCATTAGATGTTCAATGGTCCGGTCATTCAGCGCAATTGCCACTGCTCCCTTATCATCCTGGAACGTACTGTTGGGGACAGACTGCGCCATAAATAGTGCGTTTTTATTTTCCAGGGGTATATCGACAATCGTCCCGGACATATATTTTGTACAAAAAGTATCCACTACCTTTTCATAATCCATGTTGCCAAAACCATTTACCGTATTGTAGCCGCTTTTTGTCACCGGCGCTACCGTTGGCATTTTAATCAGATAATTTTTACCGGGAAATAGCAGGTAAACTGCCTTAATAGCCTGGTTGGTGGTAGAATAATCCGGAAATCTCCTGGATAACAGGTACATTTCATAGAACTCTTTGGACTTATCCTTATTGTAAGCCGTATCCGCCATTCTGCATAATTCCGTATCTTCACTGATGTAAATACCCACATTCTTAATTTCCTCCATCTGCCGGTCAAAGCTGGTAACCGCCTCAGACAGGAAGCGATTCGCCTTTTCCTTTTGTACATCCAGCAATGCCGCCTGGGCCATAAAATAAATCACTATGATAGCAAGTGTCGGCGCCGCCAGAATGATAATATAGGAACAAAATAATTGTATGGAAATTCTTTTATGATGCACAATCCCGGTAATTTCTTTTTTTCTTTTCACACTTTTCCTCCCATGCATATCTAGTGCCGCCCGGCGCAAATACGCCACAATATAGCACCCGCTATCTGCGCCAGCTGCAATAATATCGAATATTTTACAAAATCTGACAATCCACAGCTTGTCAATCTCACACGCTTATGATAATGTAATATCAGTAGTCAATGATACTTTCCTCAAAAAGGAGCATACCTATGTTTTTCAAATCTAAAAAACCCAAAGAAATCCTCTGCGTCTACAGCGATGGCAAGCTGCTCTATCAGGGTGAAATAAAAGACATTCCCCTGAAGGAATCTGTAATACTTGAAAAAAGCATCGCTTTCTTTGACGATCCGGATCCCTGCTATATTCATAGAAGCGCAGTCCGCGTGCGCTTAACAGAAGAACTGCTGCGTGAAATCCAGTTGGAAGCTTCTTTGACACGCTGTCCCCTCATGGCTGAATACGTGGATCTTCCCATGATGGATGCCTTTACTTTTACCATAGAGCATGTTTAAAATGCATTCCTTCCATCTGCACGCTCTAAAGAAGTAAAAAGTACACAGCAAATCCCAGGAACAACACGGCATTAAACAGCTTAACCGCACCCATATGCCGCAGCATAAAACCGGAAACACGGTTGACATTTTTAGTTCTGCTGATTACCAGAATAAAAATGAGTGACGGCAGGCACATACAGGTAACATAAAGTACGAACAAGAGACTGATTCTCAGCGTATTGCCTGCAGCATTTTTCATTAAATAGAGAATGTTAGCCATATAGATCTGTCCGGTACAGAAAAATTCACCCAGGGAAATGGCGATACCCAGACCAAAAACCACAAATAAAAGAACTACGGGTGTTGCCGCCGAAACCCGTTTAATCAGGCGGTGGTTCCAGCCTCTCAGTTTTGCAGGCAGCTGCATTTTAATCTTTCCATATTCTTTTTTCTTCACATTCCAAAAGTCAATAAAATAAAAAATAGCTGCAAGGAGAAATAAAACCGTAATTCCCAGATTGATTACTGCCCTTGCTTTTTCAAATGCCCCCTGGTTAATCCAGGATACCGCATAATAAATGCCGGCACCAATTGCAAAGTATGTAATATATTTGCCCGCCAGATACAACAGTCCGCTTTTTAAAACCGAAGTATCGGTAGTCAGCAGAATAGAGAGCAGCATCAGAAGCATGGACACCGCGCAGGGATTAAATCCCGCTAAGAATCCGGATAACGCAAAGGTAAAAAAATCTCTTCCAGTCACACCGTTTGCTGCTTTCTGAAGCGAAGCTGTACCTGTGAACTGGTCAAATACTGCAAATTTTGCCTTTCCATCGGCTAACTCTTCCGAAAACATGTCACAAATATCCTCTGCCCCTGTAAGATAGGATTCCCCATAAAATACAGCAGGTACCTTCTGCTTCTCCTTGGGAACCTGATAGTGCCGGAAGAATTCCTGCACCAGCATTACATAATTTTCTTCCGCAATATTATATTCCTTCAGTTCAAATACATCTCCGGCACCGCTTTTCTGAAGATATTCCTTTACTTTTTCACAGTCGCTGCAGGAATATGTGGAAAAATACACCACAAAATTTTGTTTCGGATCTCGGTGTTTCTTTTTTAATTGCCCGATCAAGGCATTAACATCCGACTTGGTATCTTCACTGGAATCCTCTGACTGCTTCTCCTGATCCTCCGAATTTTCCCCGGGAATCCCCGCTTCTTCACCGATACTCTCTGATGGTTTCCCGGAGTCTCCTGATACTTCCCCGATATTCCCCGGCTGCTTCTCTTGATCCTTTGATATTTTCCCAGAATCCCCCGATACTTCTCCGGTACTCTCTGATGTATTCCCGGAGTCATCTGGTATTCTGCCAGTTTCTTCCCCTTCACTAAAAAAAGCCTCTTTCAAATTTTTTTCTATATTCTCGTATCCCCAGATCCATCTGGACCCTACAATCAGAACGGGCAGCCGGCCTTTTTCTGCCTGTTCTTCATCCGCAGTTTCACAGACTTCGTCAAATTTCTTTTTATCCTCCAGCTGAAAGGTATTATAGGTGCGGATCTCGTAGGTAACCCTGCTCTTTTCCTCCGGGGTAAGGCACTGATTGAAAAGATCAAAAATTTTTTCCTCTTCCTTACAGGAGGCACAGGCATTATTATAAAAAAACTGGATTTCCAGCTTATGCTCCCCGGCTTTTACCGGCAGCACAGTCATAAATAGCACAACAGCAATGAAGATACCCACACGATTTCTAATGCTTTTTTTCATTTCTAACTCCCTTTTTTGAAGCGTGCTTAAAATGTTTACTGCATAATGTATATTCTTCAGACACGCTCTTACATATTTTGTTAAATTATAACAAAAAACACCGCCGTTGTCTAATATCTTTCTATTTTGCTTTCTGCCACCTTGCAATCCTGCATGAACGGATACTTTTTCTACATAAAAAAAGCAAAATCTGTTACAACATAAAAAACCCCTCCAAACAGCAGTGATTTTAACAGCACTGTCTGTTTTGGAGGGATCATCTATAAGAAATAAGACCATCTGCTCTGCACAGAAATTTATGATACCTTATAAATACTTTTTCACGAAATTTGCATCGGTGGGGTACGCACAGGAAACCTTACCTATTTTCTGGTGTGCTTCGCAGCCTTTCCCCAAAACCAGAACTACACTTTCCTCTTCTGCTTCTTCAATGGCTCTTTTAATTGCATCCCCTCTGTTTTCTATACATTCATAAGGGCAGCCAACACTTTCAACATAACGTGCGATATCACCAGAAATATGTACAAACTGTTCTTCTCCGGGATCATCTGCCGCAAGATAAACCTTTTTTGAATACAATCCCGCAATCAGTCCCAGATCTTTTCTCCTGTTAAAAGCTTTGTTGCCGGGGCAGCCAAAAACAGATACAATCTTGGAAAACGGATGCTCCATTAATACCGACTGAAAAAGCTTCTCAAAGCTCAGCCTGTTATGAGCATAATCCACGATCACGGTAAGTCTTCTCCTGGTGCTGACATATTGTTCCATCCTGCCTTTCACTTTTGCTTTTTTCAAACCGGCAATCATATATTCCACTGGAATGCGATATAAATATGCAACTGAAATTGCAGCCAATGCATTTTCAACATTAAAAACACCGGGCATTGCCAGTGTAAACAGCTCATCGAAACGTTCGCTCTTCACCCGAAAGTGAATCCTTCCTTTTTCCTGCTGGATATCATAACCGAATATATCGGGCACCCTTGCATTCTTCACAGTCCCGCCTAGCTGGTCTCCTTGTCCGGTTCCAAAAGTAATAACGGATTTTGCCAGCTTGGATGCCTGGAGAACCCGATCCGCTTTATCTGAATCCAGATTGATGCAAGCCGTCTCACACTGCCGGAAAATGGATAGTTTTGCACTGAAGTAATCCTCGAAGTCATCGTGTTCCGACGGGCTGATATGATCCTCTGATATATTTAGGAACACTCCCACATCAAAGCTCAGTCCCCGCACCCGCTGGTATTTCAGAGCCTGACTGGAAACCTCCATAACCATACTGCGCTTTCCGGAGGATACGGCATTACGCATATGACGGTACAGTTCCACCGATTCCGGGGTTGTCATACTGGAAGATTTATGTTCCACACCGTCTTTAATTTCAATGGAAGAAATGATTCCCATACTGCGCATCCCCACGGATTTGAAATACTCGTCCATAATCGCCTTTATATAATAAGAAGTAGTAGTCTTTCCTTTCGTCCCGGTAACCCCAATCAGATCCAGTTCCCTGGAGGGGTTCTGATAAAAATGCTTTGCTAAAATGGGCATCGCTTTTCTGATATCCTTTACCAGAATGTAGGGTACCTCATATTCCAGAGGAAAGTGTTCCTCTCCTATATAACAGACAGCCCCATTTTTGAAAGCCTGGCTGAGATAATCTGCTTTGAATGCCGCTCCTTTACATATAAAAAGTCCCCTCTTCATCATTTCCCTGGAATCATAAGATAAATGTTCGATAATCTGATCTTTCTTTCCATACAAACAACAGGATTTTACTAAATTTGACTGCTGCAATAATTTCAGATATGTTTTAAGCATATAGTGCATTCCACGTTCCCCCTTATCGGTTGATTTTTTTATTATAGAAAATAAATGCATCATAAAATGCATCTGCTTGTATCCAACTTGTAAACTCCATGGCATATCACCATGCAGTCTACTAAAAGTCTCTATTTATTAGACGTAGAAATGGAAAAAACGGTTTCAAAAATATATTAAATATTTCCTTAAGTTCATCCTGCTGAAACTCTTTTTTCAGTTCTTGACAGAAAAGTGTCTTCATGCTATATTAGATACATACAGAATGTATCTATTTTGACATAACTTTCTGCTTCTGGTAACCGGGAAGATTTTAGAATCAAGCATATGTATACTGCCAGCATATATAAAAGTGTGGGAAGCCAATTATCGACAATGAACTGCAATGCAGTACTAGAGCGTGTCTGAAAATTCATTCCTGGCAATTTATTTTTACACTTATTCATACATTTTGTATGTATATAAAAGGAGGTCTTAATTATGACAGAAGAAAGATTTGAAAAAATGATGGAACATGCCGGCGATGTAATCGAAAATACCGTAGAAGGTGTGGCTAATATAGTAGACCATTCCTTAGAGGCTGCCGCAAAACACAGCGCAGTCCGTATTCTATTTAGAGTAATATCCTATGCCGGCTGCCTGGGTATGATCATTGGTGCCGATTACCTGGAAAAGCACGGCCACCACCTTTTTGCCAAGATTTGTTTTTTTACCGGCTGCGCAGGGATCGCAACTAATCTAATTCTCAGTATTCTGTTTCGCAGGAAATAATATGTCCTGCTGATACAGAAAAACGCCGAACCCATTCGCAGCATGAAGTTCATGCAGGGGTTCGGCGTTTCTTTATTTAAGATTATGGTGTGCTGCGTAATTCTTTTATTGCAGCTGAATTAATCGCTCTTTTACCTGTTCCATCATTTCGGTATATTTTGCAAGCTTGCCTTTTTCTTCGTCTATCTTTGCCTGAGGCGCTTTGCTTACAAAACGTTCGTTGCTTAACATTCCGTTTACTCTGGCAAGTTCTTTTGCCAAGCGGTCTTCTTCTTTTTTCAGACGCTGGATTTCTTTTTCGATATCAACCAGTTCTGCAAAAGGCATATAGATAACTGCCTCCGGAATCACTGTGGATACTGCATCATCTTCGATACCAAGACGGTCTGCCTGAACAATTACTTCGCTTGCATATCCCAGAGTTGCGAAGAATACTTTTCCATTTTCAAAAATCTCACGGATGTTTTCTTTTTCCGAAACAACAAATACCTTTGCTTTTTTGCTTGGCGGAACATTCATTTCGGTACGAACATTACGGATTCCTCTTACTGCTTCCTTAATGGTCTCTACTGCCTGTTCATCTGCCGCAAAATTCCATTCCTCTTTGAATTCCGGCCACTGGGAAATCATAATGGACTCTTCCTCTGTCTGAAGGGTGCAGAAGATTTCTTCTGTAAGGAACGGCATATAAGGATGCAGCAGTTTCAGGGCATTTGCCAAAACAGTCTTTAATGTCCAAAGCGCTGCTGATTTGGAAGTATCTTCATCATTATAGAGACGGGGTTTTACCATTTCTATATACCAGTCGCAGAATTCTTCCCAGATAAAATCATAAACTTTCTGAACGGCAATTCCCAATTCATACTTATCCATGTTATCGGTTACATCTTTTGCCAGGGTGTTAACCTTAGACAGAATCCATTTGTCCGCTCCGGTTAAATCTGCCAGATTCATCTGGGATGGAACCTCCGCTTTTTCCAGGTTCATCATGATAAATCTGGATGCATTCCATACCTTATTTGCGAAATTTCTGCTGGCTTCCACACGTTCCATATAGAAACGCATGTCATTTCCGGGTGCATTTCCGGTCATGAGTGTCAGACGAAGTGCATCTGCCCCGTATTGTTCGATAATTTCCAGAGGATCAATTCCGTTTCCAAGGGATTTACTCATCTTACGCCCCTGAGAATCACGGATCAATCCATGAATCAGTACGTGATGGAAAGGAACTTCTCCCGTCTGCTCCATTGCTGAGAAAACCATACGGATTACCCAGAAGAAGATAATGTCATATCCTGTTACCAATACATCCGTAGGGAAGAAGTAATCCAGGTCTTCTGTCTTATCGGGCCAGCCTAAAGTGGAGAATGGCCACAGTGCAGAACTAAACCAGGTATCCAGAGTATCTTCATCCTGTGTCAGATGCGTGCTGCCGCATTTCGGGCAAACGGCTGGTACTTCTTTGGATACAACAATTTCTCCGCAGTCATCACAATAATATGCCGGTATCCGGTGTCCCCACCACAATTGTCTGGAAATACACCAGTCACGGATGTTCTCCAGCCAATGAAGATAAATCTTGTCAAAACGCTCCGGTACAAAATTCAAAGTATGATTCTTAAGTGCTTCAATTGCTGGTTTTGCCATTTCTTCCATCTTAACAAACCACTGCTGTTTGATCATTGGCTCAACGGTTGTCTTGCAGCGGTCATGGGTTCCAACATTATGGGCATGGGGAACTACTTTTACGAGAAGTCCCATTTCCTCCAGATCTGCAACCATTGCTTTTCTGGCTTCGTAGCGGCTCATGCCTGCATATTTACCACCCAGTTCATTGATGGTAGCATCATCATTCATAATATTGATTTCCGGAAGATTATGGCGTTTTCCTACTTCAAAGTCATTCGGGTCATGAGCCGGTGTAATCTTTACGCATCCGGTTCCAAATTCCTTATCAACATATTCATCTGCTATAACCGGGATTTCCCGGTCAGTCAACGGCAGTTTCAACATTTTGCCAACCAGGTGCTTATAACGGTCATCCTCCGGATTTACAGCAACAGCCGTATCTCCCAGAAGCGTTTCCGGTCTTGTGGTAGCAATCTCAACAAAAGCATTTTCTTCCCCTGCTACCGGATAATTAATGTGCCAGAAATTACCGTCCTGATCCATATGCTCTACTTCTGCATCCGAAATAGAGGTCTGGCATACCGGACACCAGTTAATGATTCTGGAACCCTTATATATATAGCCTTTTTCATACAATTTGATAAATACTTCTTCAACCGCCTTGGAACATCCTTCATCCATGGTAAAGCGTTCTCTGTCCCAGTCAGCAGAGGAGCCTAACTTCTTCAGCTGATTGATGATCTTTCCGCCGTACTCTTCCTTCCACTGCCATGCGTGCTTTAAGAATTCTTCCCTGCCGATCTCGTCCTTATCAATTCCCTGTTCCTTCAGCTTTTCGATGACTTTGACTTCCGTAGCAATTGCTGCATGGTCCGTTCCCGGCTGCCACAATGCATTATACCCCTGCATTCTCTTATAACGAATCAGAATATCCTGCATGGTATTATCCAGCGCATGCCCCATATGAAGCTGTCCCGTAACATTCGGCGGGGGCATCACAATCGTAAAGGGCTTTTTGCTCCTGTTTACTTCTGCGTGAAAATATTTCTTGTTCATCCACTTATCATATAAGCGGTCTTCAATTCCTTTCGGATCATAAGTCTTTGCTAATTCTTTGCTCATTGTCCAATAATCTCCTTCCAGTTTTTGCATAAAAAAATGCCCCTTGCTTCTGCAAAGGGCGAATAATCCGCGGTACCACCTTTATTATATTTACAGAAAGATTCTGCAAATACATCTCAGCCATCCGATAACGGGGATGATTCGTGAAAATTTACTTCAGGTTGAAATCTTATCCTAAGTGCAACCCGCCTAAAATCCGCCAGGTGGCACTCGATATCCGGCAAATCCGCCAGGTTATCCTACAATTTCATCCGGTTCAATCCTCCGGTTCAAAAGCTACCTTCCATTCACACTGCCTTGAATATTCTTCCAGCCTATGAAATATTCTCTCTGTCAGGGTTTTGAATATACTCCTCTTTCTCACTACCTTTTTATTATGATATCATTTGTGATATATTTTCCATGATAATCAAGATAAGGGGATTTGTCAAGGGATTTTGTAAAAAAAGAAAAGAATCGAAGAATAAGAAGAAAATGGTTCAGCTAAACTTGCTATCCCACTCCCCTTGCAGTACAATAAACACAGAACTATCATTTTACCCCACCTAAACCAAGGAGGAATCACATGAATATTAAAAAAGTACACTGCTTAACATTCAGCCCCACCGGCACCACAAGAAAAATCACAGATACAATTGCCGGAGTTTTTCAGACCAAGATTTACAATCACGATATTACCTATGACAGAACGAAAGACATCCCTGATTTCACCAGTACCGATTTGCTGGTTGTGGGCGTCCCGGTCTATGGAGGCAGAATTCCTGCATTATTGGAAGATTTCTTTTGCCGACTTCATGGAGATCATACGCTTTGCATTCCTGTTGTTGTCTATGGAAACCGGGCCTTTGAAGATGCATTGCTGGAATTGTCCGACCTGCTGAAAGCCCAGGGTTTTGTAATTGCAGGCGCAGGGGCTTTTATCGGGGAACATTCTTATGGAAATGAAATTGCAGGCGGACGCCCCAATGGATCTGATCTGACCGCTGCCACAAAATTTGCCGAAACCCTCCGGATTAAGTTAGACGGCTTTGCAACTGCTGATGATCTGGAACCATTACATTTTCCTGGTAACCATCCCTATAAAGAACGTTCCACCCCAGGCATCCCATGGGCCCCCGCTACAACAGATTCCTGCAACAATTGCGGAATCTGTGCTACAGTCTGTCCTATGGGCATCATTGACCGGGATGATCCCAAAAAGATAACGGATCCAGGCAGCTGCCTGCATTGCTGTGCCTGTGTAAAGACCTGTCCAAAAAATGCTAAAGTTATGGAATCCGAATTTTATAAAAAGTTCCGTGGGTTTCTAATTGCGAATTGTTCTGAGATACAGAAAAATCCGGAAATCTTTGTCTGATTATTTAATCAAAAAAGTTTCGAACCTCATCATGTGGTATGACAATAGTTATCATTTTCTAACTTGCATGCAGTGAATCGCAAGAAGAATATCTGAACAATAACATACTTTTCTGATTTGCTTATGTGTTATATTTACTAAGATTATATTAGACATAATATGGAAAACATGTTATGCTATATTTCTGGAATAACCGCTACAGGGTGGTTGCCCTCCTACTTTATAGGATGGGGGGTGGTGCTATGAGTACATATCAAGTATTGACTTTATTGTTTGTATTTGGAACATTTTTACTCGCACTTCTTGCCTACATTGACAAGAAATAGCAAAAAAACTACCCTGTTCTCGTAAAACAGGGTAGTTTACTTCCAAAAGGAAATTCCTTTGAGGACAACTGCCTAGGACGGGCGGTTATTCCTTTTTGTAATACAATCATATCACTTCTTTCTAAAAAAGTCAAACATATGGCACATAATGTATTACATTAGAGCATTGCAATGTCAAATATACTCAATCCCAAGAAGGATACCGCCATAATTAATATAAGATTGATTTTTATCCAATGCGGTCTATAGATAAGTCCCATTCCGTCCCTGCAAACACAACCTCTATTTCCCTGGGCACCCGGACTCTGCATTCTTTCCTTCCATCTTCCCGGATCCATTCAATATGGATTGCGCCATGAGGTGTAGGCACATCTCCTCTGCACCACTTCATATCCCAAGAGGGTTTTGTAATCTCTACTTTTTTAAATCCATCCTCCAGCATCTGGACACCCAGTGCATATTTAATGAAAAAATATGCCGGTGAAGCCGACCAGGAATGGCAATAACTTCTGGTTCTGCTGACTTCATAGAAGCCCGGAAATACTTCCCAGCAGGTTGTGGAATCGAATTTCAGCATTTCACCCCATCGTATTTTAATGTCATCCATGATTTCCTGTACTCTGCCTTTTTTTGCAAGACACTCGTACTGGTAATACAGCATAAACGGAGAGCCTGCCTGTATCATTTCAACAGGTGGATCCGTGATATATTTTTCCACGATCTGCTTCTTTTCTGCATTCAGGATTCCATCATAGAGCAGCATTAAAATATGGGTCTGTATGCTGAAGGTGCGGGACATGCCATACTCAGGTGAAAAACCATCCCGAAACATTTTTAGATTAGAATCCCAGAGTTTTGTTTCCATATAAAGAAGCAGCCTCATTTGACATTCTTCGAAAAAAGCCACATCCTTCTTATAGTTGTTTTTCTCTGCATATGCTGCAGCTAATCCAAAACAGTATGCCAGAACTGCCTGCTGACCCGTAACGATCCCATAATTATGAATATCCATATCTGCCCAGTCCATCATATTCCAGGCGTTAATCAGGAACCCGCCGTCCTCCTGTATAAACCCGGCATAATACTTCAGCGTCTCTTTCACTACCCCATACATTTCCGGGAAAATTTCGGTGTCTCCACTCACTTTTGCATACTGAAAAATGGAAATCATCCAGTTCATTGTCCACATGGGAATAGAAGTATTCCAGTCTGTAGGAGTCAGGGCATTTAACAGCGGGGTATTTGCCCTTGCCTCGGCAGAGAGCTGGATACTGCGTTTTATCAGATCGTAATCCCCAAACAAATAGGCACAGGTAACGGCGCTGATGCCCGCATCTCCTATCCAGAAAGCCTGTTCATACGTGGGACAGTCCGTAAAGCTGTCTTCCATACAGAGCTGATGCGTATGGCGGCACATTTCGAATATCCGGTTTAGCAGATAGTCATCGCATGTAAAATCCCCCAGATTCCCCGGGGCATACGTCGCATAATTGATTCTGAAATCCCGAATCCTTACTTCTTCCCTGCATTCCCGAAAAGTCAGCATGGCATAGCGCATACCCATACGTGCCATACACCGGTATGACTGCCAGCCCTCTTTGCAAATGTAGCGGACGCTGTTATTCAGCCCTATGGTATAATCAATCTCCCCCTGATACATATTTTCAAAGCAGTAAATATCTAATATGGCTCCAGCCGGCGCTTTTATGGTAAATTCAAGGCTTCCCACATAGATATCCTGGAAGTCCACAATGATCCGGTTTGAGCCACCGGATGCAGGCGGGTCTATCCGGGTAACCTCCTGATTGTCCCAGAGCATTCCCAGATGTCTGGGCTGCACGGCTGACTCTGCAATCACTTTGTCTCTCTTCGCCAGGGAATAAATATAAGCATTCTCATAAATATACCGGGGTTCCACATAAGTGACCGGACCGCCGATTTCCACCATTTCTTTCAGGGCGGATGCGGCAAACAGACGTTTATGAATATCCGGATATTTCTCCAGACGGTTGTACTCATCCAACCCTCCGTATACCTTTCCAAAACCATCGATCACCGGTATAATTCTGCTTGTGGGTCCTTTTACAAAAAAGTCTCCTTCCATTATAAGGTTTTCGGGAAAACACAACTCCATATGGCAATATAAATCATCAAATTTACCCGATATCTGCATCAGAAAAAAGTGTTTTCCTTCGCATAAACGCACCGGTATCTCCCGATGCTCATTGGATACCTCATACAGTTTTCCATCTATGGTAAAGTCCCCGATTATTCCATTCCAGGTCCTGTTAGGAAATGCAATCTTTCCTTCCATATCCTGTGGCGCAAGAAACTCACAACCCAGGAAACCGGAAAATATCGTTTCATCAGCATCCTTGCGTCCGGGGAAAAAAGCATTTCTGGTATTTACTGAGATCTGCTGACATCCCGGGATAACCTCCTGTATCCTTACAATCCTGCCCGGTGTCTTTGCCGTTCTCTGAAACTGGCGCAGAGGATTTTGCTTTATCCTGACTTCTCTGTCTTCTCTGTTTTCCCCATCTTCCAATACCCAGGCTGTCCCCCAGTTTTTCGAAATCTCTCCATCCTCTATCCACATGCTGTCAAAACGGTTGGCATCGTAATAATCGCTGAATCCCAGATTAACATTTCTCTTTACCGTATGGGATATGTGACCAAGGTCTTTGGCGCATTTCGTCTCTGCCCCCGAGGCTGTCAGCACTTCACCGCCGGAAGATACCTGAAACCAAACGCCCCCCTCCTGCGCAACGGTCTGGTAGGTAGACCACCCGTAACTCCACACCCGCACCGCAAGAAAGTTCCTGCCTGGCTTTACATCCGGGGTTATATCATAAGTATCGTAAAATAATTCCCCGGACCCGGATCGGATAGGCCCCCTCCCCATTTCTTTTCCGTTTAAGTAGACAATATATCTGGTTATACCGCAGATCATCAGCTTTATGTCCTTTTCCCTAGAAGACGTCCCGGCATAAGAATCCATTCTATGTGCATCCCCAATATGAATATCCGCAGCATGAGCATCCACACCATAAAATTCTGTGGTAAAACACCCTCTTTCATTTTCTGATATTCGATTTTCAGAAATCCAGATCCACTTTCCCTCTATTTTTCTCTCTATTTTCCCTTCTATTTTGTCTTCTATTTTTCCCTCCATCTTTCCCTCCGTTTTCTCCATCCCGCTACCTCCTGACCGTACATTACCGTACTTTATTTTTTGTAGTAAAGTCTTTCACTTCCGTCCTGTTTGAATTTTCAGACACTCTTTATCCTTTCACGGCACCGCCGGTAAGTCCTGCCACAATCTGATCCGAAAACAGAAAATATATGATTATAACAGGGATCAGCGCAACGGTTGCCGCTGCGAATACTTTATTCCAGTTTGCAAGGAAGTTGGCAGTATAGGAATATACCCCCAGTGTAAGGGTTCTCACGGAAGCCTTTGTCAAAAATACAAGGGGAAGATAAAAATCATTCCAGATTGTAACGAAATTCAGAAGCCCTACGGTAGCAATCACCGGTTTTGAAATAGGCGTAATAATACTTTTAAATATCTGAAATTCACCTGCTCCGTCAATCCTTGCCGACTCAATCAGGGATTCCGGCAGCTCATTAAAAAACTTTGTAAAAACAAACACCGGAAACGACATATTCGCGGTATAAATCAGCGCCAGTCCCAGCAGATTATTCGTCAGATGAAGCCTGGAAAGCATGATATAAAGCGGCAGTATCCCCAGTTGGATAGGGAACATCAGACCAACTAAAAAGTATGTCTGCAAGAACTTCCGGCTCTTAAACCGATACTGGGCAAGCCCGTATGCCACCATGGATGCCACCAGAATCAGGAGCAGTAAAGACACTCCAACCAGAAAAATACTGTTAAAGAAATAGCGGAAAAAACCATCTTCTCCCAGAACGATTTTAAAATTATCCAGGGTAAATTCTTTTGGAAATCCTATGGTATTATGAATCAGATCCTGCTTTGTTTTAAAGGAGGAAAGAATCGTATTTCCGATTAAAAAAATGGATAAAAAGGTGTAAATAACCAGAATGACTGAGATGATACTTTTCCCGATTACAGCCTTTTTTGATTCAATTCTTCTGTTAGATTTTTTTTGTCGTTTTCTCATCATTTTCCCCATTCCAATCCCCTCCTAATCCTTCTTACGCTTCAGTAATTTTGTAGTGACCAGCGAAAACGTAAGGATAATAATAAACATGGCAACGCTGATACTGGAACCAAATCCGATAGACGTTTCCCCGAAATAAGTGCCTCCAAAAGCGTAACGGTAGAATACCATATTGACAAAATCAATCTTATTATTCACCCCGCCCTGTGGGCCAACCAGGATATAAGGGATATCAAACATCGTCAGCGCATAGATCACGCTGAGCGTAATATTCGTAGACATAGATGCTCTTAGGGACGGCAGCACTACATACCGGAACCGCTTCCATCCGCTTGCCCCGTCAATGATGCTGGCTTCAATTACTTCTTCCGGTATCTCCTGCATATCGGCATAAAAGATCATCATACCGGAACCGATACACTGCCAGATTACCACCATTACAAATATTTTAAACACCAGATCCGGATTACCCAGCCAGGCGCTTTTTGCCTGGTTTCCAAACAGGCTTCCCAGGATATCATTAAGAACTCCAATATTGGGATCAAGCATAATGATTGCAAAAAATCCTACAATTGACGTACTGATTACGTAGGGTAAAAATAACATCATGCGGATGTATTTGTGGCATTTGATCTTGATATAGATCATGTAGGCAAAAAAGATCTGCAGCGGCGTAATTACAAGCAATACGCAGACCAGATATTTAATGTTGTTTCCCAGTGCATTGAAGAATATTTTTGACATTCTGGGATCAAACATCAGTTTTTTAAAATTGTCCAGACCGATAAACTTCATGTCTCCAATGCCGCTCCATTCAAAGAAGCTGAAGTATACAGCGCAGATTATCGGCACAATCATAAATATGGTATAAATCAAAAAACCCGGTGCTATAAAACCGATGTAAGCCTTTTTTTTTCTCATTCCAGGTTCCCCCTTTTATCGTAAAATCAGGGGGTGTTGTACAAACACCCAACTGGATGGTACAACACCCCTCTTCTATCCGTCTATCCTGTTTTAACGGGTCAGTGCCGCAAGTTCATCCGTAAATTCCTGTGCTGTCATACCTTTTGTGAATACTTTTGTCTGATCCTCTTCCCATACATTTCTTGGGCTTTCCCCTTCTTTTTCCAGATATCCCAGAATATTATAATAGCTCTCTGTCTGGATATCAAACTGGGCGATTTCATTAATTACTTCATTCTCCGATACGATTTTATCGGTACATGGAATGGAATCTAATGATTTTATCCAGGCTGTCTGTCCTTCCAGGCTGGCAAAATAGTTTACAAATGCAAGGGCTGCGTCCGGATTTTCGGTATCCTCGCTGACAGAGAATCCAACAGAGCTGGTTCCTACAAACGGCCTTGTTCCATCTTCTGTAGGCAGCTGGAATGCGCCGAAATTCAGTTCGGGGTTATTTTCCTGGATGGTCTGGATATTCCAGGTTCCTTCAATACACATAGCTGCGTCCCCTTTGGAGAATGCAAGCAATGCCCCGGATTCATCCACTCCGGTATAACCCGGTCCATAATACCCTTTATCTGCCCATTCTAACATCTTGTTATATGCCGCTACGACTTTCGGATCATTTACCTTCGCTTCCCCGGTATCCACATATCCCTGAATCCAATCCAATGCTGTGGCAGCCAGGACCGGTTCAAACTGGAATAAGATAGCCCACGGATCGGAAGCACTAAATGAAATTGGAAGATAGCCTGCATCATTGACAGCAGCCAGAGCAGCTTCAAATTCACTGAATGTCTTCGGTACTTCCAGTCCCAGTTCTTTAAAAATGTCTTTGTTGTAGAACACTGCACGTCCGCCTACTTCAGCAGTAGGGGATGCGTAGACCTTATCGTCTACCTTAACAAGGCTCATTGCACTTGTCCCGTCATATAAAGAGAAATCCACTTTATCGGTGAGATCCATTAACAGTCCCTGTTTTACATAAGCCTCCAGATTCGTGGTTGCGGTACCGTTTGTCCAGAACAGATCCGGTGTTTCTCCAGCCTGCATAGCTGTCTGGAGGAGATTGTAATACTGATCGGAAGTCTTAATCTGGTACTCTACCTCCACATTTGGATATTTTTTATTGAATCCTTCGATTACGGCTTTCAGCGGTGCCTCAAACTGCGCCGTATGCTCCCAAACCACCAGTTTACCGCCAATGTCTGCCGCATTTGCATCCCCGCCTGTACTTTCTTTCTCTGATGCCTTATCTGTCGCCGTTTCGGTGGTTTCAGAAGCCTTAGCCTGTGTTTCTTCTGCCTTTTCTGTATCCGCAGCCGCTTTGGTGGTCTCCGCAGCTTTCGTCTCTTTTGCCTGTGTCTCCGCCGGCGCTGCGCCGCCTCCGCAGCCTGACAAAATACCTGCCGCCATACTTACGCACAATAAAGCACTGATCATTTTCTTCTTCATATCGATACCTCCCATATCATTTGATGTATTTATTCTAACAAGAAGGCTTCTTTTCCACTAGTAAGAAAATTTACTCATTTATTCAATATCTTTCTGTCTTTTTCCGCTTCCTATCATTCTGTTCACAAATTTAAGATTTGTTCACAAAATTTAGATCGGATTCCATAAATCCTCCTTTTCGAAACTCCCCAACCGTTTTTCCGGTAATCTGCTTGAAAACCCGGAAAAAATAATTACTGTTGGTTATTCCTACCTTTTCCGCAACTTCCTCCACCGACTCTTCTCCCTTTAACAGCATCGGTTTTGCTTTTTCTATCCGAAGGTAATTGAGATAATGAACAAACGTATCACCTGTATGTTTCTTGAAATATTGGCAGAAATAAGCCGTACTCATATGGAAATATTCGGCAACCTCTTTCAGAGACAGTTCTTTGGCATAGTTCTCTTCCAGATACAATTCCATTTTCTCAGCAATACTCTCTTTATCCATGAGATAAGACTGAACCCGCTTTCGAATATCCGACAGCCACAGCAGTAGTTCCTGCCCGGAATCGAAACCATTTACCCAGATATAATTTGGTGCTTCCTCTCCGGGAAACAGTTTATGAAGCTCTGTCTGGTAATATTTACTCAGATAATCTTCCATCTCATGTATAAACTTCACTGCCTGAAGCTTTACCTCTTCCGGCGGCCGGTTCGCCTCCTTCTCCGCTTTTAAAAACCGCTCCATCTGTATCGATGCCTGCTCCATCCAGTGCTCACTGAATGCTTCTTCTTTTTCAAATACAGGCGCAGCCATCTCTTGCTCACGTGGAATAGCATGCTGAAGATCAATCAGTCTGGACATTTCATAGTAAAAAGACAGGCTGCAGCCATCTTTGGCTTCTTTATAATAATGATTTACCTGACTCAGACTGTCAAATGTCTCCGAGATAGAAAGGTATAGATTTTTATTAAAATAATTCTTCATATTCTTTCTGGCATTCTGATAAAAATCCAGTACTTTCTTATTGACCTGTTCGGTAGTCTCATCCGCTTCAAAGCGCAGAATACAGAACACTTCCTTCCCATGCCGTAAAAAACACTCTCCCATATGGTTAATATTCAATATCTCCTGGAGGATCTCAACAAGAAAATCATAATCGGTATTTTCCTCGCTGATCGTGGTTCGCTCTCCGGTTCCCCGCAGGTTTATATAAGCTATTCGATAACATTGTTCTCCCTCTCTATCTTCAAAAAAAGCCGGATTATCATTTCTGCCCGTGGAGATTATCCCCTTTTTTAATTTTTTCTGGTATATCTCGCATACCAGTTTAGGAAGCTCATCTTCTGACAGCTCATGCTTTAATATGTATTTATCCACCCCCAGCTCCATAGCACTTCTGGCATAAGAGAAGTCTTCATAGCAGCTCAGAACAATCACTGCCATATGGGTCATCTGGGATTTCAGATGCCGGATCAAATCCAGCCCTGTCTCACCGGTCAGACGAATATCCGTAATCAGAACATCTGCCGTATTATTCCGAAAATAATGTTCTGCATCTTCACCGGAGCCAAAAGCCGCCGCTACTTTCAGTTCGGCTGAATATTCATCCAGACACATTTTCATACCTAAACGGACCAGCATTTCATCTTCTACAATAACAATATTAATCAAAATTTACACCATCCTCCCTGTCGATAACCGGAAGCCGCAATAGAACTTCCGTCCCTTCGTTCTCACAGCTTGTGATAGACACCCGGTAGTTCTCCCCATAGTTTAAGCGGATCCGCTCCATGACATTAACGATGCCCACGTGATCCATCCCCTTGGAGGTATCCTTGGCATCACAATCCGTCAGAACACTGGTATCAAACCCTTTTCCATTATCTGTGATCTTTACATAAAGTGCATCCTCTTTATAAAACTCCATGAGAATTCTGCCCCCATCCGGCTTGTCTCCAAAGGCATACTGAATACAGTTTTCCACAAAAGGCTGCAAAAGGAGTTTTAATATTTTTAAGTCTCTCAGTTCACTGGGCAGATCATATTCAAAATCAAAATTCATGAACCGCATTTTCTGGATATACACATAGCAGCCCAGCAGTTCTACTTCCTGCCCAAGGGTTATTTCCTCATTGGTATGATAGGTAACGCTGACCATTAGTTTAATCAGGGACTCAATCATCTTCTTGATGTTCGTCTGCTTATTTGCCGCCGCCATCCATTTAATGGTATTCAGGGTATTGTAAATAAAATGCGGTCCGATCTGCATAGAAAGTACTTTGATCTTTTCTTCATTCTTTGCTTTTTCTTCCTCCCGGATATCCTGGATCAGACATTGTATTTCATCCACCATATAGTTAAAATTCGCTGTCAGCATTCCCATTTCATCCCCACTTGTATTTTCCTCAATCCTCTGAAAATCCCGCTGGGACACTCTGCGAAGGCCTGCACTTAAGTTTTGCATAGGCTTAAAAATATAGTGAGACAAAATGTAATATGCCGTGAACAGGAAAACCGCATAGAGGCATGCTGTCACCGCAGCCATCCACTTAATATAAATTACATCCTTAAAAATAACACTTTGATCCGTTACCGTTAAGAGTACCCAGTCATTTACCTCGGAGGAGGAACAAACCACCGTTTTTTCTTTTCCGGTATCCGGATCACGATAGGAAAAGGATCCGTTTTGCTGCGTAAGTGCCTTTGTAAACAGTTCTCCATTCTGAACCATCCCTGTATCTTCTTCATAATTGCTGGTCACGATGTGCCTGTTCTGGGAAATGATATAGTAATCCGTACCAGCTTCATGATATATGGGATTTTTTAAAATATTGGTAAACAGATCCTCTGAAAAAAACAGCCAAAGTGTCCCTACATTTTGATTCGCCGAGTTGATTGCCCTTGCCAGTGCAAAGTTTTTCGGCCTTTGATTATAGGATGCAGACATCTGTTCGGTGGGAATCCAGACCACTTTCCCTTTTTTATCCAGAACCTGATCCAGATGTTCGTCCAGATATTCCTCCCAGTTCAGATAGTGATAACCGGATTTATAAATTGTCCCATTCAGATCCAGTACGGCGGAAACAATATATTTCTCAGAATTCACGATACTGCTTAGCAGCTGGGATATGTACTTGTCTTCCTTTGAGTAGTCCTCCCGGTTAATATAATTCTTGGCAGCCTCATTATAATACAGGGACATGGAGGTATCCTTAAAACTGGAAAACTGCAACTCGATATTTTTATGGGTTTCTTTCATGATGTTCTGCTTTTCTGCAATGATGCTCTTTAACGCATATGAAAAATAGCTTTTTACAAAAAAGCCTAAAAAGAAAATGCTTGGAATGATAACACAGACAACAAAAATAACAATAATCTTGCTTTTTAGCTGAAAAATGAATTGATGATGGCGTCTTTCTTTCATAGAACCCCCCGTTCTATTTAAAAATTCTGTATATTTTGATATTTTTCCCTATATTTTAATATATAACAAAAAAGAAAGAATGTCAAAAAGGACAACCTTTTGCAGGCTGCCCTATCTATGATTCTCATATTTACTTTTCGATATTTGTTCCGATCATTCATTTTCATAATGAACCCGAACCATAATATCCTGGTTATAATTTCCGAAACCGGAACCAAATAACGTGAGTCCGCCCACATGCTCTGATTCCTTCTCCACTTCAAAGCGAAACCGGATTATCCCTGCCTTTTCCAGCTGCAGCTGATCCAGTCCCACATCCGATATCTGCAGTCCATCCACATATGTACCGCTTTGGTTGATGACCAACATTTTTAAAAGACCGTACTGGTTCAGGGTTCTGCTCCACCACAGCGGGGTATAAATGCCGTGTCTTCCTCCGAAATCACCGGGACTTGTCCATTTTCCAAGAGACTGTCCATTGAGTTTGAAGGTGACATCCGACATCCATTCATTGTTATAACTGGGTGCCTCGGATGAGATCTCAAAACACAGTGTGATCTGGGATATCTGATGACCGGGCGATAATAATCTGGACATATTATATTCCACATATCCCTGGGCGAACCAGATAATACCCGCATCTACGTGCTCGGGACTTGCAAAATCTTCCGGATTATCCCACCCCCCAATGCGGTGATCCCCTGCAGCCAGCCCGCAGGTGGGGTATACCTCATAATCGCAATAATCCCCCACCTTAAACTCTGTCTCTAAAAGGCTCATTTCTTTTTTGTCCTGTTCCTTCGCATCCACCAGAATTTCATTTACCTTCAGCCGGCAGATTTTCTGATTTCCTCTTCCACCGCATTCTGTCAGTACATCGATAATCCCCGCCTCTGACAGTTTTTTAATATGGCTGGTAATGGCTCCGTTTGTAATATGAAGTGCCGATGCCAGTTCCCGCATATTCATTTCTTTATTTTTTATAAGCAGCTTTATGATATTTACTCTGAGATCGGAACCCAGGGCTTTAAATACCGCAGCGCCTTCTTCTAAACTGTTAATAACCAGCATATTTTATCCTCCCTGAAATACTCACCCGTATCTTAAAAGTGAAATTTCTTATGCAGTTCCACCATAAAATCTTTCCATTTAAAGATAACCAGTGCCGCAATAAATAAAAATGACAGCCCCGAACAGATCACAGAAGGATAGTGGACGCCGACGCACCCGGTCAGAAGCAACAAAAACGGGACAATTCCAACGCCTGCTGACATCACATAATAGATCATATACTCCGGCGGAGTTAACTGCTGTACCTTGGAAATTGTCAGAATCGAAATGGTGGTTAACAGGCTGATCCCAGGCAGTACATAATCAATTGACCACCTGTTCCACCCCGTAAATGCATCCCAGGCGAGGCAGCAGGCAATGATAAGCAATAGCTGCCACATGGCATTTTTCAGCAGATTCCGACGTTTGTAAAAGCCTACTGCAAGTGCCAGCCACATACAGAGCATGGCTCCGCCTACAAACAGCGACCAGATGCTGTGGGGCGTTATAATTACATTTGCCATCACACAGATTACCACGGCTGCCAGGCATAAGAAAGAAAACAGCTTAAAAAACTGCATTCCGGGATATACCGGTTTTCTCTTTTCCGGGTATTTATCCTTTAACATCTCCACTTCAATGCCCTGTTCATTTAAAATGCGGAAAAAATTCCGCTGTACATTTTCACTTTCAAATCTGGATGTAAAGCTTAGAACAACATGATCTTCAAAAGAGCACATGCAAAGTTCCGTTTTCGGCGTACTGGTGAACACATGGAACCATTTGATATATGGCCGATATACTTCCGGCATGTCCACAACGCCCATATTTGAAAAGATTGCGGTAACATTTTTGGAGGTAAACTTTGCCCCTGCAAGCAGACAGAGATTCTTGAACGCCAGTGGAGCAACTCTTAAAAAAGGATTCTGCTCCAGGTTCATGAATTCATTCATCCTGCCAGCAACCCGCTCCTTGGTAAGTTCACTTTTAAAAAACTCTTTCACATGGTTTACCACGTCTTTAAATGTGGTAACACCTGTTTCAAACTGGTATCCCGCATCAATCCAGCTAAAAAAATTAAGCATGGACTGGGATGGAAAATATTTGCGCAGATTTACCGGTATCATCAGAACAACCGGATATTTTTCCTGTCTGGGACTCATTTCCCGGTGAATAGCGCACAGATAGACTGCTGTGAGAAATACGGTCATTGACACGCCATATTCCCTAGATTTATCTAAAAGCTGCTTTACGGAAACCATTCCTTCCGTAATGTGCATATTTTCGTAATCTGACTTCAATCCCCGCAACTGATAGGAATGAACTGATTTTTGTTTTACATCTGATTTCTCATCAGATTTTGTTTTGGAATAATATTTAAAGAAGCTGTCATCTTCCATGTCTGCATCGGTAAGATCCTGTGTGTCCAGAGGTACTTCTTCCGTAAAATCCTCTTTGTGGGCAGCCAGAATATAATTTTTCACCAGTTCTCTGGTAAACTGCATCGCTCCCGTTCCATCGGTCAACGCATGGAAAACCTCAAAGTTTATTCTGTTTTTGAAATAGGTTACTTCAAATAAAAGACTCTTCTTATCCCGGACATAGATATTGCTGCACGGAAGCTTACTCTCTTCCTTCACTACAGGGCGCAGAGGGCTTTTCTCCAGATAGAACCAGAAAAAGCCTTTTCGCATCACAGAACAGAACATGGGATAAGCCTCGATGGTCTTATCCAATGCCTCCTGCAGGATTTCTCCCTGGATTGTTTCCTTTAAATCACAGGAAAAACGAAATACCCTGGTATCCTTCTTTCCGCTGGTAGCCGGAAATATCTTCGCCGCATTATCTAATTTTCGCCAACGGGCCAGCTTGGTCTCAGCCATTTCCTAGACCCCCTTTAAAAAACTGTTTATAATTTCAAAACTCTCCTGAACATGGTAACTCATAATGCCGAGCGCAAAAAAACCATGCAGGGCATCCTGAATGCGATGCACCTCCACTGCATTTCCCGCTTCGATTAATTTTCTTGCATATTCCTCTCCTTCATCTCTGAGAGGATCAAATTCTGCCGTAATAACAAGCGTCCTGGGCAGTCCGGAGAAATCCTGTGCCAGCAGCGGTGCAAAGTACGGACTCTGCCGGTCTTCGTCACAGCTTTGGTACAGATCCAGATAGTCACTCATCTTCTTAGCTGTCAGTAAAAAATCTGTCCCGTTTTCCTGTACCGATGGAAAAGGGGAAGTTTCCGAATAATCATTGCTGACAGCCGGATAAATCAGTATCTGCCTCTGTGGGACAAATTCCTGCCTGTCCCTCGCCATCTGGCAGATCGCTGCCGTCAGGTTACCTCCCGCACTGTCTCCGATAATGGTAATCCGCTCAGGGTCAACATTTAAAATCAACCGGTTCTGATAGACTGCTTTTACAACTGCATAACAGTCCATAAGCCCTGTTGGGAATCGGTGTTCCGGTGCTAGCCTGTATTCTATGGATACCACAACATGACCGGTGCTTTTCGCCATACGGGCGCAGACACGATTATAATTTTCAACGCTTTCCGTAACCCATCCGCCGCCATGGATGAAAATTAAGACCGGACAGGTGTTGCCGCATGTTCCCTCCCCGGTCAATATATTTTCCTCCGGCATATAGATTCTGACTGGCACCTGATAATCACCATTGTATATCTTATCATCAATTGTCTTATAGAAAACCTTTAACGGGTCAATCGCCTTTAGATTAGCCAGATGCCTGGCTGACTCTATTTCGATTCCACCATAAGACAGCGCCTTCAGTGCCAGTCTGAGCGGTTTATTTATCGCCATTCTATTCTCCTTTGGTATTCAGCTGTCCCTTAACCAGAAGCAGATTAAAGCCCATTGGATTTAAGACAATTCCCTTTGCCTGCTCCACAACAACTTTATTCAGATTCTGAAACGGCATTGCAATCGCCCTGAATTTCTTTTCTTTATTAAATTTATGAAACTCTCCCGGATCTGTGAATACCGGCTGGTAAACATCCCCATTCTCGTATTTCACAAATGGCACCATAATGTTTTTATTATCTCTGGTCAGTTCTTTGGGCTCTTCTTCCCCTTCTTTTAATTCCTGGAACTGGATCGGCACCAGATAGTTACCTCTTCTTATGTTAACCAGCATCTCTTCTTCTAATTCCCGCAGTCCCTGTTTTTCTTCTTTTTCAACAGGTCTTCTCAACTCCTGCATGAAATAAAGAGCCGTCAGCTGCAGTTCCGGGTTCAATACCGGTATTTTTTCTTTCGGTGCATTGGTATAATCCGGCTTTTTACATAATTCTTCCAGCTGGATCTCCAGGGAATTCACCCCGTGGTCAATTACTACTGCATTCGCTCCCATGGGGAATAAGTTAATATAAAAACCAAGGAACTGATCCTTATTGAATTTAATAATCTGGACCGGATTCTTTTCCTCATTTAATTTTGCTGCTTCCCGCTGAGCAAACTGTTCTCTGGAAAATATGAACACCTGGTCATTAAACGTTTCTTCATCGCAATGAATATAGGGCATATTGGTTCCCTTGGAAAAAAGTACAAACATTTCCTCTAATACTTTCAGTTTTTCCAAAACCACATTATAAAGAAATTTCGATTTTGTCTCGAAAAACTTAAATGCATTTTCATCTTCTTTATTCTGTTCCATTAAAGATCTTCCGGTCTGGCATAAGATAATAATCTCCTGCATGTCCAGCTCTTTATATTTTTCAACCTGAAAGTCATTGCTGACTAATAATTTCTTAAGTTCCTGTTGTCTTTCCTCAGTCATAGTTTTTCCCCTTGTGTTTTATTTTATGTGAATATATGCATTTATTATACACTACCATTATAAAAAAGTCAGCATTTATTTGGGAGTTTTGTGGTGGAAAATGGGAATCATGCAATCTTCTATTGAAATTATAGATATAAGATTGACGAAATATCTTGCATATTCTGACAGAAAAACTATTCATTTTCACTACTTTGTGAATCCCTGCATATTTAATAGTACATTGATAATATTTGATTTTATTATTGATGTAACCCAGAATGTAATAAAGGAGTGATCTAGATATGTATAACGATAATCAGCTAAATAGCTTTGATTTACTGCAGGATGTGGGTGCCACAGGACCTACAGGACCAACTGGACCAACTGGGCCTACAGGACCCACCGGGGCGGATGGCAGTGTTGGCCCCACTGGTGCCACAGGCGCTACCGGCGCTAACGGTTCCACCGGACCTACCGGCGCCAGAGGTGCTACCGGACCAAACGGCGCTACCGGCAATACCGGACCTACCGGCAGCACGGGTGCTACCGGCGCCAATGGTTCCACCGGGCCTACTGGGGTTACCGGCGCTACCGGGGCAAATGGCAGCACAGGACCTACCGGCGCTACCGGCAGTACCGGACCAAACGGCGCTACCGGTACTACCGGGGCCATGGGCAATACCGGTGCTACCGGCGCAAATGGTTCCACCGGACCTACCGGGGTTACTGGTGCTACCGGGGCAAACGGCAGCACGGGACCTACCGGCGCTATCGGGGCTACCGGACCTAACGGAGCAACCGGAAGTACCGGACCGCGAGGTAATACAGGTGTTACCGGCGCAAACGGAACTACCGGTCCCACCGGTACTACGGGTGCTACCGGCGCGAACGGAATCACCGGTCCCACAGGCGCTGCAGGCGCTACCGGGGCTGCAGGAAGCACCGGGGCTACCGGCGCTATCGGCGCTACCGGGCCTACCGGAGCCAATGGAGAAACCGGTGTAACGGGTGCCACCGGTCCCACCGGGGCAAACGGAATCACCGGTCCCACCGGGGCTACCGGAGCAACGGGTGCTGCAGGCGCTACCGGAGGCACCGGACCCATCGGGGCCACCGGACCTACCGGGGCTGACGGAATCACCGGACCTACGGGCGCTACCGGCACAACCGGGTCTACCGGGGCCGATGGGGCTGCCGGACCTGCCGGACCAAGCGGAGCTACGGGTGCCACAGGCGCAAATGGACCCGTTGGGCCTACCGGATTAACCGGGGCTACCGGTGCAAATGGGGCTACAGGTGCTACCGGACCCGATGGGGCTACCGGTGCTACGGGTGCAGACGGTCTTGAGGGTCCTACCGGTACTGCATGATTCGTACAACTGCATTCTATTTTTCTCTTAAAATATATTCCAGCAATCCTTCACAGCCTTCATAAATATCCTCATAAGTCTTGTCAAAATTACCGGTGTACCATGGATCCGCAATATCCCGGGGATTGTCACTAAAATCCAGGAGCTTAAACACCTTTTTATCTCTGTCCTCACCCATTATCCGAATCATATTCCGAATATTAGCCTGTTCCATTCCAATGATATAATCATATTTCTGATAATCTTTTTCAGTCAGGCGGATGGCTCTTTTTCCATCTGTTGAAATATTGTACTGCCTTAATTTCTTCCTGGTTCCGGGGTGAACCGGATTACCAATCTCTTCGCTGCTGGTTGCCGCTGAAGAGATCACGAATAAATCGCTGAGACCTCTTTTTTTAACCATATCCTTAAAAACGAATTCCGCCATAGGGGATCTGCAGATGTTGCCCAGGCAGACGAATAGTATTTTTATCATAAATCTTATAACTCCTTATATCTTGGTTTTTCCAAAACATCATTATCTTCAATTTGAAATATAACTGGTTTTAGATTTTCAATTTTTGTCATAATGTACCTCCATATACTGCCGAAACAGAACATTTAACCATATATTACCACATTTTTATTGAAAATTCATTCCTTTTCTCGCCTTTTCCCAATTCGATAATTTCATCTATAAAAATCTGCCTATAGAACTTTCCCGTTATTCCCATTCACTCATTATGAAAAGATTTTATGGTCAAATACCACGCATGCTCCCCCGGAATTCAAATTACAGACTTTAATTGTACCCCCCAGTAATTCCACTAACTGCCTGGTGATATACAGCCCCAAACCGGAATGTCCGTCTTTGGTTTGCCGGGCTTTATCGCCTCTGTAAAATTTCTCGAATACTCTTTGCATATCTTCCGTACTAAATCCTCTGCCGGAATCCCTGATTTCATAAGAAATATACTGATTTTCAGCTTTAACCGCTATACATATCTGCCCTCCTGTGGGAGTGTAGCGCAGGCTGTTAGCCAATATATTATCCAGTATCCGCTCTAATTTTCCGGGATCTGTCAGAAAAGAGTTCGGAATATCTCCCCGGAGATTTAAGCGGATGGAGATTTCTTTTCGTTCCGCCTGGAATTCATAATCATGTACTTTCCGCTCCATAAATTCAGGCAGATCTATCGGAACCAGATTAAGCGGTACAGCAGAACTTTCCAGATCAGATGTATATTGCATTTGCCGCACCAGAGAGACACTTTTTTCAATATTTTCTTCGATGACAGCAAGGTATTGCTGCTGTTCTTCATTCACTTTTGTATCATCAGCCAAAGCTTCTGCGTATGCTTTTATGACAGACAGCGGAGATTTCAGGTCATGTGCCAGTGCCTCCACCATTTCCACCCGTTCCTGTTCCATCCTCCACTGGGCAGACAGGGATTTTTTCAGTTCATCTTTCATTTCTGTGAAAGCAGTGCATAGTTCACCCAGTTCATTTTGAGCATGATAATCTATTTCGAAGTCCAGATTTTTATCTATTATCTGGCGGGAGCCTTCTTTTAAAAGCTGCAGGGGTCTGGTAATATTTTTCGACAGCATCCTGGAAAATAAAATAATAAATGCAATGAAATAGAACAATGGAGACAAAACCACTAAGATAATTGCATAGTTTATCCAGGTATTGCCGTTGTTTGCCGTAGATAAGGTTAATTGATAGGCAAGGGAAACAGCACCTTGTATTTTTCCATAAGCATCAATAACGGGCACGATACGAATATAATTTCCGGCGATGAGCAGCGTCATATTCAGGCTGTCATAGAGCTGTTCTTTTGTTTCAAATATCCGGTTCGGATATGTGCCATACAAAATATTGCCTTTCTCGTTTACAACCTGATAGGAAAGTCCGGTACCCTGAATGACATATTCAAGCCCCTCTTCACTGGCTAGAGACAGAATGTCTGATTTTTTTTCCCGGACATAGTCTGTTATTTTAGGAATCTGCTGTTCATAATAATTCTGTGGGTTGATCTTATTGTTATGAACAGCGTGTTGAAACAGTACGATTGCCCCTCCATAAGTAAGCAGTGCAGCAATTAAACTGGCAATTACAATCAGCACCAGTGTGATGCGAAATTGTACTGTAAGTGAGCGGTTCTTCATCATAATTTCCTTTCTACATTTTATTCCATCTATACCCAATCCCCCAAACCGTGGAAATATAAGGAACTGAAGGCGTGACTGCAGCAAACTTGGTGCGGATATTTTTAATCCGCTCCACTACCGTTGTATCATCCCCCTTAGAATCATATCCCCATACATTTTCATAGATCTGCTCTCTTGAAAAAACCTGCCCCGCATGAAGGGCAAGCAGTTCTACAATTTCATATTCTCTTTTTGTCAGATAAATTTCCTCGTTGCCAATGCAGACAGTCCGCCCCCGTAAATCCAGCGAAAGGCTGCCAAAGTACAGGTTCAGACGCTTATGCTCGGCATTCATATATTGCGATCGTTTCTCTCGCCGTAAATTCGCTTCGATTCTCGCCATTAACTCTCTTAATCCAAAGGGCTTTGTGATGTAATCATCCCCTCCTAGCGTCAGACCCTTGATTTTATCCGTTTCCGACTGTTTGGCACTTAAAAACAAAATGGGGCATAGCACATCATTTCGGATTGCATGGCAGACTTCAAAACCGTCTGCTTCCGGCATCATAATGTCCAGGATGATAAGATCCGGCTGTCTCTTAGCAAGTTCTATGCCTTTCCTGCCGTCATCTGCTGTCATTACTTCATGCCCTTTCATTTTTAGTTTTTTCTCCAATAGAGCAGTCAGTTCTCTTTCATCATCTATGATTAATATTTTACTCATCTTTACATCGCCTCCCATACCTATGCATTTCGGACAGGCTTATTACAGCCTGCCCCTATAGTATCCGCCAGTTTTCCCCGTTGGTCAAGTTTATGAAATTATTGGTAACGAACCCGCTTGCGGCAATTAGCCTTTATTCGCTTACTTCCCTGCCTTCCCATCTGCTAAACCAGAGCATTCCGCCAGCCAAAAAGAGAAATAGTCCGATTCCGGTGAGGATTAACTCTAATCTTACTATCCCGCCCACTGAAATGCTGACTGCTGACGATCCAGCCTGAAAATAAACTGCTGGTATCATTGACATTTTTACCGGCCAGGACCAGGGAATGATCATCCATATTCTACCTCCAATGCCCGTTGCACCGATCAAAGCCGCCATCAGGATTCCGCCCATACTGATTCCAATGGATGCCCCCATTCCCCATAACAGGCTTACCCACAAATGTATTGCCAGTATGGGAAGTGTTCCCACCACAGCAAGGGCAGCGGCTGGAATAAACATAGAAATATGCTCTCCCTCCGGCATAATCAGCTTCATTCCCAGGCAGAGAAGAAGCGTCGCAATAAACGTGGAGCACATCAGGCAGATTACCAGCATCAGAAACTTTCCCAAATACAACTTCTTCCTGGAAATCTTTGTATTCAGAAAACCTGCAAAATTACCAGCCAGTTCTTCTTCGTGTATCATAAATCCAGATAACATCCCCACTCCTACCGGAATAATGATCGCTGTCCATATGACAAAATAACCTTCATAGACAAACTCAGATGTAATGCCGCTGCTGGCTGACAGATACGCCACTATACAAAGAGCTGCAATTACAGGCATGCAAAAAGTAATCCAGCGAATCGCGGTGCGTTTTGTTTTCAGCCATTCTGATGATAATAATCTGATCAATATATCTCCCTCCTTCTAAACCAAACGCCTGAAATTGCAGTGATGATGATAAGCAGGATCACAGAAACGGCAATTCCTACCGGTATAACAGAAGTGTTAAGCAGCGGATCTCCGGCATTTAGTACGGTGCCGTTGGGATGAATCCCAATAATCGGACACATTAGCCTCGTTGCCAAGGACCAGGGTATCACAAACCAGTAAGATTGAGACGCTGCTATTATCCCTGCAATCATCCCTGCAAATGCGACTCCCATACTGAAAAGTATCCCCTTCCAGACAGCCGCAAAGAGCTGTATGGGAATCAACACCAGAGATGCCAGCCAGCATACGAGACAACCGGTTATAATCTGACTTATGGGTATCTCACCTTTTGAAAAGAGAAGTATCGGAATCATTACGGAGATAAACAGTACCAGTGTTGAAAAGAAGCTGTGCACTGCCATAGCTGCCACCTTATGCATCCAGAAAACCGAGGGCGAAATATCATGTACCAGAAGTGCGCGGTAATTACCAGTCTTCTTTTCCTGTGCGGCTGCCATGCTGCCGAACAGCCCCATACCAAGGGGAAGAAATATCATTGGCCACCAGTTAAAAACTAATACCAGGATTCCTTTAAAGGAGTCAGAAAGAGATGGTATCAGCAATCTGATCACAATGGAATAGAGTGCAAAAAACAATGGAATCCATATAATCAGCTTTCTGATCAATGTTCTTCTATATTTTAACAATTCAGATTTCAAACCATTCATCCTGCTTTTCCCCCTTTGAGAATGACATCCGTAAAAAATGCTTCCAGATCTTCATCAGGATCAGGAATCCCCTGAAATAAAAGCCTGCCTCCGCTGATGATTCCGATTTTATCCACAACCTGGGCAACTTCCGATAAAATGTGGCTGGAAAGAATAACTGTAATCCCCTTTTCAGGCAGAGAAGAAATGAATTCACGCAATTCCTGAATTCCAAAGGGATCAAGCCCATTAGTGGGTTCATCCAGAATGAGTAATTCCGGATGATTCAGCAGGGCTGTCGCAATTCCCAGCCGCTGTTTCATTCCCATTGAAAACTGGGATGCTTTCTTTTTCCCGGTATCTTTTAAATCAACTGTTTTCAGCACTTCGTGAATCTTATCATTTGGGATTCCAAGAAGCCTTGTATGTACCAGTAAATTTTCTTCTGCCGTAAGATTTCCATATAGCGCTGGCGCCTCAATCAGGGCACCTATTTGGGCAAGAGCTTCCCGCTTCCAGGGCTTTCCCTTGAAGATAATCTGCCCTTCTGTGGGCCTTAGAAGCCCAACAATCATTTTAAGTGTTGTAGACTTTCCTGCTCCGTTTGGTCCCAGAAGACCATAAATACTATTTTTCTCAATCTGCAGGGAGATATTGCTGGCTGCCACTTGATCGCCAAATCGTTTTGATAAATTTTTTGTTTCCAAAATTAAATTTTCCATGTGATCATCCTTTCCTGTAATAGTTTCATCTCATACTGGTCTATTACGGGAATCATCTTAGCATATAAAAATAACGTTTCTATAACGCACTTCAATATTTCTTTTTCCTTTTCTAAATTCAATGAAAGTACACGAAGCGACAGCATTCTGCAAACGAAAAAGCACATCCCCTCAGACGTGCTTTTTACATATATTTATATTCATTATTTTAATTCATTGTCTTTTATCTTAAGCAATTCCTTTGTCAACCGGTGCCATCAGTACTTTTCCCGTACCACGGTAAACATTCACAAGTCCTTCTCCGGAAGCAGCAGAGCCGATCAGTGTTTTTCCGGAACGCTCAACTGTGAAATCCAGGCTGCCGCTCCATGCAATCGCCATGTTTCCATCGATTTTCAGTACATCGTTATTTAAGGTAATCTCGATCAGTTCTTCCCTTGGAGATGGAGATTCCAGGCACAACACACCGGCACCATTTACACTGAGATTAAAAAGCCCTTCATTTCCGGCTACCGCCGAAGAAAGATTTGACCTCATTACTGCCTTATGTTTTAAATTAGAGTCACAGGCTAAAAATAAGCCATCGTCCAGAACGATAGAGCCATTCCAATCCTGAACATCAATTAGTAAAATATGCTTGTAAGTAGGCTCCAGAACTAAGGTACCATCTCCGGTATATTCCGGCTTAATAGCGGATTCACCGGTAACTTTTCCTCGCACAGCTTTGCTGAACAGATCACCCACGCCTTTAATTCCGGTTGTGGCATTGACATTACCGACCATCCACTGCATTGCTCCAGCCTGAAGCGTGATATTTGCTTTGGTCATATCACAGATTACCTGTCTTTTGCGAATATTCATAGCATTGCAGAAATATGCCATCTGTGCATCCGACGGCATTACACTCAAATCACGCTCATACTCAATTACTGTAAATGGACCCATTGACCCCAGAGTTTTAATATCATCATTTTCTGTTAAATTTGAAATACTGTACATATAAAATCCTCCTGATTTTCCTGATGCTGCATTTTCATGTTATTTGAAATATCTCGTCACTGCGTTCTTATGTTCCGATTATAACAAAATTTTACCTGCAACACAATTTATTTATTGTGTTTATTAATGACTTGTAAAATAATTAATTTTGCTATATCACAACTTTTATGCTTATCCTATGATTATTTGTATGTATCAGCATTTCTTGTTTTATAAAAGTTCATAGTCAACTTTTACCTGCTCCTGCTCTTCCAGAAGGGCGATCAGCAATTGTAATACGCGCGCTGGATCCGGGAGTTTCTCATGTTGATCCCCAAATACAGGCTTTCCCTGGTCCGGACGCTCTGCTTCATGTTTCTCTAATACAAGCTCATCCTCATTAAATTTATTTAAATAAACATTTCCCAATATTCCCTGCACTCCGTCTTGATCTCATCCCTATAAATTATGCTTCCTCCATAATCCTGTTACAGCACATAAGCACACATAAACCATTGCTATTTTTCATAAATTGCTTAACATAAGGAGGGATGTAAAATGATGCCAGAAAAATCCCAGCCTGTTACACGCTGTGCACTTTATATCCGGGTATCTTCATCCGAACAGGCCATGCATGGAAAATCCCTGGAGGCTCAAAGAATGTGCCTGGAAGCACACGCTGAAAAAAATTCGTATATAATAGCAGGCATATATGCAGATGAGGGAAAGACTGCCAGGAAGGAGTTAAAAAAAAGAAAAGCAATTCACGCTCTGCTGGAAGCAGTAAAAAAGGACGAGATCGATGTAATATTATTCTGGAAAATGGACAGGTGGTTTCGAAATGTATCAGACTTTTATAAAGTCCAGGAAGTTCTGGACCAACACCATGTAACATGGTATGCCGTTGCCGAACCTAACATGAACCTGGAAACCAGAGATGGACGACTGAACTTGAATATCATGCTGTCTATCGGACAAAATGAAGTAGACACCACATCCGAAAGAATTAAATTTGTAAATGAGGCTTCTGTCTCTCAGGGCAGATTAATATTCGGCAAATGCTCCATGCCCTATGGTTATACTTCCCAGAGTATAAATGGAATAAAAAAAATGGTAATTGATCAGGAGAAAGAAGCAATAGTCCACGAATGGGCACGTTTTTTTCAGATGTCCCAAAGCAAACGCTCCACGGTAGAACACATCCGAAAAAATTATGATGAAACCTTTACCTATGATATCATGAACAGCATGTTGAAAAGTGAATTTTATATCGGTAAATACAGAGATAACACCTCATATTGCGAACCATACTTTTCAGCCGAAACTTGGGCTATAATTCAAAAAACAGCAACCCGGAATGTAAGAAAACCAGCCGGTAAACGAGTGTACCTTTTTACAGGTTTGATAAAATGTCCATATTGCGGCAGATCACTGTCCGCTTCCTATACCACAAGGGTTCTGTATCAAAAAACAGGTGCAAAAAAAACATATATTTACTACCGCTGTTCCTATGGAACAAACAATAAACTGCACAAAATCAATCCGCTGAATGAAGCAAAGATAGAATTATATTTATTGGAACACTTATTAAGGAAATATGACTGCTGCAAAACTAAGTGTATTCATATAAAAACACACAAAAAGACAAAATCAATAGCTAGTCCCGATAAAATTAATAAGGAAATAGAGCGGTTAAATTTTCTCTTCCAAAAAAGCAGAATCGGTCTGGAAAAATACGAACAAGAATATAGCAGTCTCATACAGCAGCTTCATGTATTAGAGCTGATTTCCAGCGAAACTCATTCGGAAGAAAATGACAGTTCCGAATTAGAAAGGATTATAAACTGCGGCTTTCAAGAAATCTATCATACACTGGGCAGGCAGGGAAAGCAGCGATTCTGGCATCATCTTATTAAAAAAATTATCATCAATCAAAAGAACGACATCCTATCTGTTGAATTTAACTCTGTTTAATTGTGTTGTACGAATCCATGTGTACCTACCGGGCCTACTGGTAATACGGGTGCTGACGGCGCTACCGGTCCCACGGGAGCTGCCGGACCAACCGGAGCTGACGGGGCTGTCGGCGCTACCGGCCCAACTGGAAATGCCGGACCTGCAGGCAT
The DNA here is from genome assembly GCA_018365455.1 of Clostridiales bacterium. Classification (GTDB taxonomy): domain Bacteria; phylum Bacillota; class Clostridia; order Lachnospirales; family Lachnospiraceae; genus Robinsoniella. The sequence goes on from JAGZJZ010000003.1 coordinate 47,334, forward strand.
AACGGGAGCCACCGGACCGACTGGTGCCACTGGCGCTGACGGGGCTACTGGTGTGGCAGGTGCTACCGGCAATACGGGCGCTACCGGCGCTACCGGTGATGCTGGCGCTACCGGCGCTGTTGGTCCTGCCGGAGCCACGGGCGCCAATGGCGTAACCGGCGCTACTGGAGCCACCGGACCTACCGGTGCGGATGGCGGGGATGGACCAACGGGTGCTACCGGCGCTACCGGCGCAGATGGTGCTGCAGGTCCTACCGGCGCTGTTGGCGCTACAGGTCCTACCGGCGCCAATGGCGTTACTGGCGCTACGGGCGCTACCGGCGCTACCGGCGCCAATGGAATAACCGGTCCTACCGGGGCCACAGGAGCCGCTGGTGCTACTGGCGCAGATGGTGCTACCGGGGCTGTTGGTCCCACAGGTGCAACGGGATTGGCTGGTGCTGCCGGTGCTACTGGCGCTACCGGCGCAACGGGCGCAAACGGCGCTACCGGTCCTACCGGAGCCGTTGGTGCCACTGGTCCTACCGGAACTGCAGGAACGAATGGAAATACCGGCGCTACCGGCAATACGGGTGCCACCGGCGCAACGGGACCTACCGGTCCAACACCTACCCAGACAAATGCAAGATATACGGTAACTTCAGCTTCTTTAACAAATAATGCAGCGATTGCCTTCGGTGTCGTTTTCAATAACGGCACGGATATCACTGCACCTACGACAACTACGTTTCAGTTAGCTGCAGGCCATGTTTATTCCGTATCCTATATTGTGAACGCCACCGTTACTTTAGCTGGATTTATAGGAGTAACACCTCAGGTAAACGGAACCTCCCAGTCGGACTTTGTAACAAACAGCACCTCCACACTATCAGCTACAAACCCTGGCGTATCGGGAACCTTCCTGATTAACGCTGCTTCGGTTACAACACTGAGCTTTTTATTTAACTCCTCTCTGACGGCTACTGCTCCACATGGTGCAATATCAATCGTAGAGTTATCATAACAGCTTTTTAAAAAGAAAGGGCGCTGATCACGATGGGTAACCATCTGTGATTAGCGCCCTGTTATGTTCTTATCAGATCATTACCCGAAAAGGCCCAAGTACAACTCCCAATACCTTCCAGATCACTTTTTTAATAAACGGTACCTCGGCAACTTTGATATGCGCCGGAGTCTCATAAGTGTCTTTATCAATTACTTTTCTGGCGTCCTCCTGCAGTTTATCCATATACCCCTCTAATTGCCGGTTCAGCTCTTTACTGTCCACGACCAGCATTAGTTCCGTATCTACATAAGTGCTCCGAAGATCCAGATTATAGGATCCCACAATGGATATATTATCGTCTATTAAGATGGATTTCCCATGATAGGACTCACCTCCGTCATACTCATAAATCTGCACTCCGGTATCAATGATTCTGCCTTTATTCTTCAGATAATCCGATGATGCAACAATGTTATCGCCATTTTCCACCGAATTGATCAGCATGGTGAAATCCACGCCGGTAGCACTGATATCTCTCATTCCCTGATACATATCATCGCTTAAAACCGCGTAAGGGGTATGCAGAACTACCCGTTCTTTGGCGTGTGACATCAATTGCTGCATTTCATACCATGCCGTAGGTTCTTTTCCGTAGATATCCTTGGGGTTGGAAACCAGCGTTACCTTATTGACCGGAACGGTTATCTGATCAAAATAATCGTCTTTGGCAAATAGCTCCGGTTTTTGTTTCTTGAGATCCAGATAGTGCTGTTTTAAAGCTGCCACTTCTGCTTTTACGCCATCCTTTTCCTGAAGCTTGCTGTCAGAATGAAAAACCCTGCAGTACTTGTAATCCCACATTTCATTGAAATAAGATTCCAGTTCAGACAACGAACTTTCTGTTGTCCGCTCTGTCCCTGCAGCTGTATTATAAATGAAGACTTCCCTGTCCAGGCTCTTGTCATCTTCGATGTAATTTCCCAGAAAATAATCAAAAGTATTTCTGCCTCCTAAAAGATAATACCGGTCATCCACAATCAGGTATTTATCGTGCATTCTTCCGTGAAAGGTCCAGGGTTTTGCCGGATTTGGCATATTATAAATCCGAACCTCTACGCCGGGGTGGCTGGAAACTGCATAAAAAAGATCTTTCCCTTCCATTCGGATTAAGCCGCTGATTCCGTCTACCAGAATCTGAACTTTCACCCCCCTGTCAGCTGCATTTAAGATCATCGCCAGCACATCCGTGGTACTGTATCCGGGCCGCATATCAAAGGTGGATAAAATGATCCGCTCCTTCGCCTGTTCAATCATTCGGATTCGGTCATCCAGCGCATCCATGCTGTCTTCTACGATATATGCCCGGTCTACCGACAGGGTATCGGAATAATATTTATCTACACTGGAACTCATTTTATAATCCGCACCGACTTTTTTGATTACCATAAAAGGTGCCATCATCCCAATAATGAGATACAAAATAATGGCTGCAATGGCAATGATCAACCAGTATCTCCTAAAAAATAGCTTCATTCTATAATCCTTCTTCCTATAATCCTTCTTCCTCTACAAATGCTCTATCTCAACCTTGCTCCCACTGATTCCGCTTTGTGCCGGACTTACGATCAGCCGCACCGGAACCCTTGCCTTCACCGATTCCACATGAGAAATAATTCCTACCTTTAGGTGCTCATTGTGAATCCGTTCCAGAGATGTCATAACTACATCCAGAAGATTTTCGTCCAGAGAACCAAACCCTTCATCCAGAAAAAACAGTTCCAGCGGTGCGGTTCCCTTAAGCTGGATTTCTTCCGACAGAGACAACGCCAGGGCGAGAGATGTGACAAAAGTCTCCCCTCCGGAAAGCGTTGCCGGTGCCCTTAGAACACCTCCGTTTTTATTATCCCGGATCACAAACTCCCCTTCCTGGTTCGTTTCCAGCTCGTAATTGCCGTTTGTAATCTCTGAAAGCCGTCTGGATGCACTTCTGGAGATATACTTCAGCCGCTCAGCAGCCATATATTCCACAAAGCGTTTTCCCCGGCTGACTCCTTTTAAGTCTTCCAGAATACCGATCTGATGTTCTACGCCGTCCAGTTCTCCCCGGAGTTTTTTCTTCTTCTCCAGGTTCCCTCTGATGCTTTTTACCTGCTGTTTCCATTCTCCCAGCTGCTCCTTTTGTTTGTTCAGGGCAGCCTCAAGTTCCCGGCATCTGGCATTTAATTCCTTTGTTTCTGCTTCCGATACAGTTCTTCCATTCAGCTTTTCTCCCGTTTCCTTTATTTTAGATGAACATTCCCGTATCTCATTATAATAATTTTCAATGGAGTTTTTCAGCTCCTCATACCGCTCTTTGTCTAAAACGGCATTTTTAACATCTTCTATATTTTCAAAATCCAGACGATCCAGTTCCTGATTCAGTCTTTCCTCCGATTTTAAGCGTGCATTTTTATTCCCTTCAAGCTGTCCCTGCAGTTGGTCTGACTGCTGCTTGATCACCTGGCTTTCCTCCGCTGCCTGCTGGAATTCCAACCTGCATCTTTCATAGTGATGCAATAGAAAAGCCAGTTCTTTTTCCAGTAATCCTACACAGGTTTCCGGATTAATGTCATCACCGATTTTTTCCGCAACAAGTCTCTTCTTCTCCTGAATGCTGCTCTCAAGAGGTGCCAGTTCCAGCTGTATTTTATTTGCAGCCTCTTTTGCTGCATTCATATCCGCCTGAATTTCCTTCAGCAGATCCTGGCTGCTGCTCAGTGACTTTCTTGCGGTCTGTAGCTGCTCTTCTTTTTCTTCCCGGTCTTTCTCCAGTTTCTGCAAACGTTTCTTTTCTTCTTTAAATTCCAGAATCCCAGTCTGAGCCTGTAACTCCAGCAATAATGCATTCTGCGTTTCCCAGCTGCCCTCCGCTTTTTTCATTTCCTCCTGCAGCTCATTTAGATTGCGTGAGAGAAGATTCAGGATGCCTGTCTGACTGTCCTTTTTCCGTTCCAGCTTTTGGATTTCCCCATTGTATTTGTCCAGCATTTCCTCCAGCTCTTCTACCCGGTTCGCTTCTAACTGGTTCTCTTCTACCCGGTTTTCTTCTCCCGGCAGAATCCCGGCTTTTTGTTCGGTTTCTTTTCCCGGCTCATGGTGAATCGCTCCGCAGACGGGGCAAGGGGTTCCTTCCTTAAGTTCTCTGCGAAGTAGGACGATTTGCTTTTCCCGGATATCCGCTTTTAGCTTCGTCAGCTGTTCTGCAATCTGCTGTCTTTCCTTTTCTTTTTCCGTTAACATTCCATCGGTTTTCTTTGCCGCTGTTTCTTCTTTTTGAAACTCTTTTATCCCGGCTTTCTGCTTCTTCTTGATATTATCTAAGTCCACTTTTGATGTATATACAGTCTCACTCTGATGAATACCATGGTCAATCTGATCCCGGTATATTGCGGATATTTTTAATTCCTGAAGACTGTTATCCAACTCCTGGATGATCTGGCTTTCTTTTTCCTCTCTCTGTATCAGAATTTCTTGTTTCTGCTCTAAACTTTTCAACTGCTTCTGCTGAAAGGATAGGCTATTTTGCAGCTCCTGCTGTTTATCCATCATTTCCGGAAGCTCTTTCCACTGCTCCCATGCCTCTTTGGCACTCTGCAGCTTTAAGCGGATGCCATTCTCCTCTTCTTCCCTTTGCCCGGCAACCTTCTGAAACGCCTCCTCCTTCTCCTTCTTCTCCCCATTGACAGCTTCCAGACGGTTCATCCATTCCTGGATCTGATCCTGCAGCAGTTTTTCCTGATTCGCCAGTTCTTCATAGGATGCCAGCATAGGCACAATCCCATCTGCCCTGACCGCGGCGTCCCGTCTCTCTTTCATCTGCTCTATTTCTTCTGACTGTCTCGTCAGTTCACTAAGCTTTTGTTCCTGTTCTTCCCGCTCCTTCATTAAGAGCCGGACAGTCTGATAATCTTTGTATTTTTCTTTTGCTTCATGAGACTCTTTTTCTGTCTGTTCCAGAAGCTGCCTGCCCTCTTCCTGCTGCCTGATACGCTGCTCCAGCAGTTCTTCGCTGGCAAGTGCATAGGCTTCCATCTGTCCCTGGATATTCATCCGTTTTGCCTTCTCTTCATTCAAAGCACTGTTTAACTTTTCTTCCAGGCCTTTTCCGTATTCTTCCAGTCGGAATAAGCGCTCCAGAATTTCTCTCCGGTCCTTGCCGCTGACTTTTAAAAATTCACTGAACTTACCCTGCGGCAATACAACTGTCCGCATAAAATCATCAGCAGTCAGACCAATAATATCCGCACAGGCACGGTCTACCCCTTTGACGGAATCCTCCAGAATAACTTCTTCCTCTGTCACATCCACCAGTTTACATTTTCCAGCTTTCGTTCCCTGGGCCGTCAGCTTAAATTCCCGTTCCACCCGGTAACGCATTGCCCTCACTCCGGTAACCTGGAACTCATAACTCACGCCGGCGCTCTGGCAGTTCTTGTTAATAAATTCATTCGTTCCCCTGGACATGGCCTTTATTCCGTACAATGCCAGTATCATTCCATCCAGTATGGTAGATTTTCCGCTTCCCGTGGGACCGAAGATTCCAAAGAATCCACGTTTACAAAGCTCAGTAAAGTCAATCGTCTGCTCTTCCACAAAGCTGTTCAGCCCCCGTATCTTAAGTCTGATCGGTCTCATGTTCCACATCCTTTCCCAATAACCCTAATAATACTTCCATGGTTTCTTCCGGAATCGGGATCCCCCGTTCATGAAGGTAAAATTCCTGGAACAACTCATGAAACGGCCGTTCAAGATACCGCTCGGCCCCATCTTCCCTCTGCATTTCCGGGAAAATCGGATGTATTTCCAGGATATCTTCTTTTAATAGCTTCATCTGCTTGATCTCATCTTCCAGAATCGCACGACCCGTTTCAATCTCCAGATAAACCCAGCAGACTTTCTCTGCATTTTCCCGGCACAGGTCAACTGCATCTGCCACACTTTTGCAGCGCCATACTTCAATGGGCTTATATTGCTTCAAAGGAATCGATGTGATCTCTGCGCCTTTTTTGGCACTTACATCAACCAGAAGCACCTGCTTTTGATATGCCTCTTCCCCCCGGTGATACTGCAGCGGCGCCCCGCTGTAACGGGCAGTGTGGTTTCCAGGCACTACCTGAGGCTTGTGAATATGCCCAAGGGCAATATAATGGGCCTTTGCAGGGAAAATATCCCCGCCTACGATATAGCTGCCTCCCAGTTGGATGCTTCTCTCTGACCCGCCCTCCACACTGTTCATAACAAACAAATGAGATACGATTAGATTCACCGTATCCTCTCGAAAATACCCTTCTAAAGAGTTAAAAAGCTCCTTCATCCGCTCTCCATAAGTAAGCAGACGCTCCTCATCCGTATCCATATCACCATAGAGTACCTCATTTAGCCGCTTCTCGCTTGGAAATGGAATCGTAAGTATTACCGCTTTCTCTCCACCTATATCTATCTCAATATATCCCTCTTTGGAGTCCGTGACCTGATGTTGTCCGTACTTCCCTGCTGGTATCACAGTTTTGGGAGTCCCTACCATAATAATTCCATGATCCATAGCCAGCGGTGTGGCGGCTACCAGACGCTGTGGATTGTCATGGTTACCGGCAATGACCACCGTGATCCTTTTTCCCTCACCCGAAATCTTTTTCAGGGTATCGTAAAAAAGCTTCTCCGCACGGGCGGAAGGATTGGCGGAATCATAGATATCACCTGCTATTAATACGAGATCCGGATTATTTTCTTCCACAATTTTCACAAAATCTTCCAGGAACAGTTCCTGTTCATCCAGCCGGCTTCTGCCCTCCAGATTTTTACCCAGATGCCAGTCGGCAGTGTGTAGTAAACGCATCGGATGCCCTCCTTTTTCTTATGTTCGTTATTATACTTCGCTATTTCGCAAAAGTCAAAAGTGCTGTCTGTAGGGTTTCTAGAAAACCATCCGCACCCTGGCACCTCCAAGATCCAAGGATCTGCCAAGTTCAAGCCGCCCTCCGTGTGCTTCAGCGACACTTTTCGCAATATACAGCCCCATTCCGTAATGAAGCTTTGAATTTCTGCTTTTATCCCCCTGGTAAAATTGTTCAAAAGCCCGTTTCGTTTCCTCCTCTGTAAATCCCCTCCCGGAATCCTCTATGCATACTGACAGATGATTATCCGATACATAGGCGCTGACTTTTATTTTCCCCGAAACAGGCGTATATTCCACCGCATTGGTCAATGCATTCATAACAGCCCGGTTAAAAGCAGATTCATCCAGTGCCATTTGTTCCGGCAGATTGCTGATATCCGTTTCCAGGCAAATCGATTTCTCCATAACCAGTATTTTTGCCTGGGAAACCGTTTCTTCCAGTAAAACCCGGGGATTAATCTGCTTTGGAAGAATATCAAACACCTTATGGGCACTGTTAATATCCAGCAGCATCCGGATATAGTCCTGCATGTCTGACACACTGTGCCGGATATTGTCACTGTACATCTGCTGTTCGTCATCCAAGTCTGTCTCGGATAACAGCTCTGCATTTCCCCGCAGGATAGTCAGGGGCGTCTTTAAGTCATGGCTGAGTGCCGCCACCTGGTCTCTTCTGTTCTCCTCCAGTTTCCACTGCTGTTCCAGTGAATGCTTCAGATTTTTCCTCAGTTTCCCAAAAGAATCCAGTACATTGCTGATCTCCTTAATATCTGAACTCTCCATCTCAAAATCCAGTTCCTCCATCCGTATATTTTCTGTAGTCCGCTCCAGCACGGCAATCTCCCTGGACAGCAATTTTCCAAACCGCCTGGACATCCAGATGATAATCCCCAGCGTCAGCAGTATAAACATAACTGCAAGACATATAAGGGGATTAGGAAGATATTTCTGAAGAACCGGATTGGTAAAGCTCATAGCAATCTTATATAAAATAACACAGGTTTTGCCTTTCACCGGCACCGTTTTGATAAAATAATCCCGAACCGTATTTGCTCCATTTACGGCATTGTGATAAGCCGTATCTCTCAGATTCTCCTGGATATTTCCCTCACTGAACTTACCGGCTTCGTCATAAATACCATACAGACATCCCCGTGGGATCAAAGACGCTGCATCATCACTTCCTGCAATCTGATCCCTTTGGGCTTCAATCTGGCGTTCATAATAGTTTGCCGGAAGCACACTGCCGCTGTATGCCAGTGCCTGAAGCACCAGCATTACAATTCCAGCCGCAGCCAGAATCCCTATTCCCAGATAAACCACGTATCTTGTAAATATCCCCGTCATCGTCTTCTTCTTTTTTAATCTCTCCATTTATAACCCACACCCCACACTGTTTCAATCGGACTGCATTCATATTTCGTCAGCTTGCCTCTGATATTTTTAATATGCTCTACAATTACCGCAATATCGCTTTCTTTATCGTAACCAAAGACCGCCTCGTAAATCCGTTCTTTTGAAAAAACCTGTCCGTGATTTAATGCCAGGTATTCACAGATTTCATATTCACTTTTGGTAAAAGGAATCTGGTTATCCTGAAACCATACTTCTTTTGCCTTCAGCTGAAAAGTCAGCCCCGACAGATGAAAAGCATTTTTCTTCTGCCTGTGTTCCCTTCTCAGATGGGCTTCTACCCTTGCACGCAGTTCCCCGATGCCAAATGGCTTCGTAATGTAATCATCCCCACCGATACTAAGCCCTGTCATGAGATCAGACTCCATGGTCTTAGCCGTTAAAAATAAAATCGGACAATCCACCTTGTCCCGGATCTCCCGGCAAAGAGAAAACCCGTCCATACCCGGCATCATTACATCCAGTAAAATCAAATCAAAATTATATTTTTTTATGTTCAATACTTCATCCGCACGGTCATACGCCGTGACACGGTGTCCGGATTTTTCCAGCGCACTTTTAATAACCATGAGGATTCCTTTTTCGTCATCCACTGCTAGAATTTCTGCCATGCCTGCTCCTTTTATCTGGTTCTTTTAGTGATATCTTAATTATATTTAGGAATATTTTCCATATTTATTTCTGGTTAAATTTATTTATTCCTTACCTGCTAAGTCTAACACAAAAATGCCGCAAAATCCAGAATGTTAGGTTCTCCCGGATATTTGCGGCTGAAATTTTTTCCAACTTTATGTTTATCTATATTTATTACTTATTATCTAGTTTCTTAGTCCTCCCATTTTCTTCTGCTCTTCCTAATGGCATATATCCCAATTCCTGGGAAAAAAAGATTGGTCCGGGAGAGCTGAAATATATAACCGGACCAATGATTACAACCATAACCGCGGTTATCACCAGACCCACAATACCTCCGGCTATATCCACAAGCCTTTTTCCCAATAACTGTCCTTCTGTCACCATATTTACCGAACTGGATAAGACCGTATAGCCTCCGAATTGTTCAACAATCTGGTTGGTATTCAAATTTGTTGTATTAATCAAGTTTATATGTACTGTTATACCCATTTCAACGCAGCCATCCAACAGTGCCTGGGGCAGAATTAATGTTTTAGGCAGATTAATAAATACCTCATCCACCCAATTTTCTTTGATATACGCTAATGCATTATCTTCTCCTGCCACTACCGGAATATTTTCCACCTGTTTCAAATCCATAGAATTTTCCATTAAAATCAATCCTGTAATAGAAAATTTTCCAAAATTATTTGCCCGCAGGCATTTAATGATCTCCGTTGCATTTTCTTCTGATACAATGAGTAATATATTTCGTTTTACCTGTCTGCTATTTGAATTTAAAGAATGCTTTAAGTAATATTTACGAATACATCTTAAACCGTAGCTAAATACGGGGAAAATACCATACATCAATAAAAAGATATATCTGGAATACATATTTGTGTTTTCTGCAAAATAAAGATACAGTAAAAAGCTTACCATTACACATGTGGTATGGTGCAGCGTAGCCTGTGCTTCTTTCAAATATCCTCTTCTTAAAATGTCCTTGTAGCTTCCCCAAAACAAAGCCGTGAAACCGTCAATAAATATCAGCGTGATTGCAGCTTCAAAATATATCGTTCTCTCAAAAAACAAATGATTTCCAAAACGTAGTATGTAAGCAAGTGCCAGTGCCGACTCCACACATATTAAATCTATGACTAAAAAATCCAGGTGCTTTATCCAACTATTCAAATTTTTCTGATACATTTCTGTTCTCTATCTACCTTCTGTATTTATATTGAATCGGTCAGCCGCTTGCAAGCAGATTCACCTGTTTCTCCGTCTGCCGCATACTGCGTAACCCCCAGAGCATTCCAATCTGATTTAACCGGCTGATCTTCTGCTCATCCAGGTACGTGGGCCGGGTTCCTCTCCTTATTTCCCTTTGAATATTAATCCACATCCCCAATCGGTTTCCATCTCTCGTTAAATAATCCAGCGGGATGTCCAGGTTCCCGTATTCTTCGTAATATGCTTTTGCCTCCTGATACCAATCATCCCATTCTCTTCTGACCCGTAATTGCCACTTCATCCCCAATGTTTCCAGCTTTAACTGCTGTTTCTGGCTTATTTTGCCTTGCCGGTAGCGCTTTCTCTGGTAGCTGACCCATTCTCCCAGAGGCTGATGCCGGTACATATAATTTCTGGGAATCTCAATATTCCCGTTTTCATAATAATAATCCTTTATGTAGTGGTACCAGATCTCCCATTCCGTCCTGATTCCCAGTGACCACACCATTCCAATCTGGTTCAGCATGTAGATTTTCCGGTCATCAATTCTGTATACGCCTTTTTGGTGATAAGCCGCTCTCTGACGTTCAATCCAACGTCCCAATAAATATCCGTTATCCGTTTTATATTTCATCGGTATTTTCAGATTCTGGTTTATCCGGAAGTACTCTTTAGCCAATAGATACCACTCATCCCATGTCTGTCTGGTATATTGCCGCTTACTCTTATAATCCATCAGAAACCAACGCTCCTTTTTTCAAATTTGTCCAGTCAGGCTCATTACTTCCATCTGTTGCAACATAATTAATATTATGTTGTAGAACAGGGATAAGGTTGGGATTGGGATGTATTTGTTTGCAAATCCAGACAGCTGCACCATTTATTCCAAACCAAAAAAAGCATAAAAACAAAAGTCTTTCACCAGAAAACAGCGAAGGACTTGTTTTTATGCCAAAAAATAATTTCATGGTATATAAAACGAATGATCTATGTAAAAAAACAAATTTCTTTCTTTATTTCAATTGCAATTTATCATAAAAGATGATAATATATACTAAAATTACCTCTGGCAGCATAATATCTATCTTTACTTTACAACATAATATTAATTATGTCGTATGGTCACAATATTAAATCTAATTGTTCAATTTCCCTTCGATGCTCATACCCTGATGTCATGATATAAATACGTGTTGTATTAATATTGCTATGACCCAGAATGTCTGCTAATTTTGCAATATCCTTTTTCATTCCGTAAAAACATCTTGCAAACAGTTTTCTGAGATTATGAGGAAATACTTTTTCCCTGGAGACACCTGCGCTTTTGCAGATCGCTTTCATTTCTCTCCAAACATTACTTCTGTTTATGGGCTTTCCATTTTTCGTAATAAAAATCTGTCCGGTTTTGATTCCCTTTTTTTTCGCATATCGTTGAAGTCCTGCCCTCAACTTCTGGGGGATTAAGATAGAACGGGTTTTATTTTTACAATTCACGTTCACTTCTCCTTCATTCACCGCCTGAACCGTAAAATATTCCAGCTCCGAGACCCGGATCCCAGTACTGCAGATGGTCTGTAAAATCAACGCAAGACGTTCCTGATTTGTACTTTTGGCTTTATGAAGGATTTTAAAATATTCATCTTTAGTCAGTTCTTTTTTCGTAGAACAATAAGGTTTCTTTTGTATTTTCAGCTGTCTTACGCACAACTCATTACATTTCAAAAATCGAAAATACGAATTTACAGCGGCTAACATAGAGTTCACACTGGCTGCTGCATAATTTTCTTTAAGATAGTTCTTATATTGGATTACGCTTTCTTTTGTCACACTTTCTCTTACAATACTACCGTTTGATAACTTGTCTTTTTGGATATACAGGATATATTGAATAAATTTATTAACATCCCTGATATACTTGCTGATTGTTACCCAACTCTTTTCTTCTTCCAATAACTTTTTTTCAAAAGCGGATACTGTTACTGCTGAAATTATGTCTTTTCTCATTTTTCCTCCTTGTAATGATTAGAGCCTGTTTGAAAATTCATTCCTTCCATCTGCACGCCCCACTTAGCGGCATATTTGCCAAGAATTCAGGTTACGTAGCCCGCTACGCGCCCTTCATCCGGGACAAATCGCCCACAAAGTGTGACGCACAACTGCCAGAAAGCAATTTTAAAAAATGCTCCAGCATAATGGATTTACTCTCTATTGTTCTCCAAACAATAGATTTATATGAATTGATAACCGGGTAATCTCTAATTCTAACCAAAACAAAACCGGGTATCTAATTGTTTACGATACCCAGTTACAATGTGTCTCATCTTATAATAAATTAACATAATTTTCCAGCACAGAAATTAATTTTTTCTCCCCTCAAACCTCCCGCTCCAAACCAGATATAATATAAATACAATCACGGTTGCCCCCAATATCCCTCCGGCTGTAGGAACCCCCAGTTGATTAAAAAACAGTCCTTTCCGGTAATATAGTAAAAAATAGTCGCAAAGCCTGGCACCCCAGGAACAAGGCAAAAACATCCATAGTCCTTCCCCAAGCCCGGTCAGCATCAGAGCCGTCACGAGGCATTCCACTACTGCCAGACCCATCAGTGCCCCTCTGCCAAAACGTATTCCAACCATTAGATGAAACGTATACATGATAATCTGACAAAAAATGATGATCAAAGCTGCACCTGCAAAAATGGGCAATTCCACCTGACCGCCTCCCACCAGTAAACGGAATCCCAGCAAAAAAGTGCCGATTGCAAAAATATCCGCTGCCAGTCCGGTCAGAAAAAGCATGAGAAATTTGCTGATCCATACTTCCCATCTCGGATACTGCTGTGAAAGCATTTCTTTAAATCCTCCCGCCATCGCCTCCTGCTCCGCCGCCATCGCGGTTACTACTGCACCGATTAACGGGAATGCAATAGCCACTACCTCTAAATAAGCCTGTATTTTCCCTGCCGGTTCCCAGGGCGAAATTATAAAATATCCCAGAAAAAGAATATTTCCAAGCAACGGTACCAGAATATGTACCGGATAAAATGCCGTATGTCTCATCTTGATAAAATCAGCCTTTATCAAATACCATAAACTTTTCATTAATTCTGTGCCTCCCTGTTTTCATACCATCTGCCTGTGAGGTAAGTAATCACAGCAAAAAGAAGTATGGATAATAGAATTCCCGGCAGATATACTCCTTTTGACATCAGCTCCGGCGAAAAGGTGTAACTCCCCGGTTCTGCCATAAGACCGTTTGGCAGAATCCCAATTGCCGGGATCATCATTCTTGCTGTATAAGCATAAGGTACTGCTATCCACCAGTTGCTCAAAGATACCGTAGCACTGAAGACAATGTAGGCCGCCAGATTGACGATAAAGGTTGGGAAAATACCAATCTTATATCCCAAAAACATACACAGCGGAATCTGCCAAAGAGAAGTAATGATCATAAGTGCCGTTCCAGCCAGCATAGATAAATTGGAAACAAGGGGATAGCCTTTATCCTGAAACAGAATTCCTTCTACAAATGAAACGACCAGAATCAAAAGACAGGAGACAGCAAATCGTTCTGCCATAACGACAATCTTGGCATACCATATATCTTTCATTTTAACCGGCATAACCAACACCGCCTGATCCTTTAGCTTTTTGTCGATTCCGGCACTTAACGTACAGGCAATAGTCAGCATTCCGGGCATAATCATTCCATACCACCAGTTAAAATTATCCACCTGTGCATAATTAGAAGCCAGGAACAGGGAAATAAATGAGGTTAACAGCGGTGCCGCATAACACAATATTTTCAGGAATGTATGCTTTATTTTTATTCTTTCTGAAACAATACAGTGATACATCAGATCTCCCCCTCTCTGCGGTATTTTCCCGCCACTTCCATAAATAATGCTTCCAGGTCGTCTTCTTTGTTGAACTTACCCTGATATCCCAGAATGCCGCCTGAAATAATTCCCACATAATCCGCCATTTGATTCACTTCGCTTAAAATATGACTGGAAATGATAACGGTTATCCCCTTTTTAGGAAAAGAACAGATCAATTCCCGCAGTTCCTGAATTCCAAAAGGATCCAGTCCGTTGGTAGGCTCATCCAGTATCAGAAGTTTCGGATGATGCAAGAGGGCAATTGCAATGCCCAGACGCTGTTTCATTCCCATGGAAAACTGTCCTGCTTTTTTCTTCCCTGTATTGGTTAATTCTACCGTCTGTAATACTTGCTCAATTCTTTTCTCCGGAATCTGAAGCGCGGTTGTCCTGACTTTTAGATTTTCTCTTGCAGTTAGATTTTCATAAAGAGGTGCCGCTTCTATGAGTGCACCAATCCTGGCAAGGTCCTTTCTCTGCCACAAATGCCCTTCAAAAAATATCTCTCCCGAAGTTGGATGGAGCATTCCTGTGAGCATTTTTAAAATTGTGGATTTTCCTGCCCCGTTTGCACCCAGCAGCCCATAGACTGAATTTTCCGGTATTTTTAAAGAAACGCGGCTCACCGCTTTTTGCGTCCCAAAGTTTTTACATAAATTATTAGTTCCTAAAATAATATTCATTTTAACACCTGCCGCCGATTGCAGCCGCCTGCAATACAGCTTCCTCTCCTTTTGTTAGTAGTATCATACAACTCAATTATAAGAAAACTATAAGGAAATAAAAAAAGCCATGATCACTCATGACTTTTGCTCCTTTGTTTAACATTTCTTTTGGCTCCCCCGGTGGGGGCTGGTCTTTTTTCTGCCCATATGTATTTATCCCTCTGACAGCCTACCTATCTGCAATCCTTCAAATCCCTCTCCGCTGCCGTAAAATCGCAGACAGTCAATAAAGGAATTCATGCCATCATTGATAAATTTATCCTTGTGATAAACCAGGTCAAAACTGCGTTTCCATCTGTTAGTGTCTTCCCGAAACAAATACATTTCTCCGGAACGTACCTCTTTTTCTATCAGCCTGTAAGCTATCACGCTCAGGCAGTTATCCTTTATAATGGCATGTTTAATAGCCTCCGTTCCCACTACTTCCCAGGCAACATTTACTTTAACCCTGTGTTTCTCCAGGTCTTTTTCAAATAGCTCCCGCGTTCCGCTTCCCTTTTCCCGCATTACAAACTTCTGGTTTCCCAACTGGCAGAAATAGAGCTTTTTCATTCCGGCAAAGGGATGTTTATTGGCACATACCAAAACAAGCTCATCTTCAATCAACGGCCTCACTACAAGATCAGGGCTTTTGACCTGTCCTTCAACCAGCGCCACATCCAGTTCCCCATCCATAAGCTTTTGTTCAATCACTTTCGTATTATTCACACAGGCGAAAATATCCACGTCCTCCTGCATCTTCTTAAACCGCTGCACCATATCCGGCAAAAGGCAGGTTCCTACGGTCATTGAAGTTCCCACACGCAGCAATTTCATCTGCTTTTTGCTCAGCATCTGTTCTTCCAGATAGTCAAACTGGCGAAGAACTTCCCTGGCATATCCCAATAGCTTTTCACCCAGATCCGTGATGTAAAGGTGTTTTGACAAACGTTCAAACAAAAGTCCCCCATAGTGTTCTTCTAATTCCCGTATTGCCTGACTCACTGTAGGCTGGGACAGGAACATCTTTTCCGCTGCCAGACTCATGGTTCCGCAGTCTGCTACCATTACAAAAATCCTCAGATGCCTGATTGTCATATGCGTTCCTTCTTCCAAATTTTACTATAGGTTTTACCTATGTTTATGATAAGATAATATCATTTTTCTTATTAATAAACAAGTGTTATAGTAATACATATAACAGGAAAAGAGGTTTTGTACATATGAAAGTATTAATCATTGGAGGCGTCGCTGCCGGCACAAAAGCAGCTGCAAAATTGAAACGCGAAAACCAGGGATATGACGTACAGATTCTTACAAAAAGCGCTGAGATTTCCTATGCCGGATGCGGTCTTCCTTACTATGTGGGAAGTGTAATCGAAGATAAAGAAGAACTGATCGTCAATACACCGGAAAGCTTTACAAAACAGACTGGTGTCAAAGTATCCACCGAAACCGAAGTAACCCATATCAACAGGGCTGAAAAAACAGTCACCGCTGTGAATCTGAAGACAAATAATTCTTGTGTCTATTCATATGACAAATTAATCATTGCTTCCGGTGCAAGTCCTGTTATTCCGCCAATAGACGGGATCCATTTAAAAAATGTTTTCTATATGAGAACACCAGAAGATGCAATTTCTTTGAGAGAAACACTGGAAACCTCCGGAATCAAACGGGCGGTTATTGCCGGTGCCGGTTTCATTGGATTGGAAGTTGCTGAAAATCTGGTGTCTAAAGGTGTGCGCGTTTCTGTCATTGATATGGCAGATCAGATTTTACCGGGATTTGATACAGAGTTTGCAGGATATATTGAGAACCACCTGGCTGATCACGGTATCATGTCCTTTACCGGCACACGGTTAGAAGCCATTCTTGGAACTGACCAGGTAGAAAAAGTCCAGACTTCCGGGCGTACAATGAAAGCCGATGCCGTTATTCTTTCAATTGGCATCCGTGCAAACACAGGTTTTCTCTCTGATACAGGTATTGAGCTAATGCCTAACAAGACCATAAAGGTGAATGAATACTTACAGACAAATGATAAAGATATCTATGCGATTGGAGACTGTGCCAGCGTCACAAATGCCATAACAGAAGAACATGCCTGGTCACCTATGGGGTCCTCCGCAAATATAGAAGGGCGAATTGCAGCCCAAAATATTAGTGAAAAGCAGCTTTCTTACCATGGGGTACTGGGTACAGGTGTCTGTAAGCTGCCGGAATTAAATATTGGAAAAACAGGACTGAGCGAGGCCGCTGCCATTGCCGCCGGCAGAGAGGTAATCAGCGTTATTTCCGTAGTGGATGACAAAGCACACTATTATCCCGGAGCATCTGCCTTCATTGTAAAAATGACAGCCGACAAAACCACACATGAACTGTTGGGCTTACAGGTTGCAGGTAAGGGCGCCGTTGACAAAATGGTAGATATTGCTGCTACCGCAATCACCCTCCACGCTGATCTGGAATCTGTTGAAAATATGGACCTAGCCTATGCACCACCCTTTTCTACAGCCATCCACCCATTTACCCAGACTGTCAATATTCTACTAAATAAATTAAGCGGTGAATTTGAAACATTTACTCCTGTTGAATACCAGGAAGGCAAAGCAGATGGCTACCAGATTATTGATGCATCCATAACCCCCCAGATCGACGGAGCACGTTATATAGACCTTTCTTCTGTAAATGCACCTGTTCCAGGATTAAACACCGACGAAAAACTTTTGCTGATATGCAGCAAAGGCAAACGTGCCTACATGCTCCAGAACCGTCTGAAATACTATGGATATACCAATACCAAAGTCTTAGAGGGCGGAACTGCATTTAATGAAATAGAAGGATAAGCAGCAAATACAGAACGTCATTAGAAATGATGGAAGTCCGAATTAAATAATTATGATTACATAACTCAGGAGGAAGATATGGCAACTTTAACAATCAAACCAGAAGAAGAAAAACGTGTAAAAGCATTAGGATTTTTAAGCAACAAAGGAACTGATAATTTTTCAGGAAGAATCATCACTGTCAATGGTAAAATTACGGCAGATCAAATGCAGTGTATCTCAGAGGCAGCGAATTTATTTGGAAACGGAGTCGTAACTCTGACCACAAGGCTCACCATCGAAGTACAGGGAATCCCATTTGATAAAATTGAAGATTTCCGCACCTATCTTTCCAAAACAGGTTTGGTGACCGGCGGTACCGGCTCTAAAGTGCGTCCTGTGGTAGCCTGTAAGGGAACTACCTGCCAATACGGCTTGTTAGATGCATTTGCAATCTCCGAAGAAATCCACGACCGTTTCTACGTTGGCTACAACACGGTGAAACTGCCGCACAAATTTAAAATTGCCGTAGGCGGATGTCCAAACAACTGCGTAAAGCCGGATTTAAACGACATCGGTATCATCGGACAGATGACTCCAGTCTTCGAAGAGGACTGCTGCAACGGATGCAAAAAATGTTCCGTGGAAACAGCCTGTCCGGTGGGTGCTGCAAAAGTAGTTGACGGCATCCTGGAAATTGATGAAGAAGCTTGCAATAACTGTGGCCGCTGTATCGGTAAATGCCGTTTTGATGCCATTGAAGAAGGCGTTCCCGGATTTAAAATCTATATTGGTGGAAGATGGGGAAAACGCATTGCCATTGGAAAGGCATTAAATAAAGTATTTACCTCCAAAGAAGAAGCCCTTGACGTAATCGAAAAAGCCATCCTGCTCTTCCGGGAACAGGGAAAAACCGGGGAACGTTTTTCCACCACCATCCAACGCCTGGGCTTCGAAAATGTAGAAAAACAGCTTCTTGCAAACGACCTATTAGACCGAAAACAGGAAATTCTGGATGCCAAACTGCATCTGACCGGAGGAGCAACCTGTTAAACAGGAATAAACAGGAATTTAAACAGAATTTATTTGTAAAATTTTTAAAAAGTACTTGCATTTTTCGACAATTTGTGATAATCTTTTAACAAAGAAAAGGGAGTAGCTACCATCGCAAAGATAAACCAGATGGTACATGAAGGCGTCAGAACGATAGCGATATCCGCGTCATGTAAGTAATTAGCAAGACTTTTATTCCAGCAGTCAGTCTGGGATAAAAGTCTTTTTTTAATACCTTTTTCTTTCGTAACCGAAGCCTGTCTTATGATAAATGATAAGACACACTTCAGAGCTTAATTAGATTTAAGCTTAGAACCACTTGATGGAGAGGCAAATAAATTTCTGCCATGGAAGATATTTATCTGCCGGATTATTACGAGGAGGATTTATATGTGGAACCCTAACATGAACAATAACATTTTTAATGATTCAAAAAAGAATTTTCAGAAAAACGTTAAAAAAACAGCCAGAGGTGCAAAAAAGGCAGCGATCATTATTGCAGCTGCGGCGGCAGCCGTCTTCATTGTATCCGGATCCTTTTATCAGATTCAGGAACAGGAACAGGCTGTCCTTACCACTCTTGGAAAACCCAAGGCAGTCACAGAGACCGGACTTCATTTTAAAATTCCGGGTATTCAGCAGGTAAAGAAAGTGAATACAACCATTCAGGGATTTCCGATTGGTTACACGATTGAAAACAACCAGACCATAGACACCGAAGGCATTATGATTACATCGGATTACAACTTTATTAATGTAGATTTTTTTGTGGAGTACCGCATTGCAGAACCGGTCCAGTATTTATATGCTTCCCAGCGTCCTGAGGATATTTTAAAAAGTATCTCTCAAAGCTGTATCCGTACCGTGATCGGAAGCTATAAAGTAGATGACGTTCTGACTACCGGAAAGAGCGAAATCCAGGCTAAGATCAAAGAAATGATCATCCGTAAAATTGAAAAACAGGATCTGGGGCTCCAGCTGGTGAACATTACCATCCAGGACTCTGCACCGCCTACCCAGGAAGTTATGCAGGCATTTAAGGCTGTGGAAACTGCAAAACAAGGAAAAGAAACTGCAATTAATAATGCCAACAAATACCGCAACGAAAAGATTCCGGAAGCGGATGCAAAAGTAGACCAGATTATCAAAGATGCAGAGGCACAGAAACAGACCAGGATTAATGAAGCAACGGCTCAGACATCCAGATTCAATGCCATGTATGAAGAATACCAGAAAAATCCCGTTGTGACCAAACAGCGTATGTTCTATGAAACCATGGAAAGCGTACTGCCGGGATTAAAGATCGTAATCGACAACGGCAGCGGTGTTCAGAAGGTACTTCCTCTAGAACCATTTGCAGAGAATAATACCTCTGGCAAACAGGTTAAGGAATCGGAAAAAGACAGTACCCAGCAGTCGGATACACCAAAGGACAGCAATGCCAATACGGCTGAAAATCCGGCTGCCGAAACTGGAAACCCGGAAACCCCGCAAACGGATGCACAATAAGGAGGATACGAAATTATGAAGAAGAAAGTAGTTATAGTCTGTTTCGCAGCGGTTGCTGCAGTGGTTACACTGGCATCTTCCGTGGTTATTTCCAGACAAAATGAATATAAACTGGTTCGCCAGTTCGGTAAGGTCAGCCGTGTAATTGCCGACCCCGGAATCCATTTAAAGATTCCTTTTATCCAGACAGCAGATACTCTGCCAAAGGAAACGCTGCTCTCTGATCTGGTACCATCCGATGTTATTACAAAAGATAAAAAGACCATGATCAGCGACAGTTACGTGTTATGGAAGATCATTGATCCTCTAAAGTTTGCACAGACATTGAACTCATCCCAGACAAATGCAGAAAACAGAATTAACACGGCGGTCTATAACGCAACGAAAAACGTAATCAGCAGCATGACCCAGGATGAAGTTATAACCAGCCGTGACGGTGTGCTTTCATCAAGGGTCATGGAGAATATTGGCAATAACATGGATCAGTACGGAATCGAGCTTCTGGTATTTGAAACCAAACAGCTGGATCTGCCCAATGATAACAAAGAAGCGGTATTTGAACGTATGATATCGGAACGGAACAATATTGCGGCTACTTACACCGCAGAAGGAAAGTCAGAAGCTAAGGTCATCCGGAATACCACCGATAAAGAAATAGCTATCAAAATATCCGAGGCGGAAAAACAGGCAGAAATTCTCACAGCAGAAGGTGAAGCAGAATATATGAAAATTCTGTCCGCAGCCTATGCAGACGAGGGCAAGACTGATTTCTACTCCTACGTAAGAAGTCTGGATGCGCTAAAAGCTTCCATGACAGGAGATGACAAAACTGTGATTCTCTCGGAAGATTCACCCATTGCCAAAATTTTTCAGGGTTACGAATAAAAGTGAAATAAATAAAGGGCAATTCACATTTCGTTGTGAATTGCCCTTTTACTGCATTGTATGAATAGATGTGCAGGATATTAATCTGTAATCCGGTTTATCTTTTCTAATAATTCTTCCAGTTCTTCTTCACTGATATTTCCCTGTCCAAACGTAAGGGCACCGCGAATTGGCATATACATCATCATTGCCTCGTTCATGGCTGACGTGCTCTCACCCAGTGCATCATCACCTGCATCCCCCAGCACAGCCATACCTTTCAGAATACTTTCTGCAATCTCCATGGTCTTTTCATCTTTCATCAAATCTCCAAAAGTCGTATTCCGGTCATAAGACCTTGCCTTTTTCTTTGTGCTCTCTACATGGACTTTGGCTGCCGCAGCTATGTCTCTGGAAGATTTTCCAATCTGGATTTCATGATCGATACTTTCCACTGCCCAGTCTCCCACTTCCATGTCATAGTAGGCAAATGCCCGTTTTCCCAATTCAAAGTGCACCGTCTTTGTCTCACCCGGGTTTAATTCGACTTTTTCAAATCCTTTTAATTCCCGAACCGGACGGATCATACTGCTATTTAACGGTGACACATATAGCTGAACAACTTCTTTCCCTTTCATAGTTCCCGTGTTAGTAACATCTACGGACACACTGAGCATATCGGTATCCTTCATACTATCTTTATCCAGCTTCAGATTACCATAGGAAAAATTGGTATAACTAAGTCCATGTCCAAATGGGAAGAGAACATCCATTTTTTTCTTGTCATAATAGCGGTATCCTACAAATACACCTTCTCTGTACGCTACCTTATCGCCTTCTCCCAGATAATACAGATAGGAGGGATTGTCCTCTAATCTCAGGGGAAATGTTTCTGCAAGTCTTCCGCAGGGATTCGCTTTCCCAAATAAAATATCCACGGTGGCTGCGCCTACTGCCTGCCCGCCCAGATAGGCTTCCAGTACAGCTTTCACATCCTGAATCCATGGCATTTCCAAAGGAGATCCATTATGAAGAACCACCACTGTATTTGGATTCACTGCCGCCACCTGACGGATCAGCTCATTCTGACAGTCCGGAAGTCTCATATGCCTGCGGTCAAAACCTTCCGATTCAAAGGAATCCGGCAGCCCCGCAAATACAACGGCTGTTTCTGCCTTCTTTGCGGCTTCCACCGCTTCTTGAATCAATGCATCATCCACAACATCTTCTTCGGTTATAAATCCCGGTGCGTATGTAATATGCTCCATTCCTGCCGAAGCGTCCAATGCAGATTCCACCTTAAAAGAATTGATGTGAGAGCTTCCGCCGCCCTGGTATCTTGGCTTTTTGGCAAATGCGCCAATAAAGACCGTATCGGATTTCTCATCCAATGGGAGGATATTGTCATTTTTCAACAGAACCATACATTCCGCAGCAATTTCTTTTGAGAGTTTATGATCTGCTTCCCTGTCAAATACCGCATTTTCGTCCCGGTTTTCAACAAATTTGTATACAATATTCAATACCCGCTCTGCCGCTTCATCCAGGCATTCTTCGGAAAGTCTGCCGGATTTAACTGCTTCTGTAATCTTTTTATCATTGATGCCAAAAGAAGACGGCATTTCCAGTTCCAATCCTGCCTTTAAGCTTTCAACCCTGACATTCACCGCTCCCCAGTCACTGACTACGAAACCATCAAATCCCCATTCATCCCGTAGAATATCGGTAAGGTATTTTTTATTTTCACAGGCATAGATCCCGTTGATCCGGTTATAGGAACACATCACGGTCCATGGCCTCGACTGCTTTACCGCTCCTTCAAATGCTGCCAGATAGATTTCCCTTGCAGTACGTTCATCCATCTCTGAGCTGGAAGACATTCTTCTGTGTTCCTGGTTATTTGCCAGAAAATGCTTGATGCTGGTTCCTACATTTTTACTCTGTACCCCTTTGATATGGCTCGCTGCAATCTCAGATGCCAGATAAGGATCTTCCGAATAGTATTCAAAATTCCTGCCGCACAGCGGGGACCGTTTGATATTTACTGCTGGTCCTAAAATGACTGCTACGTTTTCTGCCTGGCACTCTACACCCAGGGCCTCTCCCAGTCTGGTGGTCATCCCCCGGTCAAATGATGCAGCCAGTGCACAGCCTGCCGGAAAGCATACTGCCTTAATACTTTCGTTGATTCCAAGATGATCTGCTTCCTGATCCTGTTTACGAAGTCCGTGAGGTCCGTCGCTTACCATAATTGCAGGAATTCCAAGACGTTCTACCGCCTTCGTATGCCAAAAATCCTGACCGGAACATAAACCGGCCTTTTCTTCTACTGTCATCTGTTTTACTATTTCTTTCACGTTCATAATGAAAATCCTCCCGATTGGTCAAAAGTCCCGCCCAGGACAGGAAATTAATTTGCTCTGCCATAAGGCGGGTTATTTTCTGTATGAACGTATTATATTATATTTAACAAGGATAAAAAAGTGAAATACTGGCTTTTATATAGGTCAATCTTGACTTTATAAACACGTTTTTGGATCTGTATATTCTTTGCCGAGTGCTTCCGCCACACCCTGGAAGGTTACTTTTCCCTTATACGTGTTCAGCCCCGCCATAAAATCGGGATCTTCTTTCAACGCATTTACCCCTTTATCCGCCAGCTTCAATACGTATGGGAGGGTGCTGCTGGACAGGGCAATTGTAGATGTCCTGGATACCGCCCCCGGCATATTTGCAACGGAATAATGAATAACGCCATGCTTTTCAAAGCAGGGATTGTCATGGGTGGTAATCTTGGTGGAGGTTTCCACACAGCCGCCCTGATCGATTGCAACATCTACAATCACACTGCCTTTTTTCATCTCTTTAACCATATCTTCGGTTACTACTTTCGGTGCCTTTGCCCCCGGAATTAATACCGCCCCGATAACCAGATCCGCTTCCTTTACCGCTTCTTTTAAATTGTAAGGATTATTGAACTGAGTATGGATTCTGCCTCCGCTGATGTCATCAATATATGCCATTCTTTCTGCATTGATATCGAATACGGTGACATCGGCTCCCATGCCTGTCGCTACTTTTGCCGCATTTAAGCCAACCACTCCACCGCCTACAACCACGACTTTTCCGGGCATAACTCCGGGTACTCCTCCAAGAAGCACTCCGCTTCCGCCATTATAATTCTGAAGCATATAAGCGCCAACCTGTACGGACATTCTGCCGGCAACTTCGCTCATTGGAGCCAGCAGCGGAAGTCCCCCGTTTTTACCCCGGATCGTTTCATATGCTATTGCCGTAGTTTTCGTATCCAGTAATGCATCTGCCAGAGGGGCATCATTTGCAATATGCAGGTAGGTAAATACCAGCTGGTCTTCTCTTAAATATTGATATTCTGACTCCACATATTCTTTTACCTTTACGATCATATCCGCTTTTGCAAATACATCTGCGGCACTCCCCGCTATCTCAGCACCGGCATTTAAATATTCCTCATCTGTAAATCCGCTGCCTTCTCCGGCATTCGTCTCCACGATTACCTGATGTCCCCCATGCACCAGGGTATATACCCCTGCCGGCGTAACGGATACCCTGTTTTCATTATTTTTGATTTCTTTTGGCACTCCTACTATCATCCTTTTACCCATTGTATTCACAGGCTTGCCTGCCATACAGCCACTTCTTTAGAAAGCTGAAGGAATTCCAGTGTGGCTTCCTTTCTCTTATCAATATTTTCTTTCAGCTTT
Organism: Clostridiales bacterium; assembly: GCA_018365455.1. GTDB lineage: Bacteria > Bacillota > Clostridia > Lachnospirales > Lachnospiraceae > Robinsoniella. Next base: position 72,099 of record JAGZJZ010000003.1, read on the forward strand.
TCAACAAACTATAAAAAACAGTATATCACAAAATATTCCAGAATCCACACTATTTTTTATATAAATCAGCATTAAATCCATTCATAATTATAGTTTTTTCCACTTGTAACTCTAATTTAAATGTAGTATAGTTTATCAAAATACACAACCGGAGGTACTTATGGAGGAATTATATCACGTAACAGGTACACTGAATGAAGGTTTCGTGGGTCAGATTTCATATACGGTATGCCTGGAACACACTTACGAAGAACTGGATATTGAATTTACTTTTGACAAACAACACTATGCTGTGATTACCGATGAATTAAAAGAGGAAATGAAATCTCTTGTGGAAAAGGAATATGGGATTACTTCTTCCTCTGATGAAGAAATTACAAGAGTTATCCAAAATGATATGAAAACAGAAATACATACACTTGCTTCATTAAATGATACGTTTATCGGGTGCGTACACCGTCAGTTAACTACACGCCACATGTACTTTACCCCCCAGACAGCCACGGAAGGCTGTATAGTCCAGCCCTGTTTGGAAGGGGTCTTAAAGGTTACTCTGCTGGTATTTAATGTGATACAAAATGATACCCACTATCAATTAACCGTATCTGCAGGAGGGAGACGCACAGCATGTACAAACGATTAGAACTGCACAATCATACCACGGAATCAGACAGCAGCATTACCTGTCAGGAGCTCATTGAACTAATGGTAAAGGACAAAGCCGATGCATTTGCCATTACTGACCATAATACCATTTCGGGACATGGCAAAATCCGCAGCCTGCTGGAAGATATGGGTCATCCCATCGACTGCATTTACGGCATGGAATATACGACTTATTATGGGCATATTCTCTGCCTGAACCTTCAGGAATATGTTCCCTGGGAAAATATCAATCTTCACAAACCGGAATTGCTGTTCCGGGCTGCCAGGGAAAAAGGAGCTTTAACGGGAGTTGCCCATCCTTTCTCCTACGGTCATCCGTTTGCCAGAGGATGCCGCTTTGATATGAAAATAACGGACTTCTCCGCGCTGGATTTTATTGAGATCTTCAACAATCCGGAGCCCCTCCACGAAGTAAATGAAAGAGGGCTGTTATGGTGGGAATCCCTGGTTCTGAAAGGACACCGCTTGGCCATGACCTGCGGTATGGACCTCCATGGAATCTGGGATATGGGCGGACAGTTTGCTACCTACATCCCCGGCGAAAAGGGCGGAGATACCGCCAGAGAACTGGCAGACGCCATACACTCCCTTAAAACCTGCATTTCAAAAGGACCTATTCTGGTAAGCAATCCGGAGCCGGAAAGCAATACCATAGCCTTTACCATCCTTCCTGCCCACAAGCCGGGATATTTACACACCCCTGGAACACCTTACTATCTTACACTGAAAACAGGTGGGAAAATCATTCATAAGGAAATTCAGCCGGAAGAAACACTGCATGTTTCTCTGGATGAATTAAATGGTGCAGAAATTATCATTCCAAAACTGTACCAGCAGGACACTGCCATAGAAAATCTGGTATGCGTGGGCTGCGTTATTTATCTTTGAGACAGGTTGCACGATTGAGCATAATTTTGCTCTTGAGACAGGATGTGCGCTTGACCGGATTGTACGATTGAGCCAGGTTGTGCGCTTGACCGGATTGTGCGCTTGAGCCGATTTGTTCACTTGACCCGGATTTCCACCTATGCTATGCTTAACACAAAGCAACTACTACTTTGTAAATGAAAGGCATCCTCTTACCATGGATAATTATTATTATGAGCAGACCCGTCTGGTCTCGGACCTTCATGTTAATTTTGAACATATCCTGATTTCGAAAATGTATATTCCCGGTCACTGGCATGAGTGTATCGAAATTCTGTATATGAATGACGGGCGACTGGAAACGATCATTAAAAACCAGACCACGGTTCTGGAAAAGGATGATCTGATCCTGGTAAATCCCAGAGATCTGCACAGCACCAGATGCCTCAATGACTGTGACTATATCCTGCTTCAGATTCCATACCCTATGCTCAAGAATTATATTCCGGAAATCGATACTATTCGTTTTGTAATTCCTCAATTCCCGGAAAGTGAAATTGTCCGTACAAAGCTTTGCCAGATGAAAGAAACTATTCTGCAGATGGCGGTACTGGTCCAGGAGAAGCCGATGGGTTCCCATTTGAAATTTACCAGTCTGCTCTTTGAGATGCTTTATATGCTCTATCATAATTTCCAGGTGCCGGTTGACCCTGATACAAAGGAGAAAAACACCCGGAACCTGGAACGTTTGGGACCCATTCTGGATTATGTGAAAAAGCATTCCAATGAAAAAATCCTTTTAAGTGAAATTTCATCCTATGCCGGGTTTACACCAGAATATTTTTGCCGATTTTTCAAAAGGCATATGGGCATCACTTTTGTGGAATATCTGAACCAGTACCGGTTCAACTGTATCTATCAGGATCTTTGCTGTACGGATACCTCTTTGCTGTCGCTCCTGGAACAGCATGGCTTTACCAATTATAAACTGTTCCGTAAGATGTTTTACGATGTCTACGGATGTACCCCCGGGCAAATCCGAAAAGAACTGGCAGCAAAAAAAGATTCCGGCAATCAGTATACCGCCTCTTTCTGGATCAATTCTATGAATTCGTCCAGGGACATCTGACTGGTTCTCTGGCTGTCACGGTCGCGGACTGACACCGTGCCTGCTTCTTCTTCCTTTTGTCCCAGGATAACCATATACGGCACTTTTTCCAGTTGGGCTTCCCTGATCTTATACCCGACTTTTTCATCTCTTTGATCCACTTCACATCGGATGGATGCTGCTTTTAACCGCTCTGCGATTTTCCCGGCATAAACATTGGATTTTTCCGATACCGGCAGTATTTTTGTCTGAACCGGTGCCAGCCAAACCGGAAATTTCCCGGCATAATGCTCTATCAGGATTCCAATAAAGCGCTCAATAGAGCCGTATACTACCCGGTGGATCATAATCGGACGGTGCTTCTCTCTGTCTGCCCCGATATATTCTGCTCCAAAGCGAAGGGGCAGCTGAAAATCCAGCTGTATCGTCCCGCACTGCCACGTCCTTCCAATAGAATCCTTTAGATGAAAATCAATCTTCGGTCCGTAAAATGCCCCGTCTCCCTCATTTACAACAAAGGACATGTTAAGTTCATCCAGCGCATTTCTAAGTCCGTTTGTAGCCAGCTCCCAATCTTCCTGGCTTCCGATGCTGTTTTCCGGCTTTGTGGATAATTCCACATGATACGTAAACCCAAACTTTCGGTACACTTCATCGATCAGGCGCACAACCCCTTTGATTTCTTCTGTGATCTGCTCATTTGCCATAAATATATGGGCATCATCCTGTGCGAAACTGCGCACCCGCATCAGCCCATGAAGGGCGCCGGATTTTTCGTGGCGGTGAACAACACCCAATTCTCCAATGCGTATGGGCAGCTCCCGGTAAGAATGGGGTTCTGACTGGTAAACCAGCATTCCCCCCGGACAGTTCATAGGTTTGATGGCAAATTCTTCTCCATCAATGGAGGACGTATACATATTTTCTTTGTAATGCTCCCAATGCCCGGATGTCTCCCACAATTTGCGGTTTAGCATCACAGGCGTAGATATTTCTACGTAACCTTCTCTTTGATGAATTTTTCTCCAGTAATCAATTAACTGATTTTTAAGCACCACTCCTTTGGGAAGAAAAAACGGGAAACCAGGTCCTTCGTCCATCATGGCAAACAGCCTCAGTTCTTTCCCCAGCTTTCGGTGATCCCTTTTTTTCGCTTCTTCCATCTGCAGCAGATACTCCTTTAACTGAGATGGATTTTCAAAAGATATTCCATAGATTCTGGTGAGCATTTTGTTCTTCTCACAGCCTCTCCAATAAGCTCCTGCCAGTGATGTAAGCTTCACCGCCCCTGCATATTTCGTATTTTTTAGATGAGGGCCTTTGCATAGATCACAAAATTCTCCCTGCCGGTAAAAACGAAACTTTTCTTCCATTGACATGTCATAGATGAGCTCCAGTTTATAAGGTTCTTCTTTTTCCTTCATAAAAGAAATTGCCTCTTCCCTGGACAGTTCAAAAGATTCAACCTCATAACCGCTGTCTATAATCTTCTTCATTTCCTCTTCTATCCGCTCCAGGTCTTCTCCCGTAAATGGAATCTCACAATCAAAATCATAATAAAACCCATTTTCAACAGCCGGTCCAATTGCAAGTTTTGTCCCGGGATACAAGCGTTTCACCGCCTGGGCTAAAATATGCGCCGTCGTATGATAGAATACACTCTTTTCAAATTTTTCTTTCATCTGCTCCAAGCTCCTTTACCTTTTAATAACAGGGCATAAACTCCTGTTTAAATTGGATAACAATCTGGCCAGATTGCAGTAACATAAGAAAAGCACCCTCAAACGCACGACAGACAACTGCCATACGTTTAAGGGTGCAAACTAATCAGAATGCACGGTTCCACCTTAATTTTTCTCTTTCAGATTCTAACAAATCCAAGCCTTTAACGCAGGCGTACAGCAATGCTTATTCTCTCGACTTCGCACCGCTGCTCGGGAATGGTCTTCGCTGACATTTCACATAAGAAACTTCCACCAATTTGTTTCTCTCTCTGACTGCTTCCTGACAGTTACTGTTTCCTTCATAGCTTTTCTTATATTGAAGTCATTATAGCACTTTCAGCGGGTCTGTCAAGGGCTGATTTATTATTTATAAATTTTCTTAGCAGAAAATCCCCTGCCCCGCACTTCATTAACGTGGCTGATCACCATAAATGCTTTTGGATCTTCTTCCATAACCAGCTGATTGAGTTTCACCAGTTCCCGGTTGGATATGACAGTCAATATAATTGGCTGTTCATTTTGCATATACCCCGTCTGCGCATGGATAAACGTGGTTCCCCGATCCAGGCGCTTTAAGATCTCCCTGTTAATCTCCTCATACTTACTGCTAATAATTTTCACCTGGGTCTGGGCAGTTCCCATAAAGAGAATCTTGTCCAGAACAACGGAATAGATCAGTACAAGAAGAATACCATATACAATCTGTTCCGAATCCGAGAACATCATCTGCAGTATCAGAATTGTAAAATCAAAGATATATAGCATGGCCGAAACCGGAAGCCCGAACTTCTTATTCAGTACAAGCGGCGGAATGTCCATACCACCGGTGGAGGCACCGGCACGAATTACAAATCCTATTGCAAAGCCGATCATAATTCCGCCGCAGATGGTGGATAACATCCTGTCACCGGTGACATGCTCCAGTATGGGAATTTTCTGGAACACGCCCAGGATAAGCGGATAGTAAAAGGTACTGATCAGTGTGGTAAGGGCAAAACGTTTCCCCAAAATAAAAGCTCCCAGGATAAACATAACGGCATTAAAACAGAATACAAATGCCGAAATAGGAATCTGAAAATAATGGTGGAAAGATAGTGCCAGTCCTGTGGTGCCTCCCGTAATCATCTGATTCGGAAGAATGAAGATGGTAATTGCAAGTGCATAAATCGTATTTCCCAAAAATACAAAGAAAACATTTTTCATTTTTGATAATTGTGATAACATAAGTTTCCCTCTTTCCTGTTTTTTACTGCCTGGTTATATTAGAATTTTTTTGACAGCTGTGTGCCACACTTTACACACGTGGTTGTATATAAAAGTTTTACATAAAATAATTCTGTTATATTACTACACTAAAGCACAAAAAAAGCAGGTTACTAAGTAACCTGCAAAGTTTGTTTTGTATGTTAAATCTTTTATTTTTATCATAATATCTATTTATCCAATATAACCGTAAACTCACTGAAATACACATCCTGTCTTTTTCTCTGATAAGAATACCACATTTATCCGAAGGAGTAAAGCAGTATTTAAAAGCAGGGCTGTTTCCAACTCTTATATTACTGTTCACACCCTTCGGATGCTCAAAGTTACAGCAACACTCTTATTTCATAATCGTGCGGTAAACATCCATGAATCCCATAACCGTTACAATTACAACCAGAATCGGTGTAATAAACCGAATGCAGATCAGCCATGCCTTTTTCAGCTTAAAGGAAATCCCGTCCGATTCCACATGCTGCAGAATCCGTTTCGGTCCCCAGATCCAGCCTACAAAAATGCACATCAGAATACCGCCAATAGGCATCAGAATATTATCTGTCAGCATCCCCATAAAATCAAAAACAGAGTAATTTAAGATGGTCACATCTCCCAATACTCCAAACGACAGGGCACTTGGAATACCCAGCAGGAATACACCCAATGCGACGAAAATTACCGCCGTTCTCCTCTTACATTTAAAATGATCCAATACAGAGGACACCACACATTCTAAAAGCGCTATGGCAGAAGTTAAGGCTGCAAAAAACATCAGTCCAAAAAACAGTAAGGCAAAAATCCATCCGCCGGACATACTTTCAAATACTTTCGGGAGTGTTCCAAAAGTCAAACTTGGTCCCTGCGCCGGTTCCAGTCCAAACGCAAATACTGCCGGGAATATAGCCAGACCCGCCAAAATCGCAACGAAGGTGTCAAGACCCGCAACAATCAGGGCATTTTTAGGGATATTTTCTTTTCTGTTTAAATAACTGCCGTAAGTGATTGTGATTCCCATACACAGACTCAGTGAATAAAATACCTGTCCCAATGCAGCCGGTACCGACTTCAGGTCAAATCCACCGTTCATTTTAAATACAAAATCCACACCCTGATTTGCACCAGGCAGTGTCAGGGATCGTATTACAATGATCACCAGTAAGATCAGCAGTCCAGGCATCATAAACCGTGAAGCTTTCTCAATTCCCTTTGTGCCTCTATAACAAACAAATCCGGTACATGCCATAAATACCAGATGCCAGATGACAGGCGCCGCCGGCTCTGCGATATATGCGCTGAAATCCACCGGTGCACTCATGCTTGTAACATAACTGGCTATATATTTTAAAATCCATCCGCCGATAACACTGTAGTAAGATAATATAATAAACGCACATAAAATACCCATAATACCGATAATTTTGGATTTGGGATTTAAATTCTCATATGCCTGTACCGGTCCCTTCCCCGTCATTCTTCCTATACTCATCTCTGTGATCATAACCGGAAGTCCCAATACCGCGATAAAAATTAAATACGTAATTAAAAATTGAAATCCACCGTTCTTTCCCATTAAATACGGGAACTTCCAGAGATTCCCTAGTCCCACCGCTGCTCCCGCAGTTGCAAGGATAAATCCCAGGCTAGACGCCCATTGTCCTTTTTTCTCCATTTTGCCCTCCAATTAAGATTATCTAACACTCTTACGCCCTCAAATATTATAACGCTAACAGAGCAGAGTTAAAATTAGTTTAACAAAATTGTAGGTATATTTCAACAAAATTAATCATTTTTCCATATATATCTTCAAACATAATCCCTGAAAACCATAATCTGACTTAGTAAATTCCAAAATCAGCAGTGTAAAAGCGATTTTTTTTTCACACTTTTTTAATTATTCCCCAAAAACTTGTAACAGAAATATAACTTGCTTCTATTCTATCTCAGATGTAAAATAGCAGTAACGAAAAAAAGGAGGTGGATTCCATGTCAAAGAGAAAATACATATGGTTTGCTATTTGCAATATAATCTTTCTTTTATCAACATTTCTCCATGAATGTATTCACGGATTCAGCATGGCAAGGCTTGGGCAGTCTGTCAGTACCGGGTTCCGGCGAATCGGCCATGTGTACCTTTATCCAAAAGATTCCGGGTTTCGAATGAATCTAGACCTGGATATTAAGACGCTTATGGATTTCAGTGTTCTGCTGACGCTGACGCTGGCTGTCGTATTCACTTTCCTGTTCTGTAAAGTACGTTTTAAGAATCCAGTCACCAAAATGACCGTTCTGGCTCTGGCTCTTTGCAATTCCTGCCTGCGGATTATAGCTTGGGCTGCTACCCTTATGCTTCCTGTATTTACCGGTCAGACGGTGCGCATTGATGAATTGAATACGGGTACTGCACTTGTCCTGGCAACCGGAAATTCCTCACTTTTGTATGTACCGGCTATCCTTTCCATCTTTGTCTCTCTTTTCTGTTTTATAAAGCTTCTCATGCGTCTGCGAAGAAGCCGCGATCAGGATTATCAAAACTTTATATTTCTATTTTTTATGGCTCTTGTCAGTTCTTTTTTCCTTTCCAATATCCTGGATAATTATATAAGAATTAACTGGATTGCCTGAAGTATTGAATATTTATTACATAAAAAAGTCAGGAAACAGCATCTGTTTACACTGTTTCCTGACTTTTTCTGTTTGCAAAATGGTTAGAGCGCGGATATATGTAATTACCGTTATCCCTTTAGTTAAAGAATCTGGCTCCTACATATCCAACATATCCATTTGCTTCTACTTTATACCATCCGCCTACATCTTCTAGGAATGTTACTGCCTGTCCTGCCTGCAGAGTATCCAGTATAGCACCCTCATAACTGGGAGCTTCCCGGATATAAGCTGCTGCATTCATATACATGGTTTGGGGTACGGGCGCCTCTGCTGCCTCTGTCTGTGCTGGAGCCTCAGTTTCCGGCGCCTGGGTCTGGGGCACTGCTGCTTCTGTGGCTTCTGTCTGTGTATTTGCCTGACTTCCGGCATTTGTGGAAACCGTTCCATTTCCTGACTCAGAAGCCTTTGCAGAATCCCCGTTTGAATCGGACGCTTTCTCGGTAGTCTTCTCCGTTGCTTTCTCTGTAGATTTACTGGTCTCTGTTTTCTGTGTTTGCTTTTGTGTTTCTGTCGTCTTTTCTGTAGCTTTCTTATCCTCAGTTGATTTTTCACTGCCGGGCTTTGTCTCTTCTGTCTGTTTTTTGCTGCCATCGCCGTTTGTCATCATGTTTCCAAGCAGCTTATATCCAAAAAACAAAATAAAAATCACTGCAATTACTGCAATCGCCAATACAAAATACCTTAGATTATCGGATAACCATTCTTTGAATTTTTTCATTCCATTACCTCCATAACGATTTAGCTGAAAGCATTAGGGTGTGCTGATGACAGGAATGAATTTCCAAACACTCCCTAACGTACTTTCCATCAATTAGTTTATACCTGCTGCCCTGCAAACTGAGAATGATACAACTGTTCGTAGAAACCTTTTTTCTCCAACAGAGAATTATGTGTACCCTGCTCTACAATATTACCATCTTTTACGACAAGAATCAAATCCGCATTTTTAATTGTTGATAAACGATGTGCGATTACGAAACTGGTTCTTCCAACCATTACCTTTTTCATTGCATCCTGCAGCATTTTTTCAATTCTGGTATCTACGGAAGAGGTTGCTTCATCCAGAATTAAAATATCTGGATCCTTTAAAATAGCCCTTGCTATGGTCAGCAGCTGTTTCTCTCCCTGGGAAATATTACCGCCCTCCTCGTCAATGACCATATTATAGCCCCCGGGCAGTGTCTTGATAAAATGATGCACGTTCGCCGCTTTTGCAGCATCTATGACCTCATCCTTTCTTGCATTCAGCCTTCCATACCTGATATTTTCAAAAATACTTCCTGAAAACAGCCAGGTATCCTGTAATACCATACCGAAAATGGAACGCAGACCGCTTCGCTTCATCTGGCGGATATCTACACCGTCGATTAAAATTCTGCCCTGATTCACATCATAAAAGCGCATAAGCAGATTAATTAAGGTTGTTTTTCCCGCACCGGTTGGACCAACGATTGCAACCATCTGACCGGATTTCACCTCGATATTAAAATCTTTGATAATAGGTTTCTTCCCATAACCGAAATATACATGTTCAAATACTACCTTTCCCTGGACTTCCGGCAGCTCTGTTGCTGGACTAGCTTCTTTTACCTCCTCTTCTTCACCTAGGATTTCAAAGATACGGTCCATTGCAGCAAATGCAGCCTGTATCTGGGAAGAAAGCTGGGACACTTGGGATAAGGGGTCATTGATCTGCCAGATATAACGAATAAATGCCTGCAGATTACCGATTGTAATCCCACCACTGATAGCAAATATCGACCCCACTACCGCAATGCTTCCAATGGTCAGATACGTAATGAGGGAGATCAGCGGTGACATGACAGAGGACATAAACTGTGCTTTAAATGCATGTTTGCGCAGATCCTCATTTATACTTACAAACTCCTTTACCGAAGATTCCTGTTTATTGAAAAATAGTATTTCCTGGAATCCGGTATACATCTCTGTAACAGTTCCATTTAATTCTCCTACAGAATCCTGCTGAGCCCGAAACTGCTTCTGGCTTTTCCCTACTATAAATCTGGTTACCAGAAGTGCCAATGGTATTATGCAGATTGCCATACACGCCATTACCGGCTGTATGGTGAACATCATTGTAATCGCCAGAATCAATGTCAGAACTCCGCTGATAACCTGACTAAAACTCTGTTGTAATGCCCCGGATACTGTGTCAATATCGTTGGTAATCCGGCTAAGCACATCACCGAAGCTGTTGGTATCAAAATAGCGTACCGGGAGTCTGCGTATCTTATCCTGCACCTCATTTCTCAAATCATGCATGGCATTTTGTATGGAATCCGTAAGCAGATATACACTGATGATCTGGGAAAAGGTTTTAATGAGATAAATTACAGCCAGCAGAATCAGGATTTTCGTGACCACATCAAAGTGAACGCCTGCATCCGGCAGTTTTTTCATGATATCCATTGCATCTTTGGAAAGCTGTGTAGTGATCATGCCTTCTACTCTGGGAGCCACCGTCATGGATGCCACTGATACAATAACCATCAATACGGCACCGATAAATTTCCATTTATATGGTGAAATATAACGCTTCATCTGTTTCAGATTGTTTATAAACTTGCCTTTTTTATTGCTACTCATGATCCAATTCCTCCTCACTCAGCTGAGAAGCCGCTATTTCATGATAAATCGGACATTCCTTCAAAAGCTGTCTATGGGTTCCCCTGCCTACAACTTTTCCTTCATTTAATACAATAATTCTGTCAGCATCCATAATACTGGCTATACGCTGTGCCACCACAAGTACAATCGCATTGCCGGTCTCTTTTTTGAGATCTTCTCTCAGCTTTGCATCTGTTTTAAAATCCAGCGCCGAGAAAGAATCATCAAATATGTATATTCGTGGTTTTTTAGCCAATGCCCTGGCAATGGAAAGCCTTTGCTTCTGCCCTCCTGAAACATTGGTTGCGTTCTCTGTAATATTTTCCGAAAATCCGCCTTTCTCCATGATGAAATCATAAGCCTGTGCAGTCCGGGCAGCCTGCTCCACTTCCTCCAAAGTCGCTTCCGGGTTTCCAAAACGAATATTTTCAGCAATCGTTCCTCTAAATAACATCGCTTTTTGCGGAATAAATCCGATGGTATTACGCAGACTTTTTAAGTCATATTCCCGTATATCGGTGCCGTTCATAGTGATTCTTCCCTCAGTCACATCGTAGGCCCTGGGTATCAGGTTTACCAAAGTACTTTTCCCGGAACCGGTACTGCCTATAAATGCTACCTTTTCCCCTTTTCTGGCTGTAAACGATACATTTTTTAAGACTGCTTCTTCTCCGTCCGGATAAACAAAAGTCACATGATCAAAACTGATTTCCTCCACCTCATGTTCCATCTGTTTACCATTCTCCGGATTTTTAACCTTTACATCCTGTTTGATAACTTTTTCTATACGTCTCGCACTGACCCGTGCCCTGGGGTACATCATAAATACCAGACAGAACAGCATGACCGAAAACATAGCGTGAAACAGATAATCCATAAATGCCACCAGCATTCCGATTTCCAGGCTGCCTTTGTCAATCATTCTGGCTGCTACTGCAAAAATGGCCATTCCTGCGATATTCATTAACAGGAAAAAGGTCGGCTGTGTCATAGACATCAGCTTAAATAGCTTCTTGGAATATTTCATATACTGGTTATTTTCTTCATTAAAACGCTGCTGTTCATAAGCATCGTTATTGAATGCCCTTATTACACGTATTCCACTGAGGTTTTCCTTGGAAACACGGTTAATTGCCTCCATTGCCATCTGTTGGTTTTCGCTTATTGGTTCCGAAATCCTTGCTACTGCAATAACCCCTAAAATAATGATCGGTACGGTAGAAATAATAATCAAGGACAAGGGAAGTGATGTGCGCAGAACCAGGCTGAAGCTCACGAATATCATTACCGGTGTCATAAGCGCTGTACGAAACAGCACATTCATGAACATCTGTATCTGGAATGCATCATTATTTGTCCTTGTAATCAGTGATGCTGCACCAAACTGGTGATATTCACTGTGTGAAAATCCCTGTACCTTCTGAAACATCTCTGTCCGGATATCACGGGTGATTGCAGTTGACAGATACGCGCAGCAATATCCCAGCATAATCGTCCCCGCTACACCTAACAGAGAGATGACCAGTATAATGCCACCCATTTGAAAAATATAATTCTTGTCTCCGGTCAAAACGCCCTGATCAATCATCTTAGCAACAACAGTTGGAATCCCTAGTTCCACCAGTGCAAAACCAAAGACAGACAGTATGTTTAGTAAAAACATTTTTTTGTAATTTTTAAGATATTTAACAATTAACTTCATGGGGATTCTTCTCCAATATTCTTAGTTTCATTTTGGCGCTCCAGGATGTGTTTGCGTAATGCCTGGACCCGCCAGTATATCATAATTAATAGTCCTGTAAAATAAAGCTTCAATTTCATCCCAGGATTTTGGTTTTTTACCCATAATCCACATAGACTTCGTTACCACTGCCTCCAGATTCATATCCTTTGCTTCCAGATAACGTATTTTTCCCTCCAGCCTTTTCCCAACTTCATAGACTGAAATATGACTTCCCTCAGACATTACCTGGGTTGTAATGACCAGCACCTTTTCCTGTGGCTGATAGCTGTTCTGGCACTTACAAAACGTTTCCAGTAATTGATCCGGTATTCCTCCTACACCAAAACCTTCTATAATAATTATATCATAGAGACGGTATATTTCTTTAATCAGCTCCGGTGAACTGCAGGGCGTCAGCTTAAGAAGAAATACATTAGCGTTTAAGTTTAAATCAAAAACCGCTCCTCCTCCCATGGGCGCGGTAATATACCGAATTACCTGACTGTTGCGGATTACAGCAATATCCGGAAAATTAATGCTGGAAAAGGCCTGATAACTCAGGGTATTGATCTTCTTAGCCCGGGTGCCTGCTATTGCCCGCTGCCCGAATACAACCTGCACACCATTCGTTTCATCCTGGAGCATGTAATGGAAACTGTCTCTGAGGTTCATCATGGCATCTGTTGATTCAAAGGAGATCGGCTTCTGCGCTCCGGTTAAGATCACAGGCTTCTCTGAGTTCTGAATCATATAGGACATGGCAGCAGCCGTGTATGCCAGGGTGTCGGTTCCATGTGCAATCAAAAATCCATCATAACGATCATAATTTTCCCGGATGCAGCAAACCAGTTTACACCAGTAACCATAGTTCATATTTGTACTGTCAATATTGCAGATCTCTATCGTATCAATTGTGCAGAGACCTGCAATATCCGGTATATAAGAAAGCAGTTCATCGCCTCCCAGAGCTGGAAAAAGTCCATGCTCACTTTCTCTGGATGCAATGGTACCGCCTGTTGTCAACGTTAAAAATTTCTTCATTTATGCAATTCCCTCCTGTCCTATTGTATACTGATATTCATGCTCATGAAAATCAGTATACAATGAATTCCTCTTTTTGTACATGCCAAACATGAGATATTTATAGTACAATTATCTATGTTTTGACGAAATATATACAAAAAAACAGTACAGGATCACTTGATTATTTAAGCAATCCTGCACTGGTGCTGCATCTGCAGAAGGACTGTAATATGATATCCTTCTGATTATCTTTAACACTGGTTTTTATCTCTTACTTATGGTATCTGTTTTTTGGGCAAGTTTAAAAATTCATTTTATATATAACTGCTGCTGTTCTAAGCAATTGTATAGCCACCATCCAGAATCAGATTGGCACCATTAAACAAACTGGCTGCATCACTTGCCAGATATACCGCGCAGGCTGCCACTTCTCTGGGATAGCCAAAACGCCTGGAAGGAATCATCTGTTTGAATGCTTCCCCCTCCTCATTATTCCAATTCATGGACCCCATAGGAGTCAGAATAATTGTAGGAGAAATTGCATTGACCCGCACATTATATTTCCCCCATTCCACTGCAAGCTGCTTTGTTGCCTGTATTAATCCTGCTTTTGCGGTTCCATAGGCAAGATGGCGTTCTAATGCTACCACACCTGCCTGGGAAGCTATATTGATAATGCTGCCACCGCCGTTTTTAATCATGGTTTTTCCTACAGAAAGAGACATGCGTACTGCACCTGTCAGATTAACTGCCATAGTCAGATCCCACACATGTTCCGTACTGTCTTCCGCCAATTCCAAATATCCCACCCCAGCACAATTCACAAGGACATCAATCTTGCCAAACGCATTACTTGCTGCTTCCACCGTATCTGCAATCACTTCTTTACTTGTAATGTCTCCGGTACATGATAGAAATTTTCTTCCCCTGTTTCTTACATATTCCTCTAACTCTACAGAATCCTCCAAATCAAAAGCCGTCACATCTGCTCCCTTTCTGGCGAACATCTGAGCGATCTCCAGTCCTATTCCGCTGGAGGCACCGGTAATTACAGCGTGCTTTCCTTCCAGGTTAAAATCTTCATTTATTTCACTGAAATTAATTTCCTGTGCCATCAAATTCCCTCTTTTCTATCCGAATCACAGCTAATCTCCGGATACCTGTATTAATATTTTTAAGCTGCTGTCTTTATGCTCTTCGATGTAACGAAAAGCCTTTGCATAATCAGCTAATTCAAATGTTTTTGAAATTAAGGGCTTCGTGTTTATTATGCCTCTGCTCATCAGATCAATTGTTTCGTCATAATCTTTTTCCACATACATCAGACTTCCGATTAAACGCAGTTCTTTATCCTGAACCAGACTCATATTCACTTCCGGACGCATTCCATATACCCCCACAATTACAATATCATGGCCCTTTTTAGACAACTCTATTGCCTGGTTAACAGTAGTTCCAATTCCAACACATTCAAAAAAGATGTCTGCCAGTTCCCCCTGAAAAGCCTCATCTATTGCTTTTTCCATAGATATTTTTCCCGTATTGGCTGTTTTTAAAATCCCGCATTCTCCGGCTTTCCGAAGCCGGTAATCAGACAAATCTGTTATTAAAACCTGTCTGGCTCCGTTTGCAAGAGCTGCCTGTGCTGTCAGATTCCCAATGGTACCTGCTCCCATTACAACAACGTTTTTTCCCTGTACATCCGTTCCTCTATGAACTGCATGGACACCAACTGCTGCCGGTTCGATGGTGGCTGCAATATCGTTTGGCATCCCCTCAGGTATTTTCTTCACCAGCGAAGAATCAAAGGCAAAGTAATCACAAGCTGCACCGGGGGTCTGACAGCCGATCACTTTCAGCGTATTACAGATATTGTATCTGCCGCTTTCACAGGGTTCACACTCTCCACAGAATATCTGGGGCATTGCCGTCACCATTTCTCCCGGCAGAACATTTCTGACCTTCTGACCGGTCTCAACTACTTTACCCGTAAATTCATGACCCAGAGTAATGGGACAATTAATAAAGGGATGTTTGCCATAATACGCATGTATATCAGAACCACAGATTCCTATATAATCCACTTTAATCACAACCTCGTTGTCTTTTGCTACTGGTTTCTCTGTTTCGGTGAATACAATTTCCTCCGGATTTGTTAATGTTGCTATTCTCATTTTTTTCCTTTCTGCTTCCATTCCGCTTAGGGCTCTTTTTGATATCTCTTTGCAATTCAATTTGGGACTCTATTTAATCTGTCCATTGTCCGTATGTATCTTAATCCATTCATCTACATTATTTTCATCGATCAGCTGCCCTTCTATTAATGTTTTCTCAAATTCTTCTCCTCCTGAAAGAACTTTGTCAATAATTCCAAAGGTCGTTTCCGCCATTACTTTGGCATTCTGAACACAGGTAGCGGTCAGCCCGCCATCTTTTATAGATAATACGGCATCCGCCAGTCCGTCTACCCCATAAAATGTCATGTTTTCCGCCCTTTTAGCATCATTGGCAGCTTCCCATGCTCCCAGAGCCATGGCATCGTTCATAGAAACGACTGCATCAATCTGATCATATGCCTGAAGCCAGTCTTCCATAAAATTCATTCCTTTTGACTTTTCCCAGTCCCCAATCTGTTCATCCAAGATCTCAATATCCGGTCTTGCATCAAACAAGGTCTTTTGAAAACCTTCCCTTCTGCCAATAGAGTGGGAATTTCCGGAAGGCCCTAATAAAATTACAACCTTACCATTTTGCGGTATCTTCTGCGCTGCTACTTCTGCCACTATGGAACCCTGCTCTATAGGGTCGCAATCTACGTTTGATGCAAACTTACTGCCGCCATCACTCTGATTAACCATTAAAATGGGTGTGCCATCCTGTATATACTGGTCTACCAGCTCTGCTTCCGCATCCGGCTCCAGCGGATGCAGTATAATATAATCGTATCCCTGGGTAACACAATTTTCCAGATTTGCCAACTGGGTAGATAAAGTATTCTTGGAATCCAGTATCGTCAATGTCATATTCGGATATTGTTTTACTGCTATCTCCAGTTCCTGTGCCAGCCAGGCAGCAAAAGTTGCGGACATATCGGTAGGAAGCAGTGCAATTTCAAACTCTCCCTTTGCACCGCTGGCAGCATTAGATACTTCCTCCATAGCCGTCTCTGCAGCCTCTTTGGCTTCTTCTTTTTCCTCTGTACTCTTTGCCTCGCTTTTTGTTTCTTTACTCTTTGCTTCACTCTTTGATACTTCGTGCGTTTCCGCTACTGTTCCCTCTGTCTTGCCACTTCCACATCCTGCAATGAATGCTGCTGTCATCACCGCTGCTGCAATTACACTTAATACTTTTCTTTTCATTTTGTACCCTCCTTAATTTTATTTACTACTCTGAGCTAATTCAGAGGTAGTTTCCATAATCTTCATTTTTCGCTTTCCTCTTTTGGACCGGATGTCAAATAAAACTGCAATAATAATTAAAAATCCTTTAATGATCTGCTGAGAATAGGACTCTACTCCTAACAGATTCATAATGTTATTCAAGATTCCAATAATCAGTGAACCAACCAACGTTCCAAAAGCAGTACCCACACCTCCGGCAAAGCTGGTTCCTCCCACTACCGTTGCCATAATAGCATCTGTTTCATACCCGGTTCCTTCACTGGGAATTCCTGCATTCAGCCTCCCCATTAAAATCATGCCGGCAATGGCTGCAAAAACTCCTGAAATAATAAAGGTGATCCATTTTGTCTTTCTTACCTGTATACCTGCTGCATTCGCTGCATCCTTATTACCGCCTATTGCATAGATATATCTTCCAAACTTCGTGTATTTTAACAAAACATGTGTGATCAGGCACATAACAGCCATAAATACTACAGTGATGGGAATTACTCCAAATACAGTACCCTGTCCTAAAATCTTAAAGTCCCCGATTTTGTAGACATTATTTCCTGCAGTGTACAAACAGATACTGCCAAAAGTTATAGTCTGCATAGCCAACGTAACAATAAAGGATGGAAGTCCGAAATGTGCCACAAATAATCCGTTTAGAGCTCCAACTACAGCTCCCAGAAGAAGTCCGAATAAAATTGCCAGAACCAGGTTACCGGTAGCCACATATAAGATACAGGCATAGGTTCCTGCCATTCCAGCCAGACTTCCAATGGAAAGATCAATTTCACCGCTGATGATTACCATCCCCTGGGCAAATGACAAAATGGTTACAATACTCACTTGCTTCAATATATTCATCAGGTTCGTTGATGTCATAAACTTTGGTGATAAGAAGGAACAGATGACCACCATCACAATTAATATCAAAAATGTTGAAAACTTCTGTATTTTTGCTTTTACATTACTTTTCATTTTCTTCTCCTTTTCCTCCTGTTTTCGTAGCTAATTTCATAATTTTTTCCTGGGAACATTCCTCCCTGCCAATAACTCCTGTAACATATCCCTTGTTCATTACATATATGCGGTCACACATACCTATCAGTTCCGGCAATTCTGAAGATATCATGATAATACTGAGTCCCTTTTCCTTCACCAGCTTCATCATTATGTTATAAATTTCAAGCTTTGCTCCCACATCGATTCCACGGGTGGGTTCATCCAGAATCAATACCTCCCCATCCAACATGAGCCATCTGGCCAGTATCACTTTTTGCTGATTCCCTCCGCTTAAGGAGCCCAGTGCAGTTTCGATGCCCGCCCCTCTTACATTCAGCATGTCAGACATGGATTTAGCTTCTTCCAATTCTTTTCTGAGGTTCAGAAATCCCCCCTTTCTTACCCGAAGGCTTGCAAGGGCAATATTCTCCCGAATACTTCTGATTCCCACAACACCTTCTTTCTTCCGGTCTTCCGAAACCATCAGGATTTTGCTGCGTATCGCCTGGGAAACATTTTTAATCTCTACTTTTTTATTATGTAACAAAATCGTTCCGGAATCGTAGGGATCCAGTCCAAATACTGCTCTGGCAACCTCCGTCCGTCCTGCTCCCACAAGTCCTGCCATTCCAATAATCTCACCTTTTCTTAAAGTAAGATTAACCCGGTCAAAGGTATCCTTGCTGCATAAATCCCGAATCTCAAAAATAACGTTACCAAGGGGAATCTCCTCTTTGGGATAAATATTAGAAATAGGCCTCCCCACCATATGGGCAATCAGGGTATCATTATTAAACTCTGCAGCCGGACCAGTGATGATCGACTGCCCATCCCTTATCACAGTTATGTCATCTGCAATCCGGAAAATTTCTTCCATTTTATGTGAGATATACAGAATGCTGATACCCTGGCTGCGCAGACGGCCAATCGTATCAAAAAGAGCTTCCACTTCCTGATTACTGATCGAAGAGGTCGGTTCATCCATAATTATTACTTCAGCCTTAAATGCAACTGCTTTTACAATTTCAAGCATTTGAATATTAGAAACAGAAAGTTCTTTTATCTTCATACCAGGGTCATAATCCAACCCATTCTCCCGGAAGATCGTTTTTACATTCTCCCGCAGTTCTTTCCAGTCAACCATTCCAACCTTTCCCGGATGCTTTCCCATAAAAATATTCTCCTCAATGGTCAGATCGGGAAAGAAATTTAATTCCTGGTAGATCATTGCAATTCCCGCCGAAAAAGATTCCAGCGGACTTGCAAAAAACACTTCTTTTCCATCCAGCAGCATCTGTCCGGAATCTCTTTGGTACAGGCCATTGATGATCTTCATCAAGGTAGATTTTCCTGCTCCATTTTCTCCCATTACGGCATGAACCGTTCCCTTGCGCAGAGATATATTAACGTGATCCAGCGCTTTTACTCCTGGAAAACTCTTACAGATATTCCTTAATTCCAGTTTTATATCCTTTTTCATTGATTACTCCCTCCATCATTGCCTTCACTGACTCCGGACTGATCTTTCCCTCCATTGGTCCAAATGCCATGGTATTCAGTGCTCCAGCAGCCGACGCCATTCTGGCAGCCTCCGTTAAACCTTTACCTTCCAGCAGCCCACATATAAAAGCACCGTCAAAACAGTCTCCCGCCCCCGTTGCATCCACGGGCTCAATAGAATATGCACCGATGTCTGACCTGCCTTCCCTGGTATAGATACTGCATCCTCTGGATCCATTTTTCAACACCAGAATCTCCAGTTCTGAATTTTCAAAACAGGCTTCTGCTGCTTCTTCCACCGTACTTTTACCGGTAATCTGCAGCAGTTCATCCACTCCTGGTAAGAAAATGTCTGTATTCGCCATCACTTCATTTATAATCTCTGATACTTCTTGATCACGCATCAGTTCTCTTCGTATATTAGGATCAAAAGAAATCTTTGCCCCTAAGCTTTTTGCAAGCTTCATCGTACCCAGAATTTCTCCCGCAAAAGTTTTGTTACACAAAAGTGAGCATCCCATTACATGAAAGAATCTTACACCACTCAGCGCTTCCCTCAGCGGCATTTTCGCTTCTGCTGCCGGAGTATTGCCCATATGAAAAATGAACTTTCTGGAACCGTCCGAAAAATAAGTCACAAATGCAACTCCGGTAGCCCCTGTGTCGCTTTCCATCACAAAGGAGCAGTCTACTCCGTCCTTTTTCAGGCGATCCAGAATATTTTTCCCAAAATCATCCTTTCCCACTCCACCGATAATCCCGGCACTGTGTCCCAGCCTTGCTGCCGTATCAATAAAGATTGCCGGTGCCCCGCTAGGAAACGGACCTTTGAATAAGCCCGGGCGATCCAGCGCAACCCCTTCTTCTGTCCGCATAATTTCCACAATCATCTCTCCCATAATCCATATATCTGCCATTTTACTAATCTCCTTTAATCTAATTTATTTCTGTTTTTACCGCTTACACATAAACACTATCAGGTTCAGATCGCCCTTGCTTTAAAGGCCAAAACTGTTTTTCAAGAATACCAGTGAATCTGCAAGTTCGCTGCTGAGCCTCTCTTCATCTGCCCCTCTGCTTAAGTCTCTCCACACTTTAATATCTTTTCCTACCTGTCCACCCATTTTCACAAATGGTTCCATTACGACGCTTCCTTCATAGCCGGTTTCCTTAAGTGCTTTTCCGATTTCACTCCAGGGCAGGGAGCCCTGTCCCGGAAGTCTGCGGTTTCCTTCCCCTGCATGAAGCTCTCCCAGGTACTTTCCTGCTCTGCGGACAGCATCTGCAATATTGTCTTCTTCAATATTCATATGAAAGGTGTCCAGTAACAGCTTCACATTGGAAGATCCAACTTCCCTGCAAAACTTTATTCCTTCTTCACAGGTATTGAGAATATGTGTTTCAAAACGATTTACTACTTCAAGGCACATTTCTATATCCAGTTGTTCAGCTGTCTCAGCTATTTTTCTCACACTATCAACGCCTCTGTTCCATATTTTATCTTTATTAAGGTCCGAAAAATCATTGGGCCAGTATGTATACATTACACCAACGATTTTCTTAGCTCCTATTTTCGCCATACTCTTCATGATATCTGTCAAGTACGTGATGCCCGCCTGTCTGACAGCCGAATTAGAAGAAGCCACATCCTTATCCTTTGCCGGTCCTATGTTAGCAGTAATCTGCAGCCCAAGTTCATCACAAGTGTTTTTCAGTTCTCTAAGCTGTATCTCAGACATCTCCAACAGATGTCCGGCCCCTACCTCCATAATGTCAAAACCAGCTTTGTGTATCTTCCCTGCAGTCTCAATATAATTGCATTTCCATTCATTTCCCCAATAGGAATATAACACTCCAAATTTCATTTTCAATTCTCCTTTCAAATTGTGCTCGTGCTCATTTAGTAAATAAATCATAACATGCAATAGATTTTATATCAATAGTTTAATTTTACCTATTTTTAACGATGGATTTTGTTACTAAATACCAAAGATCGGTTTTCTGAAATAGAAAGCGTGTTTTTAGAATTATTTTCCGTAAGATTCGGCAGCATTATGTGGAAATAAGGTTTACTGAAAGGAATAGACAGTACAGAGATTTTATGTTAATATGAAAAAAGAGAAATTGCCGGAAAGGAAGTATAAGTCTATGGCTGTTACCATCAAAGAAATTGCAGATCTGGCAAATGTGTCACGTGCAACTGTTGACAAAGTGATCCATCGCCGGCCAGGTGTAAAGAAAGAAACTGAAGAACGTATTCTGACAATTCTAAAAGAATTAAATTATCAGCCTAACCTGATCGGAAAGGCGTTGGTAAATAGTAAAAACCCTTATAAACTGGGTATTATTTTAACTCCGGAATATAATACCTACATACAATATACGCTAAAAGGAATCCGGAAAGCAGAAAAAGAATTTACCCAATTTGGGATTGAAATCACAGTCCGGATGCTTTCATCCTTAGATCCTGTTGAACTGATGAGTATCCTGAACGAATTTCAGGCAATGAATATTTCCGGTCTGGCAGTCCTTCCCATGGACGATGTTCAGGTAAAATCTAAAATTAATCAGATAGCCAAAAACAAAACTGCTGTTGTAACCTTTAATTCCAGATTAGAGGGTATTGACGAGATCTGTTTTATCGGTCAGGATCATTACAAAGGCGGCAGGATCGCCGCTGGACTTATGGAAAAAATTATCCCGGAAGAAGGGGATATCGGCGTAATTATTAGTACGAAAAATCTATCCTGCCATCAGGACCGTTTATTGGGATTTACATCAAGAATTGCGGAAAGTAAAACTCCCCTTTCCATTATCGATATTCAGGAAAACCAGGATCGGAAAGAAGATGCCTTCCGTATCACACTGGAATATTGCAACAAATATCCTGGTCTGAAAGGTATTTATGTGGCTGGCGGAGGAATTGCCGGTGTTGCCAGCGCTCTGTCGCTGTCCTATAATAAGAGTCGTATAAAATTAATATGCCACGATTTGCTCCCGGAGTCAAGTACTTTATTAAAAAACGGTACCGTTGATTTTGTTCTGGGGCAAAGTGCGATAGAACAAGGCTACCAGCTTATCAAGGTTTTGTTTGATTATCTGGTAATGGAACAGGCTCCAAAAGACCGGTTTTATGAAATACCGGTGGAGATTATTACTGGGGAGATGGTATGATTTATTAAAAGCGGGGGTAGGAAACGCCCTACCCCAGAGTGTTTTTTATATTGCTTTTTGAAACCTGTTTGTCTTAAAATGCAACCCCCATCTTAATACTTTTTTCCGGATGTTCCATAATATAATAACGGTATTCTTTATCACATTCTGTGAAATTCACCACAGGGAAAACAATGTTTTCACAATAGATTTTCCCCGTACTTAAGAGGTCCCAGCTTTCTTTACAGATTCTCTGAAAATCCCACCTTGGATAATCTCTGTTTGGTTCACTGCATGCACGGGAAAAGAATATATTCTGCTGGTTAAAATGACCCTCCCTGCCCAAATGGATCGGTATATGACACTCCTTGAACCAACCTGCCAAAGCCATATTTCCATTATACGCCAATGCACGAAGCCCCTGTTCTATAGCTTTATAGTTCCCACTGGTTTCTATAACTACATCAACTCCAACTCCGCCCGTTAACCTGCGAAGCTGATATCCCAAATCCCCATTTAATGGATCAAATGCAAGATCTGCCCCATTTTCCAATGCAGTCTGTCTTCGTAATTCCATAGGATCTGATACCGCTACAAATGAAGCTCCTGCCGCTTTTGCCGCCTGTGCTGCCATCTGTCCGATAGCTCCTAATCCTGAAACTAAAACTTTATCCCCCAGCCTTAATCCGACATCTCGAATCGCACTAAGGGCAAACTGCATAGGATCATAACACATAGCCTGCTTCCAGGTCATATTTTGTGGCATAACAAGTAATTCTTTGGCTTTTGCCACATGTGTTTCAGCCAGATGTCCGTACCCCACAACCTGATCTCCCAATTGAAACTGCAGCACTTCACTCCCTAACTCTGTAATTGCGCCAACCCACATATTTCCCAACCCGCTAAATGCTGCGCTCACTTTCTTTTCTCTGTCCAGAAACATCTTCAAATCTTCATCATAGTATTTCTCTTCAAAAGGAAGCTCCTTTATTCCTGTAATTTCTGTGCCGTGTTTGGGCGCTCCGTATTTACACCTAACCCTGACTTCATCCGGTTTTAACGGCTTTTCCTCATATTCAGTCAATTGTGGCATGTAATTTTCATTAGCAAGTAATTCTTTCATTTACATCGTCCTTTCTGTCATTAATGATCCATCTGATGTTTTCATTTTTAGTATGCAACTTTATTATTCGTATTCCATATATCATGTTCTTAATAAATCTCCACCCGCATTTTTTGACCGTCCATTTTAGCTGAAAATAAGGAGGCTTCCACGAACAAAAGACTGCGCAGTCCTTCTTCTACCGGGCAGAAATCCGGCAGGTTATTCCGCACTCTTCGTATAAAATCCTGATCTTCGGCAAATTTATGATCAACCGGTTCATTGAAATACTCGATCCGCTCTCCATCTTTTTCTATAAAATGAAATTCCGCTTCATCCGGGCTCTTAAAAAAGACACTTACTTTTTGAAATGTCATATCGAATAACGCATCCCAGCGATTTGGAACAGAACAGTTATTTGCCGTTATAGAAGCCTGTGCCCCTGTTGTAAAGGTACTAACCGATGCGCTGACATCTTCAACGGTATACCCCGGGATCTCCCCATGGCAGACATTCCCCATAAAACTGGCAACTGCTTTGGGATGGCCATATATATATCTGCAGATATCATATACATGTATTGCCTGTTCGAAAATCTGTCCGCCACACAGATTTACATCCTTCCACCACGGTACATGCAAAGAGTTGCATTGATACCTGCCATTAAACAATACGGGTCTTCCTGCAAGACCTTCCTCCTGCATCTTTTTTAGTTTCTGAATCGCTGATCCATACCTCATGTGAAATCCTACCTGGGTTTTTATATTCGCTTTTCTGGCAGCATCCACCATACTTTTTCCCCGCTCACTGGTTATGGCAATTGGCTTTTCAATAAATATATGAATTCCTTTTTCAGCTGCTTTTTCAAATTGCCCACTTTGTGCAAACGGAGGAAGCAGAATATACAACACTTCCAAAGTCTCCTTTTCCAGCATTTCATCAAAATCGGCATAAGCATGGGCACTCACCTTGTCAGCCAGCTGCTTTGCCCTGTCCATACTCAAATCACATACTGCTGTTATCCTGCAATCTTCAATCTTAGAAAGATGATCTGCATGAACACTTCCCATGCTGCCTGCACCTAAAATTCCTATCCTTACTTTATCCATGACAACCTCCAAATTTTTCTATGTTTATATTGTTGATATCAACTATATCAATTAGCCTTTCACTGCTCCGGCTGTTATACCAGAGATAAAACTCTTTTGAAACAGCGTATATACAATTACAATAGGCAGTGTACAAATAGTGACACCTGCTGCAATAAGCGAATGATCTGCAGTATATTTTCCAAAAAAGAACATAAGTCCCAGAGGAAGCGTCCTTGCAGTATCCTTATACACAACTAACATGGGCAGAAACATATCATTCCATGACCACATAAATTCAAATACCAGCAACGCGGATAACGCGGGTTTTATCAATGGTATCATGATATAAATAAAGGTGGTTAATTCATTACAGCCGTCAATTGTCGCTGATTCAATCAGCGCATCCGGCAGATCACGAAAGAATGCCCGCATCATAAATATTCCAAATGGCATCGACAGCCCAAAATATGGTATCACCATCGCCCATCTGGTATTGATCAGCCCCAGCTGCTGCAAATTATAGTAAAGTGGAATCACCATTGCCTGAACTGGAAGCATCATCCCGAATAACATAAAAGAAAATATTTTATCCCTGCCTTTAAATTTCAGTTTTCCAAATGCATAGCCCGCTAAAGAGGCGAGAAGCAGTACTCCCGCAACTCGGGGAACAGCAACCATTATACTGTTGACAAGGTACACGTTCATCTTACCGGTTGTCCATGCCTTGGTCATATTTTCCCATGTAAAGGAAGTAGGAATCGCAAATGGATCAATATTTAACTTATCCGAAGGTACTAATGCTGCCTGCCACATCCACAATAATGGCATAATTGAAATAATTAGTGTAATAATTAAAATGGCATATGTTAATATTTGCTTTGCAATCACAGCAACCGGCTTTTTACTTTTTCGCTTCATACTATTCTTTCCTTTCTTTTTATCATCCGCCAAAGCCTTGATATACAATCATGCCGCTGCTAATCTTCTTTTTCCGAACATTTCATGTAAATGGCTGAACAAACTGCTATTAAAACGGATAATACGGTAGCTATTGCAGATCCCAGCCCAAATTCACTGTTCGTAAATGCAGTACGGTACATATACGTTGAGATTACTTCAGAAGAATAATAAGGCCCGCCTTTTGTCATCATATAGACAATTTCAAATACCTTAAATGATCCGATTAGAGAATTTAATGCCAACAGCGTAAAAGTATTTTTTAATAATGGTAATGTAACATAAAAAAATGTCTGTACCGGATTCGCACCTTCTAATCGTGCCACTTCCGTATAACTTGCATCAATCCCGGACAATGCAGCCATAGTTATTACCATACAGAATCCATAATGCACCCAGCTTCCTGCAATCAGTAAAGCAATCATTACTGTCTTTTCGTTTCCCAGCCAGTCAAATGCAAGAAACCCCAGTCCAAACGCCTTAAGTACACGATTCAAAATTCCAAATTCGGGATTTAATATCCAATTCCAAATGACACTTACCGCTACCATAGACACAATAGACGGCATATAAAATATTACGCGAAACAATAGCCTTCCTTTTACAAATTTCTGGCTCAGCATTACAGCCAGTATGATTCCAAAAATAGTCGGAATTAATATCGTAAAACAAATCCAGAATAAATTATGGCTAAGTGACTTCCAGAAAATAGGATTGGTAAAGATTTCCTTATAGTTATCCAGACCAACAAATTGCATAACAGGCGAAGCACCATCCCATTTATAGAAACTTAATTCTATCGTATTCAATATTGGAATGACTGCAAAAATAATGTAGCAAACCAAAGCTGGCGCAACAAATAACATAGCGATAAACCATTTATGTACTGCTCTTCTTTTTCTAACAGAAAACCTCATCCAATCCCTTCCTTTCCACACTTAAAACAGATTTTACTATTTTATAACCGCCTCATAGTTTCCGTCTTTCACCTCTTGTTCCAGCGTAGTCTGTTTTTCCTCCATACACTGTATACCGGTCTTCTTTCCCGCCAGTAACTCCTGCATATAATTAGCAGTTGCCTCATTTACTTTTGTTGGCATTAAAACATCCAGGTTATTTCCCTGTTTTTCTGAATTTAATGCAGAATCTGCCCAATCCATAAACAGAGAAGAAATCTGATAATTCTCGATTTTGGCATTGGTAGTAGCCGGCATATAAGATGCTTCATACCATTTCTGAACATTTTCTTCATTAAACATATATTCCATAAATTTAATTGCCGTAAATGTTTTGTCTGACTTCGCATTTACAACAAAAGATCCTCCCAAACCAAAAACTCCCGAAGTTTCAGTTCCGCTTGGGGAAGGTAAAAAGAAAAAGCCGCAGTCATCTCCTAATCCTTCTTCTCCACCGAAAGTTGCTACTTCCCAGGTTCCCGTTGGATACATTGCTGCCTTTCCTGACAAAAACATTTTTCTAGCATCATCATGGGCCATTGCCAGCGGGGCATCGATTGTCCATCCATTTGTTACGATTTCGTGCAGCTTATCCAGCCCTTCTGCCAGTTTATCCTGGTTAAAACTCTGTTTTAATGCTAAAATTTCATTCATGGTATCACATCCGGCAAATGCATTGGTCCAAAGGCTCTTATAGTGATATCCTGGCCACTGGTCCAAATCATCAACCATAATCGGAAGTTCCCCTTTTTCTTTCAGAGTGGCACAGATTTCTTCAAATTCCTCATAGGTTTCCGGTTCTTTTAAACCATACTTCTCGAATGTTGCCCGGTTGTAAAACACTCCAAGAGCTTCAAGCTCATTACCGATTCCATATAATTTGCCATTAAAGGTACAGGAGGAGATGGCATTATCCATAAATAACTGATCCCATCCATGATCTGCAGCATAACTAGTCAAGTCAAATGCCAGACCAGAATTTGCCAGCACCCCCAGATATCCTGCGCCAATCTCATAGCTGAATACATCCGGACCTTCGCCTGAATTAATTGCCGCCTTTATGGTTGTTCTCAGATCCTCCATCTTCATTACGACACGTTCAACTTGTATTCCATGTTCCGCTGCAAACCCATCTGCCAATGCTTGCATCATGGTATTTCCATCACCATCCGTCATTCCATCCCATATCGTAATATCTGTATACTCCCCTGTTTCTTCGGAATCTTTGTTTTCCGCTGTATCTCCGGCATCTGTGGTTTTTGATTCGGTATTAGAATCTGCCTTTCCCGGGGTTTCTTCCTTTGCTTTTTCCGTTTTCATATCTGACGGACTTGTTTCTGCATTTTTTTGAACTGTTCCACTCATACATCCACTAAATACCATTGACGTTACTAATGCTGCAATTGTTAAAAAACCTTTTCTCCTCATAGACTTCTCCTTTCTATATCCCACCTGTGTTTTTAGATAACCTTATTATAAAGTTTTGGAAATCTCTTTGGAATGTTCATTCTTATGAGGTATTTGTCAAAAATACATATTTGTTTCCAATATAATGCTTTTTTGATATCACAATTTTTCCATCCCTTTTCTGAGTTAATTTATCTAATATTCGTTATATTAACTTATTTATCCGTATTTTTAATAAGTATTTCGTTATAATGACGTATTCCATTTAAATCTTAGCAAATAAATAAGTAAAAAATTACAACCAAAATTTTAAGCAAAATTTTGATTGTTTTAACATAGCCTTAATTTGTCTATTTTATACATAAGTAAAAATCCTAACGTAATCCAATTATCATACACCAAACATGGAACCAGGAGCAATTCTGATACAGCCATGCACACTAGTATCTGATATTTAGATATGTAACCGCAAACTTGTGCTCCGATATTCCGTGGGGCTGATCTTCGCGCGGTGTGTAAAAAAGTGTGTAAAACTTGTAATATTTTCAAATCCTGACCGCTCAGCAATTTCACTGACAGACATGTCACTATTCTGCAACATCAGTTTAGATCGTTCAAAAATAATATTATTGCGCATAGCTATGGGCGAGCAGCCAAAATAATGTTTAAACCGATTAGAAATATAGGTAGGACTCATATGATATCGTTCAGCTAATACATGCAGTGATATCTGCTGGTTTTCCTGGCTGTTGACTAATTGAAATATACTCCAGAATGCTTTGGGAACATTCGCATTTAAACCCAGTCTCTTTTCAGCGATTAATTCCTCTACCAAATAGGCGACTAATTCTAACCCACAGGCCCTGTGCATTAATAGCTCTGATAATTTATTCATTTCCTTATGCCCATCATAAAATCTGCAGAATATCTTTTCAAATCCCTCCCTGTCTTTTAGATAAGAAACCACCGGAAAGTTCAGTATTTTCAATGCATCTACCGTATACTGAATCTTAAATGAAAAATGCCACCATAAAAACGTTGTCGGCTTTCCATCGGTCTTATAGTGACTATGCTCAACATTTTCAGGAATAATCACGATACTCCCCGGGCCCGTTTGATATTTCTGCCCGCCAATTTTTAAAACTGCAGAACCTTCTTTTAAATATGACATGATATAATATGGAATTTTACGGTTAAAGGAACCCATTTCTCTGCGTGTTTCCATGTTATATTCCATGATTTCCAAGTTCGCCATCTGCATAATCTGTGCTAAGTGCGGATTCATCCCGGAACCTCCCCGTGTATGTAACCTCTGTTTTAAACTTTTTAATATTATAGCACCTTCCAGGAAGTATCACAACTTCCTTATTTTACCATACTTTCATTTTCATCTATTGATCAACTATATATACCTCCTTTTTCTCTCTCTCGCTTATACGCTTACACAAAAAAAGTGGTTCACCAGCTATACTGATGAACCACCTAACTTTTACAGCTCTCATCCTATCAGATAAGGGCTGTATTCAGCTAATAGCAAATCTTATTTATTATTCAATGCTGCCTGTGCTGCTGCTAATCTAGCGATCGGCACACGGAATGGTGAGCAAGATACATAGCTCAAACCAATCTTATGGCAGAATTCTACGGATGAAGGATCTCCACCGTGTTCTCCACAGATACCAAGTTTGATGCCTGCATTTGTTGAACGGCCTTTCTTAACTGCCATTTCTACTAACTGGCCAACACCGTTCTGGTCTAATCTTGCAAATGGATCTGATTCGTAGATTTTTGCTTTGTAGTAAGCATCTAAGAACTTACCAGCATCATCACGTGAGAAACCAAATGTCATCTGTGTTAAATCGTTTGTACCGAATGAGAAGAATTCAGCTTCTTCAGCAATTTCGTTAGCAAGTAAAGCTGCTCTTGGGATTTCGATCATAGTACCGATGTGGTAAACGATGTCAGATCCTTTTTCTTCTTTTACTTTTTCTGCTGTTTCTACAACAACATCTTTAACGAATTTTAATTCTGTCTTATCGCCAACTAATGGGATCATGATTTCAGGAACTACGTTGAAACCTTTTTCAGCTTTCACTTCGATAGCAGCTTCCATTACGGCTCTTGTCTGCATTCTTGCAATTTCAGGATATGTTACTGCAAGACGGCATCCTCTGTGTCCCATCATTGGGTTGAACTCATGTAATTCATCACATTTAGCTTTTACTTCTTCTGGTGTTAAGCCCATGTCTTTTGCTAATGCAGCGATATCTTCTGCATCAGTAGGAACGAACTCATGAAGAGGCGGATCTAAGTAACGAACTGTCATCGGCTTTCCTTCCAGAACTTCGTACATAGCTTTGAAGTCTGCTTTCTGGAATGGGATTAATTCGTTAAGAGCTGCTTCTCTTGCTTCTACACTGTCAGAAAGGATCATTTTACGGATCTTAGGAATTCTGTCAGCTTCAAAGAACATATGCTCTGTACGGCAAAGACCGATACCTTCAGCTCCTAATTTAACAGCGTTTGCTGTATCTGCAGGAGTATCTGCATTGGTTCTTACTTTCAATGTTTTGAATTTATCAGCCCATCTCATAATTCTTCCGAAGTCTCCGCTTACGGATGCTTCTTCTGTAGCGATGTCGCCTAAATAGATCTTACCTGTAGAACCGTCTAAGGAAATGTAATCTCCTTCTACAATCTTGTGTCCGCCAAGTTCGAAATATTTTGCTTCTTCATCAATTTTGATTTCTCCACAACCAGATACACAAGCTGTACCCATACCACGTGCAACTACTGCTGCGTGAGATGTCATACCGCCACGTACTGTTAAGATACCTTCAGCTGCATGCATACCTTCGATATCTTCCGGAGATGTCTCAAGACGAACTAAGATAACTCTTTCACCAGCTTCGTGAGCTGCTTTCGCTTCGTCTGCTGTGAAGTATACTTTACCTGCTGCTGCACCTGGAGATGCCGGAAGAGCAGATCCGATTACTTCGCCTGCTTTTAATGCTGCTGCATTAAAGGTAGGATGTAATAACTGATCCAGAGATTTAGCTTCGATTCTGCAAACTGCTTCTTCTCTTGTGATCTTTCCTTCATCAACTAAATCACAAGCGATTTTCAGAGCTGCCGGAGCTGTTCTCTTACCGTTACGTGTCTGTAAGAAGTATAATTTACCTTCCTGGATAGTGAATTCCATATCCTGCATATCACGGTAATGATTCTCTAATTTTTTAGCGATTGCCATAAATTCTTCATAGCATTCCGGTAAATCTTCTGCTAATTTGGAGATTGGCTGTGGTGTACGGATACCGGCAACAACGTCTTCACCCTGAGCGTTGATTAAGTATTCACCGTAGATACCATTGTCACCGGTAGATGGGTTACGTGTAAATGCAACACCTGTTCCGGATGTTTCGCCCATGTTACCAAATACCATTGCCTGAACGTTTACAGCTGTTCCCCAGCTTCCAGGGATGTCGTTCATACGACGGTATACGATAGCACGAGGGTTGTCCCATGAACGGAATACTGCTTTAACAGCTTCCATTAACTGGATCTTAGGATCCTGTGGGAATTCTTCGCCCATTTTTTCTTTGTAGATTGCTTTGTATTTTGCAATTACTTCCTGTAAATCTTCTGCTGTAAGATCTGTATCGAATTTAGCACCTTTTTCTTCTTTTACATCTGTTAAGATACCTTCGAAGAAAGTTTTGCTCATTTCCATAACTACGTCAGAGAACATCTGGATAAATCTTCTATATGAGTCATAAGCGAATCTTGGATTACCAGTTTTCTTAGCGAATCCTTCTACTGCAACATCATTTAAACCTAAGTTAAGAATTGTATCCATCATACCTGGCATAGAAGCTCTAGCTCCTGAACGTACAGATACTAATAATGGATCTTCAATATCACCAAATGTTTTGCCCTGGATTTTTTCCAGTTCTCCGATTGCTTTGAAAATCTGATCCTGCACTTCTTCTGTAATCTTCTTGCCGCTATTGTAATAGTCTGTACAAGCTTCTGTCGTAACGGTGAAACCTTGAGGGATTGGAAGTCCTAAGTTAGTCATTTCAGCTAAGTTAGCACCTTTTCCACCAAGAAGGTTTTTCATACTTGCGTTTCCTTCTTTGAATAAGTAAACCCATTTTGCCATTTTTACTAATTCCTCCTAAAATGTATTTGTATATGTTAGTACAGAGTATCTGATCTCTGCATAACTACCATATCTGCGAGCTTTGCGCACAGTTTTATTTTAACACATATCCCATTCTAGTCAAGTGAAAAACCGCATTAATAACCGGTTATTGCGTATTTTTTTCAGTAATCCCGCAAAAATATAAGCCCTGCCGCTGTTTTTTGTCGCGTCAGAGCTTATGTCATTTACAATAAGTTACATATTTTTTATTTATAGACCAGATGTCTCGGAATACCGTCAACCATTACCGGAGGATAATCCCCCTGCACCAGTGGCTTTACATATGCCAGAAATTCATTGGTGACATAAGTTCCGTCTTTGGTAATCCATTCTCTTGGAACCAATTTTTCATCGTTTGCAATTTTGTGCACATCATATATGCCGGTTGCACACTGATAGGGATCATCCGATACACGGTCAATAACAACCATTTTTCCGGTATCTCCTTCATCCGCTGCTTTTACAGCGGCACCGCCAACCATAAATGCTTCATTGATATCCACTCTGGATGCCACATGGGATGCGCTTCTTTGCAGCGTACTAAATTCCACGCCCCTTGTTTTACATCCAATCTCTGCTGAGATCAGGTTCGCCAGATAATCAGCAGTTCCGCTTAACTGTTTATGTCCAAATGCATCCACATAATCGGAGTTCTGGGAAAGTTCACATACATACCTTCCGTCTGCTAATTTAATGCCCTCGGAAACGGCCACCACGATGGAATGTTTTTTCTTGATCAGGGAACGTATTTTATCTAAAAATTTGGAAACATCAAACGGAAGTTCCGGCAGATAAATTAAGTCCGGTCCATCACAGTCTTCCCCTTTTGAAAGGGCCGCCGCTCCAGTAAGCCATCCGGCATTTCTGCCCATAATTTCGATAATTGTAACAATATCCTTCTTATAAGAAAGTCCCAGACCGTCCCGGATCACTTCTTTTGTGGACGTTCCAATGTATTTAGCTGCACTGCCAAAACCAGGCGTGTGATCGGTAAGTGCAAGATCATTGTCAATGGTTTTGGGCACGCCTACAAATTTCTGAGACTGTCCCGTAAGTATTGCATAGTCAGAAAGCTTCTTAATGGTGTCCATGGAGTCATTTCCGCCAATGTAGATAAAGCTGTCAATTTCCAGCCTGTTTAATATCTCAAATATCTTCTCATAGATATCTTTATCTTCATGAATCTCCGGCAGTTTGTAACGGCAGGATCCCAGATAAGCCGATGGAGTTCTCTTCAATAATTCAATATCCAGGTCATTTTTAATATATTTCGACAGATCAATGTATTTCTCGTCTAAAAACCCCTGAATTCCGTGAAGCATACCAAACACTTTATGAAATCCCCTGTCCCTGGCAGTTTTATATACACCGGCTAAACTGGAATTAATAACTGCTGTGGGGCCACCCGATTGTCCTACAATAACATTTCTTTTCATGTCAATACCTCCGTCCTCGCATTCTGCACAAATTTATAGTTGCTATTATATCAAACAAATACAAAACATACAAGGTTTTTGTTAGGAAAGGTTACAATTTTACTTTATCTCCAGACTTTTAGCACATTTTCATATGCAATCTGCTTAGCCTCTTCCACAGTCACCTCATCCGTCCCTGCTTTCCCGTCCAGATAGTACCAAAATGCAGATATCTGCGGGAAAAGTCCAACTGCTGCGCGGTAATAGGAAAGCTGCTTGGGAATCAGCTTTTCTTTGTATGCCTGATCCACTAACTCTCTGACAAAGCAGCGCAGCCCGCTGTCATATCCTTCCAGTTTCAGTATGCTTTCCAAATGCTCCTGTTCCATTGTAATGGATTGTGCATGAAAGCACAGATACTGGAGCCAGCTTCTTCTGGTTTTATAATTTTTCTCCATATTGTTCAGGATTTCGTACATTTTATCTGCAAAACAATCTCTTTTCATCACACAATGAGCCATATCACAGATGCTTTTATGGATGTTGTAAAGAATCGCCTTAGTTATAATTTCTTCTTTACTTTGAAAATAGTCATATGCCGTACCCTTCCCAATTCCCGCTTTCTGCGTAATGTCGGATACCTTAATGGAATGTAAACTCATTCCCTCAAGTACCAGGTCATTAACCGCTTCATACATTGCAGTAACTTTTGTGGAATTCATCTGCAGCAGTTCCTGTATCTTTCCTGCGTCCATCATTTATATTTCCTCCTCTGTGATGTCTTCTTTTCTGTTAAACAAATCATAAATACATGGAACCACAATTAGAGTCAGCAGTGTCCCGTAAATCAGGCCGCCGATGGTTACAATTGCCATTGGCTGAACCATATCGGAACCCATTCCGATTCCCATAGCCATGGTGGAAAGTCCTAAGACAGTGGTCAGCGCCGTCATAATAATCGGTCGCAGTCTGGTCATTCCCGCTTCCACAATTGCTTCCCGTTTCTCCATACCTCCTTTTCTCAACTGGTTAATATAATCAACCAGAACAATACCATTGTTTACAATAATTCCGGACAGCATTACGAATCCGATCATAGCTATAACACTGACAGGGTTATTGGTAAAAAACAACCCTAACAATCCCCCGGTAAACGCAAGAGGTATGGTAAACATAATGATAAACGGAGAAAGCAGTGACTGAAACTGCGCCACCATGATCAGATACATAAATACCACAGCAAGACCAAGCATTTTATATACTTCTGTCATGGATTCATTTATCGTCTGATCCTCCCCTGCCATCTCTACAGTGTAACCTTTAGGCACTTCATATTCTGCCAGCTTTTTATTAATTTCATCCGATACAATACCGATATTTGCATCTTTATCCAATCCGGCCGTCACCGTTACATAACGGGTCTGTGCCTCCCTGTTAATCGAAGTAAAGCCTTCCGTATCCACAAATTTAACAATATCCATAAGCGGTACATCTTTTTCTTTTCCTTCTGCATCTTTTCCTGTAATGCGGAGTTTTTTAATTTCATCTCTGGTTAGCGCTTTGTCCCCGCCATCCATTACTATCACCGAATAATCTTTTGCATCTGCTGAAATGGTAGTTGCGGATTTCGCTTCCGCCAGCTTTCCCTGGAGATATTGGAATACCTGGGCAACAGTCAGCTGATATTCGGAAGCTGCCATTTTATCTACCACCAGACGCATTTCCTGGGTCTTCTCCTCAATTCCGTCTGAAATATCCTGCGTACCTTTTACATCTGTTACAATTTCCGCGACATCCGTTGCGATTTCCTTGATGGTATCCAGTTCACGCCCTTTCACCTTAATGGATACCCCGCTGCCGCCTAATGCCGACATATCCATGCTGGAAGTCTCTACCTCTATTTCACAGGGAAATCCTTTTGTTCTGTTTTTAATCTCTTGTGCTATCTTCTCGTTAGTGGCTTTCTTTTTTTCACTCAATAGCACATACATGGTTACTTTATTGGTTTTTGACTTTCCTGCACCCATCATACCGATGCCGGAATTACCCGCCATTGCTCCCACATCGGTCACATCCGGGATATTCAGAATTTCTTCCATAACTTTATCTGACATTTCACCAGTGTCTTTTAAGGTCGCTTCATCCGGCATGGTCAGACTCACATTCATCTGGGTACTCTCCATATCAGCCATAAAAGCAGTTCCTCTGGATACCGCCAATACACCGCTCAGTATCAGCAGAACTATGGAACCAATCAGTACAACCGGTTTAAACCGAAGTGCCAGCTTAATAATTTTTCCATAGCCCCCTATCAACCGGTCCAGTACCTTACTCTGCTTTTCTGCGGTATTTTTTAACAGTCCGGCTCCCATCATCGGTACCAGCGTCAGTGCTACCACAAGACTCGCCAGCAGTGAAAACGCTATGGTAAGCCCCATGTCCACAAAAAGCTGCCTGGTAATTCCTTTTGTAAATACAATGGGTGCAAATACACAAATCGTTGTCAATGTGGATGCCGCAATTGCACCTGCAACCTGATGGGCGCCTTCTACAGCCGCCTTTTTCACCGGAAGTCCTTCTGTCCTCAGACGGTAGATATTCTCGATTACAACAATGGAATTGTCTACCAGCATTCCCACACCCAGTGCAAGCCCAGACAAAGAAATGACATTTAAGGTAATTCCGGTAAAATACATCAGAACTATCGCTGTCATAATACTGATCGGAATAGAGAATGCAATAACCAGTGTGGGACGAAAACTCTTTAGAAATAAGAACAGTACAAGTATTGCCAGTATACCACCCATAATCATATTCTGGAGTACCGAATCCACTACCAGGTCTATGTATACTCCCTGATCCATCAGGGTAATAAAGTGCGCCTGAGGATTTGCCTGGGTCAGTTCTTCAAATCTGGCTTTGATCCGGTCCGAAACCTCTCCGGTAGAATATCCCGACTGTTTCTGCATGGTAAACAGAATTCCGGCATGACCGTTAATCTTTGCATATACCTCGTCACTGTTATCCGTTACGGCTACGTCTGCCACATCCGATAATTTTACGGGGTCTATACCATCTATATGCATATCCATTAAAACCAGACCGGATAAATCTTCCACCTCTGTAATCTTATCTCCTACCCGTACCAGATAATCTACCCCGTCTTCTGTAACGTATCCGGCGGGCATGGTAAAGTTCTGGGCAGCCAGAATCCCTTTTACCATATCCGTTGTTACAATCTGATCCAGATCTGCTTGATCATAAGCTGCATCCCGCTGGGAATTCAGCTGATCTTTTGCGGATTTCAGTTCTTTTTCACCATTGTTTAACTCAGCCTTGCCAGCTGCCAGTTCGATAGCAGCCGTTACCTTCTGCCTGTTTAGTTCTCCCAGCGCTTCCGCAACGGTTGCCTGTCCGGTTGCAATTTGCTCTTTCGCAGTTTCCAGCTGTACTTTCGCAGTTTCTAACTGGAGAGAACCTTCATCCAGCTGTGCTTTTCCATTCGTGATCTGATTCTGAAGTGCCTCAAGCTGGGACTTCAACACTTCAATCTGCTCTTTTCCCTGGGCAGCCTGTTTTTTGCCCTCTTCTATCAATGCCTCACCCACTGCTGTCTGATCCATGCCGGAAGATGCCTGCGACGCTTTTTCCAGCAGCGTCTTGCTCTGGATCAGCCTCGTTTTGGTATCCCCAAGTTCTTTTAGTTTTTCATCGATCTGGCTTTCCTCTATGCCCATCTTTTTCAGTGCGTCTTCTATCGCTAGGATACCTGCTTCTGTCTGCTTCAGCTGCTTTTCCAGTTCTTCTACCTTATCAGACGGTGCCAAGTCTCCCATTGCCCGCAGCTGTTCCAGCGCCTTTGTCAGTTCTTCTTCTGCCTTTCTCAGTACCGGGAGCTTCTCTTTCGCCTGAGTCAGTGCCGCCTCAGCGTCTGTGATCTGCTGTATTTGGGTTTCCAGTTCTTTTAACTGTTCGGGAAGGGATTTCATCTGACTTGCCGCATCCTTTAATTCTTCTGCCTTTTTCTCCAATTCTGCTTCACTTTTTGCAAGTTCCTTTTCCTTGGCTGCCAATTCTTCCTGTCCCTGGGCAAACTTTCTTTCCAGCGTCTCGATAACCGATCTGGACATTTCCAGCGTCTGTTGTTTTTCTGCTATAGATGCAAGTGCCGTATCGATCTGGACTTCATTTTTCAGCAGTTCGTCCTTACCGCTGCTAATCTGCGCCTCTGCATTGGCAGTCTGGTCAGCCAGTTCTTGCTGTCCTGATTCCAGCTGTTTTTTCCCATCGTCAATCTTACTCTGGGCTTTATCCATTTCCGCTTTTGTATCTCCAAATTTAGCATCCAGAGCCGCAATGATTTTCTGATTTACTGCATCCACTTTTTCCTGGCTGATAATCACCTTTACATCTTCTTTAACATCTCCGGAAGTAGATGCAGAAGCTACTCCTTCAATACTTTCCAGATCCGGAAGTAATTTATTCTTCACCAGTTCCGTAAGTTCCAGGCTGCTCATATCGCCCGCTTCCACCGCTGCAACCATAATAGGCATCATATCCGGATTCAGTTTCATAATAATGGGGCTGCCCACGCTGTCTTCCCAATATCCTTTAATCTGGTCCAGACTTTCACGCATTTCAATAGTAACCGCGTCCATGTTGGCACTTTGGGAAAATTCCAGAATTACCTGAGACACATTTTCACTGGATACGGATGTTACATTTTCAATATTACTGATAGTTGCCATAGCCTGTTCCACCGGCCTGGTGACCATGGTTTCAACCTCCTCCGGGCTTGCTCCCGGGTATGTAGTCATAACAATAGCATAAGGCAGTGTCATATCCGGTAGCAGATCTGTCTTCATGTTTAAAAAAGACACCACCCCCAGTATTATAACCAGCACTACAGCCACAACCACCGTATACGGCCGTTTCACACTATAACGAGATATCATATTTCCTCCTTCCTTTGCTTCTAAAGCCACAATTTTATATTTTTACGGACAACTTCTGTGCATTTCCGTCCGACCAGTCAGTCGGATTTCGGAAATTAAAAACCGCGACGGCAAATAAATACTGCTATCGCGATTTTGTTTCTATTACAGACTATCAATTAAAGCCCAGATCTCATCTCTACCTTGTTTTGTCTCTGCAGAAAATGGAATGATCTGCGTTCCCGCTGCCACATTCAGTCCTGTCCTGATTTGTTTTACATGCTTTGGAACCTGACTTCTTTTCAGCTTGTCCAGCTTCGTTGCAATAATGATTGGCTCATAACCGTTATGCAGAATCCAGTCATACATCGTCTTGTCATTTACAGAAGGCTCATGACGAATATCAATCAGCAGAAACACTGCTTTCAGCTGTTTCGATTCATGGAGATATCGCTCGATGAGCTGACCCCATTTTTCTTTTACCGCCTGGGCAACCTTTGCATAGCCATATCCGGGAAGATCCACCAGATACATTTCATCATTGATGTTATAAAAATTGATTGTCTGGGTTTTTCCCGGCTGGGAACTAGTTCTTGCAAGGGATTTCCGATTCATCAACCCATTGATTAAAGAAGATTTTCCTACATTGGACTTCCCTGCAAATGCAATTTCCATTTTATCATTATCCGGAAGCACACTGGTGATCCCGCATACAGTTTCTAATGCTACGTTTTTAATTACCATAATTTCCTCTCATCCGCCATTGCTGCGGTTTCAAACATGATCCCGGTTAAGCTTTTACCAGCGCCTCAGGCAAAATGTCTTTCATCGTCTCGGCAAACCGGATTTCCAGTCCCCGTTTGATTTCGCTTGATATTTCTTCTACATCTACTTTATTTTTAGCAGGTACGAATACCGTCTTCATCCCTGCATTTTTAGCAGCCAGTAATTTTTCCTTGAGACCACCAATAGGAAGTACTCTTCCTCTTAAAGTAATCTCCCCGGTCATTGCTACATCTGCACGAACCGGAGTTTCCGTAATCGCTGAAATCATTGCAGTTGCCATTGTTACCCCGGCAGAAGGACCATCTTTGGGTACTGCCCCTTCCGGGATATGTATGTGAATATCATGCTTCTTGAAAAAATCATCCTGAATTTTATACTCTTTACTCAAAGAACGTATATAACTGATCCCTGCCTGAGCAGATTCTTTCATCACATCTCCCAGCTGTCCGGTCAGTAAAAACTCACCTTTTCCCGGAAGAATATTAACCTCTATCTGAAGGGTATCGCCGCCAACGCTGGTCCATGCCAGCCCCCGGACAATCCCGATTTCATTTGTTTCGTTCAATCCCTGGAAGCTGTATCTCTTGTTGCCAAGGAATTTTACTAAATTGGATTCTGTAACGGTAATACGGGATTTCTTATTTTCTAAAATTTCCCGGGCTGCTTTTCTGCAGATCTCACCAATCTTGCGTTCCAGGTTACGAACCCCGGCTTCTTTGGTATAAGAAGCTATGATAGTCTTCAAGGCTGAGTCACTGATGGATAGCTGTTTTGCAGTCAGCCCGTGGCGTTCAATCTGTTTTCGGATCAGATGTTCTTTTGCAATATGAAGTTTTTCATTCTCCGTATAGCTTGTGATTTCTATGATCTCCATCCGGTCTAACAGCGGTCTTGGAATCGCCTGCATATCATTCGCCGTGGCGATAAAAAGAACTTCAGACAGATCAATAGGAATTTCCAGATAGTGATCCCTAAACTTATTATTTTGCTCAGAATCCAGAACTTCCAGCAATGCAGAAGAAGTGTCGCCCTTGTAATCACTGCTGACCTTGTCCACTTCATCTAAAAGCATCAATGGATTTTTGACTCCTGCCGTCTTCATGCCGCTGGCAATTCTTCCCGGCATGGCGCCAACGTAAGTTCTGCGGTGGCCCCTGATCTCAGCCTCGTCCCGTACCCCTCCAAGGCAGATACGGACATACTTTTTATTCAGTGCTCTGGCAACGGACTTCGCAATGGAAGTCTTACCTGTTCCAGGCGGTCCCACCAGACAAAGTATGGGGCTATCCCCTTTTTTAGTCAAAATTCGTACTGCCAAAAACTCCAGTACTCTCTCTTTTACCTTTTCCAGTCCATAATGATCCTGATCCAGAATCTTTCTGGCATTTTTCAAATCTTTATTGTCTTTGGATAGTTTATCCCAGGGCATTTCCAGCAAAGTTTCCAGGTATCCCCGAATCACCGCACTTTCTGAGGAATTAGAGCCAACACTTTTAAATCGTTCAATCTCTTTTGCAATCTTTTCTTTTACCTTGTTGGAAGCCTTCAACTTGTTCAGCTCTTCTTTAAAATGGTCGGCATCTCCCAGAAGATTATCCTCGCCTAATTCCTGGCGGATAACTTTGAGTTGTTCACGCAGAAGGTATTCTTTTTGATTCTTATCCACATGCTCTTTTACTTTTTCCTGCAGATCCCGCTTAATCTTTAAAACGTTGATTTCGTTACTCAGTATGACACTGAGCAATTCATAGCGTTCAAAAATATCCACAGCCTCTAACAAGCGCTGTTTATCTTCGAAATAAAGCGGTATATTGATTCCAATCTGATCCACCAGCTTTTCGATCTCGGTTATTTCTAAAAGCTGATGTACCAGTTCTTTACTCATTTTTCCGTTTTCTTTGCTATAGTCTTCGAAGATTTCTTTTAAATTCCGAACCATAGCCTGCTTCATATAATCATCCATTGGCTGGGAGGGTTCCTGGGAAAAAGTGCCTGCATCAACCACCAGATATTCTTCTGTCTCTGTTAAATCCAGAAGTTCGGCACGTTCCAGCCCTTCAGCCAGGACACGGAATATATTCTGCGGCAATTTTACTACCTGCTTTATCTCAACAATCGTCCCGATATGATACAAATCATCCAATTCGGGATCAGACAGATCCGGGTCTTTCTGCGTTACTACAAACAGCCTCTGTTCTTTTAGCATTGCTTCTTCTATGGCTCTGATCGATTTGGTCCTGCTGATATCAAAATGCACAATCATTGCAGGTAAAATGGTCATTCCCCGTAGGGCAACCGCCGGTATATTCTTTAATATTTCACTCATTTTTATCCCTCTAGTACAGTATTGCGTGAATTCCGATAAATAGAATGGACGTCACCAATTGTGCAATACGTTTTCAAACACGCCCTACGCAGTCTCTGAACTTATCTTTAGTTTTCTGCGCGCACTTTTTGATGGCAGCGCTCTCTCATCCCTGTGCATAATCTCGGGATCACCTGTACCTTCAATGGTTTCCTTATTTACTACGCATCTTTCAATTGTTTCATCGGAAGGAACGGTATACATCAGATCCATCATGGATTTTTCAAGGATAGCACGCAGTCCTCTGGCCCCGGTTTTTCTGGCAAGGGATTTTTCAGCAATTGCTTCTACTGCCCCTTCATCAAAGTCCAGATCAACTCCATCCAGTTCAAACAGCTTCTTGTACTGTTTGATAATAGAGTTTTTCGGCTCTCTTAAGATGCGAATCAGGGTATCTTTATCTAATGCTTCCAGTGAAACAGTTACCGGCACACGTCCGATAATTTCCGGTATCATACCAAATTTTACAAAATCCTGTGGAAGTACATGACGCAGGATTTCTCCGATGTCTTTTTCTCTCTTGTCTGCTATCTGAGCATTGAATCCCATTGATTTAGTATCCATACGGGTTTCAATGATTTTGTCCAGTCCTTCAAACGCTCCACCGCAGATAAACAGGATGTTGGTTGTATCGATCTGGATCAACTCCTGATGGGGATGTTTTCTGCCCCCCTGAGGCGGAACACTTGCAACGGTTCCTTCCAGAATCTTCAACAGTGCCTGCTGCACACCTTCTCCTGATACATCTCTGGTAATGGATGCATTTTCTGATTTTCTTGTAATTTTATCTATCTCATCAATATAAATAATTCCGTACTGTGCACGGTTAATATCGTAATCTGCTGCCTGAATGATTTTAAGCAGAATATTTTCAACGTCTTCTCCAACGTATCCTGCT
Source organism: Clostridiales bacterium (assembly GCA_018365455.1). Taxonomy (GTDB): domain Bacteria; phylum Bacillota; class Clostridia; order Lachnospirales; family Lachnospiraceae; genus Robinsoniella. The sequence goes on from JAGZJZ010000003.1 coordinate 114,921, forward strand.
TCTGTCAATGCGGTCGCATCTGCAATGGCAAAGGGTACATTTAATAATTTTGCCAGTGTCTGCGCCAATAGTGTCTTACCGGAACCGGTTGGTCCAAGCATCAGGATGTTACTTTTCTGAAGCTCTACACCAAGATCTTTTCCTGCCATAATTCTCTTATAGTGATTATAAACTGCTACGGACAACGCTTTTTTTGCATCATCCTGTCCGATTACATATTCATCCAAAAATGATTTTATTTCTTCGGGTTTCATGAGATTAATCTCGTCCCCGTTGTCCATTCCGAAATCATCTTCTAATTCCTCTTCGATAATTTCAGAACAGATTTCAATACACTCATCGCAGATATATACCCCGCTGGGCCCTGCAATCAGTTTTCGAACCTGATCTTCTGATTTGTTGCAAAACGAACACCGAACTTTCGGTTCTGCATATTTCCCTGCCATCTTTCCACCTCATAATGATTTCTTTGGCTGCAAAGAACAGCCCTTTTATAACTTCCAAATCTATATAAGACTCCCACTCACAGAGCAGGAGCCTTATCTTCATGCATCGTCTAACGATTTGCAATGACATCATCAATGATGCCGTATGCTTTTGCTTCTTCTGCACTCATATAGTGATCTCTCTCTGTATCCACTTCGATAACTTCAAGGGGCTGACCCGTATTTGCAGCAAGATGCTCGTTTAATTTTCTTCTTGTACCTAAGATCTGATCTGCAACAATCTTAATATCGGTTGCTTGTCCCTGTGCACCGCCGGATGGCTGGTGAATCATGATCTGTGAATTCGGAAGTGCAAATCTCTTACCTTTTGCACCGCCTGCCAGCAGAAATGCTCCCATGCTGGCTGCCATGCCCATACAAATAGTAGAAACATCGCATTTAATATAGTGCATCGTATCATAGATTGCCCACCCGGATGATACGGAACCACCCGGACTGTTAATGTAAAGGTGGATATCCTTTCCAGGATCTTCTGATTCTAAAAATAACAACTGTGCAACAATTAAGTTAGCACTGACATCATTTACTTCCTCACCGAGAAAGATAATTCTGTCTTTTAATAATCTTGAATAGATATCATAGGATCTCTCACCCCTGCTTGTCTGTTCAATGACATAAGGTACTAAGCTCATGATGACTCCTCCTGTCTATCTTCTATAATATATGTGTTCACCAAAAGTCTGATTAGATTTCTTTTGCAGCTTCGGTAACCATAGTTACTGCTTCCTGAATCGCTAAATCATTTTTGATCTGTTCTTTTTCATAATCGCCCATGATTTCTTTCAGTTTTTCTACTTCCATTTTGTACATTTCAGCCATTTTTGCTAATTCTGCTTCTACCTTCTCATCGCTGATCTGGATATCTTCTGCTTTTGCAACTGCTTCTAACACAAGGCTGTTCTGGATGCGTTTTTCAGCTTCCGGTCTCATCTGTTCGAATAATTTCTCAGCTGTCATTCCGGTAAACTGGAAGTACTGCTCTACGGATAATCCCTGAGACTGGATTCTTCTTGCAAAATCATCTGCCATCTGACGAACCTGTCCGTCTACCATTGGATCCGGAATTTCCATAGTTGCATTTTCAACAACCTTAGCAACTACTGCATTTTCTTTTGCTGTTTTTGCTTCTTTTTCTTTTTTCTCTGTCAGGTTCTTCTTGATGTCTTCTTTGTATTCTGCCAATGTATCAAATTCAGAAACATCTTTTGCAAAATCATCGTCTGCTTCCGGAAGTTCTTTTACTTTGATTTCATTTACTGTGCATTTGAATACAGCTGCTTTACCGGCTAATTCTGATGCCTGGTACTCTTCGGGGAAAGTAACGTTAACTTCCATTTCTTCACCGATCTTTGCACCAACTAACTGCTCTTCAAATCCTGGAATAAAGCTTCCGGAACCGATTGTAAGGTCATAGTCTTCTCCCTTACCGCCTTCAAATGCTTCTCCGTCAACAAATCCTTCAAAATTTAATTTGACCATATCGCCGTTTTGAACAGCTCTGTCATCAACATCGATTGTACGGGAGTTGTTCTCTCTCTCTTTATCAATCTCTGCCATAATTTCTTCATCTGTTACTTCAACAGCCTGCTTTTCCACTTCCACACCTTTGTATTCGCCAAGTGTTACAACTGGTTTTAAAGCTACTTCAGCTGTAAAGATAAAGGACTTTCCTTTTTCAATCTGTACAACATCAATTTTAGGCTGTGAAACGATATCTAAATCGCAACCTTCCACTTCTTTTGCATATGCGTCTGGAATTAATGCATTCGCTGCATCTTCATAAAAAACGCCCGGGCCGTACATTTTCTCTATCATAACCCTTGGAGCTTTTCCTTTACGGAAACCTGGCATGTTAATTTTACCTTTATTTTTCTGATAAGCAGCCTGAATTGCTTTTTCCAGCTCTTCTGCAGAAGCTTCAATTGTCAGCTTCGCCATGTTCTTTTCTAACTTCTCTACCTGTAAACTCATGTTATCTAATTTCCTCCTTAATCAATCGTATGGAGAACGCTATATTTTCCCATACTTACAGTCATTTTAATAGTATAGCACAAGCCTTTCTAAATTGCCATACTTTTTTTATTTGTTATTCGTGAACTTTTTATAAACATTCCTCAGCAAATCCGGGCAGTTCATAGGTATTGCTAATCCCGTTTTCTATAGCATATATTCTAAGTACACCATACAATTCCGCCTCAGTGGCAGCCATATAGGGATTCACATACAGCACATTTGCAATGCCGCAGGATATGGCTCCCAGAATCATCCAGGGGATAAACGACAGTTTCAAAATAAACACTTCCCAGAGCTGTCCGCTCATCATCTCAGCGCTGAGTTCAAAAGCCCTTTTCCGTTCCATATCCGGATTCTCTGCAAGTATATAAGGAACCATCATATACTGGAGGCTTTTAATGATTCCCGGTACGATCAATAAAAGGGTCCAGAGGAAAATTTTTACTTCCCGTAAAAACATGGTCAGTACTACATTTACTATATATCTGCTCTTAAATGCATACAGCAGCTCGCCCACTCCGGTCCGCCTTTCCCTGCTGCACATAAAAAACCGTTTTGCTCCCACCAAGATCGGCATACCAATAAGCAGGTGCAGTACGATACTAAATAACAGCATCATCAATCCCATGTAAACATAGATTGGGAATAAGCCTCTTGTCAGCAGTCCGCTTATTCTGGTTCCGGCATCCTTTAACAGCCCTCCTGCACCATCGGCAATCCGACCGGTAAACCCGGACTGACCGTCATCATTTCCTTCTTCATCAGCCATGTCACTGTTCCGCGTTTCTTCGGTATGATCACCCGTGAACCATTCCATGCCGCTGTTGTGTCCGGAGGACCGTCCTCCGGAACCATTTCCGCCAAACTCACCGCTTAACAGCCCTGATATCAGGCAGACCAGAATGGCAGACCAAATGCATCCCCTCAGCACATTCTTCGCTCTGTCTTTTAATTCATACCTCGTCCATAACATATACTTTCCTCACGATCTTTCTTTCTATTTATATATAATTGATGCTGCTATTCTCTGTGCTTCTTCTTCTCCCAGAAACTCAGTAATAATCGCCAGCGAAAATTCAATTGCCGTTCCCATCCCCCTGCTGGTGATGATATTCCCATCTACGGCTACCGGATCTTCCGATACCTCTGCTCCGGTCAGTTTATCTTCGAATCCCGGATAACAGACAGCTCTTTTGCCTTCTAAAATACCACTTGTACCCAGTACGCTGGGTGCCGCACAAATTGCAGCGATCTTTCTGTTCTCAGCATGGGCTTTCTTCAGTAAAGTTACCAGTCCTTCGTGGTTACCCAGATTTAAGGTACCCGGCATCCCACCCGGAAGGACATACATCCCTGCATCCGTATAATCAACCTCTTCAAAAACAGCGTCAGCCGTAATCTGTATACCATGGGAACCGGTCACAGCTAAGGCTTGGGTCATGGATACCATGGTAATATCCAACTTCGCGCGCCGAAGCAAATCCACAACGGTTAATCCTTCTATTTCTTCAAAACCTTCTGCTAAAAAAATATATATTTTATCCATTTCAAAACCTCCTTTGACTATTTTCTTTATTCTACCAAAAATAATTTCATTATACCAGTAGTTTAGAAAAACAATTTACTTTCTATTGTAAATATATTATGATAACCGTAGAGCATGTTTCAAACACGCTCTGGTATTACTCATACAGGAGGTAACTATGGAAATCGAACGAAAATATCTGATAAAAGATTTACCTGTAAATCTCAATTCCTACCCCTATCATATTATCGAGCAGGGATATTTATGTACAGAGCCAGTGGTACGTATCCGCAGGCAGGATGATGATTATATTCTCACATACAAGGGAAAAGGCATGATGGTTCGGGAAGAATATAATCTTCCGCTTACGAAGGATGCATACGAACACTTAAAACCAAAAGCTGACGGAAATATCATATCCAAAAAAAGATACGTAATCCCTCTTGCACAGGGTTTAAACATTGAACTGGATATCTTTGATACACCGTTCGCCCCCTTAATACTGGCTGAGGTAGAATTTCCCGACGAAGAAACAGCGGATCATTTTATCCCGCCTGATTGGTTTCAGGAAGATGTAACATTCGATGGCCGTTATCACAACAGCTATCTGAGTCAGATACAATTCTGAATATCCGGGAGGGTCTCACACTCTCCCGGATATTCTCATTCTACAGGTGCTGTTCTCTCCATGCATACTGCTGATTCTGTCAATGTCATATTCTTTCTTTTTCTTATATTGCTCCCCTCACACTCCGGCAGTTTCAATAACTTATATTCCAAAAATTTTATAGACATAATTCTTCCTTTCCGACAAATTTCAACAGGAAATTCGGTATGTGGCATCCCGGTTTCATTTCGTGTCCTAAAAGGAAATATTTACCATTACTTGCTATAATATTTAAAATATTTGGAGGTATCTTATGTTGAGATCAACTTTAGGACAGCGTCTTCGCCGTTTGCGTGAAGACCGCGGGTATACACAGGAGCATGTCAGTACGATATTAAATGTAGAACGGCAGACATATACAAATTATGAAAACGGTTACCGGACTCCGCCGCTGGATTCACTGGTACAGTTGGCCGATTTATTTGGCATCAGCATGGATTATCTGATCCGGGGACAGCAATATGACCTGATTTCCACAATTCTGACAAAAGAAGAACAGGAGTTATTATACAGCTATAATCATTTAAGTCCCTCACTCCAAAAAGAGGTACAGGAATTTATACAGTTTAAAATCAGTCTTCAAAAGCCCAAACCTCACTAATCTTTGCAATTTTTTACATTGTATTCTGAAATCTTTATTCCCTGTTTGCAAAATTTTATATTGCATATGTTGGTCTATACCTTGTTTCGTTTTTTCCTTACAAAGAATAAACTATATGCAAGGAGGAATTCATATGGATAAAATGAACAAAAAACGCCAAAGTCAATATAAGCAGCTTGGGCTTACCGTTGCTTATTACCGCAAAATGCGCGGTCTCACACAATTACAGCTGGCTGAACACACAAATTTAAGCCGGACTCATATCAGTAATCTGGAAGCTCCGAATATGCCTACATCCATCTCATTGGATAAATTATTTGATATATCGGACGTATTGGGAATCCCTGTAAAAGCTTTATTTGAATTCAGAGAGTAAGAGGATACATATTGCAAAAGTGCTGCATCACCAATGAACTGGTAATGCAGCACTTTTCTGTATAAATTATTATTTCTGCATGTTACGGATATTACCCGCTAGCATCGCAATGTATTCCGGTGTCGTGCCGCAGCACCCACCAACAACCCGGGCACCAGCTTTGATCAGCGCCATCATGTATTTTGCAAAATCTTCTGCATTCATATTATAAACAGCTTCCCCTGTTTCTGTGATAACCGGCATTCCTGCATTCGGCTTCGCCATGATGGGAACAGAAGCAACTCTTTTCATAGAAGCAACTACTGATTCAAGCTGGTCAGGACCTACGGAGCAATTTAATCCTACTGCCGAAGCTCCCATTTCCTGAAGGGATTCCACCGCATCCCATGCCGTTCCCCCTGCAAACACACTTCCGTCTGCTTCCAGAGTCATGGAACACAGCACCGGCAAATCGCAGACTTCTGCTGCCGCATCCAGTACAGCCATGGTCTCATCAATACTGATCATGGTCTCTGCCACAAGCAGATCCACGCCTGCCTCTACCAGATAAATGATCTGTTCCTTATACATTTCCAATGCAGACTCATAAGTCACCTCATCAGAAGCGCCGATAATCTTACCGGATGTAGTGAGGTCACCTGCAACATATGCCCTGCCCTGTACTGCTTCTCTTGACAGCTTTACAAGATCGTGATTCATCTGTCTGATATTCTCTTCCAGTCCATAATATTTCAAATTCATACGGTTTGCCGCAAAAGTCGGCGCATATACGATATTACTTCCCGCATCCGCATATGCCCGCTGTAATTCTGTTAATATTCCGGGATTTTCCAGGATCCACTGTTCTGTACAAACACCGCGCTTCAGGCCTGCTTTAATCAGATTTGATCCCGTTGCGCCGTCCAAAATGATAGTTTCCCGTTCTGCCCAGTCTGCAAATTCCTTTTTTGTCATGCGAAGTTATGCTCCTTTTCTTCAAAGAATACCTGATACCAGATCAAGAATGTATAAATTACCCAGATCTTTCTGCTGTTATCCCGCAGTCCGGCCCTGTGGTCATCCAGAAGCTGCATGATCTGTTTTTGGTTAAAGAACTTCCCTGCACTTTCACCGGTAAACATTTTCTTTGTTCTTCCATATCCGCTGTCCTGCTTCAGCCATACACGGATTGGAACCGGAAAGCCCAGTTTTTTCTTCTCACTTGTCTGTTTCGGTAAATATTTTTCAGCTACTTTACGGAAAGCATACTTGGTTGTGTGGTCTTTTAGTTTTTCTTCCGTATTAATCCTTCTGGCAACATCAAATACTTCCTTATCCAGGAACGGAACACGCAGTTCCAGCGAATGAGCCATACTCATCTTATCCGCTTTCAGAAGTATATCTCCCGGAAGCCAGTTTTTAAGATCGATGTACTGCATTTTCGTCGTATCGTCGTACTTAGCCATCTTTTTATAATTATGATCCAAAAATTCCTGTGGTGTCATAATCTTGGTTGGATGCTTCAGGATACTCTTTCTTTCCTTTGCAGTAAAGATATTGGCATTGCCTATGAAACGTTCCTGAACAGATTTACTTGCGCGGATCAGAAAGCTTCTGCCCTTCATATGTTCCGGAAGCTTATATGCCACACAGGCAATTGCACGGCGGACCGGCTTTGGAATCCATTGCATGTGTTTTAAAGACAGTGGTTCTCTGTAGATGGTATATCCACCGAAGAATTCATCTGCTCCTTCCCCTGAAGTGACTACTTTTACGTGTTTCGCAGCCTCCTGTGCCACAAAGTAAAGTGCTATAGCTGCAGCATCTCCAAGCGGTTCATCCATATGGTACATAATCTTCGGGATGTTATCCCAATATTCCTGTTCGGATATAATCTTACTATGATTCTCCAGTTTCAGATGTTTCGAAAGTTTTTTCGCAAATTGGGTTTCATTATAAGGACTGTTTTCATCAAAGAATCCTACGGTAAATGTTTTGTTCCCGGAATATTTCGCTGCAATAAAGCTGGAGTCCACACCGCTGGATAAAAATGCCCCTACTTCCACGTCTGCCAGCATATGTTTTTCAACAGACTCGCTCATTACATCATCTATTTTCTGAATCAGTTCTTCCTCTGTGCCGTTTGTTTTCTCCGGTGCCAGCGTAGGATCAAAATACTGGGTAATCTCCACTTTTCCATCCTGAAATGTGAGATAATGTCCCGGCAATAATTTATAGATGCCTTTAAAGAAAGTCTCAGGCAATGCAGAATACTGGAAAGAAAGATATTGTTCCAGTGCTTCTTCATTTACTTCTCTTTGAAAACCAGGAAATTCTAATATACTCTTAATCTCAGAACCAAAAACAAGGCTGCCGTCTATCATAGCATAATAAACCGGCTTAATTCCAAAGAAATCTCTTGCCATAAATAATTTTTTATTGGGAGCGTCCCAGATGGCAAAACCAAACATTCCACGAAGCTCATTAACTAACTTTTCACCATACTCCTCATAACCATGCAACAATACCTCTGAGTCTGAACGGTTGGCAAAAACATGTCCTTTTTTCTGAAAACGTTCCCTGAGCTCCAGGCAATTGTAGATCTCCCCGTTAAATACCAGGGCGATATCACCTGTTTCATTGAACATAGGCTGTGAGCCGCTCTCCAAGTCAATGATACTCAGTCTCCGAAACCCCAATGCAGCTTCATCCGTACAAAACTTTCCTTCTGAATCGGGTCCTCTATGCTTAATGACATCCATCATATTTCCCAATATTGTTTCTTTATCCGTTACATTGCCTACAAATCCGCAAATTCCACACATGGCTATCCATCCTCTTCTGAAATTATGTATTTATCCATAGTGTACCCAAACTATACTATCATCACTCATTCATTTTCTGGAATGATTATTCACAAATATAGCAACACTGTTTATAGTATACACTATCCAATAAGTTCATTTCTACTGTTATTTTATAAAAAATTACTTAAGATTACTCCCATTTATTGTAATGTTTTCTCTTCTTATGTCATATCCTTTCGTCAGTATTACGGATGGAAGTTTCTAGCAACTCTGCCTTACTGCTTAATCCATTTCACTACCTTTCACACTTAAGAAAGCAAAAATGTAAAATGTTAAAAGCCAATACACGTAATTAAATTAACGTGTATTGACTTCTCTTAGTCTCTCTACTATTATGCGTTTCTTTTTTTTCTATATGTATACCGTACAGTTAACAGAGATGTAACCGCGATGATGAACCAAAGTGCCGTATTACTTTCATCACCGGTTTTTGGTGGGGTTGTCGTTTTTGGGGAGGTTGTTGTTTTTGTGCCGGATTCAGATGACGTTGTGTTTGATTTGTTTGCAACCTGAGGTTTCTGTGTTTCTGACTCACTCTCATCCTCGCCATCATCCACACTGTCTTCCATATCATCTTCATCTTCTTCATCATCTTCATTTTCAAGTTCGCCTTCATCTGTTACAGTATACGTGCTTTGTCTGACATCGGTAGTCAAATCGGCAGAACCATTTTTCATCTCATTAACTTCCAGTTTTATTTCATATACATCTCCCATTTTTGCTAATGACTTCAGATCAAAGTATAAATAAAGCATGTCCCCCTCAAGCTTAGCTCCCTGCGAGGAAGAAAAAGTCATCTCTATTGTACCCTCTTTTGCGGCACCATTATTCGCATCATTGATCCGGCATGTCATATCATTGTCTTCAAAAGCCTCTAACTCCTCTGTGTCTGCACTTTCCAGAGTCATTATATTTTTATCATAGGTAAATGTTAATTTTCCATTCGTTATTTCTTTCTTGGACGAAATTGCACATGTTGCTGTAAGAATATCTTCTCCTGCGCTCATGTCGTCAATGGTAAACGTAAGGGTTATATCTTTATTTTTATTATTGTCTGTATCTGTGCCATCGTTATTTGAACTAGCTGCCCTGATCGATGGGAGACTCCCCCCATCTACCAACGTTATGGGATTTTCCGACTCGCTTTCCACCCCTTCACTCCGGTTCAATCTGATCTCATCAATATGCTGATTGTAATCTTTTCTGGTTTCTTCGATATTAAGAACTTTCATTATCTCTTCCAGTTCTGTTTCTTTTACTTCCTTCTCTAATACCTTTACGATTACATTCGAATATTCCGTCAAACACAATTCGTCTTCTGGGGTGCAGCCATTAAAGATCACCACAACTTCTTTAAATATATCTCCTGCTTTATCTATATATTTTTTATGCTTTTTTGTCAGATTTACTGTTGGTATCGGATTACTTGTTTTCAACATTTCTGTTTCCGGAATTTTAACCGGCAATTCATTCGTTTCTAGCATCTGATCTTTGGTTGTTTCTTCGTATGCCTCACCTGATTCAGGCATTTTCATCAGGCTTGTTTCTTCATATGCCGCTTCTGACTCAGACATTTGGACCTCGGTTATTTCTCCGTATGTTTCACCTGACTCAGACATTTGAGCCTCGGTTATTTCTTCGTATATTTCACCTGACTCAGACATTTGAGCCTCGGTTATTTCTTCGTATGTTTCATCTTGCTTAATCGTTTGGGTTTCGGTTGTTTTTTCATATGCCTCATTTGACACAGGCGACTCTGTTTCTGCTGATTCCACGCCAGTTTCTGTTTCTGTTACCAGCCCGGATATCTCTGTTTGAATAAACTCTTCTGTTGGTGCTTTCTGCGGCTGAAACACAACAAAAGCGGTTTTCTCCATGTCCCTTTTTCCCGCTTTTTTCAATTCTTTCCACTCTTCTTCACTGACACTTGTCAACTGCTCTTCTTCATCCTGTCCCTTTACATAAAGAGAATGTTTCAGCGTATTTTCTTTCTTTGTATCAGCAGCCGAAATTTGTTGATCTGCCGCAAAAACTGTCACTGAAAATAATACGACGAAAATGAGTATTGCTATTCCTTGTACCAGCCATTTTTTACTTTTCATATTTATATATCCTTTCAGGTGAGATATTTTTGCCACTTTTACTGTCAGTTTCATTTTATTTTGATTATAACATATAGAAGCCTATGGCTGCAATTATACTTTATGACAAAAAAATATTTTTTTCATCTCGAGCATTGTATGTTCAAAAAAAACTGCCATGAAATACTAAAAGTATTACAGTGAACAACGATTCAACGTAAAAAGAGCACATCAAAACTTTATATTGATGTACTCTTTCTATTATTATAATTTCATTCCAAAGACCAACATAATCTCACCGCACAATGTCAAATACGATCCAAAAATCAAAATGCATTTATTTTCTCTGCCGCTAATTGAAGAATGACTGCTGCATCGCTGCTATCCGATACTGCATCACCATTTACATCTCCCGCCTGAATCTGATCATCAGTCAGTTCATTAACTTCTGCACTGTATGCAAGCAGTTCGGATACATCCTGTGTATCTACTCTGCCATTCAGAGTAACATCTCCAAGAAGCCTGGCTTTCAGGATTTCAGAGATGAGTTTTTTCAAAACTTCCCCAGCAACCGCAGTGTCTGCTTCCTGGTTATCGTATACACGCTGTGCTTCCTCCGTCACTGCAGATAGCCCTGCAATACTGGTTTCCACATATTTTCCTGATTTATTCAAAATATCATTTGCTTTTTTCAATGCATTGTTAAGCTCAGCCTTAAAGGCTTTTCTCACCAGATTTGCCATAGCCTGTGCCAATGCATTATATGCTGCATCTATATTCTCCTGGGTTATCTGGCTATTTCCAGCCAATTCTTTCGATTCAGCCAGAACCTTTTTCAGTGTTTCCACACTGGAAGTGGTATACTGCCCTTCGCTTTCAAGAAGACTTTCAGCTGCCTGAATCAATAGATCCAGCCTTGTATGATTCTCTTCTTTTTCTGTTAGCAGGGAGGTCACTGCAGTCATAAGACTTGTAGTGGCACTGTTAATGGTTTCCTGATTTACATCTTCGCTTTCATATATTATTTTTGCATGCTCAATTGCAGTTCTGACTGCCTGTATACTTTCTTCTGTGTACTGTACCAGCGTTTCATCTTCTGCTAAAATTGCTTCTGCACCTTCAATGACTGCCTTTAAGCCAGCTTTCTGCCTGCTGTTTTCCAGAGAATTGCATGCAGTTATGAGATTTAAGAAAGCTTCATCTACTGCTTCCTGCGTAGCTTCGATGTTTTGCAGAAGATCTCGTGCCATATCTAACGTTTCCTGCACAAATCCCCAACTCTCTGAAGTAAAGCTACCGACTTCTATCTGCTCCGATTCCAGTTTTTCTGCCATAGTCACGGCAAGCTTCAGGCTTGTCATATCTATTTCAGACGGTTCTTCCGGTTGTTCACCTCCTGAGTATGTAATCTCAAGCAACACATTTAGAGATTCCATCACAACTCCAGAAATTTTAGAAACCGTCCCCTCCAACGTTCCCTTTGTACCTTCTATTGTCAGGCTGTCCAGATTCCATTCTACCGGAAGGGCAACTTGTGTACCCTCTTCCAAAACAGCCAGAATATTCTGGGGAAGTTCCATATTTTCTACAGCCGTACCGGTCTCTGTCTCTATTCCTTCTGGGGTTTTGACTGTTTTTACAGTTCTATCCATTGATTGGATTCCATATGCATCAAAGAGACCGAATCCTTGTTCTGTTTCTCTTCCGGCCGGTAAAGTAACCCTGATAAAACGAACTTCTCCCTCCGCCTGTTCATAAGGACGGACTTCTTCATTTCCCTCTGCTGTTCTGTCCACAAGCACATTCCAGTTAATCTGATCCAGGGAACCCTCAATAAGATATTTGTGATTCTCTGACCCATTCCAGGTCATTTGAATATTGTCCAGAGAATAAATTCCCATGGTGTCTACCATCCACCATTCTTTGTCTGTTGTTGTTTCAGGATACCAGTAATAGTTCGGCACACCGTTGTTTCCATATGCAGCACTGCTGTTCTCACTGCTAGAAGATGCAGATGCCTGCTTTTCTCTTGATACACTTAGTGGTTTGCTGTCTGAAGCTTCTCCGTACACTTCAACTTCTCTGATACACGGCCAGTAATTTGCCATATTATCTGTTGTAATTTCACTAATTCTCAGATATCGGACAATGTCCTCTGACTCCACTGCAACTTCGCTTTCGCACCAATCTCCTTTTCTGTAATCCGCCAGAATCTTGAAATGTTCTCCATCAAAGGATCCCTGAACAAAAAATTTGTATCCTGCAAATTCATTTTCAAAATGAATTTTTATATCACTCAGACGATAATTATCTTTTAAATCTATCTGCCACCAGTGATCTGCAGTTCCTTCACCACCCTTCGCGCACCATTTAGTATCAGGGTTCCCGTCATTGGCATATTCCGCTTTCTCTGCCCATAACTGTCCCTCATTATTTACCGAACTGGCTGATACTGGTTTGTTCATAGCAATATTGGAACTGATACCGGTTCCAAATACTTCTCTTAAAACAGCCCATTCTCCATTTGATCCCTGTGTAAAATCAATTCTCACATAACGTGCCTGTACGGTGTTTTCAAATATCACGGTGTTTTCTTTGCTGCCCAGACTGTGATCCACGATGGTATACTGCTCCACATTTTCATCTGTCAGCGGTTCATTTGACGCCGCGATTTTATAATGGTATATATTACCATTACTTTCTAGGGATAGTCCTATAGATGAAATAGCAATCATTGACCCAAGATCTGCCATCCACCACTGTGGGTAACTTCCATCTGCTGCACACCATTTGGTGTCATCATTACCATCCACTGCATTAGCTGCTGTTTCCCCTGAATATGCATTTTCCGAACTTGCACTTGTTTTCTTTCCGCTGAAAATATTTTTGCTGCTGCTTCCATCAAATTCATATTCATCTGCATCACCATCTTTCGGAACTTCCGGAAGTCCTTCCACAGCTTCTGCAGAAAGTGTCACCGATGAACCTGCCAGTCCTTTTGAAGTTGCATTTAACGTAATATCACCTTCTCCGCGTTTGCTTTTTACCCATACTGCAAGCTGTCCGCCTCTTGTGGTAATCTTCTTTGGTCCTACTATAAGTCCTGGACCTTCCACACTCAAATCCACGTCCTTATACGCATTTGTGACGATGGTACCATTCATATCTGTAATATCAATCCACACTAATTTAGCATCACTACCGTCTAACTGTATTGGAGTATCACTTCTTGGACGCAGCTGTACTTTCTGCGCCTCTTTCGGAGCCTTTCTGGTATATTCAGCCACTTCTGAACCATCTATCTTGCCAACTGCCTTCAATTCACCTTGTCCTGCTTTATATTTCCTTAAATCAAAGGTTATCGGTGCATAATCCAGGTTTTCTGTACCGATTTCTTTACCGTCGCTTTCTGAAGGAATATCTGCATCACTTCTGTCACCGTGTGGTCCCCACATGGTTTCATCATGTCCCTGTTCACCAATGAATTCACCATCAAGATACAATGCAACGGTATCACAGTTACTGAATATACGTACTTCTGTATTGTCCGCATCCTGATCCCAAAGATTCGCAATGTAGACCATAGGACCTGATTCTATTCCATACTCAGAGAGATTTGTATCCGGTGCGCGCTGACTCCGATAAAAGTATGCAGAATGCTTTGGGATTCTGTACAAATCCACAACTCCGCAATATGTCAGCAAACCGGAATCAAATCCTGCATAATCTGCATAATCCCAGTACATGGATGCGCCCACATAATCTTTAGACTTCATCAGACTTACACTTTCCTGAATATTGTCAGATTGAATAAGCATTCCTACGTCACCGCCTTTTTTACCATAGGAGTTTTCCTTTTCCCTGGTTACACGCGTGGTAGAACTGGTTCCCCCGTAAGTCCAGTCGCCATATTCTGCTACGATAACCGGTTTATCCTTATACTCCGCATTTTCAGCACCTTCACTGCCACTTTGAAATATACGTGCCTGAGGTGTTCCAAGTCCGATATCAAAGGCATCCCAGTGCAGACATCCTGCCGTCCATGCATAGGAATCCCCATTCTCCGGATACTCTTCCTTTGCGATCTGATTCATCCGCACTGCCCAGTCATAAGTGTAATTGCTCTCATTCAGACTCGTCTCCCATGCTACAATACTTGGATGATTTCTGTGGCTTCGTATTGTGGTCCGCAATTCATTATATGTACTTTCTTTAAATTCTTCTGTATTGTTATAATACTGCCAGCCAGACGGACACTCCAATACTATGACTCCATAAGTGTCACACGCATCATAAAATGCCTGCACATGAGGATAATGTGCCATTCTGACAAAGTCGAACCCGTTTTCCTTTATCTCCCTGATTTCATCATAAATGGCACTTTCCGGTACAGCATTCCCAAACATATAGGTTTCTGCATGAAGATTTACACCGTTTACTTTGGTCAGCTCATCATTTATGTACAATCCATCCCGTTTCCACTCCACTTTACGGATTCCATATGTGGTATCCACACTATCCTTCACTTCCTCATTGACTTTGACTGTGGTACGAACTGTATAAAGCTCTGGTGTATCACAGGACCAGAGTTTTGGATTTTCTACCGTAAGCAAAGGCTTAAACTCAACTGATGCTCCTGCTTCCACTTTTTGTGACTGCGTTTCTTGTACGGCTACGTGACCTGACTCATCTATAATATAAGTTTCCAGAGTAACATTCTGAGCTTCTGTACCCGTATTTTCTACCTGCGTCTTGACCTGCACATCTGCACTTTTTTCACTGACTGCCGGAGCAGTGACAAACACGCCTCCTCCGGCAACAGTCTCCTCTTCTATTTCATCAGTGATATGGACTGGATCTTTTATTGTAAGGTAAGAATTACCATAAATACCACCCCAATACTGGAAATCCGGGTTTGTCTTTCCAGGCGCAAAGCCAGTATTTGGTCTACTGTCAAGTTCAACAGCGATTACATTTTCTTCTCCATATTTTAAGTGCTCTGCCAGATTGATTACAATTGGGCTGTAGCCACCCTTATGTACTTTAACCGGCTGGCCATTCACCCATATTTCTGCTTTCTGCATAGCTGCTTCAAAAGTAAGCAGCAGTTCTTTTTCTGCCCATGCTGCATCTGCCACAAATGTCTTGCGGTACCAGCTGATTCCCAGATAGGCATCCTTGTTATCCGCATCATAGTACTCTGTGGAATGAGGAAGATTAACATACACCCAGGCGTCATCCCTAAAGTCCTCTTTTTCTCCTCCCGGTATGTCTCCTTTGTAAAAATGCCAGTCTGTATTAAAATTAATGACCTGTCTGTCATTTTTCGTTTCATATACCACCGCTGCGCTCTCTGCTTTTACCTCTGCATAAGGCAGCGCCTGAGGCAAAACCAAGGATAATGCTAAAATTGCCGCCAACAAACGTTTCCTTTTCATCTTTTCCTCCTAATTAAATATATTTTTTACTTTCTTTTTTGAATGTAATTTTTAATAATACTAAGTTCGGTTTGTTTTCTTAGTCATTATTTTAACATAGGACTATTTATATTTTTTAGGAATATATTTATAATAATTGTCAATATTTCAATTTCTTTTTTAGCTGGATTGAATAAATTCAGTATTCTTGAACTTTATTACGATTTTACATTGTTACCATATAACTTTATTATATCATTCTGACATATTCCGCTCTGTTTTTACATACATAGACCAAATTAATATCAGGCAAACTCTTTTACCCCTGTGTCATGAATATTGGACAAAAAAATATCCCGCAAGCATCATACTTGCGGGATATTTTTATACGATTATACGATTCCCTGTGCGTTCATAGCATCTACAATTTTTTCAAATCCTGCAATGTTTGCACCTAATACATAGTTGCCGTCCTGTCCGTAACGTTTTGCAGCGTCTGACATGTTATGGCAGATATTCACCATGATTCCCTGTAATTTGGAATCCACTTCTTCGAATGACCAGCTCAGTCTTTCGCTGTTCTGTGACATTTCAAGTGCGGATGTAGCAACACCACCAGCATTTGCAGCTTTACCCGGAGCAAAGATTACACCGTTTTCCTGAAGGTATTTTGTAGCTTCCAGGGTTGTAGGCATGTTAGCACCTTCACATACTGCGAAGCAGCCATTTGCTACTAAAGTCTTAGCATCTTCAATATCCAGTTCATTCTGTGTAGCACATGGAAGGGCAATGTCAACTTTTGCTGTCCATACGCCTTTTCCTTCGTGGTATTCGGAATTTGGTCTGTAGTTTTTGTATTCCGTTAATCTTGCACGTTTTACTTCTTTAATCTCTTTTAATACATCTACGTCAATTCCTTCCGGATCATATACCCATCCGGTAGAATCGCTTACGGTTACAACTTTAGCGCCCAGCTGATGTGCTTTCTGGGTTGCATAAATAGCAACATTTCCGGAACCGGATACTGCTACTGTTTTGCCTGCTAATTCTTTTCCGTTGATCTTTAATAATTCTTCTGTTAAATATAATAAACCATATCCGGTAGCTTCTGTTCTTGCTAAGGAACCGCCGTAGGATAAGCCTTTTCCGGTTAACACGCCTTCATAAACGCCGCGGATTCTCTTATACTGTCCGAACATGTATCCGATCTCTCTTGCACCTGTTCCGATATCACCTGCCGGTACGTCTGTATCAGCGCCAATATATTTGCAAAGTTCTGTCATAAAACTCTGGCAGAATGCCATAACTTCTCTGTCTGATTTGCCCTTGGGATCAAAATCACATCCACCTTTACCACCGCCAATTGGAAGACCTGTCAGTGAGTTCTTGAAAATCTGTTCGAATCCCAGGAATTTAATAATTCCGATATTAACGGATGGATGCAGACGAAGACCGCCTTTGTAAGGTCCGATTGCGCTGTTAAACTGCACACGATAGCCTGTATTTACCTGAACCTGTCCCTTGTCGTCTACCCAAGGCACACGGAATTTCAATTGTCTTTCCGGTTCAACAAGTCTTTCAAGCAATGCATCTTTTCTGAATTTTTCTTCATTTGCTTCAACTACAACTCGTAAAGATTCCAGAACTTCTTTTACTGCCTGATGGAATTCCGGTTCAGCAGGGTTCTTTTTCACTACCAGTTCAATTACCTCATCAACATATGACATTTTAAAATCCTCCTTAGCATAAATGTTTTCCAGTAAAAACAGACGCTCCTCAATCCATCTGCCTCTACGTTTTAGTTCCATTTTGTATTATATAATGTACAGAAGCTGATGACAAGTAATTTTTTACATTTCTTTACATATATTCTCAAGCCTTTTTTACAAATAAGACTTGAGAATCCGTATGGTATCCTCTTCAAAACCCAGAAATTCTTCTGCGAGTTCATATACCATATTGTGCACAACCGGATTCTGATCCACTTTTTTTTTCACCTCAGTTAACCGTTCTTCTTTCTTTTGTATCATCATATCGGCTATGTGTGAGGTACTTACGTTGAAGACTGTTCCTGCCTGAAGGGAAGCCCAGCGTTTTGTTCTGTCCCCAAGCTTTAACGCCGTATCAGCCAATCCTTTTTCCCTCAGGCTGTCAGCAGCCCTTTCTTCCAGCCTCGAATACCTGGCTGCTTGGAGATTCAAATCCAGTGCCAGTTCGTCATCGTATACTTTACTTAAAATAGTGTGGATATCAAGAAGCGCTGTTTTACTTTCCTTACAGATTCCACAGAGAATCTCTTGTTCTGCATTCGTTATCATGATTAATCACCTCGCTTTTTCATAGCATGTGTATTAAAATCATAATTTATGCAGATTCTTCTTTTCATTCATAATTTAACCAGTGCAAACACATCAAAAAGCTTATGCACAACACAAAAACAGAGAGATGAGGATCCATCTCTCTGTTTTGCAGTAACCTGAATATTTCATTCATGAAATCACATAACACATCCGTTCTGCTTCGTTCAGCCATTCACAACGTTCTTACTGTTTATGCTTCTTTTAATTTACATGAACTGTTATGATTTTCTTTATTCCATAGCAGGATACGGTGATTTCAGCTTTTCCTTTTTTCAGCGCTTTCATCTCGCCTTTACTGCTTACGGACACGATTTTACTCTTGCTGGATTGAAATCTGATTTTTCCGGCGGGTTTCACCTTTACGGATATTTTCGCACTTTTTCCTTTCTTCAGATTTACTGCCGTACTGCCTTTTACGCTCAGGCTTGGCTTTTTCACATTTACTTCACAGCGTTTTGTAATTCCGTTCGCTTTTGCAGTAATTGTTACTTTGCCAGCTTTTTTGGCGGTAATTTTACCGTCTTTCACCGTTGCGATTTTCTTATTGCTGGTTTTCCACACAATTCGTTTACTGGAACCGGTTATCTTTGCGCCTATTTCTGCAGTTGTTCTCCCTTTTGTATACAGGGTAAGCTTTGTTTTGGTCAGTTTTAATGCCGGTTTTTTTACAGTAATCCGGCATGTCCTGCGGATACCATTTGCCGTAGCGGTGATCGTTACCTTCCCGGCTTTTTTTGCCGTTACTTTACCGTTTTTCACGGTTGCGATCTTTGTATCACCGGATTTCCAGCTGACCTTTTTACTTGGACCTGTCACTTTCGCAGTTAATCGAACAGACGTGGTTCCTTTGGTATAAATCGTTGCGCTGCTCTTATTCAGTGTCAGCGTCGATCCCGGTTCTGGTGCCGGTCTGGATTTTACCGTTATGGTACACTCTGCACTGATGGTACCCAGGTTTGCTTTTACTACGGCTGTTCCAGCTGCGGCTGCTTTTACCATACCCTTTGCGTCTACCGTTACTACTTTTCCATTGGAGGAACTCCAGGTGACAGCAGTTTCCACTTCATTTGTGGATGAGGTGAGCTGCAGCATATCTCCGGCTTCCATTTCCGCCTTGGCCATGTTTAACGTCAGTGTTACTTTCACAAGCTTCATTGCATTTTCTAACCGGGTTATTGCTGCCCTGATTTCTTCGTCGCTGCTGTTTTTATTTCCTGCGATTTCTTTTGCCTCTGAAATGGCTGCCTGTAAATCTCTATAGCTGCTCTTTGTATAGATGCCTCCATCATTTTTAATTGCCTGTGCTTCGCTAATTTTTGCATTTAAGCCGGAAGCATCTGCTCTTAATGTGGTGAAGTCTACCATTCCCGGTTCCGAACGATTTCCTGCAGCATCGTATGCCTCAACACTGATGGTGTATTGCGTGCCGCGCAGGAGGTCTTTTATTTCCACACCGGTTCCCTCTGTTACATCTGCCAGAATGGTGCCGCCATTTTTCACTTCATATCCTGCCACACCTACATTATCGTTTGATGGATTCCAGCTGATCCATGCCGTAGTCTGTCCAACGGGATCTGCTTTTACATTTTCCGGTGCTGACGGCGCTTCATCATCTTTTAGCTCCAAGGTTGTAAATGTAACACTTCCCGGATCTGACTCATTTCCTGCGACATCGTATGCAATGATATCTATGGTATACGCTGTCTGGGGAGTCAGTCCAGTTAACGAATAACTGGTACCCTCGGTTACATTTGCTAAGAGCGTATCCTGTTTCATAACCTTATAACCAGCCACTCCAATATTGTCGGTTGCAGCTGTCCAGGAAATGTCAGCAGCTGCTGCTGTAATATTTTCTGCCTTTACATCTGCAGGTATGGATGGCTTTTCAGTGTCCGGATTTTCCGGTTCCCCAAGTGTTGTGAAGGATACGGTTCCCGGATCTGATTCGTTTCCTGCTGCATCGTAAGCTACTACACTGATTACATATTCGGTCCCAGAGTTCAGATTGGTAAGCTGTGCCTGTGTATCAGTCACCTGATCTTTCAGGATCACTTCTCCATTCTTAATCCGGTATCCTGCTACACCTTTGTTATCAGTCGAAGCTGTCCAGGAAATCACTGCGGTTGTATCTGTGATATCATCAGCTCTGACTTCTGCAGGTGCTGACGGCTTCTGGGTATCTTCCATATCTTTGGTCCGGAAGGTCACACTTCCAGGCTGTGATTTGTTGCCTGCCGCATCATATGCAGTTACCGTTAAGGTATAATCCGTAGATGGAGTCAGTCCATCCAGGATGGTGCTTGTTCCCTCGGTGATATCCTTTAAAAGTTCATCTCCATTTTTTACTTCGTATCCCTTAACGCCTACATTATCGGTGGAAGCATTCCAGCTGATGGAAGCGGATGTACTGGTAACTTCCTCTGCCTTAATATTCTCAGGAGTGGTTGGCGCCTGGGTATCCGCTTCTGCCGGATCTGTATAAGTAATGACAGGTGTAACGTATGCAGAACTCTTGCTGGCATTCTGTGCACCGATGTTCTTAATTTCTAATCGGATATAGTCTCCTTTTGCTACCGGAATCTCAGCCGAAGCAATTTCCACACCGGTTCCGTCATTTGGAATCTGGATCTGCTCTCCGATCTGTTCTCCGTTTTTAGTTATAGTCAGGAAGACATCTGATCCTGTGTTGGGATCGGCTGTAGTTGCCATACGCAGAAATGCGTTCTTCTTATCCCCCATATCTTTAAATGACAGGATAATATTTCCGTTAACTGGTGACCGGTAGGCTGCGGAGTATCCCTGGCCCCTTTGTGAAACTGCCAAAGCATCGCAGAATAATCCACGCTTATCTGCCGTCTGCTGTCCACGGTTTCCTTCCAGACCGATTACTGCATAATCCTTTCCATTCCAGGTGGCATAAGTATTATCAAATACAGTCATATTGCTGTATTCATTATTTTCTTTCTGCTGGGCAAACCATACATTCCCCTGCTTCGCCTCTACAAAATCTTTTGCCCATTGGTATTCATTTTTAGCAGCCAGTGTATACTCTGCTTCGGAGCCGTCTTCTGCAATTACTTTCAGGATCATGCCATCTGCTGCGCTTCCCTGGGTTACTTCGGCATCATTCTGATAAATTTTTATAGCTGCCGTATCATTTACAGTAATTCCATTGATGATGTCTACCACCGAAACAGTTGCTTTTTCCGTCATCGGCACATAAATTGTCTGGTCTTTCAACTCAAATACTGAATCATGGATACTGTTATCGGTATTTGCCGTTACCGTATATTCTACCGTCTGGCTGCCATTCGATAAAGCCAGCTTGCTGCCGCCTGTCACAATATCGTCTCCGGTCAGTTCCTGCTCTTCCCGGTCAAATACCTTTACCTCTAATTTCTTATCGTAAGATAAGTTACCTAAGAACTGATCTACGGTTGTATTCTTAGCCAGCCCGCTGATCTTGTACTCTGCAATGGTATAAACAGAGGAATACAGGTCCAGACTGACAGAAGCGGATTCATAAGCTCCAATATCCGGTGTTCCGGTTACTTCATTCCCGTAGAAATCCTTTCCTCCATTATCCGTTATGAATTTTCCGGCATTGATGGCAGGTGAATTTTCAGCCAGTTTATATCCGTCAAATACAGTTTCCTGTGTGGGATCATGATGGGGATTTGCTGTGCCGTTTGTAGTAGATGGTGCTTTTCCCGGATCTGCAAACACTGGCGTTCCCGCTGCTACGTTTACCGCATTCTCATCGTCCGCCGGTAAATTGGCATAGTTATAATATAGGTTGTTGCTATAGCTTGCCCTGGTTCCGTTTAATGTCCAGTTTTCTGTTCTTGCCTGATCACCGGCATAGTATATAATATTATTTTCCAAATTCATCACACCGCCAGTCATGCCCGGACGGATAAACGGAACACCGTCTTTCACATAGAAGACGTTGTTGTAAATATGGGCATCCGGCTGGGATGGCGCATTGATCACGCCTGCCAGGTCATTCTGGCTGATATTATAGCGGAAGGTATTTTGATATGCCTGTCCCAGACAGAACATGATACATCCGCCTCCGTTATTGTGGCTGTAGTTATACTGATAGAGTGTTCCGTCGCCGGAATCTGCATCCCACGCCTGTCCATCCTGGTTGAAATACGTGTCAAAGGCTTCATTGTACTGGAATACTGCATCTTTACATTTCCATGGCCAGATCGCTGCCGCCACTCTGCCGCTTGAAGTTGCAGAATAGTCGGTTTCGTTAATCTGTCTTGCCGCCCCTTCCGATACGTTATACTCAATTAACGGACGGTCACAATACATGGTGGTAATTGCATCTCCGCCTGGCTCTTTCACGTAATTATTCCGGATCACCACATTTCCTGAACCATATTTGGCAATGACACTGTCGGGTATTGCCGTATTGTTAAACTGTGCATGATATGCCGTATATCCCACGGCAATTCCCCAGCGGTTTACGTTTTCTACCATACAGTTTTCTATCTTTACATCTTCATAACGTGAAATCCCCGTTTTGGATTCATCGTTTGGCTTAAATACCGTAAAATAGATACCACCGTTGTTCATGTGCTTGTCATACACATTTCCGATTACATCATGTATGTTCAGGTTATTCAGGTAGATATGATCTACCGTTCCCTTATCCTGGGCAACTGCAGCTACTCCTGTTCGTTCCATAACCTTCTGGCTGTTATACACGGTTTCAATCTTCGGTCCCCGGTTGCTCATTTCCAGATTGTTGATCTCAATATATTCGGAATCGTACAATAAAATAGATGACGATACATAGCCAGTATAGACATGGCTTGCGCTGTCCAGGGGCTGCCCATAGTTCTGGTACCAGATTCCCTGTCCGTTTGTATTGATTACCGGATCATTTCCTTCACCATATTTATCAATCACAATGGGATCTTCCGGCGAGCCGGACTGTCCGAAGAGATGCAGATATCCATTTGTAAATTCCGAACCGGATTCTAACAGCACCCGGTCTCCTGGCTGTAAGGACAGCTCATTTATTTTCTGCAGGCTATAGAAAGGCTTCG
Source organism: Clostridiales bacterium (assembly GCA_018365455.1). GTDB lineage: Bacteria > Bacillota > Clostridia > Lachnospirales > Lachnospiraceae > Robinsoniella. The sequence goes on from JAGZJZ010000003.1 coordinate 138,376, forward strand.
ATTCCGATGTTCCGTCATTGCTGTCCTTTCCATTTAATGTGCTGACATAATAGGTCGTACCTGTCCCGGCCTCCTGATCAGCTGCCGCACTTACTGTTATCCCCGGTGCAATACTGGAAACAATGACAGCCAGTGCCGTAAGCATTGATAAGATCTTCTTTTTCATCGTATTCACACCCCCCTATTCTTCATATCCAAGCCGGATTTCTGCTGCAGATGCGAAAACTTTTCCGGCTTCCTGTGATTTGGAATCTTTTGCCCAGAGCTTTACATACCTGGCAGTTACCGATGGAAATTCTGCATATTTTATCTCAGAATTGTTATCCCAGCTTCCTGTAGCAGCTTTTGTCCAGTCTGTGCCGTTTGTACTGACGGAAACTTCATATTCGGTAATAATTCCATTTACCCCGCCTGATTTTCTGGGCACATACTTCAGCATGCCTACCGGCTGTTCTTTACCCATATCAATCTGGATCCATGCTTCGCTTCTGTTACATCCGCTCCATGCCGTATGCCAGATTGTGCTCATATTATCATCCAGTACATAAGCCGGATTTCCTTCTGTGGCGTTGTTTGGCTGAAAGCTCCCTGCTGAAGCTGTCATTCCTTCTGTGGCATATTCGGCATATACTTTTACCACATGTATATTATAGGTACTTGTCTCCTGCTCATTGTCTTTATTGATTACCTTTAATACCATCTCTTCTGTTACAGCCGTATCTGCCGCAACCTGTTCAGAGCCTTTCATTACCCTGCACTCCGCTTTTGCAGATGCCTTGATATTTTTTAAGAATTCCTCTGCTGTTGTACCTTTTGGCACATTCTGGATATCCTGATCCTGCACCAGGTAACGGTCTGAATATACCTTTAATGAAACAGGTTCTTCCACAGTTGTTTCATGAATGCCAATATCAGGTACAATTCCCGTCAACTGATTTTCAAAGAAATCCTGAGATGCATTATTAGGAATATATACGCCGGCATTTACAGCTGGGGAATCGTCCGCGATTTTATATCCTGCAAAGGCACTTCTGTCATGAACCTTCCCGCCTGCCTGAACAGTGACGGGAGCACTTCCCGGATTTTCAAATTTCGGATCTGCCGTGATTGCATCCGCTTCCGGAAGAGCCGGCATTCCTTCTTCGCTGTAACCATAGTAGATGTTATTTTCAAATGTTTTGTTATTACCAGGGTTCCAGCCATCATCACTGACTTTTTTATTTGTGCTGACATTGTAGAAGATGTTATTAGCCAGATACCCGGCTCCGCCTCGCTTGCCTGCTGCCGGATGGTGGATTGCCGTTTCCAGATCCCCTCCCACATAGAATACATTATTATAGATTTTAGCAAGCGGATTGCCCTGGAATGTGATGAGGCATTTCAAATCATCCTGGCTTAGATTATACCGGAATGTTCCGTTATAGGCCTCATTCAGACAGATCAGCATGGAACCGCCTCCATTGTTATGGCTGTAGTTATACTGGTATACGGTACCGTCCGACCAGTCAATGTCCCATGCCTGCCCGTCACCGTTTCCTTCACCCACTGTGTCAAATGCTTCATTGTATTGGAAAACTGCATCTTTGCACTTCCATGGCCAAATTGCCGCACAGAAGGACTGCCAGTATCCCTCATATCCGTCATCCAGGTCCACACCTGCCGTATCGGATACATTATTTTGAATCATCGGACGGTAAGCATACATGGCAACGATGGCATCATTTCCCGCATTCTGAACATAATTTCCTTCCAGAACCAGATTGGTATGCCCGTATTTTTTCACCGTTTCATCTGCCAGAGCTGCTCCGCCAAACTTATCATGCTGATATGTATAACCTACCACTATCCCTGCTCTGGAAACATCCTTCACATAACAGTTGCTGATTTTTACATCTTGATATCTTGCAATACCGGTTGCTTCTTCATTTTCCGGTTTCAGAACATTCATCTGGATTCCGCCGTTGTTCATATGCTTGTCCTGAAGATTCCCCGATACATCGTGGATATAGAGGTTATCCAGGTAAATATGCTCCATGGTTCCCCCGTCTTTTGCAATTCCAGCCACACCGGTACGATCCATTCTGCCGGACGCTTTATTCACATTTGTTCCAAAATAATCAAAATCGTTTGATATGTTTGTGATTTCCAGGTTACTGATCTCTACATAATCCACATCATAAAGCAAAATTGCGGAAGAAACATATCCGCTGCTTCTGTGTCCGCTGTTATCCATTGCTTTTCCATAGTCCTGGTACCAGACTCCTTCACCATTACAGTTGATCACCGGTTTATTTCCTTCTCCATAGCTGTTGATGGTAATGGGGTTTTCCTGTGTACCTCCCACATTTTGTAAATGAATAAATCCATTGAATATGGATCCCGATTCCAGCAATACAGAATCCCCTGGACCCAGGGTTACATTTTCAAGCTTGTCTAAAGTCTCCCATGCTTCTCTTTCTGAAGTACCACTGTTTCCATTATCTCCATTCCTACTGCTTATATAGTAGGTTGTGCCCACGTCGGCTGTCTCTGCAGCTTTTACATAGGGCATGGAATTAAATGCCTGAGTACTGCATACCAGAGTAACTGCCAGCATGAACGATAAAAATTTCTTTTTCATCCTCTTACTCCTTTCTTTCCATTAAATTTTTATTGATAACTATCTTTTCCAGACACAGTGCTTCCTGCATGCGGAAAAAATGTTTATCCACCTTTAATTCATTACCTGCTGCTTTGTATAAGCATAGATCCGGTCCATATTTCCCCGGACTTCATAACCTGCAGCCTTCTTCGTCAGAATACTTTCATAATTGGCTTCCCTGAGACTTTTATTGATATTATCTTTTACCGTGTCCAGAGGATAATAATCATTTACATTCCGGTCTGTACATTGAATCAGATACAAAGTTCCATTTTCATCAATGACCCTGGTAACTTCCCCCTTTTTCAAATCTGCTGCATAATCCAGTACATCTCCCATTATTCTGCTGTAAGCCCCTATATCCCCGGACAATAATTCCTGATGGGTATAATAAGGCATTAACAGCTCTTCTCTCTGTATCAAATCGGACAGTGGCTCCTTATCGCTGATTTTTCCGTGGAGTTCTGTCATCTTATCCTTTAAATTTCGGTACTGCGCCTCATCCATTCCCGATGCCAGGTACTCTATTTTTATAAATTCCAATGTTATATCATCATTCTGACGAAATATTTTATCCTTTTGCTGGTCATAGTAGACTTGTCTCTCCTCATCTGTAACTTTCATTCCTTCGTTGTCCAGATCAGAGCAGTATTGTTTTTGTATTGCATCCATAGAATATTCTTTATACAATTTCAGTGAAAAATTGGAAAGTCCATAGACGGGTTCCCCCTTCTTTATTTTATTGGCTCTGGCTTCATTTTCGTCTTCCATTCTCTTCTTCAGCGCCTGATACCCTGTTTCTTCTATGTAACCCTTTTCTTTTGCCAAATCGAAAACTGCCGCAGAATACTTTAACTGCTCAATTACCTGGTCGGTCAGTACACGGTAAGGAACCTCACCTTCAATCTCTTTCTCCCAGGAATCCCCTTTCAGTGTAATTCCTGCTTTTTCATAAAAATACTGGCTCACCTCATTTATTTGCTCATTCACCGTATCCAGATATTCTTCTTTGTCAATTTTTTCTCCATTTATTTTTAATTGAAAACCTGTCTGATTATAAATTATAACAATTGCAAATCCTACAATCAGCAATATAATTGGTATCCCTATCCACAATTTCTTCTTCATGCCATAGCCTCCTAGTTATATTCCACAATTTCATTGACACATCTTTGTAAATATTATATCATTTGTATAATAACGTTGCTTGTTAAAACCTGTTTATTTTCAGGCATTTTTTGTATAATCCGGAACAAGGAGATTTTTATGTACTACACTACTTACGCAAACACAAAATCCACCACTGGATCAGAAACACGGTTTGTTCTGTCGGACCAGGCGATCATAAGCGCTGTCAAACAACACCGTGAAAATTTTTATACTTTTGCAAAACATATCCATAAAAGCATAGAAGTATATCAGCTGACCTCAGGGGCCTGCAGCATGGAAATCAAGAATCAGATTATTAACTGTGAAAAAGATGATATTGTCATTATTATGCCAAATATTGTTCACTCTTTTTATCTTACCTGCAAAGAACCCTGTACCTTTAACCACATCCATTTTGACCCAACCTATTTCCAGGAATTATATCTGAATACTACCGGAAGCAGCAATCCGGATGATGCGATTGATATGATATCTTCCCTTTACTATTGCTGTAACGTATTTTACAAAGCAAAAATTACGGAAAGAATGGCTTCCCTGATTGAAAAAATAATTACCAGCACTCAGGAAGACCATTTTTTCTCCCGGTCTTATTCAAATTTATACATAACTGAATTACTGATCTCTGTTTTAGAAACACTTGATATGGATTTCTCTTTTTCCAAACACTATGCCCCCAGGCAAAACCGCTATGTCTCCTTTACATTATCCTATATACATAAACATTACGATTCTAAAATTTTAATTGGTGACATCTCGGATAAATTAGGCATCTCAACCCGATATCTCAGTGAAATTTTTTTCAAACAGATGAATTTGACCATATCCAATTATATCAATATTTACCGAATTAATCAGGCTATTGATTTAATGACAACTACGGATATGTCCCTCACTATGATTGCCAGCCAGATCGGGCTGAAAGATTCTCAGCATTTTTCCAAACTGTTTAACAGTATTATTGGGATTACCCCTTATAAGTATAAGAAAATGCTGAAACATGATTTTAATGAATAGGACAAAAAAAGGAACGGCCTTTGCCGTTCCTTAAACTAATCTCTTTTATTGTGCTGCTTCTGTACTTCCAGTCTGTTCTGTGAGGAAATCACTCATAACATAACCGGTACCGCCAGCATAGCGGACTTCTGACCATCCATTGTCCAGCTTTTTCACTCTGGTCACTGTTTCGCCTTCGCTTAGAACACCTAGTATGTCGGCATCTTCTGTTGAATCTGCTCTTACATTACATTCGGTATTAGCCGCTACTATTTTATTTACTTCCACACCAGCTTCACTACTGTCAGGAATATTGGACTCCGTCATAGGCGATCCAATTTCATCCACCAGTTTTTTCAAATCTTCATTGGAATCGATAGCCTGCTGGTATTTCTGATTTACATCTTCAATTAATTTTTTAACATCTGCATCATTTGCCATGTCTTCCACGTACTTTTCAGTTGCCTCATCTACTTTGTAATCAGATACATAGAGGCTTCCTTCCGTGTTCGTCTGTAAATAAAGGCGTACCAGACTCGGTACCATGGTTTCATAATTAAATACCTTACAGTCGTAAATTACATAAACTACATAGGAACCATCTACTGGTCCTTTTTTTGAATAACTGGTTACGTTATTGTAACTTTCATACAGATTGTTGTTTTGAATCTTCTGTTCTTCCTCAGCCGTTAAGTTGGGAACTAATTTCTTTAATGATTCAATATCTTTATTTTGCATAGCCGTATAATAAGCCTGTACTGTTTCCAACACTTTTGGATCATTCTGTACTAAATCATTGCTTTTATTCTCAGTCTCCGCATTCGATTCTACTATTACTTCTTTTTTCGTTTCACTTTCCGTTGTTTTAACAGAATTTGCCCCATCGCTATTTCCAAGTCCACTGACAAGCTTCACCGCAAATACTGCAATCACCAGAATCAAAATAACTGCTAAGCCGAGTAAGATATATCTTAGATTATCAGATAACCATTCTCTAAAATTACCCACTATACTTACCTCCATTTTTCTACATCTGTGTTACAATTATTCGGCTGCCACAAGAGCAAAAAAAACGCACCCGGAGGGATTCGAACCCCCGACACGTGGTACCGGAAACCACTGCTCTATCCCCTGAGCTACGAGTGCTGATTCATCTGCAAACCTTTAAACAGCTTTTAAATAACACATGCTTTTCCTTATAAACATTGGTTTTCAAGGTTCGTAGATCCCTTTCACCCTAAAACCCACAAATTCTTTTGATTTTTACACACTGCATGTCTACGTAATTATAAGCATTACTTCTGTGTAAAACAAATATATAAGGTGTAAACAAAGTGTAAATCTTACAAAGTATCGTTTATAAGGTGTAAATAAGGTTTACTTTGGCTGACATAAGGTGTAAAATATACTGGCTAACCACCTGTATTTTTAGTTCTTACGAAAGCACTTATTACATATTATCATAAAAGATGGAAAAAGTAAAGGATTTGTTATTGAATATGTTTTCCAACACACATTTTGTCTTTTTATGTCCTCTTTTGTTTATTTAAGAACCGGCAAAATCTGCGATGATACCGGCTCTTACAAGACTGCATGTCTACAGCGCTAATCGATGGATTTCCCTGGTATAAGTATAAACTTCATTGGAAAGAACCTCTTCCGGTATTACCTGGGTGTCATTAATCTCTCTCACCATTTCCTGCAGTTCCTTTTTCGTTGTCCGTATATTCTTGGGGACCACGATGCATTCATGTATGCTGCTTGGAAGAATATAGAAATCATCCTGCAGGCGCTCTCCGATTAAGGTCAAAATTGAGTCATACAGGATACATGCTGCCCCCATTGTCTTCTCTTTATTAGAAAGCACATACATGGGGATTCGGTCATCATCTTCTTCCTGAACTTCCATAACATCTGAAAATTCATCTTCCAAATCCCCCTCCTCTATATCCTCCATCACTTCTTCCATACTTTTAAATTCAAACGGAAGCATGGCAGGCGTATTTTTTCTGGCTGTTTCATATAAGATTTCTTTTGTGATCTTCCACATTTTCAAATGACTGTCATGGATTAAAATTGTACCGGTTCCCAGTGTATCACTCTTTAAAAAATAATAAAATACAATTGCCAGATCCAGGTATTGCACATGGGGAACTGTTTTTAATAATTCGGTATTCTTCTTATAGTTAATAACTTTACATGCAATGTTATTTTTAACACGCATATAATCCGTATAGAATTCCGTATCTAGCGGAACTTTGATTTTATTATTTTGGTAGATACTTAATATACTGTCAATAATCTGTACCATGGCTGTGCCGCACTGATATTCCTTAAAATAATCATTCAGATATATTGTAGGGGAAATACTCTTTGTAGTTTCCACAATTGACAAGCCATCCAGTTGAACATCATTATTTTTCGTGATCTGATGCAGTTCAACGCGCACCTCCTTTCCCAATTGTGTCTGTACTTTTTTCTGCACAAAGCAAATAAATTCTTCGTAATTCAATCGAACCACCCTTTCTTAAATTAGTATTGTATAAAAATTAAATGGAAAATTTGATGCGAACGCATCGAGAAAATGAATGCATTTAGAATTTTTATATCACTTATAGTATCATATTTTTTAGTTTGATGCAAGTGATATTTTATTTTTTTTATGATGAAAGCAGGTGCCTGAAGATCTGTGATCACTCCTGACACCTGCTGATGGTTGCTTATCTGTAAGTCTGATAAAAGCTATACTGCGGTACACTCTTATAAGTTTTACTCTTGACTTTTTTATTTGCTACAACATAGATATAATAACTTTTCCCCTTTTTCAAGCTTTTACTTTTGAATTTCTTTAAAGTATAACTCGTTGACTTTGTTGTAGAAACTTTTTTATAACCTTTTTTTGATTTATCGGAAACATAAACTGTGTAATTTGTAGCACCGGTCACTTTTGGCCATGTTGCTTTTAATCCGCCTGATATATTTCGAACTTTTACGATCTGCTGATTTGCCACATAGGTGCTGCCCCAGTTACCATAAATCTTCTTCCCGTTATTCAGCTGAATATATGCTCTGACCTTCACTTTATAGAATGATTTCTGGTCCATCTTAATGGTGTTATAGCTGTTACCGCTAACATTTAATGTTTTTCCTGTCTTTTTATTTTTCATATTGTAGACAGCAATTTGATAACCCTTAGCATTATCTGCTCGATTCCATGCCAATGCAGCTTTATTTGAATAGGGATAGCTATTAGTAACTTTAATCCCGGTAACTGTTCCCGGCAGTGTATTTGCATAGATATAAGCTGAAGAATCGTTTATGGCTTCATATCCGGATGATGATACACGTTCAGCATATACCCTGAAGTAGTTATTTGTCCCCGTTTTTAAATTACCGATGGTAACAGATGGACTGGTTGTTGTGGCTGCTAATATCTGTGCAGAGCCATCTACTCTGTAAACCTGATACCTGGTGGCTCCGGTTACCGGACTCCAGTTTAGTGATATGCTGTTTGTCTTTGCTGCACTTTGGCTTAAATTTTCAGTCTTTACTCTGTCGGGTACGGTCACTGCTTCAAATGATGGAGACCACGCACTATAATCATTGGGTTTTCCATAGACGTATTCATACGCTCTGACTTTGAAATAATATGTACTTCCCGTACTTAGATTACTCTTATAAAATTCCGGATAAGAGCTATCATATGTAGCCGCATCGCTAAAGTTGCGATTATCCGTTGAATACTGGACATGATATCTGATATTTTTCCCAACAACCGCATTCCATACTATCCTAGCAGAACTTGTATATGCCGATGTCTGCCTCAGCCCTGACGGCGCCGCAGGCGCAGCAAATACACTCATTCCAAACATCATTGTCAACAAAAATGACAGCACAACAACCGTAAACAATTTCTTAGTTACAAAAAAACTCTTTTTCTCACTCATAAAAATCTTCCTCCTTGTGTTTTTATTTATTCCAAAAATGAGAAAGGCAACCACCTTTCTCATCTAAGAATTACACAATATAACTATACTCTGGACAAGTAATCCCCTGTTCTGGTATCAATTTTGATTTTATTTCCCTGTTCAACAAATAACGGTACATATACAATAGCTCCTGTTTCCACAGTTGCCGGCTTTGTAGCTCCCTGTGCTGTATCACCTTTGAATCCAGGCTCTGTATCTGTTATCTCTAATTCCACAAATAAAGGTGGCTCTACTGCGAATACTTTTCCGTTAACAGAACATATTTTAACCATTTCGTTTTCTTTTACGAACTTTAAAGAATCACCGATGTCTTCCTGTGCTAATGCGATCTGCTCGTAATTCTCAACGTTCATGAAATGGAATAAATCCCCATCTGAATATAAATACTGCATATCTACGCGGTCAATCCTTGCCTGCGGGAATTTTTCAGTTGGTCTGAATGTTTTTTCCACAACACCGCCATTGATAATGTCTTTTAATTTTGTTCGAACAAACGCTGCACCTTTACCTGGTTTTACGTGCTGGAATTCGATAATCTGAACGATGTTATTATCTATTTCTAATGTTACACCGTTTCTAAAATCTCCTGCTGATATCATATTGATATTCCTCCTTCATATTGACAACACAGGAATCTTGCATATTCCCATAGTTTAGTCTATTTTATAATATAATCCATACTTTTTCAACTATTTTTTACAGTTCCAGCAATTCTTTTGTTGAATGGGTCATATTTTGGCAGCCGTTTTCTTTAACGATTACGATATCTTCAATGCGCACGCCGCCAAATTCCGGTATATAAATGCCGGGTTCTACCGTCTCAATCACATTCTCTTTCAGCACTTCATCGCACTTGGGAGAAAGCCTGGGTTCTTCATGAATGTACAAGCCAACGCTGTGACCAAGACCATGTCCGAAGTATTCTCCGTATCCGGCGTTTTCAATTACATCTCTTGCCACCTTGTCCACTTCGCTGCCCCTCATTCCCGCTTTTATGACATCCAGTGCCGCAAGCTGTGCCTCCAGAACGATCTGATAGATCTCTTTTTGTTTGGCGCTGGCTTTTCCTACCACTACGGTCCTGGTCATATCTGAACAATATCCTTCATAAATACAGCCAAAATCCATCGTCAGGAAGTCACCAGAATCAATTGCTTTATTGGACGGCATTGCGTGTGGCATTGCAGAATGAATACCGGAAGCTGCAATGGTATCAAAACTGGTTCCATTGGCGCCATGGCTCTTCAGGTAGAATTCCAATTCAGCCGCCACTTGAAGCTCCGTCATACCGGGTTTCAGAATTTCTATGATATGGGAAAAAGCACCGTCTGCGATGGACTGCGCTTTTTCCATACAGGATAATTCCTTTTCATTCTTAACAATACGAAGTCTGTTCAGTGAATCCCCCATACCTTTCCAGCACAGTTCTTCACTGCATGCTTCCTTCAATTTCATAAAATCCGCATATATCATATGATCGTTTTCAAATCCGATTGCATTAATTTCATCTGCCCTGGTCATTTCCCCGATGAATGCCCCATAGCCTTTCTGATTAGAAATCTCAATCACTTCAAATTCCAAAGCTTCCTCTTTTGCCTGAGTGGTATATCTGGAATCGGTCAACAGCACCTGGCGTTTGGACGTGATATAAAGATAACCCGTTGCGCCGCGAAAACCACTGAGATACCGCATATTGTAACCATCAGATACTAAGACAGCTTCTATCATTTTTTCCTTAAATACTGCATTTAACTCCTCACGGAACATGTTTTACCTCCATCGTTTTTTAGCGTGTTTAAAAATTGCTTTCTGGCAGCTGTGAGTCACACTTTTGGGAAGATTTGTCCCGGATGAAGGGCGACAATCGTACTACGTACCCTTTGTTCGGGGCAAATATGCCGCTAAGCGGGGCGTGCAGATGGCAGGAATGAATTTTCAAACAGGCTCTAGCACTGCATGGCAGCACTAAACTTATTTTAGTTTGCTCTTTTTATAATAATGTAATACGATTTTTTCCAAATATCTTTTTAAAACGATCTGAATTTCTTCTTTGGGATGAATCGGCTTTACCAGAATATTCGGAATTCCAGTTCTTTTGGCTCCATATACATCTGTAAACAGCTGATCCCCTACAAAAACCGTATTTTTGGAAGTAGTTCCCATCAACTGCATTGCCTTCTCATAATTTTTCCTGGAGGGCTTATGGGCATTTTCAATAAAAAGTGCTCCTACCTCCTCTGCAAAAGGCTTCACTCTGGGCAGCTGATTGTTGGATATCAGGCAGTATTTCATGCCCATATCCCGCAAATGGGCAAAAAATTTCTTCGCCCTTTCATCTGCCGGCTCGCCATGGGGTACCAGGGTATTATCAATATCAAATAATACGCCCCGGCAGCCTTCCCTGTATAATTTTTCAAAGTCTATGCTATATGTGGAATCCAGATAATCATCTGGGAAGAATCGTTCAAACATCCTTGACCTCGCTTTCTATTTTTCCAGGAAACGAAGCAGATCCTCATATTGTGCTTCCATCTGTTCATATCCATGCCGGTAGAAATCATTGAGTACCTTCTTGTCGCTCTCTACTCTGGAGACTGTTTTCCCCTGAGGACGCACAACAAATATCTTCCCTTCTTCCTCCCATTTTTCAACCTGCGCCAGAATACGGTTATAATGGTAAGGACGCAGGCAGACTGCGCGTACCAGCTGGGGATACTTCTTAAAATATGCCGCGTAAAAATGCATGCTTCTCTTTGACATCGTTTTCCGGTAGCCTTTATTTCTGGTGAGAATTACTACGTTTTTCTTATTCCCGATCTGCAGCGAATGCAGAATTGGAATGGAATCTGACAGGCCTCCGTCCAGATAGGGCACTCCGTCAATCTCCACCATGGGCGAAACGATAGGAAGGCTGCTTGACGCTCTGCACAACGTCATCAGCCTCGCTCCATCTTTCTTTTCCGTTAAATATTCCGCCTTGCCGGTGAGACAATTGGTTACCACAATCTCACAGGTCATGTGAGAAGCAAAGAAGGTATCAAAATCAAACGGATGATACTCGGAAGGATCCTTTTCAAACAAAAGTTCCATATTGAAAAGGCTCTTATTCTTCAAAAACCCCTTAATACTGATTAATTTTTCCTGATCATTACTTCTGACAATGCAGTCTTTGGTGCGTCCAATCTGCTTTGATACATAGTCCACCGCATTGCAGGAACCTGCCGACACACCGATGACGTGGGGGATATAACAATCCTTCTCCATAAGATAATCCAATGCCCCCGAACTGAATACCCCTCTGACAGATCCCCCTTCTAATATAATTGCTGAATCCTTCATTTTTACCTCCATTTACTCCTCCGTACTCCCATTTTCCAGCCAGATCAACCTCCGAATGAAATGATTAAACAAGCTGTCATGCAGATGGCGGGAATGAATTTTCAAAGACAAGACGCTCTAGATCTGCCTGTATGTACTTAGGAACATCTCCAGCTTATTCATGGCATCTTCCAGAATATCCATTTTTGGCAAAAACACCACACGGAAATGATCCGGCTGCTGCCAGTTAAATCCACCGCCATGTACCAGAAGAACTTTTTCTTTTCTCAGAAAATCCAGAGCAAACTGTTCATCATCTCTAATATTGAATTTTTTCACATCCAGTTTTGGGAAAATGTAAAAGGCTGCTTTTGGCTTTATTGCAGATACACCTGGGATGTCATTTAATGCTTTATATATAAACTCTCTCTGTTCATAGATTCTGCCACCCGGAAGCAGCATCTGGTCAACTCCCCGGGCATTTGTAAGAGCAGTTTCAATAATTGCCTGAGCCGGCACATTGGAGCAAAGACGCATGGAGGACAGCATATTCAGACCTTCAATATATCCTTTTACCCCTGTCTTATCACCGCTTAAGCACATCCATCCTGCGCGGTAGCCCGCTACCTTGTGGGATTTAGACAAGCCATTCATAGTGATGCAGAACAAATCCGGTGCCAGAGATGCTATGGATACATGTTCCTGTCCGTCCATAACCAGTCTGTCGTAAATCTCATCTGCAAATATGATCAGGTTGTGTTCTCTAGCAATGTCCACAATCTGCTGCAGTACTTCTACCGGATACAATGCTCCTGTGGGATTGTTGGGATTGATCACTACAATCCCCTTAGTTTTATCGGTTATCTTTTTCCGGATATCTTCCATGTCGGGATACCATTCTGACTGTTCATCACACAGATAGTGGACCGGACGGCCTCCAGCCAGATTCGCAGCAGCTGTCCATAAGGGATAATCCGGTGAGGGCATGAGAATCTCATCTCCATCATTTAAAAGTCCCTGCATTACCATAACGATTAATTCACTAACACCATTCCCGGTATATATATCATTCATACCCACATCAGGTATATTTTTCTTTTTACAATAGTCCATAATTGCTCTTCTTGCACTGATAATTCCTTTTGAATCAGAATATCCTTCCGTATTACGCAGATTTGCCATCATATTCTGAATGACATCATCCGGTGCCTCAAACCCGAAGGGTGCCGGATTACCTATATTTAATTTCAGAATATCAATGCCCTGTTCCTCCATGTGTCCCGCCTCATCAACAACCGGACCTCTTACATCATAGCATACGTTATCTAATTTTCTGGATTTCTCAAATGTTCTCATATGAACTCCCCTTTCTTTGTCATAGTATATACCAAAGTTCCAAAACCTACAACCGTAAAATTTATTTTGGTTCCGGATTCTGCTTTCTCAATTTTATTATATTCAGCATGATTTTAAAATAATATAGAGATAATGCTTCCTATATTGCAAAAAGTGCTATATAATGTACACCATTAGAATAACCACCTTATATATAAACACCTTATATAACTCACCTTACATGAACACCCTACATGACAGACTAGGATTCGGATAAAACACTGAAACATGGAAAGATACAGATGCACAAGGAGGTTTTATGTCAGATTATGAAAAAAGAGGTTATCTGGAGAGCGCATTTTGCCTGTTCCATTTAACCGATCAAAAAGAACAGGACTTTCAATTCCATTACCATGACTTCGATAAAATAATTATTTTTATTGAAGGAAATGTGGACTATATAATAGAAGGTAAATCCTACCACCTAAACCCCTATGATATTATTTTAGTAAACCATAACGAAATACACAAACCCAATATTGACCATCAGGTACCTTATGATCGGATCATCGTTTATTTATCTCCCCAATTCATACATTCTTATAAAACTGCTGATTACGATTTAAGTGAATGCTTTCTCCGATCCCGGAAAAGCCATTCCAATGTCCTGCGCATTCATTCCCTGGAAAAAAGTACCCTGTTTCATGCCATTATGAATTTGGAAAATGCCTTTGCCGACAGGGGATACGCGAATGAACTTTACCGCCAGGTAATCTTTTTAGAATTTATGATTCACTTAAACAGAGCGGTCTGCGAAAATCATCTGGATTATCTGAAGACAAATTCCTGCAATGAAAAAATCATTGATATTCTGGCATATATTAACGCTAATCTATCTGATGATCTGAGCATAGATGCATTAGCTAACCGTTTTTATATCAGTAAATACCATATGATGCGTTTATTTAAGCAACATACCGGTTATTCGGTAGGCAGTTACATTAACCACAAACGGCTTCTCTCTGCAAAAGAAATGCTGAAGCTGGAATATCCGGTTACACAGATCTGCTTTGACTGCGGCTTTAAAGACTATTCCACATTTTCCAGGGCTTTTCGGAAATTGTTTGGGAGTTCACCTACTGAAACAAAAGCAGGTAAGCAGAGATTTGAGCATATTTTGTGATAGTTTATACTTTATTTGTTTTAATTATTATAAATTTATCCTTTTTCTTTCACATTCTATCAAAATATCATCTTTTTCTACTAGCAGTCTGATAACAAATCGTGTATAATATGGACAAGCCTTTCTTACTATAAAAGTTCATATATGGGGGGATACAATATGTCTAAAGTTTCTTTGTCCAGGATCAAAAATGTTTCTATTAAAAAAATGTTCCTGATATGCCTGCTTACTTTTATTATATGCCCCCTTGTCTTAATTGCATTGCTTATGAATCAAAAGATGTCCCAGATAATCAGCAATCAAACTCATGAAAACCGTTTGGAGATTTTGAAACAATCTCAAAAAAATATCAGCAGTGTATTAAGCGAAATTGACAGGATCTCTGTTTCCCTTCTCAGCAATGATTCCTTACAGGAATATTGTGATTCCTATATAAAGGCAAAGAATTCCAAACGGTATTCTACGGATTTTTCATTGCGTCAGCAGCAGTTAAAGGATCATATCATTCGTTTTACCAATGAACTTGCTGTGTCAAAGTCTTATATTCATTCTATATCCATAACAAGGGATAATGAAAGTATCATTCAATATGGAGGGTTTGTAGACCCCCAGGACACCCGCTATTTTGAAAATGCTATCGCCCAAAAGGGCAAAGGCTACTGGACACCGGTCTATCAAACCGATTATGGCTATGACAGTAAATTTAACGTTCCTGTTGTTTCCTACATTCGATGCGTAAACGATTTAAATGCATTCCGCACTCTTGCAATGGAAAAAATCACGATGAAAGAAGAGGCTCTGCGTTCCATTTATGCAGTTAAAAGTGAGAATCAGTATGAAGATGATCTGCTGTCTATCATTAGCAATACCGGTAATATTATCTCCGCCAATGATAAAGAATTACTGAATACGAAAATTTCGGATTTTACGCTCATGGAAGGTAAAATGGATTGCGATAACGGATATTTTAAAATCAAAAGTAAAACCGGCAGTAAGTCTGTCTTTTACTCCAGCATCGAAAACACCCCATGGATGCTTATACAGGTTGTATCCCGCAAGACTATGGATCTGCCAATGGCAATGATTAACCAAATCATTATCATATCTATTTTATTATGCATTTTATTCAGTATCCTTTTTACACTGATTCAAAATAAATATGTTATTAAGCCAATTGTCAGCTTGTCAAAAGAAATGAAAAAGATAGAAGGCGGTGATTTTGAGGTATCCCTTCCCGTCTTATCGGAAAACGAAACCGGAATGCTAACCGCACAATTTCTTAATATGGCAAAAGAACTGAAATATTTATTTGAAACCGTTTATCAAGCTGAAATTAAGGAACGGGAAGCCGAACTGATGGCTCTTCAAATGCAGATTAACCCCCATTTTCTCTACAATACGCTAGATGCTATTTACTGGCTTGCTTACAAAAACAAAGATTACCTGGTTGGCAGACAGATTGAGGCACTTGCCAATATATTCCGCCATACACTGAACAGCGGCAACGAACTGACTACCATCCGGGAAGAACTGCTGCATCTCCAAAATTATATGCAGATACAGAAAATCCGGCTGGGCGAACGAATTACTCTGGAAATTGATACCCAGCCGGAATTCGAATACTGCCAGACACTGAAATTAATCCTCCAGCCTTTGGTTGAAAATGCGGTTATACATGGTCTGGAAGAAAAAAAAGAAGGCGGAGTAATAAAAGTTTCTGTAGAACGCATTGGTGATAATATGAGATATACCATTGTGGATAACGGACTGGGAACCGATGAACAAGCCATAAGGAATGCATTACATTCCTCCATGTCCGAATCGGGAAAATGCCTTGCACTGAAAAATATACATGACAGGCTGAGAATCAAATATGGTGCAGAATATGGTTTACAGTTCTATAGTACGGTCAATGAGGGGACACGGGTTTTAGTTACTTTCCCGATTATTTAGAGCGTGTTTTTAAATTGCTTTCTGGAAGCTGTGCGTCACACTTTGTGGGAGATTTCTCCCGGATGAAGGGCTCGCAGTTGGGGCATAGTTTGGCTGCTGATGAACGAAAGGGCGGCAGACGCAACGCCTTTTCCCATATATCTTATATCCGCAGGCGTCAGCGGTGAAGTGGAGATTCGTATGAAATTATTAATAGTAGATGATGAAATTCAAATCAGAGAAGGAATGAAAGACGGTATCGACTGGGGGAAACTGGGAATCCGGAAAGTGGATGATGCAGATGGCTACAGTGCCTGGAACCTGTTTCAAAAAGAAAAGCACGAAATTGTGCTTGTGGATATCCGCATGCCTGGGATGGACGGAATTGAGCTCAGCAAACGGATTATGGACCTGCAGCCAGAAACCAGAATCATGATATTAAGCGGTTATTCTGATTTTAAATATGCTCAGTCAGCTATAAAAATAGGGGTTGTAAATTATGAATTGAAACCGGTTAATGCAGATAAAGTCATTCATTTTGTACGCCAGTCCGTACAGATATTAGAACAAAGTAATATACGAAACCAGCAGCACCTGCAGTACCAGAAACTTTCTAAAAACAATCTGCTCAAGTCCTTACTGTCCGGAAACGCAATACCGGATGCAGCAATAAAATTTGAAGAATATTTTGGATTTTCTTTATCAGATCCGGTCCAGTGCATTCTGGCTGTATCAAACAGGAACATTCCCGACACTCCACAGAACCGCTGGGATACCATTGCCGCCTCTGTATTTGAAGAATGCAAATGCGCCATTTACCAGGGTACGGAGCATGACACCCTGGTTATTTACCGGGTAGATCTGACTCCAAAAGGGCTGCGGGAGTACACCAGCATCTGGAAAAAACGTCTTGCGGCTACTGTAAATGACGATCTTCTTATCACCGTAAGTCATGCAGGCTGTGCAAAGAAACTACCCGAACTCTATCACCAGTGCAGACAACTACAGTCCTGCAGACTGTACGATACAACGCTCTCCATTCTGTATTGTGACGATATGGAAACCGTACCTCATGTCATGCAGTTTCCCTTTAAAGAGAAAAAAGAGTTCTATCACAGCATAGAAGAAAAAAATGGTTACAGCGCTGAAAGAATGATTGAGAATGCATTCCATGAAATGCAGGAAAAAAAATGTTACAGCGTACAGGCAGTTCAGATGTTTTGTAAAGAAGCTATAGAAACAGTGAAGCTTGCTCTTGTGGATAGTCTGGCAATCTCTGACAATGCCCTGTTTACAAATCTTCCCCAGGAACTGGATTACTACAAAGAGTACCTTCTAAAATACTGCAAATGCCTTATAGATCATTCCACCGTATCTCTTAAAAATTCCTACCATACTGCTGTACTACAGGTAATCGATTACTTAAAATGTAATTATGAACAGCCTGTTACCCTTGAGCAGATGGCTAAAATGGCGGATAAAACACCAAATTATTTTTCTGTCCTGTTTAAGAATTCCACAGGACAGCCTTTTCATAAATATCTGACCAGCCTGCGCATCGACATGGCAAAAAAGCTGATTTGTGAAAGCAGTCTGAAAGTGTATGAAATCAGTGCAAAAGTTGGTTTCCAGGATTATAAATATTTTGCAAAGGTTTTCTATGATCTGGAAGGCTGTTCGATTTCTGAATACCGCCGCAGAAAGACACAGCACCAAAAAATCAAATAACCAAATAATCAAATATTCAAATAATCATTACATTTTAGGATAAAATCATTATATTTTTGGATATTTCTACAATATTTTTCTTGTTATACTTTATTTATCACCAAATAATCACTACAAAGTAAAAGAAATGGAGGAATTTATTGTGAGAAAGATTAGAAGATTATTTATTTGTATGCTGGGGATTTTATTGGCAATAACACTGGCTGCGGGCTGTCAGAAACAGTCCTCCGGCGATTCTGCAGAGGAAAGTAAAGATGCAAAGTCCACTTCGGAAGATACGGCTAAATCTACTGAAGCTAACGAAACCAAAGCTTCAAATCAAAAAACCACAAAAATATCTTTTTACGGAAACCGCACCGGCGAACCGTCCTGGGAACAAATGACTAACGAAACCATCAAACTGCATCCCGAACTGGATGTACAGGTAATTGACATTGACTGGGCTAATATTGACAAAATCCTAAAGACCGGTATCGCAGCCGGAACCCCTCCTGATGTGACACATTACTGGCCCATGCTGATTAAGCCTTATGTAGATGCCGGTCAGGCTTTGGATTTGACACCCTATCTGGAAGCAAATGACAATGAATGGAAGAATACCTTTCCGGCTGAACTTCTGGACCTTGGAAAATTCAATGATAAATATTATGCTGTTCCTTATCAGTCCACATTCCCTACCATGTATGTAAATGCAGATATTTTTAAAGAATGCGGCATTGAGATTCCAAAAGAATGGAATTGGAAAGAGTTTTTAGATGTATGCCAGGCACTGAAAGATAAAAAAGAGATCGCACCTTTTACCGTTGCAAGAGATGTAAACTCCTGGCTGAACCGTTTAGGTGCTGCAGGACTTGCCCAGGACGACGGAAAACTGGAAGAATTTACAAATGGTGATTTGGACTTTACCCAGAATTATCTGCCTGAAACCATGAAAAATATAAAGGAATTGTACGATAAAAAACTCTGGTATCCGGGAGAAGGCGCATTAAATGTAACAAGAGATGAGGCAAAAACTGCTTTCGTACAGGGTAAAGCAGCCATTATCGCTGAAACAAATCTGATATATCCCGACCTGATGGGCTCCGTTGATTTTGAGGTTGTTCCGGTGTTGTGGCCTACCATGGGCAAAAATACTGTAATCGTGGGCGGCACCGACGGCTTTATGATCCCCTCTAACGCAGCTCACCCGGAAGAAGCAATTTCTTTTATCAAAACATTCTTAAGCCCGGATATTCAGAAAATACGTGCCAAAAGCAGTTACCCAGTGGCAATCAATGGTGTGGAAGTTACTGACCCAGTTGTTACAGAACTGATGAAACAGACAAAATATTTAGTAACATCCGATTATTTGAACATATCTGCAAAAGTTCAGGAATATGGCAATGCCCAGTTAAACGCTAACTATATTTTAAGCAGCGGCGATAAAGCACTGGAAGACCTGGAAAAACTCAGGCTGCAGTCAAAAGAAGAATAACCTTTCGTTTTAAACCGCACAGCGTTATATATAAATATCAGAATAATGAAAGGGACTGCCGGCAGCTATGTTCCTGCAGTCCTTTCACAAAAAAGGGGCGATTCGAATGGGCACACACAAAATAAAACAAAAAAGTAAATTGGAAAGCAAGTTAAAATTACTCGGAGCACTGATGGTACTTCCCTGCTTGTTTTTTATATTGGTTGACCAATACATACCAATTGGGTGGAACATCATACTTTCACTGCAGGAATGGGATGGCTTTAAAAAACTGAAATGGGTATATTTTGATAACTTCATAAACTTTTTTCAGGACAGCGACTCTTTAAAAGCACTCTATCACTCGGTTTTATTGGGATTTATATCAACTGTTTTTGCAATATTATTAGGGTTAATTGTATCATTTATGATTTATAAACTGAAAAGGACCGAAGGAGCATTTTTAAGGCTGGTTTTCTTTACACCGATCATGCTGCCCACGGCTATTGTAGGACTGCTGTTTACTTTTGTATTTAACAGTGATATGGGGATCTTAAATCAGCTGTTAAGAGCAGTTGGTGCCGGTAACATGGCAACGGCATGGCTGGAAAACAAGGGAACTGCAATGATATGCATTGCTATTGTAAGCGGCTGGAAACTTTTTGGAGTAACCATGATGCTGGGATATACAGCGATTCAGAATATCCCCAGTTCACTAATCGAATCCAGTTATCTGGACGGTGCAGGTTATCTAAAACAAATCCGTTATATCATACTTCCTCTGATCAAACCAACAATCCAGTTGGCTGCGATCTTTTCCCTGACTACGGCATTTCGTACCTATGACCTTGTCTGGGCGATGACAATGGGAGGTCCGGGTAACCTGACAACGACCGTACCCATAGAAATGATCAAACGTTCCTTTGTATATAATGAATTTGGCTACTCTGCTGCTACCGGCTGCATCCTCACTGTAGTCGTACTAATCTTCATCTTTATTACCAACAAACTGCTGGGGGGTGAAAGTTATGAATACTAATACCAGACAGTATAAATTCAAACATCCCGACCGGAACATCAAATGGATCTGCAGAATTTTCACCTATTTACTGGTCATTATTTCGGTATACCCCGTTATCTTCGTTGTAATTACATCCTTTAAATCAGATGAAGAATTTTATAAAAACATTTGGGGCTTTGCTGCCAATCCGCAATTTTCCAATTATTGGACAGCCTGGACAACCGGACATATTGGCGGCGGTCTGCTGACAAGCGCCATAGTAACCATCATTTCACTGGTGATTATTTTAACCGCAGGCACACTTGGCGGATATGCACTTGCCAGACTTAAAGTCCCCTTTGGGAAAATCATCTTATTCCTATTAATTGTTACCTTTATGCTGCCTTCTGAAGCGGTTATTATGCCACTGTATTTAATGCTGTCAAAGCTGAAATTAAACAGTTATGTCATGCTGATCCTTCCCTATATCGGATGGAACATCCCCATGACTATAACCATTATGAGAAATTTCTTTTTAAGTATGCCTCAGGAATTGATCGAAGCTTCCCGCATTGACGGCTGCTCGGAAATAAAATCTCTGATACAGATTAGTATTCCGTTAATGAAACCGGCATTATCCGTATCCGCCATTTTTGCATTTGTGGGTATCTGGGGAGATTTATTCTGGGCACAGATTGCCCTTTCCACTACGTCCTCACTAAAGACACTGACTATGAGTGCACTTAGTTTTCAGGGACAGTACAATACCTCCTGGGGACCAATGAGCGCAGCCATCTGCATCACCATCATACCGCTAATCGTATTTTTCCTCTTTGTACAGAAGTATTTCGTTCAGGGGATTACAGGAGGGGCGGTAAAAGGGTAATTAAATTACGAATATTTGTCTAAATACATTTAAACCAGGAGGCATTATGTCAGAAAAATTAATTCTATTTCAGGGTGATTCCATCACAGACGCCGGAAGAACTTCCTCTTCAGACCCATTCTATGCATTGGGATGCGGCTATCCGCTATTAACGGCAGCCAGGCTTTTATACGAGAAATCCCACACACAATATCATTTCCTGAATAAAGGAATTTCAGGTAACCGTATTGTAGATCTCTACGCCAGATGGAAAGAGGATACCCTAAACCAGAAGCCGGATGTCATTAGCATTTTAATCGGGGTCAATGATGTATGGCATGAATATCAGGATCATTCGGGGGTGGATGCATCCAAATTTGAGAACATGTACGATCTGCTGTTAGAGGAAACGAAGGCGGCACTCCCACAGGTACAGCTTGTTCTGTGTGAACCCTTCATTCTGCCAATTGGAGAAGTGCTGAATCATACAGAACGATGGATGACGGACATGGCTCTAAGAAGAGTCATCGTAAAAAAAATGGCTGATAAGTTTGATGCTGCCTTTGTCCCCCTCCAGGAATCCTTTATACAGGAATCGGAAAAACTGGGTGCCGGATATCTGCTTTCGGATGGAGTCCATCCAACACCAGCCGGACATGAACTCATTTCCCGCCAGTGGATCAAATATACAGACATCTTATAAAAAACTTCAGGGACCATCGGGCATATGCCGCAGATGGTTCCTGAAGTTTTTTCTTTTCTAACGATTGAATGATTTATATATTAAAAATCAAACAAAGACAGCTGATTGGACTCAGGCAGTTCTCCCATCAGTCCCAGATCATCCATCAAATCAATTACCGTCTTGCTGACCTTGGTACGCTGTCTGAAATCATCTTTGGACAGGAACGGACCGTTTTTGGCGGCTTCTACCACCGCATCCGCCGCTTTATCCCCCAATCCTTCAATTGTACTTAAGGAGGGCATCAGCTTACCGTCTATGATCTGGAAGCGGTGCGCCTGGGCACGGTAAAGGTCAACGGGCATAAATTCAAATCCTCTTGCATACATCTCCTGCACGTTTTTCATGTCTTTATACGTATCCTGTTCCTTTTTGGAAAGGGTATCGTATTTCTTTTTGTATTCCGACATGTAATGTTCCAGTTTTTCCTTTCCCTGGCACATCAGCTCATAGCTGAACGCCGATGCACGGATACTGAAATACGCCGCATAATATGCCAGGGGATAAAACACTTTACAGTAAGCTATCCGGTATGCCATCATAACATATGCCGCCGCATGGGCTTTCGGGAACATGTACTTGATTTTCTTACAGGACCAGATATACCAGTCCGGGACATTGTGCTTTATCATTTCCTCTTCCATCTCCGGCTTCAGACCCTTTCCTTTACGCACACTCTCCATGATGGTAAATGAAAGCTCGCTTTCCAGCCCCATGTTGATCAGATAGGTCATGATATCATCACGGGTACAGATCGCGGTTGAAATCGTCGCCTTTCCTTCCTGGATCAATGTCTGGGCATTGCCAAGCCACACGTCAGTACCATGAGACAGACCGGAAATACGCACCAGGTCAGAGAAGGTCTTCGGCTTCGTATCAACAAGCATCTGAATAACGAAATCCGTTCCAAACTCAGGTATTCCAAGGGCTCCAAGGGGGCACCCGCCAATGTCTTCCGGTGCAATGCCTAAAGCTCTGGTACTGCTGAACAGGGACATGACTTCTGCATCATCCATGGGAATCTCCTTTGCATCCAACCCGGTGAGATCTTCCAGCATTCGTATCATAGTGGGATCGTCGTGTCCCAGGATATCCAGTTTCAAAAGGTTGTGGTCAATGGAGTGGTAGTCAAAATGAGTTGTTATGATATCGGTTGTCTGGTCATTTGCAGGATGCTGCACCGGGGTAAAGGAATAGATCTCTTCCCCAAGAGGCAGTACGATGATACCTCCCGGATGCTGCCCCGTAGTTCTGCGGACTCCTACGCATCCCTGCACGATACGGCCGATTTCACAGTTTCTCTTTCTCTGACCCCGTTCCTCATAGTAATTCTTCACATAGCCGAATGCGGTTTTCTCTGCAAGCGTACCAATCGTTCCCGCACGAAAAGTCTGTCCTTTTCCAAATATAACCTCTGTGTAACGGTGGGCATTTCCCTGATAGTCACCGGAAAAATTAAGGTCAATATCAGGTTCTTTATTTCCTTTGAAACCAAGGAAGGTCTCAAAAGGAATATCAAAGCCTTCTTTTTTTAACATGGCGCCGCATTTGGGGCATACCATATCCGGCATATCACAGCCGGCGCCGCCCACGTAGGGCTTCACTGCATCCGAATCGAAATCACTGTAATGGCATTCCGCGCAGTAATAATGAGGCCTTAACGGGTTTACTTCTGTAATTCCGGACATGGTGGCAACGAAGGAAGAACCTACTGATCCCCTGGAACCTACCAGATATCCGTCCTCATTGGACTTCCATACCAGCTTCTGGGCAATGATATACATTACGGCAAATCCATTGCTGATAATAGATTTCAACTCCCTTTCCAAACGCTCGGATACTACTTCCGGCAGGTCATCCCCATAGATTTCATGTGCTCTGTTATAACAGATTTCACGAAGAGTTGTATCAGAATCTTCAATTACCGGAGGGCATTTGTCCGGTCTTACCGGAGCAATCTTCTCACACATATCTGCGATTTTATTGGTATTGGTAATGACTACTTCTTCCGCTTTCTCACTTCCCAGGTAGGCAAATTCCTCCAGCATTTCCTCTGTGGTCCGCAGATACAGCGGTGCCTGGTCATCCGCATCCTTGAATCCTTTTCCCGCCATGATAATTCTGCGGTAAACTTCATCCGCCGGATCTAAAAAGTGTACGTCACAGGTAGCTACTACCAGCTTGTGAAACTGTTCCCCTAATTTTACAATACGCCGGTTAATCTCCATTAATTCTTCCTGGGAACTGATATCTACCTTGTCGCTGTGTATCATGAACTGGTTGTTCCCAAGGGGCTGAATCTCCAGGTAGTCATAAAATTCCACCAGCCTTGCAATATCCTTCTGTGACTTATTGTTCAGCACTGCCTGATACAGTTCTCCTGCCTCACATGCCGATCCAATCAGAAGTCCTTCCCTGTGTTCGATAAAAGCACTCTTCGGAATTCTGGGCCGGCGGCTGTAATAATCCAGATGGGAATAGGAAATCAGCTTATACAGATTTACCCTGCCCGTATTGTTCGTGGCAAGTATAATCGCATGGTATGTATTCAGTTTTTTAACCTGATCCGGAGTTGTCTTTCCAATGGAATTCACTCCATTTAAGTCACCCAGCCCCCGCTCCCTTAACATTTCCACAAATTTCACAAAAATTTCCGCCGTACAGCCTGCATCGTCTACGGCTCTGTGATGATTTTCCAGTGAGATGTGAAGCGCTTTTGCAACCGTGTCCAACTTGTACCGGCTTAACTGGGGAAGCAGAATTCTGGCAAGGGCAACCGTATCCACACTGGTAAATTCTTTTTGGATGCCCATTCTTCTGCAGTTTTCTTCGATGAAACTCATATCAAAGGATGCATTATGTGCAACCATCACTGCATCCTGGACAAATTCCAGGAACTCAGGCAGAATTTCTTCAATAGTCCTTGCCTGAAGCACCATATTATCATTGATCCCGGTAAGCTCCTCTATCCGAAATGGAATCGGAACCTGGGGATTGACAAAGGTAGAAAAACGATCTTTGATGACACCATTCACTACCTTTACCGCACCGATTTCTATGATCCGGTTGCTCACAGGGCTGAATCCGGTTGTCTCCAGGTCAAAAACCACATAGGTGTCGTCCAGGCTCTGTCCTTTGGAGTTCACAACCAGTTCCTGCAAATCATCCACCAGATATGCTTCTACTCCATAGATCACTTTAAACGGACAGGGCACCCGCTTTAGCTCATCCTTGGAAATATCCGGGTGGTCTTTCTGATACTGAGATTTAAATTCCCGGTCAATGTCTTCAATCACATGATTTGCATCGGGAAATGACTGTACATCCCCATGGTCTGTAATGGCTATTGCCTTATGCCCCCATTTATAAGCACGTTTTACAATATCCTTGGCTTCGGAGACTCCGTCCATATCACTCATTTTTGTGTGGCAGTGGAGTTCCACCCTTTTTTCCGGATAAGTATCCATCCGGCTGGTGCGGAAATCGGAAATTTTCTTGATTCCCACAATGGATCCAATAGTTAACTGGCTGTCAAACCGGTCTATGGTGGTAACCCCTTTCATTTTCACAAAGGCACCTTTTTTTACACCTTCCAGAATCTCCGGGACCTGATCATTGCGTGCAAACATTTTAACTACAATGGTATCCGTATAATCGGTTACTTCCAAAATGAGAATTGTCTTTTCATTACGGATTTCTCTTGTGTCCAGATTCTGAATCTGTCCACGGATAACCACTTCTCCCATCTCTTCCATAATCTGGTCAATGGTAATTGCTTCTTCTTCAAAATCCCTGCCGTAAATAACATCCGGATTATCTGACTTCTTATAGCCTCCACGGTAACTGTCGCCGCCTTTGTTAAATCCGCCTTTTTTAAACTCTCCTGATTTCTTTGGAGCGGAAGTCTGTTTTGGCGCAGCTTTCTCCTGCCTGCCGGATGCCTGACCGCCGCCTTCTTTATTGGATGGCTTAGATGCTGCGTTTCCCTGCTCTGTCTGATTATCCCCACCAGAGGCGCCGGCACCGGCGTCGCCCGACCAGCCCTGAGCCTCTTCGCCTGCTAAGTTATCCTCATTATCCGACTGCTTGACCGCCACATTTTTCATAATGGCTTCTACTTCCTGTCGAATACGGATTTCGCTGTTCTTTCTGGCTTTACTTTCCACAGGGTCTTTCATTTCTGTCTGAATCTTCAGAGACATGCCGCACCGTTCACAGAAAATCTTTTCCAACACTCTTACAAGCTCCTCCGATTTGCCCTCCGCCACTACGGAATTTTCCATGGTCAGCTTCATGGTATCTTCAGCCGGAAACTCGCAGGATGCCTGGCGGAACAGATTGTATTCGAAAATACTGTAATCCTTTAATTCCAGCAGAATGCTGTCTTTGTAAATGGGAAGCAGCTTCTCTGGCGTATACTGCTGGGACAGATTAAACCGTTCTATGATTTTAATGGTTATGGGCATCGCTAAAAAGAGCTGGCTTTTTATCGCCTGCTCTACTTCGTTAATATATTTTTTATGAATTAATTTTTCACTCTTTAGATAAACACGCATATAATCCTTTGCTGAAGTGACAGATACCTTGGGCACTGTCACCTGAGCAAAAAGACTTTGTATATTCTGGTTGATATCTAAAGACGGAAATACATCAAAAAACAGCTTTTCCACACTACTCACTCCAGTTTACCAATTCTTCTCTTAATGCGTGAAGCAGCTGATCTTCCGGAATCTTACGGATAATTTCACCTTTTTTAATCAGCAGTCCCTCACCCTTGCCGCCTGCAATTCCGATATCCGCTTCTTTTGCCTCACCAGGACCGTTTACCACGCAGCCCATCACGGCAACCTTAATATTCAGCGGAATATCTTCCACCATATTTTCAACTTTATTAGCAAGACCGATCAGATCGATCTGGGTTCTTCCGCAGGTGGGGCAGGACACTACTTCAATGCCGCCCTTTCGCAGTCCCAGCGTTCTTAATATGAGCTTTGCAGATTTGATTTCTTCTAGCGGATCTCCCGTCAGGGATACTCTTATGGTATCTCCGATTCCCTGGGATAAAATAATTCCAAGGCCTGCCGCCGACTTAATATTACCGGAGAGAATTGTACCGGATTCCGTTATTCCCACATGAAGGGGATAGTTGGTTTTTTTTGCAATCAGTTCATGGGCTTTGGCGCACATCATTACATCCGAAGATTTGATACTGATAACCAGGTTGTCATAACCCAGATCTTCAATAATGCGTACTTTATCCAGGGCGCTTTCTACAATTCCTTCCGCCGTAACGCCATGGTATTTCGTTACCAGTTCCTTCTCCAGGGAACCGCTGTTAACTCCCACACGAATGGGGATTCCAAGCTCTTTCGCCTTCTCCACTACGGCACGGATGCGGTCACCGCCTCCGATATTTCCCGGATTAATCCGGATTTTATCTGCTCCATGTTCCATTGCAGCTATGGCTAACTTGTAATCAAAATGGATATCCGCTACCAGGGGTATGGTGATCTCCTTTTTAATCTCCGCCAGTGCTTCTGCGGCTTCCATGGTCGGTACTGCACACCGGATAATATCACATCCTGCTGCCGTTAATCTTTGGATCTGTTCTACGGTAGCTTTCACATCTTCCGTTTTTGTATTTGTCATAGACTGTATCAAAACAGGATTCCCGCCTCCGATGACACGGTTCCCTATCTGAATTACTTTTGTATGTTCTCTGTGCATCCTATCCTCCTATGCCGTCATTTCACGGCTATGCTGTATACACGTTCACGATGTTCATTATAACCGATCTGAAATGACATGACAAGATGTAAAACACAGGAGACAGGTTTTGCCTGTGGCAGATTCTGATTACAGTTCCATGAACCGGGTGCCGAATCCCTCCAGTTCCACACGTATAGTTCCAAATTCCGTACTGACACTGGTTCTCTGGGTTTCTTTGCTGTTATTGATGATAACCAGGACTTTGCTTTTTGGAAAATATGCGCATTCCGTATATGGATTTGCTGTGACATATTGGGGATTCATTTTCTGTCCCGTTCCATAAAGGAGCAGGTTTAAAAACATCCTTGTATTTTCCAGGCTGTAGCAAAAGGAGGACAGATAAATCCCTTTTCCATTTCCGAAACTACGTACCGTCAGCGCCGGTACCCCTTTCTCTTCAGCCAGCACCACAGACTTGCCGTCTGTTAAATAAATGGAGTCCTGTCCCTGGATATAAGCGCCTTTGGGCAGTAACCCCTCTATCTTCTCAATCCGATACTGCCACCTTCCATGGCACACTCTTGCACCCTGGTCTTTATCTGTTCCTAAGATTTCCGACAGGCGGAAAAACGTATCAAAGCCATCCACGGCAGAGGGTTCCCCGATTCCAAGGAAGGTTCCGCCCTCATATGCCCATTTTGTAATCTGCTCCACCACACGTGCATCTCTCCATGCCTCACCGCCGCTCCATGCGCTTTTTGCCCTTCCGGCGTTAATCAGAACCTGGACGCCGTCCAAAGCACCGTTTTTAACGTCCTCAAAGTCCAGAAAACTTACTTCCACCGGCAAGCCTGAAAGCGCTTCTAAGACATGTACCAGGTCATGTGTTTCTGTCTCGTGAAAATGACCGGATAGCGTCCAGGAACGCAGTCTGCCCCAGCTGTGGAGTACCGCCACCCTGCAGTTTAACTGATATACCGGACCTTCTTCATGGAGTTTTCGAATCTGTCGGAATTCCTTTGCAATGTGCTCCACATAGCGGCAGAATTCAGGATAATCCTCTGTTAAATGCAGATATCCCCCCAAACCGATTCTTTGAACCGGCACACGAAGGAGAGCCCTGCGAATCTGATTCCAGTACTTTTTCGCCTCCAGCGCGGGATCTCCATCCCCCGAAAACGTGGGAGCGCCGCCAAGTCCTACCGGAAACAGATATGGATGCAGCCGCAGTTCGTGGGTAACGGATTTTACCCCTGCGCACAATCTGGCTTCGTACCCGGAGAAGACACACTTAATCAACCCGTCAAATCCAAACTCCCTAAACCTTTTTCCGTAAGGCTCCACGCCGACCCAGCTGTCATCATAAAAGACATATGCCTCCTTGCCATGGCGATGGACAATGTCCACCAGTTTTTTACCAAAATTAATCACAAAGTCATTGATAAAATTCATATAATCCAGTTTTCTGGAATTTGGGGGCATATGGGATGCCTGATAGGCGCCTTTGTTTACAAAATCCTCTGCACACAGCTGATAGCCGTATTTGGATGCAAACTGCTGCAGCGCCAGCGGGCTGACGGTAAAATCGTAGGAACCCCAGTCCGTGAACAGGGACCGGTTTCTTTCGCTGCTTCCCCAGATCCAGGCAAAATTATAAAACAGAGAAGTAAAACGTACCACCGTAGTATAAGGGTGGTCACTGCACCAGTCTTCCATCCATTTCAGCAGATAGGACTGCGTCTCCACATACCTTGGATCCACCGGCATTAAATGCTCCTGGTTCCATCCATTAGTCACATGATTATACATGGATATTTCTTCCCAGATGCGGTATGCGAGAAAACTAACGGTATACTTGTGGTAGGGCACTGCATTTTGAATGGTGAGATTTCCCGCTTCCTTCTCATAGGTCCACAGCCTTCTGGATACCTCCATTTCAGAAGTGCGGTCATAGACCTGCCAATACTGCATGGATTCCGGACTGTCGTTCACCATAAACTGCTCTTTGCTGAAGTCTCTCATGAGATGAAAGGTCACAAATGATTCCGCTGCTGTCTTTGGATTGGTAATTAAAAAGGTCTGCTGCAGCTTATCCATATGCTGATTCGCCCATTCATTATGCCCACGAATGATACAGATTGTAGAATAGATGCCATAGCCTGCTTTCAATATCCTGTCTGACAGTTTTGTCCCGTCACTGTCTCTGATCACATCGGCTCCCCATTTATCCGCCAGCTTCAGTGTCAGTTCCTCATACCCGGATTCTCCAGGCAAGGTGAATCCCCCTTTTAATTCTGCTGTCATTTTATATCCTCCTTATTCTCGTTTCCCTTCTGATGTAATGACATGTAAAGCGTTTTGCATATAGCTGCTGCATTTTTTCTGGATATAAAATGATCCAAATCCGCTTCTTTTGCTGCAATTCCCATTGCGCTGGCTGCCTGTATCTCCTCTTCCTCCCACAAAGGGGAATGAATCGGCTGCACAGGCAGCTGCTTTCTGCATTGATAACCGGTCATAGCAATCCTTAAAAATTCCCGCAGGGTAACTGCCTTATCCGGGAAAATTTTCTTCTCCCTCACCATAAATTGGGGAATCATCCCATTTTGATAAGCGCACTCTATCGTTCCTGCATACCATTCATGCCCCGCAACATCTTCAAACATATCGTTATAGACATTAACCGGGAAAAAATTCATTGCCTGAATAACCAGATCCATTGCCTCTGCCCTCGTCAGCCATTCCTCTGGTCTTGTAAGATCCAGGAACAGTTCCTTACCATCAGCCGGATCATCTCCCCCTTCCCAGTTTGCGGGTGGCCTGGGCAGGGTAATGTTTCTTTCTGGGATCCACTCATTTGCTGGCTTTTCACCGGTTTTACCAAACGTACCTCTAGTCCCCCTAAGTTGTTCCAACAAATCTTCCGCCACAAATCCCGCCATTTTATATGCCCCATAGTCATTGCTGTGGGTAAAATCACCGGGAAAATAATATAATTTAGCCTCCTCCAGTCCCAGGTTCCTTACAAATTCCATGCTCTTGCCGTGTAAATCCACAACCGGTACATTCATTTGTTCCCCAATCTCTTTACACACCAGGGCATAGTTCTGCAGCAAATCGTTGTAAGAACCATCTGACCCCCGCCAGGAATTCCTTGCCAGCGGCGTAACCAGGATAGGACTGGCTTCTTTTGCCCTGATCTCCTTGATATAGGTAACCAGATTGTTCCGGTACCCTTCTTCTGCCTTCAAATGGTGCATCTTCTGGTCATTATGTCCAAACTGGAACAGGCAGTAATCCCCTTTTTGAATGTGGTTTAAAATGATCTGATAATGGCCTTCACTGCGAAAACTCTCTGTGGTCAGCCCGGAATGGGCATGGTTGGACACCGCAGCCAGACTGCCGGTAAATGCGCTAAGCATCTGCCCCCAGCCGCTATAACTGCTTCCCGGTGCGTAAGGGTACTCCCCGCTCTGGTCCGTTACGGTAGAGTCCCCCGCTATATACAGGACGGGACTTTCTACCGGACAGATCTTGGCACTGACCAGCCTTGGCGCATTTCCCACAAGAGTAATCTCTGCACTGTAATCCGGATAAACCATCTTGCGGCCTCTTGGAATAATATCGCAGATATTCAGCAGAAACTCTTTATCTAATTCCTCACCTGCCGACAGTTTTCCTCGATAAAACAGCCTTCTTCTGCCCAGAAAAATAAGCAGTTCCTCTTCTTCCACCGCTGCAAAAAGTTTCAGCCGCACTTTATAATTGCCGCTCTGGGGAACATCTGCCTTGAAGGTGAGAGGTATCCTTCTGTTATTTTCAGAAAGCCGGCTTAGGATACCGGTTGAATCCACATAACAGCCGGATGCATCCTGTGCGATTCGCGTCAGATCCCTGTCCCGGTACCAGAAAAAGGCATCAAACCCGGCATTTAATTCGGGAATCTGCAGCATGGGATCCGCCCGCCTGTTGGCTTCTGTTACAAATCCCCAGGGCTTCTCCCTGGTATAGAGATCCTCCGGGGTAACCTCCCGTGTCCCTGCCACGCCGCCTGGAAGAAAGGAAAATGACCGTGGAAGATGCTCTGTTTTCTTACAGGGCCCCGTCACTTCGACAGTTTTCATAGTCTAACACCCCCGTCAAAAATGCCAGTGCCAGCCCCTGCCCCCAGCCCTGTATCCAGTTTCTGGATATATTGCGGTAACCGTTCC
Organism: Clostridiales bacterium; assembly: GCA_018365455.1. Taxonomy (GTDB): domain Bacteria; phylum Bacillota; class Clostridia; order Lachnospirales; family Lachnospiraceae; genus Robinsoniella. The sequence goes on from JAGZJZ010000003.1 coordinate 170,645, forward strand.
GGTCTTTCATAACCGCCGTACCTCCGGATACATTCAGCACTCTGCCGTCTGGACTGATATTGCCTAATACTCCCCGAAGGGCTTTGCTGATGTATTTCAGATGAAGCGGATTCCCCTTTTCCAGCATAGCCGATGCAATTCCGCAGGATGCCGAAATCTCTTCATAGGATTCTTCGTCATCTAAAATTGTCCTCCACAGACCATTTTCCGTCTGCAATAACTTTACGGCTGAAAGCTGTTCATTCAAAGAGCCCACAATATCCAGATATTGGGGATAAAGATAACACTCCGGCAGGCATTTTCCTACCTGGGACATGGTATATGCCGCCCACGCATTTGCCCTGCCCCAGTAAAAGCCTGACATATGGTCTTTGGTAATATTGTTATAACCGTGATACCAAAGCCCCGTATCCATATTCTGCAGATATTGAATATGCCAGTAATACTGGTTTAATGCATCTGCAATGATCTCTTCATCTTTTAATTTCACACCTACCCGCAGCAGAAAAAACGCCGCCATAAACAGCGTATCTGCCCAAGCCTGCTCCGGAAAATCGTTATTTGCAGAAACGGTATGCTGCAAAACCCGGTCCCCAAACCGCCTTGCCTCACCCCGGAGGTATTCAGCCTTTTTCATTACCAGGTCCCAGTATTTCTCATCCCCGCAGGCTTCATACAGCGTAATCAGGCAATGCCCCATTGCACAGGTATTGACCGTGAATTTCGGTACGCCAAGTTCTATGTACTCATCTATCCGCTCTTTTAACAATTCCAGATATGCTTCCTTTTTTGTGATTTCATACGCTTTACTGATTCCATAATAAGCAACACCGCAGGGCCAGTCCCAGGGCATATCCATCCGCATGGTGCGCGCCACAATCCGGTCTATTACTTCTTCCACTTGCTGCTGATCAAATACCAATCCTGCCATATTCATCCTTCTTTCTGCTTTAAAAGGCCGCTGCAGGCTTTTCCCGCAGCAGCCTAAGAGCTATATTATTTGTATGCCCCTTCATCTAACAACGCCTGTTTCTCATCCAGAATTTCCTGGTATCCGGCATCCAGATATTCCTCACAAGCTGCCTTATATTTCTCATCAAATTCTTCGGGAGCCGAAGTCACCATATCTACATACACTTCCTGCCACAAAGCACTCAGATCGGATGCATACTCACTGGAGCTCTCTACCGGTTTTGTAAAAATCGTATTGATTAAACCGTAAGATTCGATCTTCTTCGTGTAATCATAGGACTGCCTGATCAGATCTTCATATCCTGCCGGTGCAAGGGTTTTCATATTTGCTTTCAGATTTTTCTGTTCATCACCATAGCTTGCCACTTCTGCAACCAGACACCAGTAATCTTTATTATTATTGTTGGAAAGTTTGGATTCACCGTTAAAATCTGCTGCCGGCACTGCTATTCCATCTTCATCCAGCGTATAATTCTGTCCTTCCACTCCATTTTGCAGATAGAACAAATTATCATCCTGAATCATCCAGTCTAAGAACATCCAGATTGCGGCTCTCTGCTCATCGGTTGTCTTAGCATTCATTCCCATTACCATGCCATAGGAAGGATATTCATAATAATAAGGTTTGCTGTCCTTTGGCGCAAAAGCAGACGGATCTAGAACAGCTACTTTTGCATTTGGATCATTGGTTGTTAAACTGTTAATAACGTCTGTTGTATTGGTCATATAGAAGCCATAAGTTCCGGTCTTGCCGGAAACAAAATCTCCAACTACGTCCGGTTCTTCTTTTTTCAGATAAAATTCTGAATCAATAAGCCCCTCGTTATATTCTTTGTTCAAAGTCCGAAGATAATTTTCTGTGGGCTTCCAGGTCAGTGCCGGCACATTCAGATCGGAATATAAGGATAACTCTGTCTGATCAACCTCCTGACCGCGAAATGCATAATCATAAGTAAAGCTTTTATTTACAAGGCGTTCTCCCAGCGTTCCCAGTCCGGCATCCTTCCATGCCTGTGCAACTGCCTCCAGTTCCTCACGGTTTGTGGGCATCTCCATCTTGACCTGATCCAGCCAGTCCTGCCGGATGAGGGTCACCCAGTTGTAATAGATCGCATCTCTGTCTGCGAAGAAGAATATATTTTCGCCGTTCATTTCTCCGTAGTCCCGGATGGTATCTCCTAATTTTTCGGAATAGGCGGGCGCGTAATAAGCGATTTCCTGAAGATCCAGCGGCTGCATCGCCCCTTCATTGTAGTAGCTCACCGCCTGGGGCATATCATAGTGGAAAATAATATCCGGTGCACTGCCTGCGGCTATCATCTGCATATAGTCAGTCACTTCCGTTGTCCGTCCGATTGCCACATACTGCACCTCTACATTATATTTGTCTCCAAATTCAGACTGAATCCATTTTGTATAATAGTTATTCGTAGGGTCCCAGCCCTCAAATCCTCTGTCATAGACCGGAATTTTAATCGTTACTTTCTCGGGAAATCCTTTGGAATAATCCGTATAGTCACCTGTTGCAGCCTCAGAACTTGATTCCGAACCATTTTCCGATTCTTTACCTGATCCTTTTTCCGTTCCATTTTTGGAATCTTTATTTGTATCCGCCTCTTTGGAACCGGCTTCTGTTTTCTGATCTGTCTTTGCTTCGGTGGCTGATGTCTTATCTCCTCCACACCCGGTAACCGCTCCTAATATCATAGTTCCCGCAAGCGTAAGCGCTGCTGCTTTCTGCAATTTTCTTTTCATACTCATTCCTCCTGATTTTTCATAGTTAACAGTTTATATAGTAATCGAGTTTCCTCGAAGACCTAACCTTTTACGGCTCCGATCATCGTTCCCTGTACAAAATACTTCTGTACAAATGGATAGATGCAGATAATGGGAATCGTTGCAAACATAATACATGCCGCCTGCAGCACCTCCGGATTGGTCATTAATCCGGTAGATCCGCCTTCTGATTTAAATGACTCGGATGCAGATACAATAAGATAATACAATTTTAACTGCAGCGGCCTTAAATCCGTTCTCTGTTTGATATAGAAAAGTGCATCCTGATAGGCATTCCATCTTCCCACTGCATAGAACAGTGCAATCGTGGCATTAATGGGCTTTGACAGGGGTACCACGATGCTCCAGAGTATCCTCATATGTCCTGCGCCATCCAGTACTGCCGATTCCACCAGACTGTCCGGAATGGAAGACTGAAAGAAATTCTTCATAATCAGCAGATTATAAGCCGAGAAGGACAGCGGCAAAATCATACACCACCAGGTGTCCAGCATATGAAGGTTATTCATTAGCAGGTATTCCGGAATGGTACCGCCTGCAAAATACATGGTGAACATGCACAGGAAGCTCATGATCTTTCTTCCCTTCAGTTCCTTTCTGGTCAGGGCATATGCAGCGCAGATGGTCAAAAACATACCGATGACGGTAAAGGTGACCGTAACCACTACGGATACAAACAGTGAACGGATAATCGATGAATCAGCAAATACTTTAGCATATGCATTCAGATTGATTCCTTTGGGAAGCAAAAATATTTTGTTTGCCGTTACGTATGCCTCCGCACTGATAGATTTTGCAAATATATGTAAAAAGGGTAATACACAGGTTAATGAAGATATGGTTAAAATGATATAAAATATCGTATTCCAGGTGATATTTGAAACCTTTGTTTTAAGTCCCTGCCTTTTGCGGGGCAGGAATGCTGCTGTCTGACTCATAAACTATCCTCCTTTAAATTAATCCGTCTTCACCCAGGCGTTTTGCAATAAAATCTGCTCCCAGAACCAGCAGAAGTCCGATTACCGACTGGAACAGCCCAAGCGCCGTAGCTTCACTGAATTTATTGTTTTCAATACCCCACCGGTACACCAGCACCGGAATTGTTGTTGTGTATTCCGTTACCTTAGCATTGCTCATTGCGAAAATACGTTCAAAGGAACCGCCCATTACCTTACCCAGATTCATAATTAAAAGGGTTACAATGGTTCCCCGGATACAGGGAAGGGTCACGTGAAGGCACTGTTTAAACCGCCCCGCTCCATCCACTCTTGCCGCCTCATATAATTCCGGGCTGACACTGGTAATCGATGCCAGGTAGATAATCGTTCCCCATCCCATGGACTGCCATACTCCAATGGCAATATAGGTAATGAGCCACTGGGTGTCTTCCTGTAAGAAAGGAATCCTGTGCGCACCCACATTTTCTAAAATGGTATTTATGACACCGCTGTTCAGACTGAATAACTGGTATCCCACCGCTCCGATAATAATCCAGGATAAAAAATGGGGCAGATATAATAATGTCTGTGTTACCTTTTTGAAATACTTATTACGAATTTCATTTAAAATCAACGCCAATATGATCGGCATGGGAAAGCCAAAAATCAAATCCAGAATGTTCAGATACAGCGTATTGAATACCGCTTTTCCAAAATCTCTCTTGGCAAATATTTTCTGAAATACTTCCCAGCCAACCCATTCGCTGCCCGAAAATCCTTTTGCAACCTTATAGTCTTTAAATGCAATAAACAATCCAAAATAGGAACCAAATTTAAAGATCAGAATAAATAGCATCGGTAATAACATGAGCAGATATAACTGCCAGTCTTTCTTAAGATAGTAACCTATTCCGTATTTCTTTCCGGGTACGGTAACCCCCGGGTTCCGATTCCTCTGCTTTGCCGTCACACTCATTTTACTCACTCTCCTATTCACAACTTTTTCTTCTCTACATGGCTTTAATTATACAAAAGATCAAATAACGCTTCTCAGCATACAAATGCCAAATCTATGCATTTTCAACCATTTATCCAAAAAATTTGTCTACTTTTGTCTAAACTTATTTAGAATAACTTTTTATGCATTCTATTTTTCTATAACTAATTCCATAATTACCATTTAAAATTATAATTTAGTGTGACTTTATTAATCTAAGAAGAACTTTCTTCTAAAATTATGGTTGAAATCTCAAATAGCTATAATGTATAATAGTTACAAACCACAAAGAACAGGAGTGTGCAAAATGTCCAAACAAGCAAAAACGATTATCGAATATCGTAACTATGAACTGCCGGAAAACTTTCCAATTCTTCTGCTTACGGGCGACCGCTGGCATATCTCAGATATTAAATCCGGGCGGCTTCATTTTCATAACTGCCTGGAGATCGGTCTGTGCCACTCCGAAAGCGGAACCATGGAATTTGAAGACACGCCATTTTCCTTTCATGCCGATGATGTCACCATTGTGGCGTGCGATATCCCCCACACTACATACAGCTCTCCCGGAACTGCCAGCAGGTGGTCTTATCTCTTTGTAGATGTGGAAGAATTTTTACATCCCTTTTTTCCGATCGACGCGCTTCCCCATTCCCAGATTTTAATCGACCTGATCCACAATTTCCGCAGAATTATGCCCAAATCCGAATATCCTTTTATTTATGATCTCGTTCACCGGATGGTTACGGAAATGCAGGAAAAGAAAATGAACTACCAGGTCAGTGTCCGGGGATTATTTGTTTCCCTGATCACAGAGCTGATGCGCCTGCGTTCAGATTCCGCCTCTTCCCAGGCATATCAGGCACCGGAAAATACACTGGTAATCGCCCCAGCCCTGGACTATATTAAGACCAACTACATGCATTCCTTTTCCATAGATTATCTTGCGGATCTGTGCCATTTAAGCCCCACACACTTTCGCAGGCTCTTTCATGGGATTATGGATACCAGCCCGCTAGAATTTATCAATACCACACGCATATTAAAAGCCAGTTCCATGCTGCGTACCACGGAGTATTCCATCCTTACCGTTTCCGAGCGGGTAGGATTTCATTCTATTTCCAGCTTTAACAGACATTTTTCCGCACTCCTGGGTATCTCACCGAAAGAATGGCGCAAGAAGATGTCAGTTTTGAAAAACCAGTCGGTTTTGGAATATACGGGGTGGATGTGACTTTTTATCTGAATCCAGGGGTCTGACTCCTGGCGGTACGCAGACCCTTAACCTCGTTATTGAGCGCAGATTTCATTGATCATACAAATAGGGCTGTCGATTGACAGCCCCGTTTTGTATAGTTTTTTTCTGTTATTGTATATCACTATTTTTCAATTCTGGTAATAATCAAAGCATCCAATCTGGATATGGAATTTGGGGCACAGTTAAAATTTAACTGGCCATCTGTAACTTCTACTTCGTAAGTCCCGACTGCATAGCTGTTGGCACCGCTTTCCACCTTTACTGCCACCGTTCCTTCCAGATCTCCTTTTACCGTACTTTTATATGCCGAACCGCCCACAATCTCCACCTGGTAGCTTCCGTTTGGCACATCTGCACAGAAGGTATTGCCATCCGGCAAAGCAAAGTCTTGATAGACGTCTGCCTCAATTCCCCCCTTGTCATAAGTATAGTCCTCTGAACGCCCTGTAATGATCGCTGCCCCATCCGCAAAGCCGAATTTTTTTTCTTTGGAATAAGTAATCCCAAGCTCATCGTTGGTCCTGCTGCCCCCTTTTCCATTTACGGTGATCCCGATCCATCCTTGGGCTGTCTTGTCACTGGTAATCCCAAAGTCAAACCGGTATAGGACTTCAGAAGCTTTTCTTTTTGTTTTCATTTCAACCGGCTTTGACCCATAAGAAGTTTTTCCATCCACGACTGCTGCCGTTTTATAATAATAGACGGTATCGGCTTCCAATTTATGATCGGTATACGTATAGGCTTCCTGCTTATTGTCTGCCGGCAAAGTATCAATGAGACTGTATGATTTGCCATCTTCGGATCTGTAGATTTCATAAGCCGTAATTTCATGTCCATAGACACCATCACTTGCAGGCGTAAAGGTAAACGTTAAGGAATCGGATAAGCTCCTGTCCTCCTGTGCCGTTAACTGCGCTGTGATCAATCCTTCCGACAAGAGATAGCTTAAATTCGCCGGCTGGTTGTACGCTACATTCTGCCATGCCACGCCCTGTCTGTATGCCCTGTTTTCCAGGAGGCATGGTACGACATAATCTGTCTGAATGGTAGATGCATAGATGCGGATTTTGTTCTGGCCGCTGCTGCTGCGGGAGATGATTTCTTCCCTCCAGTCGCCTAAGATATCCGCAGTCAAACCGGTATTCCCTTTGGTCCCGTTGTTTGACAGAATTTCCGTTGAATCAAACAGCGTCACTTCCTGATTGTTCTCATAGTCCCATTTAGCCAGGTTTACGGCAAGGGGTTTATAGGCTTCGCTGTCAAATCTGTGATCCTGAATTTCACTTAACAGATCTCCGTCCCAGAAAATGCTTGCATTGGATGCCGGCGACTTCCCGGACAACGTAATTAAATTTTCCAAAGTTGACATCGTGGAATATACGCCGCCATCCCTGGAATCCCAGGACGGCTCTTCTTCAGCGGATGAATCAGGAGATGCAATTGACCAGAACTCCGCTCCGGATGCGGTAGGATCAATATCAGCCGCTACTCCTCTTCCGGTATCCCGTCCAACATGATATCCCATCAAAATTTTACCAGTCTCCGCATCATGTATTTCCACATGGTAAGAAGCATCGTCATGTTCATGGACAGCCATCACTTCCAGCCCCTCATTCCAGTTTACCCAGTCGGATACATGCATGGCATCTCCATGTCCCTGGTTCGTAGAATACTTTACAGTTCCATTGTGGTCTATGACTAGCGATCCATAGATGATCTCATCCTTTCCGTCGTTGTCGATATCATTCACACTTAACCCATGATTTCCCTGGGCCTCATACTGGCTTCCAGCTTCATTGGTGTCAAACTTCCAATAGGTCTGGATTTTATCCCCTGCTCCGTCTCCGTCCGTATCTGCCAGATAATAAGCAGTGAGGCAGGTTCTCGTATAATATCCCCGGCAGAACACAGCACTTGGCGTAGTTCCATTTAAATATGCCACTGCTGAAAGGAACCGGTCTACGCGGTTGCCGTATCCATCCCCCCAGGCATTTACATTTCCTCTTCCCGGTTCATAGTCCACCGTATCAATCAGAGACGCATCATCGCAGTTGAACATAGAAAAATACTCCGGTCCCTCCAGAATATATCCGGCTGCATTTCGATAGTCATGCTCTTTGCTTATTTGATCCACAGGAAGAGCAGCTGCATTGCAAGCACCTGTATATGCCACTTCTACAAGTCCCGCATCCGTACCGTCTGTACTTTGATAAGAAGTCGTTCCATCGGCTGTCTTCACTGCAATCTCGGCTTTTCCATCCCCGTCAAAGTCCCATACCTGAAACTGTGTGTAATGAGCACCGGAACGGATATTGACTCCCATATCGATTCTCCACAGCAGAGACACTTCCCCGGTTGCAAAATTAACATCATATCCATCCAGGAATGTAGTTCCCGTATAGCCTTTTGCCGAATTATCCTGGGCATTGGAAGGATACCATTTTACAACTAATTCCAGCTGTCCATCCCCGTCCAGATCTCCCACCGACATATCATTTGCCGCATAAGTACAGGCCGTCCCATCCGGCATCGTCTGATCAGCCGGGCTGTAAAGCTTTAATTCCAGATATTTATCCTGCCATACTGCAGTGTCCAGTACCTTTATTCCAAGCTCCACATCAGAAGATCCTACTACCCGGTAAATGTCTGAAGCTTTTCCTCCCTCATCCACCAGATTGGTAACGGCGAGTTTTTCTGCTATCTTTGTTTCATTTCTGTAAATATCAAATGTGGTTCCTTTTGGGTCTTTTTCAAATGACCGCCAGCTCAGATAGACGCCGCTTGTATATTCTTTTCCGGATGCGTCGGCAGCTGTCACAACGGTTTCTCCTCCGTCTGCTCCCGCCAGATTGACTGCAATTACGCCCCGGTCGGTCAGTGTCTCCCCAGGGGAAGCCGTCAATTCCGTGGTCACATCTGTCTTACACACCTCCGAGAAATCCCCTGCACCGCCTGCATTCACTGCCTTTATTTTATAGTAATAGGGAATATTTGCCGTCAGGTCGTCTCCGGTATCTGTAAAACCGGGTACCTGAGTCTCTGCTACTTTTATAAACTCTTTAAAGCCTTTATCACCTTCCGCCTTATCGGATCGATAAACCATATATTTAAAAGCCGTATCGGTACTGTCCCAGGAGAGTATCATCTCCCCATTTTTAGCGCTGTCACATTTTACATTTGCGGGAGGCGCCGGTTTTTCCACTCCCGGATCCAGCATGTCTATTTCAATCACGTTGCCCGGCGCAGATTCTGTTCCATCCGATGTAACTGCAGTCATATAGTACTGATACGTTTCTCCCATGGATGCTTTCATGGACCGGCAGGATAAATCATCCGCCTGATACTCTTCTGCCGTGAAAGATTTCACCACAGCAAACCCTTCATCAGCCTGCCCCTTCCGGTAGATCCGGTACGCCGCTGCCTCTCCCACTCCGGTAAAGCCAATGAGAAATGAAGCAGAATTCCCTTCAAAACTCATTTCAGAATAATTCAAACCGGATGGTGCTAATAATACCGGTGTAATTTCAAGACCGTTGATATAGGGATTGGATCCTCCAACGGTTAAGTTAAGCTGCCCATCCGTAACCCGCACAGTCGCCGCCATGCTCGCCAGTGACTGCCTGGTTGATATTCCTCCCGCTGCTTTTCCCTCCGCCATATAAGATGCCTTGATCGTAGACGTTCCGGGAAGCAGATCACCTGCATAAACCTTAATTTCATAATCACCATTTGGAAGATCTACGGCAAATTCTCCTGCTCCCAGGTTGAAATCATCCGCCATTGCCGAAGAATCGGCATTTCCGTTGCCGGAGCGGCTGCGTCCGTTATTAGGAGCCTTTAACCATCCGTATCCGGCTTCTTTTGTATATTCCTGGTTCTGATTTACGCCGGTCCATCCCTCCATCGTAGGTGAATTGTTATAGTTAAAATCATATTTATACTGGGCGGACTTTGTTGTGACCGTTATCTTTTCAGACAGTTCCCCAAGACCTTTCTCATTGTAGCCGCCTACGGCATATACATAAGTTTTGCCGCCTGCGCACCCGTTATCCGTATATCTGGTTCCCGCAGTAACGGAATACTTTTCTGCATTTGTAAAGTCCACTGTTTCCCCAGATGCCCCCTCTGTCAGTTCTTCCCGGAAAATATAATACATTTCAGCTCCCTGGGAGGCATCCCATTGCATGGATACACTGGAAGCCCCTGCGGTAACCGGCATTAATCCCGTAACTGCCTGGGGAACATCGGCTGATTCCTTCAGATTAATAAATGACTGCAGACGGCTGATCAACGGGTCCCCGTTCTGAGGCATTCCTGCAATCTCTGCAGCTACACACTGGGCAAACTTATACGCCCCATAGTACTGTAAATGGGTGCTGTCCGTTGCTCCTCCTGCATAGGCTCCTTCATATTCCCCTGGTTCCACCCAGAGAAACAGAGATTTTGCCCCTTCAATCCCAAAGCTTTCGCATAGTGCTATGGATGCCGCACTTAAGTCCGCTAACGGAATATTTTCCTGTGCTGCTATGGTTCTCATGACATCTCCATATGCTTTGAAATTTTCATTAAATGTACCGTCTGCATTGTAACTGTACCGTGCTGCCGGAGTAACCAGAATGCAGGCAGCTCCTCTTTGTTTCGCACCGTCAATATAATATTTGATCCATTCTCCAAAATCCTCCGGAGATACGTAACGGTTGGGCCTGGAAGAGGTTGCATCATTATGCCCCCACTGAACAAGCAGATAATCCCCGGGCTTTACGTCCTCCAAAAGGTCGTCCAGCTTTCCTTCTTCGATAAAGGATCTGGAACTTCTTCCTCCAATTGCTCTGTTCTCTATGATCACCTGATCCGTTTCATAGCTTCTGGACTGATTGTAATTACAGTCTTCACAAGGTCCTTCCCCGATATAATTTCCAAAGAAATTATGCAGTGCCTCTCCCCATCCTGTCTGGGGATCATAGTAATCCTCATAAGTCTGCACCGTAGAATCCGATGCCAGGAATATGGTAGGTTTTTCTCCTGCAGATTTTTCCGGGGATGCCGCAATCTCCATACTTTCTACATATACAGACTGCTCTGCTGCCTCATTTTCCGAAACCGCTTTGTTCTCGGCTAAGAACTTCAGATTCAGTATCCCGTCAACGAGACAGGTATGAAAGGTTACCGTCTTTCTGCTGCCTGCCTCTACTGTAACACCAGTTGCTTTCGTAATATCCTCAGCTTCCAGACGTGCGGTATAATCCATCTCTGTAGGATTTACCAGTTCCACTGTGATATCATAATCCTTCGCTTCCAGTTTTAAATCCAAAGTAGAAGTATTTTCATATGTATAAACACCGTATCCGGTATGTTCTGTCTCAGTCCACACCTGGCTTGCAATCTGCAGGCAGGATTCCTGATCCGTAATGTAAGCAGCACTCCCTATTGTTAGGACTGCATTTCTTGGGTAATACACATTCCCCTGCCAGCCTGGCGCCGCTTCCGGATATGTAAGGTCTGAAAATCCAAATCCAGTCTCGTCCGAATACAGGTTTTTACTGGTTACTCCATTGTCTGCCTTTGTTCCAAACAAAAAAGTTCTGGTATTCCCTGGCTGCATTGCATCCGTTTGACGAATTACTTCTGTTTCCTGTTCTAATTCCTGTTCCGATACTTGTACCGGTTCCTGTTCCGATTCCAGAACAGATTCCTTTTCCCTTTGTTCTCCCATACTATCTGTCTCTGATTCAGCGGTCCCACCACTAATTTCCGCTGCAAAGGCCACTGCCGTCTGCATATTGGTTACTACCATAGCTGCTGCCAGACAGATTGCTGCCGCCGAGGATAACCGGCGTCTTCTCTTTCCACTTTCTTTCATCTCACTTTACCTCCTTTTTTGTGCAACTTGATCATATATAGTTCTTGTTGCTGTAATGTTATAATATTTTAGCATTTTCTAAATATTATTTCCGGTTATCTATTGTTGAAAACTTTGCATTTTTAACCATTTTGGATCTGATACTGGGCATAATTGCTTTTTCATAAATGTGCGCTTGACAAACCCGTGCTACAAGTGTATAGTGTGTATTATAAACATACACACCACACATAGAAAGCGGTCGATCCCTATGAAAATATTAATCTCCAACACTACAGACAAACCTCTGTACCAGCAAATAGAAGAACAGCTCAAAGACGCCATATTTAAAGGCGAATTAAAAGAGGGTGATGCCCTGCCCTCAATCCGGGGGTTTGCCAATGACTTAAAGGTAAGCGTCCTTACCATACGCCGCGTTTACGATGAATTGGAAGCCGAGGGATTTGTCACCAGCCAGGTGGGAATCGGAACCTTTATCTCAGCCGGTAACCTGGAACTCCTTCGGGACTCAAAACGGCGTCTTGTGGAGCAGAAAATGCAGGATATGATTTTGTCGGCTAAGACCCTGGAAATTTCCAAACAGGAACTGATGGATATGATGGATATTCTATATGAAGAAGAATAAGCAGGAGGATTTATACATGGAAAATGTATTAGAAGTAACCGGATTAAACAAGAATTATAAGAACTTTGCCTTAGAAGACGTAACCTTTTCCCTTCCCGGCGACTGCATCACAGGATTTATCGGTATCAACGGTTCCGGTAAAACAACCACCATCCGGTCAATCTTAGGTCTTGCCCATAAAGATGCCGGTAATATTAAAGTGTTCGGACTTGACATGGCTAAACACAGCCGGGAAATTAAGAACCGATTAGGCGTAGTCCTGGACAGTGGATGTTTCTACGAAGATCTCACCATGTCGGAGATGAAAAGCATCCTGGCACCCGCCTACTCCAGGTGGAACGAAAAGACTTACCGGGATTATATGGACCGTTTTTCCCTGAATCCAAAACAGAAAATTTCCACGCTGTCCAAAGGCATGCATATGAAGTTTGCACTTACGCTGGCACTTTCCCATGAAGCGGAACTTCTGATCATGGATGAGCCGACCAGCGGACTGGACCCGCTGATCCGCAGCCAGTTCATGAAAATATTAACGGACTATATGAAGGAAGGCGGCAAGAGCGTATTTTTCTCAACCCATATCACTTCCGATCTGGACCGGGTCGCAGATATGCTGATTTTAATCAATAAGGGCCACATTTTATTTGAAGAAGAAAAAGATATGCTTTTAGAGGAATACCGGCTGGTAAAAGGAGATGGAACGCATCTCTCGCCATCGGTTAAAGAACTGTTTTTAAATTTGGAAGAAACACGTTTTGGGTTTACCGGTCTTACAAAACATATTGCAGAAGTACGGCGGAACATACCGGATATACTGGTAGAAAAACCAGGAATTGAGGATATCATGCTGGGCTGCATACAAGGAGGGGAATAATTATGACTCTGCATATTCTGAATCTGCTGAAAAAGGATTGTTTGATTGTAAAAACCAATCTTTTGCTGATGATGGGTTTTACCATATTTTTTACTGTATTTCTGGTTCTGCGGACGCCCAGTCTGGCTGGTGCACCCCTGTTTATCATGCTGAGTATCTTCATTCCCATGCTCACAACCAGTTTTATATCACAGGCTGAATATAAAGCCTACAAAGTAATGCCTCTGCTGTGTGCCTCTCCTTACAGCAGAACGGCTATGGTAATTTCCCGCTACCTGTTTTTATACCTGATATTTTTTTATTGCTGTATTGTTTACTTCGTCGTTATGTTCATTCTGCAGATGAAACAGATTCATTTTTCATCGGTATTGACATCCTTTTTGATTTTATCCATCCTGTACGGAATCTGCGAGCCGCTGGAGTATCAGATCGGTTTTGAAAAAATACAATATCTTTTCATAATGCTGATAATGGTGATTCCTTTTGGAACTGTTTTTATATTAAAATTAGATCTCCTGTCGAAAATCCATATCACAAATCTGCCTCCGGATTTTATACTTTATATCCTGATGGCAGCCGCTGTCATCGTAATCAATGCCATATCCATCACGATTTCTTCCCGTATTTTCTCCCGCCGGGAACTTTGATAACGATCATGTTGGATCGAAAAAAGGAGGATCTGCCATGCTATTGCACCTGGTTAAAAAAGACTTTTTTATAATCCGTATTTATTTTATTGTGAGCCTGGCAATTGCTGCCGCTATCCAGGTCAGCATCCAAATCGCACTTCCGGACCTGCCCGGAACGATAATATTGCTTTACACCGTGATCATGGTTTATCTGCTCTTATGCCAGAATCTATCCATTAAGGAGTCTAAATTTGAAAAGGCGGAGTCCCTTTTATGTTCTGCCCCTTATCTGAGATGTGATCTGGTCGCAGCCCGTTACATTTTCCTGATGCTGCCTCTTATATGCTGTATCATCCTGTACCAGGCTATATCACTGATTCTTAGAACTGCACCGGTCAGTCTGTTTCATTGCTTTCTGGTCACGGCAATTGCACTGATACCATTATCCATTTACATTCCCATCCAATATAAGTTTGGTTATGCAAAGACAAAATTTATACTTACCGGAATGATACTGTTAGCCGCACTGTTTCCCAGGGAGATCACCTTGCTGTTCCAGTCTTTCAATCCCAAAGAGCTGTCGGCATTTCCGGATTTATACAAATATCTTCTGGTAATTGTGATCATAACAGCCACGATAGGAATATCCATGTTTTTTTCCATCCGGATTTATAAATCCAGGGAAATGGTATAAAGGCAGCACAAAAGCGTACAGATACAGGAACCAGTGCCTCCTTTGTCTGTACGCTTTTTATTGTAAGCTGATCTGAAAGCAGGTGTTACAATTACTTGCTGCCAACTTCCATTGTCCAGCCATGAGTATCCTGGATTTTACCTAACTGGATTCCGGTTACGGTATCATAAAGCCTCTGGCTGATCTCACCAATTCCACCGTCTCCAATCTGGAATACGTCATTCACATAACGCAGATGGCCTACCGGAGAAATAACCGCTGCGGTTCCAGTTCCCCATACTTCTTCTAATGCACCGGTTCTCGCTGCTTCTTCCAGTTCATCCACACTGATTCTTCTTTCTTCAACAGGAAGTCCCCACTCTTTACAGAGTTCGATACAGGTATTTCTGGTTACACCCGGAAGGATGCTTCCGTTTAATACCGGTGTAACAACCGTTCCATTTATCTTAAAGAAGATATTCATTGCTCCTACTTCTTCAATATACTTTCTTTCCACTCCATCTAACCAGAGCACCTGGGAATATCCCTCTTCATGTGCCTTTACCTGTGCCGCCATAGACGCTACATAATTACCGCCGGCTTTGGCTTCCCCGATACCGCCGCGAACTGCTCTTACAAACTCATCTTCAATCCAGATCTTCACCGGATTCAGCCCTTCCGGATAGTAAGCTCCTACCGGTGATAATATAATAATGAATTTGTATGTATGAGACGGACGCACTCCCAGGAAAGGATCTGTTGCAATTACAAATGGTCTGACATAAAGGGAAGTCCCTTCTTTTGTAGGAATCCACGCCTGATCTAATTCTACCAGTGTCTTCACTCCGTTAATAAAGTCATCCACCGGAATCTCCGGAATCATCAGTCTTCTGTTAGAGTTAACAGCTCTTTCTGCATTTTTATCCGGGCGGAATAACAGGATTCTGCCGTCTTCTGTTTTATAAGCTTTTAAGCCCTCAAACATCTCCTGACCATAATGAAACACCATAGCGGATGGATCCAATGTAATAGGCTGATAGGGCATAATCGCAGGATCATGCCATCCTTTTTCCGTACTATATTCCATTACATACATATGATCTGTAAAAATGGTACCAAATACCAACGGATTTTCCGGTCCTGGAATTGGTTTTGGATTCATAGTTTTCTCGATTTTGATATCTAACATTTTTCTCATCCTTCCCTGAAAGCTTTTTTATATTATTTTTCTTCCCATTATTCTACTTTTCTTACAGCTTGTCAAGACAGAGACGTAAATTTCTTCATTTAATGCATGAAGGTTTGCCGCTGCATCAGCTTTTTCTCCGTTCATACCTTACAAACGTGTACTCCAGGTCAAAATAAGTCTGTTCCTCACTTTCACCAGTCACTTCCCACTCTTCCATGTTATCTAAATCCGGGAAACGGGAATCGGCTACATACTCATGGTCGATTTTCGTTACATGACCCACACTGCAATAAGGTAACATCTGATGGTAAATGCTGTCTCCCCCAATAACGTAGATATCATCGCTGTTATATTTTTTTAACTCCTCTAAAAGTTCATCCATACTGTGTACAATAACAGCATCTTTCACTTTATAATCCGGATTGCCGGTCAATACAATATTCGTTCTGTTTTTAAGCGGCAAGCCGTTTGGAAAACTTTCCAGCGTCTTTCTGCCCATGACAACTACTTTCCCTGTAGTTGTCTGGCGGAAGAATTTCATATCCGCCGGTATGCTCACCAAAAGCTTATTGTCATGTCCGATTCCCCAGTTCTTATCTACTGCTACTATAAAATTCATATTTGCACCTCCTGCATACCGCAGACAGGTCTGCGGTACTGCGTTAATAGAAAGTTTGAAACGATTTTTGTTTCAAACCAGCCTCCTGAGCCTTTTTATACGGCATTATTCCCGATTCTAAATCGCAATGGGTATATTCTTAATCTGCGGTCCGGTCACATAATTTTCCACATGGAGATCATCAACCGTAAATGCATAGAAATCCTTAACTTCCGGATTCAGCCATACTTTCGGAGCTTCAAAAGTCTCACGCTGTATCAGCTCTTTGATCACCGGGATATGCCTGTCATAAATATGTGCGTCTGCGATTACGTGGACAAACTCTCCCACATTCATACCGCATACCTGCGCCATCATATGAACCAGAAGTGCATACTGGCATACATTCCAGTTATTTGCAGCAAGTACATCCTGGGAGCGCTGATTTAAGATGGCATTTAAGGTCAGTCTGTCTTCATTTTTTTCTTTCGTCACATTAAATGTCATGCTGTAAGCACAGGGATAGAGATTCATCTCGTGCAGGTCTGCATGTACATAGATGTTAGTCATAATCCTGCGGCTGTAGGGATTGTTTTTTAAATCATAAATGACCCGGTCCACCTGATCCATCATACCTTCCCGGTACTGGTGTTTCACACTCATCTGATAGCCGTAAGCTTTCCCGATGGAACCATCTTCATCCGCCCAGCTGTCCCAGATATGGCTGTTCAGGTCATGAATATTATTGGACTTTTTCTGCCAGATCCAAAGCAGTTCATCAAATGCACTTTTCAGTCCTGTTCTTCTCAGGGTTAGTGCCGGGAATTCCTTTTTCAGGTCATAGCGGTTTACTACGCCAAATCGTTTGATAGTATATGCCGAAGTCCCATCCTCCCAGTGCGGGCGGACTTTTTCCCCTTCGGTGCTGACACCGTTATCAATAATGTCCTGACACATATCTATAAATATTTTATCTGCGCAACTCATATTGCAACCTCCTTATTCGTTTGGATATTTCACGCCCCACTGTGCTCGGAGGCTGTCCATTAGTTCCATGATACGTATGGATTCCTTATGAGGCATCTGCGGGCATTCCAGCTCCCCTTTTGCCATAGCTTCCATACATGCTTCCACTTCATATTCGTAACCGGTAATCTGCTTTGGCGTCTCATATTCGGCAATCAGCTGATGACTGGTGTCAAATACACGGATTCCCTCGCAGTTATTAATGTTCTGTACTTCAATATACCCTTTATCACCGTAAATCATACCGCGTCTGTCGGTTGCCGCCATCATATTGCTGTGAAGCTGTGCCATTTTCCCGTCTTCATAGATCAGGGTAATGCTGTTTACCGCATCCACTTTTGATTCTGTCAAAACCGCTGAAGAAGATACTTCTCTAATCTTATCTCCAAATACCATGGAAGCGAAATTAATGGGATATACACCCAGATCCAGCAAAGCACCTCCCGCAAGTCCAGGCTCCTGCATTCTGGGCAGATGTCCTACCACATATCCCAGATTAGCCGTAAGGGATGTTATTTCCCCGATCACCCCGCTGGCAGCAATCTCATCCAGGGTTTTGCGCATTGGCATATAACGCGTCCAGATCGCCTCCGTTAAAAGCAGGTTTTTGCTCTTAGCCATTTCAAATAATTCCACAGCCTGTTTTGCATTCACGGTGAATGCTTTTTCACACAATACATGCTTCCCATGCTCCAGGCAGAGCTTCACGTGTTCATAGTGGTGGGAATGGGGCGTTGCCACATATACCAGTTCCAGCTCCGGATCCGAAAGCATTTCTTCATATGACCCGAAAGCTTTTGTAAAATGATACTGAGCGGCAAATGCTTCTGCTCTTGCAAGATCTCTGGCTCCCACGGCATATGCTTCTACTTTGTCCATACCTGCTATGGTTCTTGCCATTGCACCTCCAATATTTCCTGCTCCTAAAATCCCCATTTTCATAGTCATTACCTCCTCGATTTGATTTTTTATCATCATTTTTATTTTTATTTTAGTGTGAATCATTGATTTATATATATCAGTTTCCTAATTTCATGACACTTGGATCTTCCGCAAACCCGGAAGCATTGTATAAGAATAAAACATCCGTATAATTTCTTGCATTCATATAGTCCTTCAGGCTTTCATTAAAATACCTGAGGTCTATCATATCCACTTCTGAAAAATCCGGAAACGCAAACGGCACAAAACAATGTGCATAGGAATCCTTGATCACCAGCAGCTTCCTGTCGCTCTTAGACTCCGTATTGGCTTCTATAACCGGCTGGTTCCCTCCAAAGAATACTGCATACTTATCCTTTTTATCCAGAAAGGACCGATCATACAGATCTCTGCGTATCTCCTGAGAATGATTATAATTTAGCACATAGGGAACTTCTTTCTTCGGGATAAACGCTTCGATGGAATCGCTCTGTACCCGGCAGTTTACCTTTGATTCGATGGTTCCCAGGAAATCCTTTGTAAGCGTTTCGATCCGGTAATCATCTTTAGACAGAGGCGTAATCCCAATTTCCTTTGCCCATGCCTCATACATGTAAAATGCCGCCAGGGTTTTCCAGTGATGGTCGGTGCGGTAATAGATCTCCTCGTCCTTATGTTCCCTTAGAACCTTTTCACAGTCGAAGAAAGTATCTCCCGGCAATGCCTCTTTCACTTTTTCCAGATACTCTTTTTCTTCTGCCGGACTTGCAAAAGGCGGCAGTTTTTCTCTCAGAATATCAACAGCATTGGGAACAATCATGGCTTTTACATGACCGGGTCCGAATTTTTGCACCGCTGTTTCCATAAATCCTTTTAACGCCTGGATATTCCTGCTGGCTGTATCCGTCGTAAAACTGCCCGTATGCTTTTCGATAAGATACCCATCTTTTGCGAAATAAATATCATTGATTTCCTGCTTAAACGTTCCGCGTTCCACCTGGGTCTTTAAGCCAATCCAGGCATCCCTCAGCACAAACTGGTCCGTCAGGTATTTTTCATAATCCTTCGTATAACTTCCATTAAAAATGCGTTCCGGAGAAATCTCCGGCTTTTGTGCCAGTTCCCTGTTTTCTTTTTCAGAAAATCCCGTATCCGGCTTCAGCATTGTAGCGATGGTAAATCCGAATATCAGAATTAAAAATATTATAATGATTGTCCAATTTTGTTTTTTGCTCATATTGATACCCCTCTAAAACCTGAAATATAAGAATGGGTTATAGGTTGCATCCACCAGATATGCCACGGATATAATAAATATCCCCACATAAAAGACACTTTTTAACAACACACATACCCACTGCCTGTTCTTCAGGCATCCAAGCCATTTCTCCGCTGTTAGTTTAGGTAACATCGTAGCTCCCAGAATCAGAAGCACGAGCAACACACCGTTGTTATACAGCAGATAAATACTCTCCTGGTTAAATAATACCTGTCCATGACCGCCAAACAAAGCTCCTATGTAGGAAAAACCTTTTTTCAGATCATCAAATGCAAAGATTACCCAGCCAATCATAACAAAGAACATGGAGTATAAAATCCGTATCACGCCCGGCAGCTTTTCTAAAAATCTTCCTAACACGAACTTCTCAATAAGCAGCAGCAGACCGTAATATACGCCCCACATAACAAAGTTCCAGCTGGCACCATGCCAGATTCCGGTAAGCAGCCATACCACCAGGATATTGCGCACCTGCTTGATCGCACCCTTACGGTTGCCTCCAAGAGGAATGTAGACGTATTCCCGAAACCAGGAGCTGAGGGAAATGTGCCATCTTCTCCAAAACTCCGTAATGCTCTTAGATACATACGGATAGTTAAAGTTCTCCAGGAAATGAAAACCAAACATTTTACCAAGACCGATAGCCATATCGGAATATCCGGAAAAATCATAATAGATCTGGAAAGTGTATGCCAGTATTCCAAGCCAGGCAGTAGCCACAGGCTGATCCCCTGCAGGCATTGCAGAAATGGTATCCCAAAGCTTTCCTATATTATTAGCAAGTAATACTTTCTTTCCCACACCAATCATGAACCGGTGTATGCCCGCCACAAAATCATCACTGTTCTCCCTGCGGTCCCGCATCTGCTTTGCTATCGTCTTGTACTGCACAATCGGGCCTGCAATAAGCTGTGGAAACATAGATACATAGGTACCATAGTTGATCCAGTTTTTCTGAACCCTGGTAACTCCTCGATATACATCAATGGTATAAGACATGGTCTGGAAAGTAAAAAACGAAATCCCGATAGGAAGGGGGATTCCCAGAAGCGGTATGCCGGTTCCAAATACACCATTTACAGAACCGATGATAAAATCTGCATATTTAAAAAATCCTAAAATTCCCAGATTGGCAAAAACTGATATTAATAAAAACTGCTTCGCCTTTTTCAGATCGCCCATTTCCCTGTATTTTCCAATCAGCTGTCCGAAAGTAAAATCCATGGTAATGGAAAAGAGCATTAAGAATACATATTTAGGCTCACCCCAGGCATAAAAAAAGAGACTGAATAAAAATAAGATAGTATTTCGTATCTTCCTGGGCGCAATATAATACAGGATAAGTACTGCCGGCAGGAATCGAAACATGAATAATATACTGCTGAAAACCATTTGCTACTCCTTACTCACTTTATTTTTAAATATTATGGACTTATTAACATTTTTTAATTTTCTAAAAAGGTATTTACAATTATCGCATTTATTATATAATAGAGTAGGGCAAAAGACAAACAATTTTTTAATAAGGTGGTTATATATGGGAGAACAAAAGAAAAGACCGGGGATGCGGCGTAAAAAACCGAATAACGGTCTTGTTATTAATGTACTGACGCTAATCGTGATCGTACTTGTCGTTTTCGAGGGCAAGAGTCTGATTAGCCTTTTTTCGAAAGACAGTCTGGCACAGCGTATCAAGACTGAAGTAGATGAAGTATTAGCCCAGGAAGAACTGGCGCAGAATAAGGGATCGTCAGAAGCACAATCTGAATCACAGAAAAAAACGCCGGTTACTGAAAAAACACCTGCACAAACCGAATCCCAGGCTCAGACGGACAGCACAATACCAGCTGCATATGCTGATGTGGTGGTTCCAAAAGCTGCAACGCCTGTAGATGATTCCTATTTTGCTGATGCGGTATTTATCGGCGATTCCCGTATGGAAGGATTTAAAAACCAATCCGGCATTACCCAGGGTGCTTTTCTGACCGCTGTGGGCATGGAATTGGAAGATATTTATGACACGCCTTATATTGCTACTGCCTCCGGTAATATCACCGTATTTGACGCTCTGAAGAAGGCTCCTTACAAGAAGGTCTACATGATGATCGGTACCAATGAACTGGGTACCTATGATTTTAATTCCTTCAAAGAAACCTACATCAAGGTTCTGGGAGATATCCAGACGATTCAGCCGGACGCAATCATCTATGTCTATTCCGTTGTATATGTAGAAGAAGACCTAACCGAGTTTGACTATGTAAATAATAAGAATGTTGACACGGCAAATGAAAAAATCCTGGAAATCTGTAAGGAAAAGGGATACCATTACCTCAATTTAAACGAAGTACTGTCCGATGGCAACGGCTCCCTGACTAAGGGTGCAACTTCTGATGGCGTACATATGTATGAAGAATATCTGAAAATGTGGCTTGACTATACAAAATCCCATTATATCAGTGATACAGGCAGCTCCGGAACAACCGGGAACAGCCCATCCACAGAAGGTAGTGAAACAACACCTGTAACAGAAGCAACCGAAACAACAGAAGCACAAGATCTAAATCAAGTCTAAAGGAGAAAACTATGAAATACTTACGTTTGGTTTTTATAACAATTTTTATGATGCTTACACTCACAGCCTGCTCAGGAGGCAAAGATAAAGATATTGATGTAGATATCAATAAACTGGCGGAAGAAATCCAAAGCCAGGCTATCACCTCCGACAAGCTTTCACAGGTATCCGCAGATATCCTGGCTTCCACTTACTTTGTGGATATGGATAAAATAGAAGAAAGCACAGCATATTTAAGCTCTGCTACCACTGCGTGTGAAGTTGCTATTGTAAAATGTAAAGACAGTTCTTATGTTTCTGAGGTAGAAACCCTGTTTAAGAACCGGGCAACCAACCAGTCTAAACTGTTTGCTACTTACAATACCACGGAAGCCGCAAAACTGGATTCCGCTATTGTAAAATCTGCAGGTAATTATGTTGTTTTATGTGTAGTGGATGATACGAAAAAGGCAGAGTCTGTATTGTCTGACAATGGCTTTTAATCAGATTTGCGTATAAATTATGCTAAGCAAAAAAGGAATATCCCGGAAGCAGGAAAGCTTCGGGATATTCCTTTTTTGTATTTGATGCTGTAATGAGACTGCTCCCGCAAAACAGCTTAAAAATACGCTCTAGAGCGTGTTCTCCAGCATAACCTGCCTGGTACAAACCGCATCCAGCAGTGCTTCACTATGGCTTACTGCAATAAGTCCAATTTTTCTGCGCCTGCTCTCATCCAGCAGAAAGTTCCAGATCTGGCTCTGGGTAATCAGATCCAGCATGGTGCTGATCTCGTCTGCCAGTAAAAAACGGGTGCTCTTCCCAAGAGCCCTGGCGATACAGAAACGCTGAAGCTCCCCGCCTGACAATTCAGCCGGGAAACGGTTCATCCAGTCTTCCTCTATCCCCAACCCCCGGATCACCGCAGGGTCGACCTGGTCACCTTCTTTTATCACTTCTCCCATCCGAAGCCTGGGATTAACTGCCTGCTCCGGATGCTGCCAGATCATCTGTACCGGACAGCAGCCACGCATGTGAAACAGCGGCTTGTCATCCAGATATACCCCACCGGTATCCGGCTTCATGTATCCAGCCAATATCTTGCAAAGGGTTGTTTTTCCAAAGCCGCTTGGCGCCACCAGCCCAACCACTTCCTCCTGGTGCACCTCCAGATTAAAGTCCCGGAAAATCTCCCGACTGTTCTTATCATACCGGAAAGAGATATTTTCAGCCTTAAGTACCAATTTTATGCCCCCTCTCCCACTGCATCTTCGTATGTTTCTTCTGTCTTTTTATATTGGATCAGATCTTTTCGCACACAGCGCACATACCCGTTCCCGGATTTCTGATAAGGGATTTCCCCTTTGCACTTTTCTCCAAAATATTCACATCGCGGACCGAATGGACATCCTGCCGGCATATCCTTTACGTAAGGCTGGACTCCTTTTATAAACTGGAATCCGTTAGCGGGAATGGCACGCCAGAGCGCTTTTGAATAAGGGTGCCGCAAGGTGTCTTCTCTGCGAAAATCCGCTGCAGGTGCATCTTCAATAGTCGTTCCGGCATAGAAAACCACAACCCGGTCCGCAACTTCCAGTGCAAGTTCCAGATCATGGGTAATGAGCAATACACCAGCCCCCTGGTCCGCCAGCTCCCGAAAATGTTCCATAGCCCGCTTCGCAACCGACAAGTGGAGTCCGGGCGTGGGTTCATCGGCGATTACAAGCTTTGGTGTCCCCATCAGGGCAGTAGAAATCAATGTACGCCTGGTCATCCCGCCTGATAATTCAAATGGATACAAGCCGTCTATAGCCGGATCCAGGGAATAGCGTTTCAATATATCCGCCGTTTTCTTTTTCAGGGCTTTATCCCTCTTTCCTTTTCGGATCTGCGGTCCGATCTTCATCAGGGGATCCAGATAAGAAGTGCTCTGTGGAACCAGAACAATTTCATTTCCCCTGAGCTTTTTCGTCCGCTCAGGAGTCAAAGCTTCCCCCTGGTATACCATCTGGCCTTCCATATGGGCATTGTAAGGAAGAATGCCAAGTACTCCATGGGCAAGCAGACTTTTACCGGAACCGCTGGACCCTACCACTGCTACCATCTCCCCTTCCCGGATCCGGACATTTAAGTCCTTGATTACCGGAAGGTCAATTTGATGAAAACCTCTGTCATACTGTGTAAATGAAATAGAGAGGTTTCGAATCTCCAATATTGTTTTTTTCGTTTCTTCCATATTTTTCACCCGCTTTATAAGATTTCTTTTTGCTATATTGTTACTCTTGGGCACTTGCCGGATCTATTATTTTTCGAAGACTCTCTCCCGCCACATCAAACAGCACTACGGTTAAGACCAGCATAGCTCCCGGAAACAGAGCAAGCCACCATTTTCCGGTTACCAGATACTTCATGCTTTCCGATAAAATTATTCCGATAGCCGGCTGTTCGTTTGACAGCCCAAACCCTAAAAATGTGATGCTTGATTCATGCAGGATTGCATGGGGGAACAAAAGTATCAGTCCCACCAGAAATTGCGGTACCAGATGAGGAAGCATATGCTTCACTGCTATTTTAAATTTACTGTGTCCCAGCTTTTCCGCTATTTTGATATACTGGCTCTCTTTTAACTGCATAACCTCCGCCCGGATTACCCTTGCCAGAGAAGTCCAGTGTGTCAGGGCTACGCCTACTATGACCCCGGTCAGGCCTTTTCCCAGGGCTACACAGATCAGAATAAGCAGCAGCATATGGGGAATTCCCATAATCAGATCAATAAACCAGGTAATTACTGCATCTACCTTTCTTCCAAGAGTTGCCGCCGCAACGCCCAGTACCAATGCAAAAAGTGCACTTACGGAAGCAGCGCAGACTCCAATGAGAATACTCATAGACAGCCCCTTAATTGTGCGGACAAACATATCCCTGCCAAGCCAGTCTGTTCCAAACAGATACTGAAAACCCGGCATCATATTTTTTCTGGAAAAGTCCGTTTCCTGGGCTGCTTCTCCGCAAAAAATACCACCTACTGCCACTGCCAGAAGAAAGGTGACAGCTGCCACAAAAATGATCAGCGTCATTTTCCTCTGGTTGATTCTCTTTTTATTTCCATATGTCATTGCTGTCTCCATTATTTTTGACCCCCTTTTCTGATTCTGGGATCAATCACTGTATACAGTACATTTGCTATAAAGTTCCCTCCAAACACAAAGATGGCACTGATCACCGCTATTCCCATCAGAAGCGGCACATCGCTTCCAAGCCCCGCCGTAACGGCAGCCTGCCCAAGTCCCGGATAGGAAAATACCTGTTCTACCAGCACGGAACCTCCAAAGATTTCACTGATGGCTGCAAACTGAAGTGTAATTGCAGGCAGAATCACATTCCGGAATCCGTGGTGCAGGAAGATACTGAAATTACTTTCCCCTCTGGCTCTTGCAAACATTACATAATCACTTTCACAGACATCAATCATTTTTTCCCTGGTATGCAGGGCAATATTGGAAATACCGGTAATGCTTAACGTAACAGCCGGCAGAATTGCATGCTGAACCCTGTCCAGGAAGGTAACTCCGCTTGCTTCTACCCCGATGGGCACACTTAAGCCAATGGGCAGCACTTTCAGCCATACGCCAAATATCATCAGCAGTACCAGCGCCAGCCAGAAAGCAGGCGTACTGGCTACGATCAGTGAATATCCTTTGATTATTTTATCCACTGCCTTTCCTCTGTTCATACCGGCAGCAACGCCTAAAAAGAATCCCAGTACCCCGGATATAACCCACGCCATAATCATCAGAAACAGCGAATTCCCCAGCTTCACCCCAATGACCTCGGCTACGCTCTGGCGGTATAAAAGAGAGGTTCCCATATCACCTCTTACAAAATCTTTTGCCCAGGAAAGGTACCTCTCTACCGGAGGCTGGCCTACGCCCCAGTACTCCTGTAATTTTGCAATCTGTTCCTGGCTCATGCTTCCAAGTGCCGCCTGTCCTACGTTTGCCTGGAGAGGATCAATAGGTGAGGCGCTGATTAATGCAAATGCAACAATACTTACGGCGATCAGAAGCAAGATCATCCGTATCAAATTTTTACCTATAAATATACAATTCCTCTTCAACTCTTTAGTCCTTTCAAAATGCACCAAAGGTTGTCCTGCTAATCCGGTATTTTCCGGATCGGCAGAGCAACCTTTTCACTGCTTATTTTATTCCCGCGAGCATCGAGCCAATCAGAGACGCTGGCGCGTCCATTTGGCGACTGCCGCGAGGGTTAAAAACTCCGTTGCTTGCAGCGGGGTTTTTGACTTGCTGATTATTGCCAGCTCCACTGGTCAACGTTATTTACAATCGACCAACCATGTCCATGAGGATGAATTTTCTGGTCTGCTACCGTTAAACCGTCTCTTACAAAATAAAGATGGTCTACATTACATAACCAGATCCATGGGATGTCTCCGTCCTGGGTAATGCCGTCTGTTCCATCCCACTGTGCTTTCTGCCACAGTTCATAGGAATCTTCCAGATTGGATGCTTTTAAAGCTTCATCCATATATTTGTCTACCTTTTCATTTGCATAAGGAGAATACTGCGCAAGTCCTGTATCCGGCATGGAATGATAGATATTGTAAAGTTCCATTGGTGTGTGGGCACCCCATCCCCATACAAGCGGATCTGACTGCGCTCTGTCATAAGCCACATCCCAGCCTACTCCTTCTGTGGTGATATCCATGCCCAATTCTTTTAACTGGTTCTTCATGTCTTCAGCCAAAGCCTGGCGCACAGAATCTCCGGTGCTGTACATTAAAGTAAATGCTGCGCGGACACCGTCTTTTTCACGGATTCCGTCACTGCCTTCTTTCCAGCCTGCGTCATCCAGAATCTTCTTTGCACCTTCCAGATCATATGTTACCTGAGCATCTGCATTATACCATGGCATCTTGTCGCATACGCTGTATGCAGGTGTTCCGTAACCATTTAACACATTCCGAATCATTTCATCACGGTCAATTCCGATATTAATTGCTTTTCTGACTGCAATATCTGATGTCACATCACTTCCGTAAGTGACACCGTCTTTTTCTTCCGGTTTTGTAGCTGGCAGGTTAAATCCTCTGTTATCTACACTTGCCACTGATAACAGGTTGTATCCGCCAATCTGCTGGTCAGCATAGGAAGCTGCCGTATGTGCCACATCGACCTGTCCTGCCTGAGCTGCCGCAAGCGCTGCTTCTTCTTCCATAAATAAAACCGTTACCTTTTTAATCTTGGGCGCTTCCCCATAGTAATCCGGATTTGCCTCAAAGATTACCTGCTGGCCTTTATCCCACTGCTTCATGATGTAGCGTCCGGACCCGATTGGATGCTGTCCGTAATTTTCATCATAAGCGTGTTCCGGAACAATACCTACAATTGCCATTGTGTAAGGCCAGATAGAAAATGGTTTTTCCATTTTAAATTCCACGGTCGTATCGTCCACTGCTACCGCTTCTTTTAACATGGTAAAATCGTTCACGGAGCTTTTTTCTTTTACATTATTATAGGTAAATGCAACATCCTTCGCCGTAAGCTTTTCACCATCGGTAAACTTAACATCATCCCGGATTTTTACGGTCCAGGTCATTCCGTCTTCACTTGCTGAATAATCCGTAGCCAGATCCTTGTCAATCTTTAAGTCCGTAGTGGTAACCGTCAATGTACTCTGAATTAAAGGCTCATGTACGTGTTCCCCTGCTCCCCAGCCATACGCCGGGTCAAAGCCGGACTCCGGTTCCGATGTGGTTGGCATAGTCACCACAACCGAATCCTTACTGTCTGCCGTTGTCTCAGCTGCTTCCGACCCCTTTACAGTCTCAGCAGGCGCCTGAGTTTCATCTGCAGCCTTTGCTTCACTGGAACTCTCTGTTTTTGCACTGGTCTGGGCATTGGTTTCATTTCCGCTGTTCGATGCACCGCAACCGGCGGTAAGCCCGATTACCATACAGCATGTACATAAGATACTGACGATTCTTTTTTTCATTTTTTCATTTCCTTCCGTTGTTATGTATAATGTCACTTCTATCTTCCAGAATCAATCTGAAAAACAAATTACAAAAACTGATACTTTTTTACAATATGTATTGAGAGTATATCAGTAAAAAACTTCCTTCACAAGCCCGTACGGGGGATATTTTTTAACATTCACTATGCAATATACAAGCTTTCATTTTTCGTGACTGAAATCGTGATGTTCAATACATTGCATCGTTTACAGCACTTTAATAACGTATAATATAGATATCCAAAACAGTCATTATAAAGGGATGAAATAGGTATAAATGCCGCAGCCAGAAAGGAGGTCCGCTGCATCCCGGGCGAAACTAAAAACAATATACAACAACAACGGAGTAAAGGAGTATGTGTGTTTATGAAGAGAAAATTCAGAAGATACTTAAGCTTTTTATTGTCTGCAGCAATTCTGACAAGTTCCATTAACGTGCCGGTTGCTGCGGCACCTCAGCTGCAAACAGAGATCCGGTTATCTGATCCGGCAGAATCTAAAATGAGTCAGGGCGCTCAAATGCAGAATAATCCAGAACAGATTGATCTGATGCAAAAAGATGAGTTACAAAAAGAGGAGTTACAGAAAGAAACCAATGTTCAGGTGGAAACCATATTTCCCGAGCAGCTCAGGACAGGTGAAGTATACCATACAAAAATAGAATATTCCGGCGGCGAAGAGATTGCTTATATAAAAGCTTCCCTGAACGGAGACGATCTTACGGTGGATGAGGAAAATCAAATTACTTTTTCCCTGACAGAAGAAGGACGGAATGTGTTGAATCTGAAGTTCTTTGATCAGGATGGACAATATCTTGAGAACGTATATTTTATGGAAGGAATTCAGGAAAAAGTCCAGGAAGAAACCAAGCAAGAAGCCAAGGAAGGAGTTCAGGAAGGATCCAAGCAAGAAGAAATGACGGAAGAGTTGTCAGAAGCAGCCGATGGAAATTTAGAAAACCAGCCAGAAAACAGTCTGGAAACAGAACCAGCTGATCGCGATTCTACGGATATGAGATCCAGCACAGAAGAACAGGATACCCAACTGGCGTCTGAAAAAGGTATCTCCTCCCGTAAAAGCCGTGCAGCGGCAAAAGCGGCTTTTTCTGCTGCGGCAACGATCACTTCACCGTCTGTTGCAGAAGTGATAACAAAACCAACGGATATCAAAGGTACCGTAAGCGGCACGGGTATTACGCACTATACCCTGGAATACGCCATTGCAAATGATGCTTTTGATGTGTCAAAAAAAGAAGAAGAAAAGCAGTATTTTGAATTCGCCAGAGGAGAAAATCTGATTTCCGGAGGTGTGCTTGGCACCTTAGATACCACCGCTCTGGTAAATGGTTTTTATAATATCCGTCTGACAGTCTATGGCGAAAAGGAAGCGGATAAAAAGGTCAGTGAGATTTCCGTCTCTGTTGAGTTAGCAATCAAATATGGGAATTTTTCAACGGAGTTTCTGGATATGGATATTCCGGTGCACCATTTCCCCCTTACGGTAAAGCGGGGGTATGACAGCCGTAAAAAGCAGGTCAGCGGAGACTTTGGATATGGCTGGAGTCTGACCATGAACAGTGCGTCCTTAACCGAAAGCGGCATTCCCGGAAAAGGATGGCGGACGGTGAAATCCGGAGGATTCCTGCCAACCTATACTTTAACAGAAGACTATAAACATGAAGTTGCCATTGACTGGGGAAACGGTAAAATTGAAAAGTTCTCCATGCGTCCCTCTCCGGCAAGGCAGCAGATCACGGATATTCAGTATATTACCAGCATCTCTTATCAGGCACAGGGCAAATCCAAATCTGTTCTTACGCCCATCGGAGAATCCAGGGATTTTATTCTGAATTACGGCAACATTTTATCCTATAGCGGTGAATACTATGCTCCCAGTAAATACCAGCTCACCAAACAGGACGGCACCATTTATAGTTTTGATAAGGCAAATGGGATTGAAGAAATCCGGGATAAGGCGGGCAACAAGATAACCTTTAAAAAAGACGGGGTAACCCATTCGGATGGGAAGACCATTGTATTTGAAAGGGATAATGCCGGAAGAATCACCCGTATTACAGGACCAACCGGAAAGAGTCAGACATATACGTATGACGGCAGGGGCGATCTGGTGTCGGTCACGGACACAGCCGGCAGGGTAACGGAATTTCAATATGACGGAGAGCATTACCTGATAGAAATTATAGATCCAAGGGGCGTTCATGTATCCAGAAATGAATATGATGAGAACGGCAAACTGACCGCAATGGTGGATGCCAATGGCGGCCGCGTGGAACTGCAGCATGATCTGAATGCCAGAATCGAGACCCTGACGGACCGCATGGGAAATACCACCGCATATGAATCTGACCAGCGCCGTGGATACGATTACAGAGAACTATGAATATGATACCCTGAATCAGGTGACAAAGATCATCTATTCTGATGGAACCTTCACAAGCCTGGAATACAATCCCATTGGGGACATTGCCGCATCCGTGGATACCAATGAAAGAAGGACTTCCTATGAGTACGATGTCTTTGGCAAGCTGACAAAAATAACTTATTTTGACCATACCTTTGAACTGTTTGAATATGATCAGGAACACCGCAATACCAGGGCAACAAACCGCTTGGGGCAGACCTTTGCCATGGATTATGATTCGGTGGGGAATCTAATTTCTAAAACTTATCCAAACGGTTTAAAAGAGGAATATGTATACGATGCCAAATACCGGTTAACCGCTGTTACCGATGTACTTGGTGGAACCACCCTATACACTTATGATGTCATAGACCGCAATACAGCAGCTGCGGATGCCCTGGGAAACAAAACAGAATATTCCTACAATGCCATGTCCCAGATGATCTCCATAAAAGATCCAATGGGGAATGTGACCGGATTTGAATATGATAAAAACGGGAACCGGACAAAAGTGATTTTGGCAGACGGTAATTACCTGACAGCAGAATACGATGCCAGAAACCGCATGGTTAAACAGACGGATGAGAACGGTTATTCCACAGAGTATCAATATGATAAAACAGACAGACTGACCGGGATCACCGATGCAGCAAACGGACATTGGAAATATACTTATGATGAAGCGGGTGGATTAACTGCCGTAACGGATCCGAAGAACCAAAAAACCAGGTATGAATATGACAGCCTGGGACGTATCATACATACAACCAGAGCGGACGGTGCTTCTGCATCCAATACCTATGATACAAAAGGAAATATGGCTTCCCGAACGGACTATGCCGGAAACCAGACCGTTTATGAATATGATGATCACGGGCGGATGACAAAATCCACTTCCCAAGGCTGCGTAAAGGAATACCACTACAATTCAGATTTTCTGCTTGCCGCAGTGAAGATGAACGGCAGTTCCACCACGTACACTTACGACAGCCTGAAACGCCTGGAATCGAAACTACAGCC